>JBBINS010000142.1:0-7633 GCA_037443765.1 Gammaproteobacteria bacterium
GCCGCAGCGGCGGCGGTCGCCGACGCGCGCCCGCTGCCGCCGCCGCGTTCACGCGCGCGCCGTGCGGCGCTGACGGTGCTGGCCGCGCTCGCGGTGCTGACGAGCGTTGCTTCGCTCGTGCTGCTCGCGAGCACGGCGCAGGATTCGCACCTCTTCAACGAGCTGCAGCCGTGGCTGCTGCTGATCAACGCCGCCGGCGTGCTCGTGCTGCTCGCGCTGATCGCGAGGAAGCTCTACGAGCTCGCCCGCGACTGGCGCGCGCAGGTGCCGGGCTCGCGCATGAAGGCGCGCGCGGTGTTGATGTCGAGTGCGCTCGCGCTCGGGCCGATCCTGGTCGTCTACTTCTTCTCGGTCAACGCGATCAACCGCGGCATCGACAGCTGGTTCACGCCGAACGTCGGCCGCGGCCTCGATGACGCGCTCGCACTGTCGCGCGCGGCGCTGTCGCTCAGGATGCGCGAGTTCGGCAACCGCACCGCGACGCTGACCGCCGAGCTCAAGGAGGCGCGCGACTTCGAGCTCGCGGCCCAGCTCGACAAGTACCGCCGCTACGCCGGGGCCGCCGAGCTGCTGGTGGTCGGCGACCACGGCCACATCATCGCGGCCAGCACCGACTTCGCCATCGAGTCGATGCCGACCCTGCCGTCGGAGGAGGTGCTGCTCGCCGCGCGCCAGGGGCGTGCCTACGTCAGCCTCGACCCGGGGCCGACCGGCGGCTACCGCGTGCTGACCGCGACGGCGCTCGCGCCGGCCGCCGGCCGCGACGCGCGGGTGCTGGTCGCGAGCTACGAGGTGCCGGAGCAGCTCGGCGGGCTTGCCGACCGCGTGCAGAGCGCGTACTCGCAGTACGGCCAGCGGCTCTACCAGCGCCCGTTCCTCAAGTCGACGTTCACGCTGACGCTGACGATCGTGCTGCTGCTGTCGGCGCTCGGCGCGGTCTACGGGGCGTTCTTCTGGGCGACCCGGCTCGTCAAGCCGGTGCAGGACTTGATCGCGGGCACGCGCGCGGTGGGCAAGGGCGACCTCAACCTCCGGCTCGCGCTGCCGTCGCGCGACGAGATGGGCTTCCTCGTGCACTCGTTCAACGACATGACGAAGCGCCTGTCCCGCGCGCGCGCCGACGCCGAGAAGAGCCGCGCCGCGGTCGAGCAGGAACGCGCCAGCCTCGCGATCATCCTCGCCAGACTCTCGACCGGCGTGATCTCGCTCGAGGCGGACCTGCGGCTGCGGACCGCGAACCCGGCCGCCGCCAACATCCTCGGCGCCGACCTCGAGGCCGGCGTCGGCCGGCCGTTCGCCGAGGTCGCCGCCGGCCACCCGCTGCCGGAGCAGTTCCTGGCGGCCTGCCAGCGCCACCTCGACGTCGGCCAGACCGAGTGGCGCGAGCAGCTGCAGCTGAAGACCGACAGCGGCCGGCGCGAGCTGATGGTGGCGTGCACGACGCTGCCGGCCGAGGACGGCGCGAGGTCCGGGCTGGTGATCGTGTTCGACGACATCTCGACGCTGCTGCAGGCGCAGCGCGACGCCGCCTGGGGCGAGGTCGCGCGGCGGCTCGCGCACGAGATCAAGAACCCGCTGACGCCGATCCAGCTGTCGGCCGACCGCATGCGCCGCCGGCTGCTCGGCCAGATGAACCCGCGCGACGCCGAGATCCTCGAGCGCGCGACGCACACGATCGTGCAGCAGGTCGAGGCGATGAAGCGCATGGTCAACTCGTTCTCCGAGTACGCGCGCGCGCCGGCCATGGAGCTGACGAGCTTCGACCTCAACCAGCTGGTCACCGAGGTCGCCGACCTGTACCGCGCGCAGGGCGCGCACGGCGCCGGCGGCGTGCCGGTCAAGGTGCAGCTGTTCCTCGACGAGGCGCTCGGGCTCGTCGAGGCGGACCGCGGCCGGATCCGCCAGATCCTCAACAACCTGCTGACGAACGCCTTCGAGGCGCTCGAGGACCAGCCGGACGCCCTGGTGGTGATCGAGACCCGCCGGACCGCCGTCGGCGGCCACCCGGTGCTCGATCTGGTCGTATCGGACAACGGCCCGGGCTTCCAGCATGAGATCATCGGCCAGATGTTCGACCCGTACGTGACCAGCAAGCCCAAAGGCACCGGCCTCGGGCTCGCGATCGTCAAGAAGATCGTCGAGGAGCATGGCGGCCGCATCGAGGCCGAGAATGCCCGCGGCGGCGGGGCGCGCGTGCGCATCCTGCTGCCGCTCGACGACGCCGCGCGCGAGACGCTGGCGACCGCGATGAACCGAGACGGCCGCAGGCCGGAGCCGAGGAGAGAGCGTGCATGAGCGCTACGCGCATTCTCGTCGTCGATGACGAGTCCGACATCCGCAGCACCCTGAAGGAGGTGCTGACCGACGAAGGCCACGACGTCGACGTCGCGGCCGACGCCGCGCAGGCGCGCGCCGCGCGCGCCCGCCACGAGCCCGACCTCGTGCTGCTCGACATCTGGATGCCCGACACCGACGGCATCACGCTGCTACGGGAGTGGTCGAGCCAGGGCGCGCTGCGCTGCCCGGTGGTCATGATGAGCGGCCACGGCACGGTCGAGACGGCGGTCGAGGCGACGCGCCTCGGCGCCTTCGACTTCGTCGAGAAGCCGCTGTCGCTCGCGAAGCTGCTGCGGGTCGTCGAGCGCGCGCTCGAGTCCGGGCGCCGCAATCGCGCCGCGACCCGCGCGCTCGTGCCGCCGCTGGTCGCGCCGGTCGGCAAGAGCCGCCTGATGCAACAGCTGCGGGAGCAGATCCAGCAGATCGCGCCGCGCGACGCGTCGGTGCTGCTGCTCGGCGAGACCGGCACCGGCCGCGAGGCCTTCGCGCGCTACCTGCACTCGCTGAGCCCGCGCGCGGAGAAGCCCTTCGTGGTCGTCGCCGGCGGCAGCCTCGACGAGGCGGGCGCGGCGGCGCGGCTCCGGGGCACCGAGCGCGACGGCGCCGTCGAGTCGGGCCTCTACGAGCAGGCCGCCGGCGGCACGCTCTACCTCGCGGGGCTCGAGGACTTCGTGCCGGCCGTGCAGCGCATGCTGGTCGCCGACCTCGACGCCGGCGGCTACGTCCGGGTCAACGGCCGCCAGCCGCTGCCGCTCGGCGTGCGCTTCGTCTCGAGCGCGCAGCCCGGCTTCGAGCTCGGCGCCGACGGCGAGGAGTTCCGGCGCGACCTGCTCGGGCACCTCAACCTCGTCACGCTCAGGGTGCCGCCGCTGCGGGACTACGCCGAGGACGTGCCCGAGCTCCTGCGCTACTACGTCGACCGGCTGGTCGACGAGGAACGCCTGCCGTTCCGGCGCTTCGGCGTCGCGGCGCAGAACCGGCTGCGCAACTACCCGTGGCCCGGCAACATGGGCGAGCTCCGCAACCTTGTGCACCGCCTGCTGCTGCTCGGCGGCGAGGAGGAGATCCGGCTCGAGGAGATCGAGCGCGAGCTCGCGACCCAGCTGCCGCGCGATGAGCCGCTCGTGAAGCAGGACCTGCTCGCGCTGCCGCTGCGGGAGGCGCGCGAGGCCTTCGAGCGGGCGTACCTGCAGCAGCAGCTGCTGCTCTGCAACGGCAAGGTCGGCCAGCTCGCCAAGCGCGTCGGCATGGAACGCACGCACCTCTACCGCAAGCTGCGCTCGCTCGGCGTCGACTTCCGCCAGAGCGCCGACGACTGAGCGTGGCGCCGAGCGCCGAACGGGCGCGGCCGGCCGCGGTCGCGTTCATCCTCGTCACGGTCGTGCTCGACGTGCTGGCCTTCGGCATCGTCGTGCCGGTGCTGCCGCGGCTGATCGAGACGTTCCAGCACGGCAACACCGGGCTAGCCGCCGAGACCTACGGCGTGTTCGCGACCGCCTGGGCGCTGATGCAGTTCGTGTTCTCGCCGCTGCTCGGCGTGCTCTCGGACCGCTTCGGCCGGCGGCGCGTGCTGCTGGTCTCGCTGACCGGCCTCGGCCTCGACTACATCCTGATGGCGCTCGCGCCGAACCTCGCGTGGCTGTTCGTCGGCCGCGTGATCTCCGGCATCACGGCCGCGACCTACTCGACGGCCTCGGCCTACATCGCCGACGTGACGCCGCCGGAGAAGCGCGCCGCCTCGTTCGGCTACGTCGGCGCCGCGTGGGGCGCGGGCTTCGTGTTCGGCCCGGCGCTCGGCGGGCTGCTCGGCAGCGTCGACCCGCGCTGGCCGTTCTGGGCGGCGGCGGCGCTGACGCTCGCGAACGCGCTCTACGGCTGGTTCGTGCTGCCGGAGTCGCTGCCGCCGTCGAGGCGCGGGCAGTTCAGCTGGGTGCGGGCCCACCCGCTCGGTGCGCTGAAGTTCGTCCGCGGCCGCCGCGGGCTCACGGGGCTCTTCAGCATGCAGGTGCTGCACGTGGTCGCGCACTACTCGCTGCCGAGCGTGTTCGTGCTGTACGCGGGCTACCGCTACCACTGGGACTCGACGCAGGTGGGCCTCACGCTCGCATTCGTCGGCGTCTGCACGGCGATCGTGCAGGGCGGGCTGATCGGCCCGGTGGTGCGCCGGCTCGGCGAGCGCCGCTCGGTGCTCGCGGGGCTCGCCTGCGAGACGATCGCCTACGCGCTCTATGCGTTTGCGCCGACCGGGATTCTGTTCCTGTGCGCCATCCCGTTCGGCGCGCTCGCCGGGCTCTATACGGGAGCGGCACAGTCGCTGATGACGCAGCGCGTGGGCGCGCACGAGCAGGGCGAGCTGCAGGGCGCGGGCTCGAGCCTGATGGGGCTCTTCGGCCTGATCGGCCCCGGGCTGTTCACGGTCAGCTTCGCGCTCGGCATCGCGGCGACCGCAGCGGGCGGCGCGGTGCTGCCCGGCGCGCCGTTCTACGTCGCGGCGCTGATGACGGCCGGCGCGTTCGCAATCGGCCTCAAGGTCGCGCGGCCGCTGCCCGCGGCGGCGGCCGGGCCCTAGTCGCCGACCCGGATCACGAGCGCGTCGATGTCCGACTGCCGGAGCCGCGTGCGGATCCGGTTGAGCTCGTCGAGGTTCGTGATCGGCCCGATCCGCACGCGGTGCCAGGTATCGGTGTCGACCGTGACCTTCTGCACCTTGGACTCGACGCCCGCGAGGGCGAGCTGGGCGCGGATCCGGTCGGCATCGGCGAAGTTCTTGTACGAGCCCGCCTGCAGCACGTAGGTGCCGGGCCGGGTCTCCGGCGCCGGTCGCAGGTCCCGGTGCACGTCCTTGTCCTTCTCCGGGATGACGACCTCGAAGTTCTTCAGGCGGTCGTAGAAGGTGTAGCCGCCGCCGGGCGCCGGCTCCTTGTCGGGTGATTCGTCGCGCGCCGACATCGGCGCGGGCTTCTTGGCCTTGGCGGCGGCGGGCTCCGCCGGCGGTCGCGACTTGTACTGCCAGACGCCGGCGGCCGCGGCGAGCCCGATGCCGAGGCCGATCGCAAGCCCGGTCCAGCCCGAGAAGCCGGTGCCGCCGCCCGCGTGCGGCCGGCGCGGCGCGCCCTTGCGGTAGTCGCGCGCCGTCACATCGTCTCCGGCGCCGAGACCCCGATGATCGCGAGGCCGTTGCGGATCGCCTGGCGCGCCGCGAGCACGAGCGCGAGGCGCGCGTCCCGCAGCTCGGCGTCGTCGACGATGACGCGGAACGCCGCGTTCTCGTTGCCGGCCGAGTAGGCGCCGTGGAAGTCGGTGGCGAGCTCGCGCAGGTAGTTGACGAGCGTGTGCGGCGCGCGCGTCGCGGCGGCGAGCTCGATGACCTCGGGCAGGCGCGTCACCGCGACCATCAGGCGCCGCTCGTGCGCCTCGGTGAGCCGGCCGAGCGCCGCGCGGCCGCGCGCGGCGTCGTGCACGAGGCCGCGGTCGGCCAGCTGGCGCAGCACGCTCGCGACGCGCGCGTGCGCGTACTGGATGTAGAACACCGGATTCTCGGTGGTGCGGCTCTTGGCGAGCTCGAGGTCGAAGTCCAGCGTCTGGTCGTGCGAGCGCATCACGAAGTAGAAGCGGCAGGCGTCGTTGCCGACCTCGGCGCGCAGCTGCCGCAGCGTCACGAAGTTGCCCTCGCGCTTGCCCATCGCGACCTTCTCGCCGCCGCGGAACAGGTTCACGAGCTGCAGCAGCGGCACCTCGAGGCAGTCCGGCGGCTCGCCCATCGCCGCGAGCCCGCCGCGCACGCGCGCGACGTAGCCGTGGTGGTCGGCGCCGAGCACGTCGATGAGCCGCTGGTAGCCCCGCAGGCGCTTGTCGAGGTGGTAGGCGATGTCCGAGGCGAAGTAGGTTCGGACGCCGTTCTCGCGCTCGACGACGCGGTCCTCGTCGTCGCCGAACGCGGTGGCGCGGAACCACAGCGCGCCGTCCTTGCGGTACGTGTGGCCGCTCGCCTCGAGGCGCCGCAGCGCCTCGTCGATCGCGCCGCTGGTCGCGAGCGAGCGCTCCGAGAACCAGGTGTCGAAGGTGACGCCCATGCCGGCGAGGTCGTCCTTGACGTCGGCGAGCATGCCGGCAAGCGCGTGGCCGACGACGCCGCGGAAGCCGACCTCGCCGAGGAGCTCGCGCGCCCGGGCGATGATCGCGTCGATGAACGCCTCCTTGTCGCCGCCCTCCGGCTCGTCCTTCGGCAGGCCGGCGCGCACCGCGGCCGCCGGCTGGGCGAGCGAGTGGCCAGCCGTCTCGACGAGCGCGGCGGCGATCGGCAGCAGGTAGTCGCCCCTGTAGCCGTTCGACGGGAACGGCACCGGCTCGCCGAGCCGCTCGAGGTAGCGCAACCAGACGCTGACCGCGAGGATGTCGACCTGCCGGCCGGCGTCGTTGATGTAGAACTCGCGGTCCACCGCGTGCCCGGCGGCGACCAGCAGGTTGCCGAGCGCGGCGCCGTACGCCGCGTGCCGGCCGTGGCCGACGTGCAGCGGACCAGTCGGGTTCGCGGACACGAACTCGAGCAGGATCTTCTCGCCGGAGCCGGGCGCGCGGCTGCCGTAGGCGGCGCCCTGGTCGAGGACGCGCCCGAGTTCGGCGTGATAGGCCGACGGCGCGAGGTGGAAGTTGATGAAGCCGGGCCCGGCGATCTCGACCCGCGTGACCGCGGGGTCCGCCGGCAGCGCCTTGACGATCGCCTCGGCGAGCTGGCGCGGGTTGCGGCGCGCGGCCTTGGCGTGGCGCAGCGCCGCGTTGGTGGCGTAGTCGCCGTGGCTCGGGTCGCGGGTCCGCTCGACCTCGGGCGCGATCGCGCGCGCCTCCGGGCTCAGGAGGTCGGGCGGCAGGGCGGCGAGCGCCGCGCTCACGAGTGTCTCGATCGTCGCTTTCAAAGCAGGGTTCCAGCGGGAAACGCGCCCGATCGGCGGGCGCAAAGTCTACCGGATTCGCCGCGCCCGGGGGCCGCGCCGCGCCGGCGCTCAGTCGCGGACGAACGCGAGCCGAAGGCCGAGCGCGACGAAGGCCGTGCCCGCGACGCGGCCGAACCAGCGCGTCGTCGTCGCGACACTCTCGACGCTGGCGCTCGCCGCGCGCACGGCGGGGCTGAAAGGACCGGCGATCGTCATCGTCGGAACCGTGGTAACCTTGCGCGACCGTCTCATGCACGAGGCGGAAAACGACATTCCGAACAAGGAGGCGGTCCGGGCATGGTGACGCGCGACGATGTGATGCAGGCGCTGGCGCAACTGGCCGGCGCCGATGGGCGGCCGCTCGG
>JBBINS010000143.1:0-7626 GCA_037443765.1 Gammaproteobacteria bacterium
GGTGGCGGCGCCGCGGCCGGGGCCGGGGTCGGAGCTGCGGCGGGCGACGGCGCCGCCGGAACACCCGCCTCGGCCGTCTCGAACACCGCGAGCTCGGCGCCGACGGCGACCACGTCGCCCGGGTTGCCGTTCAGCGCGACGATGCGCCCGGCGACCGGCGACGGCACCTCGATCACCGCCTTCTCGGTCGACATCTCCACGAGCGGCTCGTCCTCGCGCACGAGGTCGCCCACCTTGGCGCGCCAGGCGACGATCTCGGAGGACACCGTGCCTTCGCCGAGGTCAGGCAGCTTGAAGACGTAGCGGCTCATCGGGCCTCCATGACGCGCTTCAGCGCCGCCGCGACGCGTTGCGGCCCCGGGAAGTACTCCCATTCGAAGGCGTGCGGGTACGGCGTGTCCCAGCCGCAGACGCGCTCGATCGGGGCCTCGAGTTGCCAGAAGCAGCGCTCCTGGATCGTCGCCATCAGCTCCGCGCCGAAGCCGCCGAAGCGCGTCGCCTCGTGGGCGATCACGCAGCGGCCGGTCTTCGCGACCGAGTTCACCAGCGTCTCGACGTCGAGCGGCACGATCGAGCGCACGTCGATGATCTCGGCGTCGAGGCCGAGGCCCTTCGCGGCCGCCTCGGCGACGTGCAGCATCGTGCCGTAGCTGACGATCGTGATCTCCCGGCCCTCGCGCACGACCGCGGCCTTGCCGATCGGCACGGTGTAGTGGCCGTCCGGCACGTCGCCCCTCGGGTGCGTGCTCCACGGCACCGCCGGCTTGTTCGGGTCGCCGTCGAAGGGGCCGTTGTAGAGCCGCTTGGGCTCGAGGAACAGCACCGGGTCGTCGTCCTCGATCGCCGCGATGAGCAGGCCCTTCGCGTCGTAGGGGTTCGACGGCATCACGACCTTGATGCCGCAGACGTGGGCGAACAGCGCCTCCGGGCTCTGGGAGTGCGTCTGGCCGCCGCGGATGCCGCCGCCGCACGGCGTGCGGATCGTCACCGGCGCCGAGAAGGCGCTCGCGCTGCGGTAGCGCAGCCGCGCGAGCTCGCTGACGATCTGGTCGTAGCCGGGGTAGATGTAGTCGGCGAACTGGATCTCGGCGACCGGCCGGAGGCCGTTGACCGCCATGCCGATCGACGCCGCGATGATGCCACCCTCGGCGATCGGCGTGTCGAGCACGCGGTGCGTGCCGTACTTGCGCTGCAGCCCGTCGGTGACGCGGAACACGCCGCCGAAGTAGCCGACATCCTCGCCGAGCACGACCACGCCCGGATCGCGGCCGAGCGCGATGTCCATCGCCGAGTTCAGCGCCTGGATCATGTTCATCTGTGGCATGGCGGTCAGCCCCGCTCGCGGCGCAGCTGCTCGCGCTGCTCGATGAGGTGCCGCGGCATGTCCTTGAAGACGTCCTCGAACATGAGGTCGCGGTCGAGCCGCGGGCCCTCCGTCAGCGTGCCGTAGTTGCTCGCCTCCTTCCACGCCGCGCCGACCTGCTCGCCGAGCTCGGCGGCGAGCGCCGCGTGGCGCTCCTCGCTCCACTCGCCGAGCGCGATCAGGTGCTGCTTCAGGCGCTCGATCGGGTCGCCGAGCGGCCAGCGCTCGGCGTCGTCCTTCGGCCGGTAGCGCGTCGGGTCGTCGCTGGTCGAGTGGGCGGCCGCGCGGTAGGTCACGAGCTCGACCAGCGTCGCGCCCGCGCCCTTGCGGGCGCGCTCCGCCGCCCACTCGGTGGCGGCGTAGACCGCCAAGAAGTCGTTGCCGTCGACGCGCAGCCCCGGGATGCCGTAGCCCGGCCCGCGCGCGGCGAACGAGCGCTGCTCGCCGCCGGCGAAGCCCTGGAAGGTCGAGATCGCCCACTGGTTGTTGACGACGTTGAGCAGCACCGGCGCCCGGTACACCGAGGCGAACAGCAGCGCGTGGTGGAAGTCCGCCTCGGCGCTTGAGCCCTCGCCGATCCAGGTGGCGGCGAGGTCGTCGGTGCCCTTGATCGCCGCCGCCATCGCCCAGCCGACCGCCTGCGGGAACTGCGTCGCGAGGTTGCCGGAGATCGAGAACAGCCGCCCGGGCACGGAGTGGTACATCACCGGCAGCTGGCGGCCCTTGCACATGTCGCGGGTGTTCGACAGCAGCTGGCACATGAGGTCGACGAGCTTCGCGCCGCGCACGAACTGCAGCCCCTGCTGCCGGTAGGCCGGGAACAGCATGTCGGACGGCCGCAGCGCCATCGCCGCGGCGACCGCGACGGCCTCCTCGCCGGTGGACTTCATGTAGAAGGAGATCTTGCCCTGGCGCTGGGTGCGCAGCATCCGGTCGTCGTAGACGCGTGTCAGCAGCATGTGCCTGAGGCCGACCTGCAGCACGTCGACGTCGAGGTGGGGGTTCCACGGCCCCACCGCGCGGTGCGAGTCGTCGAGCACCCGGATCAGGTCGACCGCCAGGTTCTCGATGTCGACCGCCTGCGCGGCGACGTCCGGACGGGCGACGCTGCCGGCCGGCGAGAGCGGGACGTAGCTGAAATCGGGGGCCTCGCCGGGGCGCGCGGGGGCGTTCGGCACGTGCAGGCGGGATGGACGCGGCATAGACACTCTCCGTGGCCGACAGAGCAGCGTAGCGCCGGCTTCCGGGTGAATTCACCCAAAGACGCTTGCCGGCGGGGGCTGCGATCGATAGTTTAACTGCTTCACCCAGCCATTCGGGACGGATTATCCATGGAGCTGGACAGAACGGACTTGCGCATCCTGAGTGCGCTGCAAAAGGACGCGTCGCTATCGACGGCGGAGATCGCCCAGCGGGTGGGGTTGTCGCAGTCGCCGTGCTGGCGTCGTATCAACCTGCTCGAGGCGAACGGCGTGATCAGGAAGCGCGTCGCGCTGCTGTCGCGCGACCGCGTCGGCCTCGACGTGCTGGTGTTCACGCACGTCAAGCTCGCCAGCCACGGCTGGCAGTCGCTGCCGAAGTTCAAGCAGAAGGTCGTCAGCTTCCCCGAGGTCGTGCAGTGCTTCATGGTGATCGGCGACTTCGACTTCATCCTGCTGGTCGCGACCCGCACGATCAACGACTACAACGAATTCATCCAGAAGCGGCTGTCGCAGGTGCCCGGCGTCCAGGCGATCGAGTCGCGGATCGTGCTCGAGGAGGCGAAGAACACGACCGAGCTGCCGCTCGAGCTCGTGGGCGGGCGCGCCGAGTGAGCTACTCGAGCCGCTCGTAGACGGCGCGCGCGGCGGCGAGCTTGCCGAGCACCGCGGCCTTCTCGGCCGGCGAGTTCCAGTCGGGGTGGCGGTCGGTCGACTCGCGCACGCGGTCGATCCAGGCGGCGAACCAGGCGGCGTCGGCGGGCGAGCGCGGCGCGCGCCCCGCGACGGTCACGTAGACGGGGCTCGTCGTCGCGTAGACGTAGTTGTCGAGCACCGGGTACTCGGCGCGGTCGCTCGAGGCCCGGAGCACGCACCAGCCGCTGTCCTTCACCGGCAGCGTGCCGCGCTCGTCGGCGGAGGTACGGGCACCGTCGAGGCGGACGGCGCGCACGACCCGTCCGTTGCAGACGATCTCGAGGTGGTCGACCGGCACGATCGAGGCGAGGTGCACGCGGTACGGCACGCCGCGGCCCGCGGGCAGCCGCAGCTCGCCGCCGATCGGCTCGCCGCCGAGCGTGAAGTCGAGCAGCGGCCCGTTGGTCGCGAAGCTCCGGCCCGCCTTCAGGTTCGCGAGCCACTCGTCGACGTCGAGCGTCGGCTTCGCGACCGCAACGTAGACGCGGTTCATGCCGACCGGACCGCGCAGCGAGGCGAAGTCCGCCATCGCGTCGGTGCCGGCCGCGGTCGGCAGCCGGAAGCCGAGGTTGAGCAGCCGGTACCAGACGCCCGCCGTGACGCGATGGTCGGCGAAGCCGACGACCTCGATGTAGTCGACCTTGCCGAGCGCGACGTCGACCGGCAGCTCGTTCGACAGCGGCTCCGCCGCGTCGAACGGGTGGACCTCCTCGTCGAAGGGGTGCACGTAGCCGACCAGCGCGCCGGCCGCGTGGGCGAGGTCGGCGACGTCGGCGTTCATCGGCGCGAGGCTCGCGGCGGCGGTGTTCGGGTAGCCGGCGTAGCCTGGCAGGATCGTCGGGCGCTTGAGGCCGATCAGCCCGAGGTGACCCCAGTAGCTCGTGTGGAACTCCTGCCCGTGCATCACGGCGCGCTCGGGGCCCGACAGCGGGTCGAGGCCGGCGCCGCTGTAGGCGATGTCCGGGACGCGCTGCTCCTTGTTGACGATCACGGCGTGGACCAGCGCGAGGTCCTCGGCCGCCGCCTGCTCGAGGAGGTGCGCCGGCGTGTTCCGGTAGAGGCCGCCGTAGTTCATGTGCACGTGGGCGTCGCCGCTGACCCAGCGGCCGCCGGCGGTCGCGAGCGGGAACGGCGCCGCGGCGCGGCTCGTGACGGCGACCGTCGCGCCGGCGGCGACGGTGAGCTTCTGCACCTCGAGCGGCTGCCGCAAGCCCCGCAGCACCTCGACGGTCACCTCGCCGGCCGGCACCGTGACCCGGAGGTCACCGTGGCCGTGGAAGTAATGCGCCTCGAACGGCCGCTCGGCCCGGTCGTAGCCGTCGTCGGCGTGGATCCAGGCGCCGGCGGGCGCGTGGAACCGGCCCCGCGCGTCGGTCACCGAGACGCGCGCCGCGGCGGGCGCGCCGTCCGGGCCGCGCAGGTGGATCTCGAGCGTGCCCGCAGGCGCGAGCAGGCGCTGCTCGGCGGCGACCAGCCGGTGCTGGGCGCCGCCGGCGACGTCCTGCAGCCAGAGCTCGAGGCCGCCGGAGCGGTTTGAGATGAACGCGATCCGCGCCCCGTCCGGCGACCAGCGCGCGCCGACGTCGTCCCAGTCGCCGTACGAGATCGGCAGCGCGTCGCCGCCGGCCGCGGGCATCAGCCACAGCTGGTGGGTGTTGCGGCCGAGGTAGGAGGCGTAGACGATCCGGCCGCCGTCGGGCGAGACGTCGGGCCGCGCGCGCCAGTTGGTCTCCTCGTAGTGGATCTCGCGCGCCGGCGCGCCGGGAGTCGCCGCCATCCGCCAGAAGCCGCCGGTGCCGTGGATGTGGCCGCGGTTCGAGACGTACAGGATCGAGGCGCCGTCGCGGCTCCAGACCGGGTTGATCTCGTGGTCGTAGGCGCTGTAGTAGTAGCGCTTGAGCGGGCTCTTGTCCTCGCCCGTCAGGCGCGCCGTGCCGGCGAGGCCATCGGGCCCGACGTCGGCGACGAACACGTGGAAGCGGCCGTGGAACGCGGTCGAGACGAACGCGAGCCGCCTGCCGTCCGGCGACCAGCGCGGCTCGACGTTGACCGCGTGGTCGTGGGTCAGCAGGCGCGTCGCGCCGCTCGCGAGGTCGAGCAGCGCGAGTTCGAGCGCGCCGCCGCGGTAGGTCACGTAGACGACCGAGCGGCCGTCCGGCGACCAGTCGGGCTGGTAGTCGTAGCCCGGGCCGTCGGTGAGCTGCACGGCGACCGTCGAGTCGAGCCGCTGGCGCCACAAGGAGCCCGCCATCGAATAGACCACTTCGCGCGAGTCTGGCGAGAACGCGACGCTCGACGGCCCGGCCGTCAGCTGCGGCAGGTACATCTCGCGGTAGTAGTACGAGTGCGGCAGGTCGATCTGCTCGAGCACCGGGCGCCGATCCGCGGCCGCGCCGTCCGCGAGCGCCAGCAGCGCGAGCGCCGCGACGAGATGAAAGCTGCTCCGCATGACGTCTCCTGCCGGGCCGTCGCCCTATTCTTCCTCGATCGCGTCCGCGAGCACCGCCCGGCGCCGCGCGATAAAGTCGCGCATCGCCTCGTCGCGCGCCGGGTCGATGCCCGGATCCTGGTACTCGGCGAGCATCTTCTTCCAGACGCGGTTCGCGCGCTGCTCGGCCGTGAGGCTGCCCTCCATCGTCCACTGCTCGTAGGAGGAGTAGTCGGCGATGGTCGACTGGTAGAACGCGGTCTCGAAGTTCGCCTGGGTGTGCGCGCAGCCGAGGAAATGGTTGCCGGGCCCCACCTCGCGGATCGCGTCGAGCGCCTGGCCGCGCTCGGTGAGGTCCATGCCCTGCGACAGCACCTGCATCATCGCCAGCTGGTCGACGTCCATGACGAACTTCTCGTAGCCGGCGACCAGCCCGCCCTCGAGCCAGCCCGCGGCGTGCGTCACGAGGTTGACGCCGGCCAGCACCGTCGGCAGCAGCGTGTGGGCGCTCTCGTACGCCGCCTGCGCGTCGGCGACCTTGGACGAGCACAGCGAGCCGCCGCTGCGGCACGGGACGCCGAGCCGGCGCGCCAGCTGCGCGGTCGCGAAGATCATCTGCGTGGCCTCCGGCGTGCCGAAGGTCGGCGCCCCGGTGCGCATCGAGATCGCGCCGACGAACGAGCCCATGATCACCGGCGCGCCGGGACGCACGAGCTGCGTCAGCGCCATCCCGGCGAGCGTCTCGGCGAGGATCTCGGCCATGCAGCCGGCGGCCGTGACCGGGCCCATCGCCCCGGCGAGCACCGCCGGCACGATGATCGTCCCCTGGTTGTGGGACGCGAACTCGCGCAGCGAACCCAGCATCCGCCCGTCGAAGGTCAGCGGCGAGTTGGAGTTGATGTTGCCGAGCAGCACCGCGTGCCGGTCGATGTAGTCCTCGCCGAACAGCACCGCCGCCATCCGCACCGAGTCGGCCGCGTGGCCGGGCGTCTCCGGGGTGCCCTCGCAGCCCATGTCCGAGTGGCGGAAGTGCGCGTACTGCACGTCGAGGTGCCGCTTGCCCGGCGGCACGTCCATCGGCTCGACGATCGAACAGCTGGAGAAATGGATCGCCGGCGCCATGTGCGCGAGCTTGACGAAGTTGCAGGCGTCCTCGAGCGTGCCGTAGCGCCGGCCGCCGTCGAGGTCGGTGACGAACGGCGGGCCGCCGACCGGCGAGAACACGGTCGCGTCGCCGCCGAAGCGCACGCTGCGCTCGGGATTGCGGGCATGGAGCTCGAACTCGCGCGGCGCGGTCGCGAGCAGCCGCCGCGCCAGTCCGCGGGGCAGGTGCACGCGCTCGCCCCTGACGTCGGCGCCCGCCTCGCGCCAGAGGCGCAGCGACTCCGGGTCGCGCCGGAACTCGATGCCGACCTCCTCGAGGATCGTCTCGGCGTTCGCCTCGATGATCTCGACCGCCTCCGAGCTCAGCAGCTCGACGGGCGCGAGCTTGCGGCGGATGTACGGGTACTTGCCGGCCTGGCTCCGCGCCCGGGCGCGGCGGGTCTCGCGGCCACTGTCTCGGGGGCGGCGCTGGATCGCGGTCGTCTCGCTCACAGGGTCCTCGCGGGGCTCGGCGGCGAGCACTATGCCTCGCCCGGACGCGCCGCACAACGGCCTGTTGAACGACCGCACGGTTAGGTCGCGGCCTGCGCTAAGCTCGGCACCGACCGACCGAGCGGAGACCTCGCGATGCGGCCCCTGACCCCGTTGCTGTCGCTGGCGTTCGCGCTGGCGCTGTTCGCGCCGCCCCCCGCGGCGAGCGCCGGCGCGCTCGGCGAGGCGGAGATGATCTACGCCGACTGGCTCGACGCGACCTACGCAATCGCGACCGTGCGGGCGGGCCCCGCGGCGACGGTCGACGGCCGCGACGAGAGCGCCTGGAGCGCGCTGCGCGACGC
>JBBINS010000144.1:0-7571 GCA_037443765.1 Gammaproteobacteria bacterium
CGTGACCGCCATGATGAGCGATGCGTCGGATGGCATGATGGATGGCAAGGCCGGGAGCACGCAGATCTCGATGGGCGGCATGATGATGGGTTCGAACAACATGATGCAGTCCACCGCCGGATCCAGCGGCCTTGCGACCGCGATGACGACGTTCCTCGGGTCCAGCGCCAACGCGTCCGGCCTCACGGCTACGACGATGAACGCGCTGATCCAGAAGCTGGCCGCCTCGAACGGTCAGCTGTAGCGTCGGAACTCGCGTCGCCGACGACGCGGGGCCGGGCCTTCGACCGACATCGGCGGCGCCGCGATTCTGCGCGGCCGGAATCTAGGGAGCGGGTGCCGCCTCGACAGGCAGCCCCGCGGCCCGCCACTCCGGGAACCCCTCCTCGAGGCGCGCGGCCGTAAACCCGCGGTTTCGCAATAGCGCGACCGCCTCATACGCCAGCACGCGGTAGGCGCCACGGCAGTAGGCAACGACCTCACGCCCGCGCGGCAGCCCCTGATGCCGGCGCGGCAGATCCTTGAGCGGGATATTGACCGCGTTCGGCAGGTGCCCGGCGGCGAATTCGTCCGCCGGTCGCACATCGATGACGGTCACGACGTCATCCTTGACGCGCCGGGACAGCTCTTTCCTCGTCACCGGCTCGAGCGCATCGCGGTCCCGGAAGTAGCCACCGATTACTTCGCGAACCTGGGCGAGGTTCCGTTCGGCGACCCGACTGCTTGGGCGGATACGCCGCACGCAAGTTGACGGGGAACCGACGGCACACGTTAGAGAGTGCCGCGCTCATACACGTCTTCGCAGATCTGTTTCATGGCCCGTGCACCTCAAGTATCACAGGGGTTGTAGCGCGCGTCCTTAAACGGCGCCGCCAAACTCTTGAATCACAATGGATTCAAGCGTTTTGAACCAGAAAAGGGAGGGATGGGGTGGACGATGGGACTCGAACCCACGACGGCCGGAATCACAATCCGGGGCTCTACCAGCTGAGCTACGTCCACCATCGTCAATACAGAACCAGACTCGCGACTCATCGAGCTCGTCAGCATCTCGTCCGGCCGGTCGTCGGATGGCGCGCCCGGCAGGACTCGAACCTGCGACCACCGGCTTAGAAGGCCGGTGCTCTATCCAGCTGAGCTACGGGCGCTCGAAGGCCCCCGACTCCAGTCCAGCCTCAACCCGTGCGCCCAACCCACGGCCCCGGCGGAAAGCGTCGATCGGTGGTCGGGGCAGAGGGATTCGAACCCCCGACCCTCTGCTCCCAAAGCAGATGCGCTACCAGACTGCGCCATGCCCCGCCCGCGTCCGCACCGCACGGGACGGGCAATCTTAAAGACCGCCCCCCGGCGCGTCAAACCGGATCGCCGCCAACCGGGCCGCCGCGTGCGAGAATGCACGGCTTTCGGCAACCCCTAGGCATCGGGAGACGGCGCGTGGCGGCGAAACTGATCGACGGCAAGGCGATTTCGAAGGCTCTCAAGGCGGACGTCCGCAAGGCGACCGAGGACCTGATCGCGCGCGGCGCGCGCCGGCCGGGGCTCGCGGTCGTGATGGTCGGCGAGGATCCCGCCTCGGCGATCTACGTGCGCAACAAGCGTCTGTCCTGCGAGGAGACCGGCATCCACTCGGTCGCCCACGACCTGCCCGCCGCGACGAGCGAGGCCGCGCTCGTCGCGCTCATCGACCGCCTGAACGCGGACCCCACGATCGACGGCATCCTGGTGCAGTCGCCGTTGCCGAAGCACATCAACCCGCACGCCGTCATCGAGCGCATCGACCCGCGCAAGGACGTCGACGGCTTCCACCCCTACAACGTCGGCCGGCTCGCGCTGCGCAAGCCCCTGCTCCGCTCCTGTACGCCCTACGGCATCATGATCATGCTCGAGCGCGCCGGCATCGCGCCGCGCGGCAAGGACGCGGTCATCGTCGGCCAGTCGAACATCGTCGGGCGCCCGATGGCGCTCGAGCTGCTCGCCGCGGCGGCGACGATCACGGTCTGCCACAGCGCGACCCGCGACCTCAAGGCCGAGGTCGGCCGCGCCGAGATCCTCGTCGTCGCGACCGGCAAGCCGCACATGATCCCGGGCGCCTGGGTGCGCGAGGGCGCCGTGGTGGTCGACGTCGGCATCAACCGCCTGCCCGACGGCCGCCTCGTCGGCGACGTCGAGTTCGAGCCGGCGCGCGAGCGCGCCTCGTGGATCACGCCGGTGCCGGGCGGCGTCGGACCGATGACGATCGCGGCCCTGATGAAGAACACGCTCGAGAGCTCGCTCGCGCACCAGGGGCTGGTCGCCGCCTGAGGCAGCTCAGCGGAAGCGCCAGCTCGTCCCCTGCGGGCCGTCCTCGAGCACGACGCCGCGCGCGAGGAGCTCGTCGCGGATGCGGTCGGACTCGTTGAAGTCGCGCGCCTTGCGCGCCGCGGTGCGCGCGGTGACGAGCGCGTCGATCTCGGCCGCCGCGGGCTCGGCGGCGCGCGGCTCGCCCGAGGGCTCCCCGCCAAGGCCAAGCGCCGGCCGGGTCTTCAGCCACACCTCCGGGTCCGCGCCGAGGATGCCGAGCACCGCGCCGAACCGGAGGAGCTCCGCGGCCGTGGCGCCGACGAGCGCCTGGTCGCCGGCCGCCTTGGCGACGTTGAGGTCGCGGGCGAGCGCCTGCAGCACCGCGAGCGCCTCGGGCGTGTTGAAGTCGTCGTCCATCGCGGCCTCGAAGCGCCGCGCGGCCTCCGAGCCCGCCGCCGTGGCGCCGGGCACGACGCCGCGCAGCGCGACGTACAGCCGCTCGAGGCCCGCGTCCGCCTGCCGCAGGTTCTCGTCGGAGTAGTTGATCGGCCCGCGGTACTGAGAGGACAGCACGAACGCGCGCAGCACCTCGGGCCTGAGGCGCGGCAGCACGTCGCGCACCGTGAAGAAGTTGCCGAGCGACTTCGACATCTTCTCGGCGTTGACGTTGACGAAGCCGTTGTGCATCCAGAGGTTCACGAACTTCGAGCCGCAGGCCGCGCAGGTCTGCGCGATCTCGTTCTCGTGGTGCGGGAACTTGAGGTCCATGCCGCCGCCGTGGATGTCGAAGTGGCTGCCGAGGAGCGCCACCGACATCGCCGAGCACTCGATGTGCCAGCCGGGACGGCCCGCGCCCCAGGGCGACGGCCACGACGGCTCGCCGGGCTTGGCCATCTTCCAGAGCACGAAGTCCAAGGGATCGCGCTTGTGCTCGTTGACCTCGACGCGCGCGCCGGCCCGGAGGTCCGCGAGCTTCTTGCCGGACAGGAGTCCGTAGCCCTCGAATCGGCCGACCGCGTACAGCACGTCGCCGTCCGGGGCCACGTAGGCGTAGCCCTTCGCGATCAGCGCCTCGATCATCGTGATGATCTGCGGCACGTACTCGGTCGCGCGCGGCTCGAACTCGGGGCGCTCGACGCCGAGGGCCTCGCAGTCCTCGTGCATCGCGGCGGTGAAGCGGCTCGTCAGCGACTCGACCGACTCGCCGTTCTTGGCGGCGCGGTTGATGATGTTGTCGTCGATGTCGGTGATGTTGCGGACGTGCGTGACGCGGTAGCCGCGGTAGCGAAGGTAGCGGCGCACGACGTCGAACACGACGAGCGAGCGCGCGTGGCCGACGTGGCAGAAGTCGTAGACCGTCATGCCGCAGACGTACATGCGGACGTGCCCCGGCTCGAGCTCCTTCAGGGGTTCCTTGCGGCCGGTCATCGAGTTGTGGATTTCGATCATCAGAGCGCACTTCCTGGACGGGTATCGGGGTGCATGGCGAGGTCGCGCGCCGCCTCGAGCCGCGCGCGCACGATCGACGTTGGCATGATCTCGAGCAGCGCGGCAAGCTCCGGGCCGTCGGCACGCTGCGTCAGCGCCGCACGCAGTGGCTTGAACAGGGCCGCGCCGGCGCGCCCCGTGGCCTTCAGCGCGGCGACGAGTTCGCGGTAGCCGGCGCCGGCCGCCACCGCGGCGCAGGCGGCGTCGTAGAACGGCGCGCCGGCGCCGATGATCGAGTCGCGGATCTCGCCGGCGGCGCACGGCAGCTCGCCGTAGACGACGTGCGCCCAGGTTGCGGCGTCGACGGGCAGCTCGAGGTTCGCGCGCACCGCGGCGACGAACGCCGCCTCCTGCCCCGGCGGCACGCGGCCGCGCGCCCAGCCCTCGAGGAGCGCGGCGGGCGCGCGGTGCACGGCCTCCTTCTGCCAGTGCCGGAGCTGCGCGCGGTCGAAGTGCGCCGGCGCCCGGCCGAGCGCGCCGAGCTCGAAGCCGCGGACGAGCGCCTCGCGCGCGAGCCAGCCCTCCTCCGCGTAGCTGTGGCCGAGCCGGCCGAGGAGGTTCAGCAGCGCGTCCGGCAGGTAGCCCTCGGCGCGCAGCTCGGCGACCGCGGCGCTGCCGTCGCGCTTGGAGAGCGGCGCGCCGCCCGGGCCGACCAGCAGCGGCAGGTGGCCGTAGCGCGGCGGCTCGGCGCCGAGCGCACGCGCGATCAGCCGCTGGCGGGGCGTGTTGGCGACGTGGTCCTCGCCCCGGAGCACGTGGCTGACGCCCATCGCGGCGTCGTCGAGCGCGTTCGAGAAGAGGAACGCGGCGCTGCCGTCGGCGCGCCGGATCACGAAGTCGCCGAGGTCCTCGCTCTGGAAGCGCTGCGGGCCGCGCACGAGGTCGTCGTAGGCGATCGCCTCGCCCGGCGCGACCCGGAAGCGCAGCGTCGCCGGCCGTCCCTCGGCCGCGCGCGCGGCGCGCTCGGCAGCCGAGAGCGTCGCGCAGGTACCCGGGTAGCGTGGCGGGCGGCCGCTCGCGAGCTGCGTGCGGCGCGCGACCTCGAGCTCGAGCGGCGTGCAATAGCAGGGGTAGGCGGCGCCGGCGGCCTCGAGCCGGTCGAAGGCCCGGGCGTAGCGCTCGGTGCGCGCCGACTGCCGGTAGGGCCCCGCGGCGTCCTCGCGGTCGGGGCCGGCGTCCCAGTCGAGGCCGAGCCAGGCGAGTTCGCCCATCAGCGCCAGCACCTCGGCCTCGTCGGAGCGGACCCGGTCGGTGTCCTCGATCCGGAGCAGGAAGCGCCCGCCCTCGCGGCGCGCGTACAGCCAGTTGAACAGGGCCGTGCGCACGTTGCCGAGGTGCAGGGCGCCGGTCGGGCTCGGCGCGAATCGCGTAATCACGGGGGTCGACATGGCCGCGAAGTATAATGCCCCGGCCCCGAAAGCCCGCCCGGAGTTCCCATGCACGTCGCCCGCCCCGCCGCCCGCCACCGCTCCCGGCTCCTGCCGACGCTCGTCGCGCTCGCCAGCCTCGTCGCCGGGACCGCCGGCGCCGCGGATCCGGCCGCGACGCCCGCCCCGGCCGCGCCCGCGGCGCCCGCCGAGGCACCCATCGACCGCGTGCGGGTCGACACCTCGCTCGGCAGCTTCGTGATCAAGCTCGAGACGGCGCGCGCACCGCTGACGACCGCGAACTTCCTGAGCTACGTCAAGAGCGGCCACTACACCGGCACGATCTTCCACCGCGTGATCGCGAACTTCGTGATCCAGGGCGGCGGCTACGACGAGAAGCACCGCCTCAAGGACACGCAGGCGACGGTGCCGAACGAGTCCGGCAACGGGCTCTCGAACAAGCGCTTCACGGTCGGGCTCGCGCGCGCCGACGCGCCGCACTCCGGCAACGCGCAGTTCTACGTGAACCTCACCGACAACGACGAGCTCGACCCGACGCCGCTGCGCTGGGGCTACACGGTGTTCGGCCGCGTCGTCGAGGGCCTCGACGTCGTCGACAAGATCGGCCGCACCCCGACGGGCTCGGTCGGCCCCTGGCCCAAGGACGCGCCGCTCGAGGCCGTCGTCATCCAGAAGATCGAGCCGCTGCCGGCCGTGCACTAGCGCCGTGACCGCGCTCGTCGTCTCGGACCTGCACCTCGACCCGGCGCGGCCCGAGATCGCGGCGCAGTTCCGGGCCTTCCTCGCCGGCGAGGCGCGCGGTGCGCGCGCCCTCTACGTACTCGGCGACCTGTTCGAGCTCTGGATCGGCGACGACGACCCCGACCCCGACAAGCGCGCCGTGGTCGCCGACCTGCGCGCGATCGCCGACGCGGGCGTCGCCCTCTACTTCCTGCACGGCAACCGCGACTTCCTGCTCGGCCGCCGCTTCTGCGAGGAGACCGGCGGCACGCTCCTCACCGACCCGACCGTGGTCGAGCTCCACGGCCGGCGGGCGCTCGTGACGCACGGCGACGCGCTCTGCACCGACGACGGGCCGTACCAGCGGCTGCGGGCGCTGGTGCGCGACCCGCGCTGGCAGGCACAGTTCCTCGCGCTCAGCGTCGGCCAGCGCCAGGCGCTCGCGCGCGAGGCGCGCGCCGGCAGCCAGGCCCACACCCAGAGCCAGCCGACGATGCTGATGGACGTCAACGCCGAGGCGGTCGCGGCGGTCTTCAGGAGCGCCGGCGTCGACACACTGATCCACGGCCACACGCATCGGCCCGGCGTCCACACGCTCACCGTCGACGGCCGCAGCTGCACGCGGATCGTCACCGGCGACTGGTACACGCAGGGCAGCTGCCTGCGATGGGACGCGGCGGGGCTCACGCTCGAGGCCCTGCCGCGCTGAGCGGGCCGCGCAACCTGCCGCGCAGCGCCGCCGCCGTGCTCGCCGGCACGCTCGCGGCGCTGGCGCTCTCGGTGGGCATCGACGGGCTCCTGCACTTCGCGCACGTGTATCCCGGCTGGGGCTACCCGGTGCCGGAGCCGGCGCTCAACGTGCTCGCGCTCGGCTACCGCTGCGCCTTCACGGTCGCCGGCGCCTGGCTCGTGGCGCGGCTCGCGCCCCGAAACCCACGGCGCCACGTGTGGGCCTTCGCGACGATCGGCTTCGGGCTCGGCAGCGTCGGCGCGATCGCGACGCTCCCCATGCACCTGGGACCTGCGTGGTACCCGATCGCGGTGGCACTCTGCCCGTGGCCGTGCAGCTGGCTCGGCGGGGCGGCGCTGCGCGCCGCGTCCCGGGCGCGGGCGGCTTAGACGCGCGCCGCCGGCGTCCCGGAGTGGAAGCGCAACGTGGCGTCGGGGCGCGTCGCGAGCTCCGCCTCGACCGTCGCCAGCGCCGCGTAGCGGGCGCGCCAGTCGAGCCCGCAGCGCTCGGCGTGGCGCGCCGCGAGCCGGAGGTAGACGTCGGTGTGGCGCGCCTCGGCGGCCTCGAGGCCGCGGTAGAAGGCCGCGACCTCGGGCGGCAGCCGCGGCACGAGGCCCCGAAAGCGCTCGGCCGAGCGCGCCTCGATCAGCGAGCCGACGATCAGCAGGTCGAGCCGCCGCGCGGGCTCGCCGGTCGCGAGCGCGCGCCGAAGCTCGCCGGCGTAGCGCCCGGGGCCGAGCCGCGCGTAGGGGATGCCGAGCCTGCCCATGAGACCGAGCACCTGCTCGTAGTGCCTGAGCTCCTCGCGCGCGAGCCGCGCGAGCGCGAGTCCGAGCTCGGCGTCCTCGGCGTAGGCGAACATGAGGCCGAGCGCGGTCGAGGCCGCCTTCTTCTCGCAGTTGGCGTGGTCAACGATCAGCACGTCGAGCGCGGCGACGGCGGCCTCGTACCACGCCGCCGGGGTT
>JBBINS010000145.1:0-7416 GCA_037443765.1 Gammaproteobacteria bacterium
CCCGCCGACCGCGGCGAGGTCGCGGGGGCGGTCGTCGACGCCGGGCCCGAGGAGGTCGAGCAGGCGCTGGCCGCGGCGACCGCGGCGTTCCCGGCGTGGGACCTGACGCCGGCCGACGAGCGCGCGGCGGCGCTCGAGCGTGCCGCGGCGGCGTTCGAGGCGCACCGCGCCGACTTCATCGCGATCCTGGTGCGCGAGGCCGGCAAGTCGCTCGCGGACGGCGTCGCCGAGGTGCGCGAGGCCGTCGACTTCCTGCGCTACTACGCGCAGCGGGCGCGGCTCGAGTTCGCGCGCCCGCTGCTGCTGCCCGGGCCGACCGGCGAGAGCAACGAGATGCTGCTCAGGGGCCGCGGCGTGTTCGTCTGCATCAGCCCGTGGAACTTCCCGCTCGCGATCTACACCGGGCAGATCGCCGCGGCGCTCGCGGCCGGCAACGCCGTGATCGCCAAGCCCGCCGAGCAGACGCCGCTCGTCGCGGCGCTGGCGACGACGCTCCTGCACGCGGCCGGCGTGCCGGGCGACGTGCTCGCGTTTCTGCCGGGCGACGGCGCGCGCGTTGGCACGCTCCTGACCGCCGATGCGCGCGTCGCCGGCGTCGCCTTCACGGGCTCCAACGAGACCGCGAACGCGATCCAGCGCGCGCTCGTGGCGCGGCCGGGTCCGATCGCGGCGCTGATCGCCGAGACCGGCGGCCAGAACGCGATGATCGTCGACAGCTCCGCGCTGCCCGAGCAGGTGGTCAACGACGCGGTGCTGTCGGCCTTCGGCAGCGCCGGCCAGCGTTGCTCGGCGCTTCGGGTGCTGTGCGTGCAGGAGGAGATCGCCGACCGGGTCGAGGCGCTGCTCGCGGGCGCGATGGACGAGCTCGTCGTGGGCGCGCCGGGCCTCCTTGCGACCGACGTCGGCCCGGTCATCGACGCCGAGGCGCTCGCGCGGCTCGAGCAGCACGCGGCCCGGATCGTCGAGGGCGCTCGCTGGTCGCACCGCGCGACGCTCGGCGCCGCCGCGGCGGGCGGTAGCTTCTTCGCGCCGCTCGCGGTCGAGATCAAGGGCATCGAGGCGCTCGAGCGCGAGGTATTCGGCCCGGTGCTGCACGTCGTGCGCTGGAAGGCGCGCGAGCTCGACGAGCTGGTCGATGCCATCAACGCGACCGGCTACGGGCTCACGCTCGGCATCCACACGCGGATCGACTCGACCGTCGCGCGGATCCGGAGCCGGGCGCGGGTCGGCAACGTCTACGTCAACCGCAACATGATCGGCGCGGTGGTCGGCGTGCAGCCGTTCGGGGGCAACGGCCTCTCGGGCACCGGTCCGAAGGCCGGCGGGCCGCACTACCTGCACCGCTTCGCGACCGAGCAGACGGTGACCGTCAACACCGCGGCGGTCGGCGGCAACGCGAGCCTCCTCGCGCTCGCCGGCTGAGGCGGCGTTGTCGTTCGTCGCCGGCGCGGTCGCGACCGGCGAGCCGCCGGCGGCACGGGCGGTCGAGGTAACGATCGCGGCCGGTGCGCCTGGCCGCGACGAGTCCCGGCCGGCCGGCACGGCGACGGGGCTACGCCGGCGGTCCCCCCGCACGGCCGGCCGATCCCGGGGTGCCGGCCGCACGCCCGACGGCCGGACGATTTGCCGGCAATGTGGACTGGCCCCGAAGGCCAGGACTACAGTTTTCACGCCGTCGGACGACTCCACAGGTCAGGCCCGTGCGCCTTCGAGCGCGGGGCCCGAACATTGCTGCGAAGCGACATCCCTCCGGCCTGGCGCCCTTCGCGGCGCCGGCGCCGGGGCCGGAGAGCACGGAGAGTCGATCTGAGATGAAAGCAATCAACGACTTACGGCTTGGCACCAAGCTCCAGGTCGCGTTCCTCTGCGTGCTGGCCTTCGCCGGCGTCATCGGCCTCACGGCCGTGGCGCAGCTGTCGAAGGTGGCCGCCACCACCGACAAGCTCGCCACCGACTCGCTCGGCAGCGTCTACCGGGCCTCGCAGATCGGCAGCGAGGTCGCCGAGAGCCGCGCGGTCGTGCTCGAGATCCTGACCCGGCTGCAGCTCAACAACACCGACGGTGCCAAGGAGTCCTCGCAGGCACTCGCCGGGATCACGGCGCGCATGAAGGCCGACATGGCGGCCTTCGAGCCGCTCGTCACCGCCAGCGAGCAACGGGCGCTGTGGGGCGACCTGCAGGCGAAGTGGAAGGACTACGACAAGGAGCAGCAGCGCGCCCTGTCGATGGCCGAGGACGGCCTGCCGGGCGACGCGCAGCGCGTGCTGATCGCCCAGGCCAAGGTCAAGTTCGACGCGGTCAGCGGCGCGGTCCGCAAGCTCATCGACTTCAGCGACGCCGAGGCGGCCCACGCGCGCGCGTCGGCCGACGCGATCGCGACCGGCGCCCGGCGCACCGTGTTCATCCTGCTCGCGATCGCGGCCGCGCTCGGCGTGTTCGTCGCGCTCGTCGTCAGCCGCGCGATCACGGGCCCCATCCAGCGCACCGTCGGACTCCTCGAGGCGATCGGCCGCGGCAAGCTCGACAACGAGATCGACGTCACGCGCCGCGACGAGGTCGGCCAGCTGCTCGCCGGCGTCGCGGCGACGCAGGCGGCGCTTCGGGAGCGGGCCGACAGCGAGCGCCGTCACGCCGAGGAGGAGCGCCAGCGGGCCGAGTCCGACCGGCGGGCGCTTGCCGAGGTGCAGGCCATCGCGGCGGCGATCGTCGCCGGCGACCTCGAGCAGCGACTCGCGACCGCCGGCAAGACCGGGTTCGCCGAGCAGCTCGCGACCAGCCTCAACAGCCTGATCGAGACGGTGGCCGCGGTCGTCATCGGCCTCAAGCGCATCGTCGACGCCGCCAACTCCGGCGACCTCACGCAGCGCATGTACATGGCCAACCGCACCGGCCTCGAGCTGCAGATCGGCGAGGGCGTCAACCAGCTGGTCGGCGAGATGGCGGCCATGGTCGGCAAGGTCAAGGAGGCCGCGGCCGACGTGGCGCGCGGCTCGCACGAGATCTCGCAGGGCAACTCGAGCCTCTCCAAGCGCACCGAGGACCAGGCCGCCTCGCTAGAGGAGACCGCCGCCTCGATGGAGGAGATGACGAGCACCGTCAAGCAGAACGCCGAGAACGCGCGCCAGGCCAACGAGCTCGCGCGCGACGCGCGCTCGCGCGCCGAGCGCGGTGGCAGCGTCGTGTCGCAGGCCGTCAAGGCGATGGACGGCATCAGCAGCGCCTCGAAGAAGATCGCCGACATCATCGGCGTCATCGACGAGATCGCGTTCCAGACGAACCTGCTGGCGCTCAACGCCGCGGTCGAGGCCGCGCGCGCCGGCGAGCAGGGCCGCGGCTTCGCGGTGGTCGCGAGCGAGGTCAGAAACCTCGCCTCGCGCAGCGCCGACGCCGCCAAGGAGATCAAGGGGCTCATCAAGGACAGCGTCGCGCGGGTCGAGGACGGCTCGCGGCTCGTCGGCGAGTCGGGCGCGACGCTCGAGCAGCTGGTCGCGGCCGTCAAGAAGGTCAGCGACATCATCGCGGAGATCTCCTCGGCGAGCGAGGAGCAGTCCTCCGGCATCGACCAGGTCGGCCGGGCGATCACGCAGATGGACGAGCTGACGCAGCAGAACGCGGCGCTGGTCGAGGAGGCCGCGGCCGCGTCGCAGGCGCTCGCCGATTCCTCGGCGGCACTCAACGAGATGATGGGGCGCTACCGCGTGGCGGCGGAGGCGGCCGGCGCTTCCGCGGCGCGCCCGGGCGCCCCGGCGGCGGGCGAGAGGCGCGCAGCCGAGCGGCCGTGGTCCGGCCGTCAGGCGCGCGCGAACTGACATTCACTCAGGAGGTTCCATGTTCCGTTATCTCAGTGCGGCCCTGCTGGGCCTGATTCTGGCGGCCGCGCCCCTCGGCCATGCGCGCGCCGAAGGCGCGCCGAGCAAGGACGAGGTGGTCGCCCAGGTCAAGAAAGGCATCGCCTTCTACAAGTCCGTCGGCAAGGAGAAGGCCATCGCCGAGTTCAACAACAAGGAAGGCCAGTTCGCCAAGGGCGAGGACTACATCGACGTGCACGACGTCGCCGGCAATTGCGTCGCGCACCCGACGACGCCGAGCCTGGTCGGCCTCAACCGGATGGAGGCCGCCGACCCGTCCGGCAAGAAGTGGATCCGGGAAATCGTCGAGGAGACCAAGGCCAACAAGACCTCCGGCTGGAGCACCTACCAGCGCAAGAATCCGGTCGACGGCAAGGTCGAGCACAAGCTCGCGTACTGGGAGCTTTACGACGGCCTGATCTTCAAGGCCGGCACCTACGACCCGAACGCGAAGTAACCGCGCATCCCTGGCCGGCCGCGCGATGCGGCCGGCTCAGGGATCCGGGCCGCCGTCGTCCGGCCACCTGAGTGCGACGCGCTCGAAGAGGCCGCCGTCGACCTCCGCCCAGCGGTCGATGTCGGCCTTGAGCGCGCACACCGCCGCCGGCGGCAGGTCGCCGATCGAATCGTCGTCGGTGAGCCACTTCGCGAGGCGGCTCAGGCCCGGGTTGTGGCCGACCAGCAGCACGTGCCGGCAGGCCGCCGGCACCGACTTCAGGATCGTGACGAGCGCGGCGCGGTCGGCGAGGTAGATGCGGTCGTCGTGGCGGATCTTCGGCAGCGGGAAGCCGACCGCGCGCGCGAACTCCTTCGCGGTGCTGACGGTGCGCACCGCCGGGCTCGTCACGATGTGGTCGGGCCTGAGCCCGAGCGCGTGGGTGAGCTCGGCCATCGCCTCGGCCTCGTGGCGCCCGCGCTTGTCGAGCCGCCGCTCGAAGTCCTCGATGTCGGTCTCGTGCTTCTCGGCGTGCGCGTGCCGCACGATCGTGACGTGCTTCATGGCGGGCTATTCTACCGGCCGCGGGCTCAGCCGGCGCCGATGCAGATTCGCCCGGCGCGGACCGCGACCGGGAAGGTCGCGACCGGCTCGTAGGCGGGCGGCGAGAGCGCCGCGCCGGTCCGCAGGCAAAAGCGCGCCCCGTGCCGCGGGCAGATGACCTCGTGGTCCTCGACCGGGCCATCGGACAGCGGGTTGCCGTCGTGCGTGCAGACGTCCTCGATCGCGTACAGCTCGCCGCCGACGTTGTAGACGCCGACGAATCGGCCCTCGACCTCGTAGACGCGGTGCGCGCCGGGCGGCAGCTCCGACTCCGGGCCGACTTCCACCCACGCGATCGTCGCCTCGTCGTCCGCCATCACATCATCCCGGTCTGCAGCCGCGCCGCCTCGGACATCATCTCGCGGCTCCACGGCGGGTCGAACACGAGCTCCACGTCGGGCGTGACGATCGTCGGGATCTGCTCCAGCTTGTCCTTGACGTCCTGCACCAGCACCTCGCCCATGCCGCAGCCGGGCGCGGTCAGCGTCAGGCGCACCGACGCGGCGCGCGTGCCGTCCTCGCGCCGCGACACCTCGCACGAGTAGACGAGCCCGAGGTCGACAATGTTCACCGGGATCTCGGGGTCGTAGCAGGTCCGCAGCTGCTCCCAGGCGAGCTTCTCGACGTCGGCGTCGGTGGCGTCCGGCGGCAGCTCGAGCCGCTGCGGCGGCTCGCGGCCGATCGCCTCGGCATCCTCGCCCGCGACCCGGAACAGATTGCCCTCGACGTAGACGGTGAAGCTGCCGCCGAGCGCCTGGGTGATGTAGCCGACGCTGCCGGTGCGCAGCTTGACCTCGATGCCGGCCGGGACCAGCACCGCCTTGACGTCGCGGCTGACAACGAACGGTTCTCTGTCGTGTTGACGCATGCGCTCGCTCGGATTCTCGCGGCTATTCGGTGGAAACGGGGGCGCCGGCGCCCGCGAGCGCGGCGTTCAGCGTGTGCCAGCACAGGCTCGCGCACTTCACGCGCGCCGGGAACTCGCGGACGCCCGACAGCGCCGCGAGCTTGCCGAGCTCGGGCGGGGCCGGCGCGTCGGCGCGCGTCAGCAGGTCGTGGACGAGTCCGAACAGGCGCTCGATCTCCGCGCGCGTCCTGCCCCTGACCGCCTCGGTCATCAGCGAGGCCGACGCGACCGAGATCGCGCAGCCCGCGCCCTCGAAGCGCAGCTCCCGGACGACCTCGCCGTCGAGGTCGGCGTAGATCGTCAGCTCATCGCCGCACAGCGGGTTGTGGCCGTGGGCCGAGCGCGCCGGCGGCTCGAGCCGGCCGAAGTTCCGCGGCCGCTTGTTGTGGTCGAGGATCACGTCCCGGTACAGCTCCTTGAGGTCCATCGGCCGGCCCTCAGCGGAACATCGCGCGCGCGGCGGCGACGCCGGCGGCGAGCTGGTCGATCTCGTCGCGCGTGTTGTAGAACGCGAACGAGGCGCGGGCCGTGGCCGGTACCCCGAAGAACTCGATCGCCGGCATCGCGCAGTGGTGCCCGGTGCGGATAGCGATGCCCTGCTGGTCGAGGATCGTGCCGAGGTCGTGCGGATGGACGCCGTCGACCACGAACGACACGAGGCTCGCCTTGTCGCGCGCGGTGCCGATGATCGTCAGCCCCTCGATGGCCGCGAGGCGCGTCGTCGCGTGGGCGAGCAGCTCGCGCTCCCAGGCGGCGATGCGCGCGAGGCCGATCCCGTCGACGTAGTCAATCGCCGCCGCGAGCCCGACCGCGCCCGAGATGTGCGGCGTGCCGGCCTCGAACTTGAACGGCAGCTGGTTGTAGGTCGTGCCCTTGAAGCTGACCGACAGGATCATGTCGCCGCCGCCCTGCCACGGCGGCATCGCCTCGAGCAGCGCCTCGCGCCCGTAGAGCACGCCGATGCCGTCCGGGCCGTAGATCTTGTGCCCGGAGAACGCGTAGAAGTCGGCGCCCAGCGCCTGCAGGTCGAGCGCGAAGTGCGGCACGGCCTGCGCGCCGTCGACGAGCACCGGCACGCCGCGCTCGTGCGCGAGCGAGACGATCTCGCGCACCGGCAGCACCGTGCCGAGCGCGTTCGAGACGTGCGCGACGGCGACCAGCAGCGTGCGCCCCGAGATCAGGGCGCGGAACGCGTCGAGGTCGACCTCGCCGCGGCGGTCGATCGGCACGACCTTGAGCACGGCGCCGGTCGCCTCGCAGGCCATCTGCCAGGGCACGATGTTCGCGTGGTGCTCGAGGTGCGTGATCAGGATCTCGTCTCCCGGCCGGGCCCGCGGCCGCACGAACGACTGCGCCACGAGGTTGATCGACTCGGTCGTGCCGCGCGTGAACACGATCTCGCGGGTCGAGCGCGCGTTCAGGAAGCGCCGCACGCGCTCGCGCGCCGCCTCGAACGCGTCGGTGGCGCGCTGCGACAGCGTGTGCACGCCGCGGTGCACGTTGGCGTGCAGCTCCTCGGCGTAGCGGCGCTCGGCGTCGATGACGGCGCGCGGGCGCTGGCTCGAGGCGCCGTTGTCGAGGTAGACGAGCGGCTTGCCGTTGATCCGCTGCGCGAGGATCGG
>JBBINS010000146.1:0-7339 GCA_037443765.1 Gammaproteobacteria bacterium
GAGCCCGTACCGGCGCCTCGTGGGGCTCGCCGCCGCGGAGAACGCCGCGCGCGGGCGCTCGCCGATCGCGGACGCGGCCCGCACGGTCGGCGCGCCCGGGCGCATGATCGAGTCGTGGCTGACGGCGATACTCGAGCGCTGGCGCGTCGCGACCGACGGCCCGCCGGTCGAGCCCTGGGACTACTGGCACGCGCACACGGCCGCCAGCCGGGCGCTCGACGCCGACATCGGGCCGGAACGGATCCTGCCGCTGACGCGACGCTACTACCTGGACCTCGGCGCCGACCTCGACGCGCTCGGCGTCGAGCACGACCTCACGGTGCGGCCGGGCAAGGCGCCGCTCGCGTACGCCGACTTCGTCCGCATCGGGCGCACGCTCGACGGCCGCTGGCGGCCGGCGATCCCGCGCGTCTCCGCCAACGTCGAGCACGGCGGGCTGTTCGTGCTCAACGAGATCGTCCACGAGGACGGCCACGCGGTGCACATGGCGGCGGTGCGCACGCGGCCGGCGTACTTCGACCTCGGCGACGACCTCTTCGTCGAGGCCTTCGCCGACGTCACCTCGTGGAGCGTGGCCGAGCCCGCGTGGCAGCGCCGCTACCTCGGTCGCGCCGCGGACGAGCGCGGCTCGCTCGAGGCGCTGTACGCGAACGTGATGCTCGACGTCGCGTGGGGGCTGTTCGAGCTGCGGATGCTCAAGACGCCGGGCGCCGACCCGAACGCCGTCTGGACGGGGATCACGAGCCGTTACCTGCACGTCGTGCCGCACCCGGAGCTGCCGTGGTGGGCGCTGCGGGTGCAGCTCGTGGACGTGCCGGGCTACATGATCAACTACGGCCTCGGCGCCGTGCTGACGGCCGACCTGCGGCGCCGCACGCGCGAGGCGATCGGCCCCTTCGACGCCGGCAACCGGCGCTGGTACGCGTGGACCTCGGAGCACCTGCTCCGCTACGGCAAGTCGGTGGCGACGCCGGCGCTGCTGCGGCGCTTCCTCGGGCGGCCGGTGTCGACCGCCGCGCTCCTCGACGAGCTCGGCCGCATCGGCCCGGCCGGCGCGGCCGCACCGGCCGGGCGCTGAAGCCGCGCGCGGCGCTCAGCGCCTCGGGCCCGCCTGCGCTTCCTTGAGGCTGAGCTCGACGAGCGCCACCGCCTCGTCGACGTCCGACTCGCTGATCATCAGCGGCGGCATGAAGCGCACCGTGCTCTGGCCGCAGGACAGCAGGATGAGGCCGTTGTGGTAGGCGCGCGTGACCAGCGCGTCGCAGAGCTCGCGGGCGGGCTTGCGCGAGGCCCGGTCGACGACCAGCTCCATGCCGATCATCAGGCCCTTGCCGCGCACCTGGCCGATGACGTCGTGGCGCGCGGCGAGCTCGCGGAGCTTGCCGAGGAAGTACTCGCCGACCCGCGCCGCGTTGCCGACCAGGCCGCCGCTGACGAGCTCGACCGTCGCGAGCGCCGCCGCGCAGCAGATCGGGTTGCCGCCGTAGGTGTTGCCGTGGGCGCCGCGCGTCCACTTCGACATGATCGTGCGCTTCGCGACCACCATGCCGATCGGCAGCCCCGAGCCGAGGCCCTTGGCCAGCGACATGATGTCCGGCGCGACGTCCCAGTGCTGGCCGGCGAACATCTTGCCGGTGCGGCCGATGCCGGACTGGACCTCGTCGAAGATCAGCAGGATGCCGTGCCGGTCGCACAGCGCCCTCAGCCCGGCGAGGAAGCCGTCGGGCGGCACGAGGTAGCCGCCCTCGCCCTGGATCGGCTCGACGAGGATCGCGGCGACCTCGGAGGGCGGCACGTTGCTCGTGAACAGCACGTCCTCGATGTAGCGCAGCACCGCCTGGCCCTGGTCCTCGCCCGCCAAGAGCGGGCGGTAGTTGTTCGGGTACGGCACGTGCGTGACGCCGGGCATCGTCGGAAAGAAGCCCTTCTGCTGCGTGTACTTGCTCGAGGTGAACGCCAGCGAGCCCATCGTGCGGCCGTGGAAGCCGCCGAGGAAGCCGATGAAGCGCGGCCGGCCGGTGACGTAGCGGGCGAGCTTGAGCGCGCCCTCGACCGCCTCGGTGCCGGACTGGGCGAAGAAGCTCATCACCGGCTCCTTCATCGGTGAGAGCTCGTTGAGGCGCTCGCCGAGCCGGATCTGGCCCTCGTGCCAGTAGTCGGACGAGATGTGCAGGAAGCGATCCGCCGCGTCCTTGATCGCCGCGACCACCTGCGGGTGGCTGTGGCCGGTGCTGCAGACCGCGATGCCGGCGGCGAAGTCGAGGAAGCGGTTGCCGTCGACGTCCCAGATCTCGGCGCCCTTGCCGTGCGACATCACGAACGGGTAGTCGCGCGGATAGGACGGCGAGACGACCGCCGCGTCGCGCGCCAGCAGTTCGCGGGCCTTCGGCCCCGGCAGTTCGGTCTTGATGTGCGGGTGCTTCATGGGATCCTCTAGACCGGCAGTTTGACCGGTCGGCTGTGGGCAATCTGGGTGCGGGCGTGCAGCGCGCGCAGGACCTCGAGCTCGGCGGCGGTCGGCGGCGCGAGGACCTCGAGCTGCTCGGCGACGACCAGCGGCCAGCCGGTCGCCTTGACCGCGTCGGCCGCGGTCACCGTCTCGTAGCGCGCGACGAGCGCGAGCTCGTCGCTGCCGGGCTGGGGCTTCAGGATCCCGTAGTCGGTGATGACGGCCTGCGGCCCGGCGCCCGGCGCGCCGCAGAGCCTGCGCGCGCCGCCGCCGGTGAGGAAGCCGCCGCTGCTGACGAAGTCGAGCTTCGGCACGAACGAGCGCGCCGACTGCTTGAGCACGACGAACACCTGGCGCGCGTGGGCCGCTATCTCCGGCGCGCCGCCGGCGCCCGGCAGGCGCACCTGCGGCCGGTCGTAGGGACCGATCACGGTGCTGTTGAGGTTGGCGAAGCGGTCGACCTGCGCCGCACCCAGGAAGCCGACGTCGATGCGCCCGCTCTGCAGCCAGTAGGCGAAGATCTCCGGCAGCGGCACCACGGTGCCGGCCGTTTCGGCGAGCTCGCCGTCGCCGATCGACAGCGGCAGCACCTCCGGCCGCGTGCCGATGGTGCCGGACTCGTAGATCAGCACGATCTGCGGCGCGTGCAGCAGCCGCGCGAGGTTCGCCGCCGCCGACGGCAGCCCGATGCCGACGAAGCAGACGCAGCCGTTCCACAGCATCCGCGCCGCGGTCACGGTCATCATCTCGTCCGCCGTCCACGGCGGCGTCGCGGCCCGGACGGTCATGGCCCCACTCCGTCGGCGCGCAGCCGCGCCAGGAAGCCGTTGAAGTCGGGCGTCCCGAGCACGTAGCGCGCGATCCAGTCCGTGAACCGCGCGCGGTCGCGCGAGACCTCGTCCCAGGCGATATAGAAGGCGTTGTCGCGCGAGTAGTAGCCGCGCGCGTACGACGGCCAGGCACCGCCCGGCACGCAGGCGATCGCGGTCACGACCCAGTGGGGCAGCACCACCGCGTTCATCGGCGCCCCGAGGTCGTCGACCACTTCCTCGACCGTGACGATCAGCTTGCGGGCCGCGAGCCCGGCCTCCTTCTGCGCGCCGAGGATGCCGCTGATCAGGACGTTGCCCGCGCGGTCGGCCTTCTGCGCGTGCAGGATCGTCACGTCCGGGTTGAGCGCCGGCACCGTCGCGAGCCGCTCGCCCGTGTAGGGGCAGGTGACGGCGCGGACCGCGGGATTGACGGTGGCGAGGTCGGTGCCGATGTAACCGCGCAGTATGCCGAACGGCAGCCGCGCCGCGCCGGCCGTGTACGCCGCCGCCATGCCGGCGTGCGAGTGCTCGCTGATCGCGAGCGGCTGCGGCCAGCCACTCTCGATCGCCTCGCGGATGCGGTGCGCGGAGCCGACGCCGGGATTGCCGCCCCACGAGAAGGTCAGCCGCGCCGCGCAGCCGGCACCGACCATCTGGTCGTAGACGAGGTCGGGCGTCATGCGGATCAGGTGCAGGCCGCGCCGCCCCTGCCGGATGATCTCCTGGCCGGCCGCGAACGGGATCAGGTGCGTGAAGCCCTCGAGCGCGACGCTGTCGCCGTCGCGGACGTAGCTCGCAATCGCCTCCCCCAGCGTGACGACCGGCACGATCTACTCGACCACGGTCTGCGACTGCTCGCGCAGGTACTGCGGCAGGTAGTAGAACGAGCCGATCGCCTTGCCCCCCGAGGCGGAGCCCTTCCAGCCCGCGAACGCCTGGTACCACGGCCACGCGCCGGTGGTCGCGCCCTGCGGCCGGTTGACGTAGACGGTGCCGGCCTCGATGTGGTCGAGGAAGTAGCGCGACTCCGCCGGGCTGCCGTAGAAGCCCGCCGTCAGGCCGAGCGACGACTCGTTGGCGCGCGCGACGCCGTCCTCGAGGCCGTCCACGCGCCCGAGCATGACGATCGGCAGGAACATCTCGACGCCGTAGAGCGGGTGCTCGTGCGGCGCCTCGGCGATCGTCGGCGCGACGAAGCAGCCCGAGCCGAACGCCCCCTCCGTCAGCCGCTTGCCGCCGGTCAGGATCCGCCCGCCGGCGCCGCCGAGTTCCGACGCGTACTTGAGGTACTTGGCGACCGCGCCGGTCGAGATCACGGGGCCGAGCCAGTGCTCGCGCACGGTCGGGTCGCCGATCCTGATCGCCTGCGTCTTCTCGAGCAGCTTCGCGGTCAGCGCGTCGGCCACCTCGTGCGCCACGTAGACGCGCGAGGTCGCCGAGCACTTCTGGCCCGAGAGCCCGAAGCCGGAGCGGACGATGCCGGTCGCGGCACGCTCGAGGTCGGCGGCGGCGGTGACGACCACGGCGTTCTTGCCGCCCATCTCGGTGATGCACGGGCGCGTGTAGGCGCCGGTGACCATGCGCCGCGCGAGCGCCATGCCGACCTCGTGCGAGCCGGTGAACGTGATGCCGGCGACGTCCGGATGGGAGACGAGCGCCTCGCCGACGCTCGCGCCGCCGCCGGCGACGAAGTTGAACACGCCCGGCGGGTAGCCGGCGTCGCGCACGCAGTCGGCGAGCAGCCGGATCGCCCACGGCGTGTCGGACGCGCCCTTGAGCACGACGGTGTTGCCGGTCACGAGCGCCGCCGCGGTCGGGCCGCCGGCCAGCGCCATCGGGAAGTTGAACGGCGACACGACGACCCACACGCCGTAAGGCTTGAGGACGCTGCGGTTGTGGGAGCGGAAGTCGGTCAGCGGGTCGTCGGGCAGCGGCCGGTCGTAGCCGGCGTTGGTCGCGAAATCGTCCGCGTAGCCCTTGAAGAAGTCGGCGGTCTCCTGCACCTCGGCGAGGCCCTCGAGCCGGTTCTTGCCGACCTCGAGGCAGATCGCCGCGGCGATGTCGTAGACGCGCTCCTCAATGAGCGCCGAGACGCGCTTCGCGAGCCGCACGCGCTCGGCGACCGGGGTCGCCCGCCACGCCGGGAACGCGCGCGTGGCGGCCGCGACCGCCGCCGCGACCTGGCCGGCGTCGGCGGTCGCGAAGTGGCCGAGCAGCGCGCCGTCGATCGGGCTCGTCTTGTCGATGACGCCGGCGCCCTCGACGTCCTGGCCGCCGATGTGGAGCTTGTGGCGCGCGCCCAGCGCGGCCCGCGTGCGCGCGACCGCCGCCTCGAAGCGCGTGTGCATCTCCTCCGGCGGGTTGAACATCGTCGAATACGTCAGTTTGAAGCTCATGACCACTGAATCTCCCCCAGCAGGCGGTCGAGCAGCGCGACCGCGTCCGCAAGATCCCGTTCCGCTATCACGAGCGGCGGGGCGATGATGATGAGGTTGCCGCGCGTCGCGAGCGAGACGCCGGCATCGCGCGCGCGCGCGACCAGCGTCCTGAGCGGCGCCGGCGTGTCCGGCCAGGGCGCGAGCGGCGCGCGGCTGGCGCGGTCGCGCACGAGCTCGATGACCGCGAACAGCCCCTCGCCGCCGCGCACGTCGCCGATCACCGGGTGGCGCGCCTTGAGGGCGCCGAGCTCGCGCGCGAGCCAGGCGCCGAGCGTGCGCGACCGCTCGATCAGGCGCTCGTCCTCGTAGGCGGCGAGCGCCGCCACGCCGGCCGCGCAGGCGAGCGGGTGACCGCAGTAGGTGAGCCCGGTGTAGAGCATTTCGTGCTCGAGCCGCGCGGCGACCTCCGCCGACAGCACGACTGCGCCGAGCGGCAGGTGGGCACCGGTGAGACCCTTGGCGAGCGTCATGAGGTCCGGGCGCCCCGCCTCGCCGTGGCGCTGCCACGCGAACCACTCGCCGCAGCGACCGAAGCCGCTCATGACCTCGTCGGCGATCAGGTAGACGCCGCGGCGCGCGGTCTCGGCCCGCAGCCGCGGCCAGAAGTTCGGCGGCGCGACGATGCCGTTGGTGCCGGCGTTGGCCTCCATCAGCACCGCCGCGACGCGTTCGCCGCCCTCGCGGTCGATGACGGCGCCGACGTGCGCGGCGGTCGCCTCGCCGCACTCCGCGTCCGTCGCGGAGCCGAACGGGCAGCGATAGGCGTACGGCGGCGGCACGTGGACCACGCCGAACGACGCCGCGTCGACCTGGCGCTCGGTGCGCGCGTCGCCCGACATCGCCATCGCCGCGTAGCTCGCGCCGTGGTAGGAGCGCTCGCGCGTGACCACGAGGCCGCGCGGGCGGGCGCTCGCCTGGCGCGCGAACTTGACGGCGTGCTCGTTGGCATCCGCGCCGCCGAGCGTGAAGTAGACGCGCCCGCCCGCGAAGCCAGACTTCTCGAGGAGCCCCCGTGCGAGCGCGGCACGCGGCTCCGCGCCCCACGCCGCGGTCACGAAGCACAGCCGGTCGGCCTGCGCCTTGATCGCGCGCACGACCGCCGGATGCTGGTGGCCGAGGTTCATGCACTCGGCGAGGCTGCTCATGTCGAGGTAGGCGCGCCCGGCGGCGTCGAAGAAGTGCGCGCCGGCGCCGCCGACGATCGTCGGCGCGTTCCAGTCGGACTGCACGCACCAGCTGTGCAGCACGTCGTCGCGTTCGGTGGTCATGGGCGCGGAGTGGTCCATCGGGCGGCCGCGGCCCGAAAACGGCGATTTTCCCGCATTAATGCCGCCCGACTCAAGCGATTCCGGTCGAAATGCGGGCGGCCCTAGTGCGGGCCGCGGCGCGCGCGCCGCACGCGCTGCGCCTCCTCCTGGTCGATCGCCTCGAGCGCCCCCTCGATGCCGGCGATGTCGCGCTCGAGTTCCGGCAGCAGCAGGTGCTCGATCGCCCCGGCCCGGCGCTCGGTGCGGCGGTATTCGTCCGCGAGCCGCCACAGCGCGCACTCGAGCGCCGCGAGTCCGGGCGCGCGGCCGAGCAGCGCGCGGAACGCGGCCGCGGCCTCGGCCGCCTCCGGCGACAGCGGCGCCGCGACCGGC
>JBBINS010000147.1:0-7180 GCA_037443765.1 Gammaproteobacteria bacterium
GTAGCCCTCGCCGCGACGCCCGGCCGGCCGGCGGCGCGGCCCCGCCGGCGGCCGTGTCCCCGCGGTTCGCGGCCCGGGGCGCGGCGGCGCTAGTATCGGGCGGCCGCCGGTCTGCACGGCCCGGCGCCCCGGGGGCTTGAAAACCCGTCTCCGGTCCACACTGTGTCGCAAAGAGCCGGCCGCGCCGGTCCGGCCCCAGAGAGCGCATGGAATACCGCGACTACTACAAGATCCTCGGCGTCGAGCGCAGCGCGAGCGCCGACGACGTCAAGCGCGCGTACCGCAAGCTCGCGCGCAAATTCCATCCCGACGTCAGCAAGGAGAAGAACGCCGAGGCGCGCTTCAAGGAGGTCCAGGAGGCCTACGAGGTCCTCAAGGACCCGGAGAAGCGTGCCGCCTACGACCAGCTCGGCCCCGACTTCCAGACCGGCCAGCAGTTCCGGCCGCCGCCGGGCTGGGGCACGAACTTCGAGTTCCGCGCCGGCCGCGGCGGCCGCCAGGGCGCCGCCGATCCCGGCTTCAGCGATTTCTTCTCGAGCCTGTTCGGCGCGCAGAGCCCGTTCGGCGAGTTCGAGCAGGGCGGGGCCAGCTTTCGCAGCCGCGGCGAGGACCGCCGCGCGCGGCTCGAGGTGACCCTCGAGGAGGCGTACCGCGGCGGCGGCCGCGAGTTCACGCTGCAGCATCCGGAGGTGAGCGGCGACGGTCACGTGGCGCTCAAGGAGCGCACCTTGCGCGTGCAGATCCCCGCGGGCATCGCCTCGGGCCAGGTGATCCGGCTCGCTGGACAGGGCGCCGCCGGCGCCGGCGGCGGCCGCGCCGGCGACCTGCTGCTCGAGGTCGCGATCGCCCCGCACCGCCTGTATCAGGTGGACGGCCGCGACGTGACGCTCGAGCTGCCGGTGGCGCCGTGGGAAGCGGCGCTCGGTGCCACGGTGTCGACGCCGACGCTCGGCGGCGCGGTCGAGCTTCGGATCCGGCCGGGCGCCCGCACCGGCCAGAAGCTCAGGCTGCGCGGTCGCGGGCTGCCCGGCGACCCGCCCGGCGACCAGTACGTTGCCTTCCGGATCGTGCTGCCGCCGGCGGACACGGCGCGCGCGCGGGAGCTCTACGAGACCCTCGCCCGGGAACTGCCGTTCGATCCGCGGGCGGAGCTCGCCGGGCGCTGACCGGCCCGGCGGGGCCCGGCCTCAGCCGATCGCGACCCCGACCAGCCGGCCGATTAGGAACGTCGCGCCGCCGGCCAGTACGCCGATCGCCACCATCCGCAGCGCGCCGCGCACGGCGCTGCGGCCGGTGAACAGGCTCAAAGTCATGCCGATCGCGAACAGCGCGCCGAGCGTGACGCCCGCCGCCGCGAAGGTGCCGCCGCGCAGGCCGGCGCCCGCGAGGAACGGCACGAGTGGCAGCGTCGCGCCGAGCGCGAATGACACGAACGAGAACCCGGCCGCCCCCCACGGCGAGCCGAGGTCGTTGGGATTGAGGCCGAGCTCCTCGCGGGCGAGCGCGTCGAGCGCGTGCTCGGGATCCTGGATCAGCGTGTGGGCGAGGTCGCGCGCCTGCTCGACGGCCATGCCGCGCGCCGCGTAGATGAGCGCGAGTTCCTCGGCCTCTTCCTCGGGATATTCGGCGAGTTCGTCGCGCTCGAGGCCGATCTGGTACTCGTACATCTCGCGCTGCGAGCGCACCGAGACGTACTCGCCGGCGGCCATCGACAGCGCGCCGGCGAGCAGACCCGCGACGCCGCTCGTCAGCACGAAGCGCGCGTCGCCGCCCGCGCCGGCGACGCCGAGGATCAGGCTGGCGTTCGACAGCAGCCCGTCGTTCACGCCGAAGACCGCGGCGCGCAGGTTGCCACCGCCGACGCCGCGGTGGCGCCGGCCGATGTCGTCGACCGTGGTCGGCATCGCGTGGCCGGACGCGGTCGGCGGGTTGTAGACGGACAGGCCGCGCAGCTTGAGGGCGATCAGGGCGCCGCGCATCCGCCGCGGCCCGAGCCGGTCGGTGAGGCTCGCGACCAGCCGCGCGCGCAGGCTCGGCTCGAACGCCGGCTCCGCGCCGAGGTGGCGCGCCCAGGTGCCAGCCTGCTCCTCGGCCGCGGCGGCGAGCGCGTAGAACAGGTTCTGCTTTGGCGGATCCGGCTCGACGGACGCGAGACGGCGGTAGAGCCAGGCGGATTGGCGCTCATGGAACCAGGCGCCGCGCGCGCCCGGGGGCTCGCCCGGCGCCGGGTCAGTGGGCGGGCCGGCCATCGACGTCGAGAATCGGGGCCACGAGGGTCACGAGCGCGCGGTCGATGTAGGGCTTTTCGATGAAGTCGAGGGCGCCGGAACGCATCGCGGTCACGGCGCCGGTCACGTCGGCGTCGCCGGACAGCAGAATGGTCGGAATCTTGAGGCCGCGCGCCCGCAGCTCCTGCAGCAGCGCGATCCCCGACATGTCCGGCAGGCGGCTTTCGGCGACGACGCAGACCGGCATCGCGGTCGGCAGCCGCGCGAGGAACTCGCGGGCGGTCGCATAGCCCTCGACGACCGCGCCGAGCGCGCGCAGCAGCGCCCCGACACTCCGCCTCACGGCAGGATCGGGGTCGACCACGCAGACGAGCGCCGCGTGGTGCGGGGTGATGTCAACCGGACAGCTGGCCATAGTGGGTAGGGGACATCCGGGGCGAGTAACCCGTTGCGTCCCCTGTCCGGAGTATCGTTGCCGTTCCAGAGCGGCTATATCCGTGAATTTACCTAGGGTCCCGCACCCTCAGGCGGCCCGGTCCGCCTCGATGACCATCCGGACCAGGTGGGCGAGCGAGGACGCCCCCATCTTCTCCATGACCCGCGCCCGGTGGATTTCCACTGTGCGCTGGCTGACGTTCAGGTCGCCGGCGATCACCTTGTTCGCCTTGCCCTGCGTCACGAGGTCGAGCACCTCGCGCTCGCGCGGCGTCAGCTGCTGCATGCGGCGGCGGATCGCGTCACGCTCCTTGAGGCCGGCGCGGTTGTCGCGGTCCTTCTCGAGCGCCTGGTTGATGCGGTCGATCAGGTCCTGGTCGCGGAACGGCTTCTGGATGAAGTCGACCGCGCCGTGCTGCATCGCCTCGACCGCCATCGGCACGTCGCCGTGGCCCGTGATGAACACGATCGGCACGATCGCGTGGATCTCGTTCAGGCGCTGCTGCAGCTCGAGGCCGCTCATCCCGGGCATGCGGATGTCGAGCACGAGACAGCCGGCCCGTTCGGCGTCGAAGCCGTCGAGGAATTCCTGCGCCGAGGCGAAGGTCTCGACCGGCAAGCCGACCGACTTCAGCAGCAGGCGCAGCGAGGTGCGGACGGCATCGTCATCGTCGACGACGAAAACGGTAGCGGGCTTTTCCTTCATCATCAGCCTCCAGGCAGCGGGGGAAGCGTGAAGTAGAACGTCGTGCCTCCCTCAGGCGTCGGTCGGTGCCCCAGTTTGCCGCGATGCGCGCGAATAATCGAGCGCGAGATCGCGAGTCCAAGGCCGGTCCCGGCTGCCTTGGTCGTATAGAAGGGGTTGAAGAGGTTGGCGGCGATCTCCGGCGCGATGCCGCCGGCGCGGTCGACGACCGCGACCTCGACGCCGTCCGCCGACTGGGCGCTCGTCACCTGGATCTCGCGCGGCGCCGCCGGCGCCTCGAGCGTGGCGTCGATCGCGTTGCGGATCAGGTTCAGGAGCACCTGCTGGATCTGCACCGGGTCGGCCGAGACCGCCGGCACCGCCGGCGCCAGCGCGACGACGAGGCGCACGTCGTTGACCCGCGCGTCCGGCTCGGCGAGCACCCGCAGGTCCTCGATCAGCCGGTTCATGTCGACCGTCTCGGTACGGGTCGCGCGGTTCTTGACGAAGGCGCGCAGCCGCCGGATCACCTCGCCGGCGCGCAGCGCCTGGGTCGTGATCTGCACCAGGGGCTCGCGCAGCTCGGACGGGTCCGCGCCGGGCGCGGCGTCGATCATCCGCACCGCGGCCTGCGCGTAGGTCGCGATCGCGGTCAGCGGCTGGTTGATCTCGTGCGCCAGCCCGGTCGCCATCTCGCCCATCGTCGACAGCCGGCCGACGTGCGTCAGCCGCTCCTGGCCCTGGCGCAGCTCCTCCTCGGCGAGCTTGCGTTCCGTGATGTCGTGCAGCGTGCCGCTGATCACGAGCGACTCGCCGTCGGCGCTCGGCTGGATCTGCGCGAGCGAGTGCACTTCGCGCGAGCTGCCGTCCGGGCGCACGATGCGGAATTCAAGGTCGAGCCTGCCGGTCTCGTTGAAGGCGCGCGCGAGCTCGCGCTGCACGCGCTCGCGGTCGTCCGGGTGCACGATCCGGGCGACGAACTCGTCGACCGGGATGGGGCCGTCGGCCGGGTCGGAGCCGAGGATGCCGTACATCTGCTCCGACCAGAACGACGGTCCGGCCGGCACGTAGACCTCGTAGTTGCCGAGCTTCGCAATCGCCTGCGCGGCGCGCAGCATCGACTCGCTGCGTGTCAGCGCCTGCTCGGAGCGCCGCCGTTCGGTGACGTCCTCGCCGGAGCTCAGCACCCCGATCGGCGCGCCGACCTCGTCGCGGATCAGGATCTCGCGCCAGGCGACCAGCTTGATTTCGCTGCCGCGCGTGACGACGGTCGCCTCCACGTAGTCCGGCTGCGTCGCGGTGCTGCCGAGGAAGGCGCGCAGGCGAGCACGGGCCTCCTCGCGACGGCCTTCCGGCACGCACTGCTCGAACCAGTCGCGCCCGATCAGTTCGGTCTCGGTATAGCCGAGGATCTCGCAGCCCTTGCGGTTGATCAGCTCGATCCGCCCGGCCTGGTCGAGAGCGACCAGGATCACCTGCGCGAGGTCGAGGTAGCTCTGCGCGCGGTCCCGCTCGCGGCGCAGGGCTTCGACCGCCAGCTTGCGGGAGCTGATGTCGTGCAGGAAGCCGACGAAGCGCGGCGGCTGCGATCCCGGCACCTCGCCGACCGCGAGCGAGGCCGGAAACACCGTCCCGTCGCGGCGCTGCGCGACGATCTCGCGGCCGACGCCGATGATGTGCGCCTGGCCGGTCTGCAGGTACTTGTGCATGTAGCCGTCGTGGGCGGAGCGGTAGGGCTCCGGCATCAGCGCGGTGACCGGCTGCCCGATGATCTCCGCGGCGCGGTAGCCGAACAGCCGCTCCGCGGCGCGGTTGAAAGTGGCGATCCGGCCCTCGTGATCGATGACGATGACGCCGTCGACGGCGGCGTCGAGCAGCGCGCGCAGCTCATTCTCGGAGCGCCCGGCGGGCAGGACCGGATCGGCGTTGTTATCCAAGGCGCGGATTCGTTCCGATGCCAGGAGGGTGTGGTGCGGCGCGCGTACGGCGCGCAGGCCCGGCGCGGCGCCTAGCCTGCGCGGTCAGTAGTCGTCGCGGTCGCGGTAGTCGTCGTCCGCGTCGTCGTCGTCATCCTCGTCGAGGTCGTCGTCCTCCTCCTCATCCTCGTCCCATTCCTCTTCGTCTTCGTCGAAGTCCTCGTCCTCGTCGCCCGACCCCGACCAGCCCTCGGGCTCCTCGGTCGGCTCCAGGTCCATCTCCGCCCAGGTGTCGAGGTCGATCTCCTCGATGTCGCCGTCGAGGTGCTGGATCTCCACGAGCTCCTGGTCCTCGTCAACCGACAGTACCTGGAAGGACTCGTCTTCCTCGAGGTCCCGGTACCACTTTCCCGCGAATGGCTCGTACTCTCTGCCCACTACAGCGATCCTCGGCGAAAACTGCTGAAAACCCGTCCATTGCGGCGCCCGCACGGCACCCTGACGCGCGCGAACGGCGATCGGCAACGAGTTTAGGGGTTCGGATTCGCTGAGGCAATCAGGCCGCCGGCGGCGGCGGGCCGGCCGGCGCGTCGCGCGCGGCGTGATGCATGTGCTCGTGGCCGTGGTCGTGCGTCGCGCCCGGCGGGTGCATGAGCGCCGTCACCAGAGTCCAGATGGCCGCGAGCAGCACGAGGCCGCCGGCGACGCGGCGCAGGGACGGGCGGCGTACCCGCTCGGCCAGCGTCGCGCCGCCGAGCGTGAACCCGAGGAGCGCGGGCAGCGTCCCGGTCCCGAAGGCGAGCATCGTCGCCGCGCCCGTGACGGCGCTGCCGCTCGCCGCCGCCACCAGCAGCACCGAGTAGACGAGTCCGCACGGCATGAATCCCCACAGCAGCCCGAGCACCGCGGGTCTGAGCGCCGCCGGCAGCCGGGCGGCGCGGCCGAACGCCGGCTTCAGCCGGGCCCAGAACGCCTGGCCGAACCGCTCGGCGCCGAGGATGTCGCGTCCGGTCAGCAGCCTGAGCGCGAGCGCCGCGAGCACGACGGCGGTCAGGATGCGTGCCCCGAGCGCCACCATCGGCAGCGGCGCGGGCGCCGCGAGGCCGCCGAGCGCGGCCGCGAGCAGCGCGCCCACGGCGGCGTAGCTCGCGAGGCGCGCGCCGTTGAACGCGAGCGCGGCGCCGAGCGGCAGGCCGCGGCCGCGCGGGAACGTCGCGCCGACGGCCGCCGCGATGCCACCGCACATGGCCGCGCAGTGGGCGCTGCCGGCGAGGCCGGCGGCGAGCGCCGCTCCCATCGAGAGCGCGACGTCGCTCATCGCGGCAGCTCCTCCTTCCGGGGCGGCTGGTCGTCCGCCAGCACCGACCAGCCCGGCGACTCGAGGTCGTCGAACTGGCCGTCGCCGACCGCCCAGAAGAACGCCCACAGCGCCGCGGCGACAAGCACGAGCCCGAGCGGGATCAGCACGAAGATGATCGTCACGTGGCAGTGGCCTCGCGCGCCAGGAGGGGGTGGCCCGGGTCGGGACGCGGCGGGCACGGCCGGCGCGCGAGCCTGAGTGCGTTCAGCACGACGAGCAGCGAGCTCGTCGACATGCCGACCGCGGCGAGCCACGGCGGCACCCAGCCGAGCGCGGCGAGCGGCAGCGACACGAGGTTGTAGCCCGCCGCCCAGACGAGGTTCTGACGGATGATCGCGGTCGTGCGCCGCGCGGTGCGGACCGCGAGCGGCAGCGTCGTCAGGTCGCCGCGCAGCGCCACCAGGTCGGCGCTCGCCTGCGCGAGCTCGGAGCCGGTGCCGAGCGCGAGCGATACGGAGGCCGCGCGCAGCGTCGGGGCGTCGTTGATGCCGTCGCCGACCGCGAGCACGCGCGCGCCGTCGGCGCGCAGCCGCTGCACGAGCGCCAGCTTGTCGGC
>JBBINS010000148.1:0-7139 GCA_037443765.1 Gammaproteobacteria bacterium
CATCCGCGGCGCCGGCGCCGGCCCGGGTCGTCGGCCGCCTGCCGCTTGCGCGCTGCGCGGGCGTCGACGCCTGGTGCGGCACGCTCGAGCGGCCGCTCGACCCGACCGGCCGCGTACGGGGCGCGGTCCGCGTGCACTTCGAGTACTACCCGGCGCGCGGTCCGGGAGTGCGGCGCGGCACGCTGGTCGCGGCCGAGGGCGGTCCCGGCTATCCGACGACCGACTCGCGCGACGACTACCTCGCGCTCTACGAGCCGCTGCGCGCGGACCACGACGTCGTGCTGATGGACAACCGCGGCACCGGCCACTCCGACGCGATCGGCTGCGAGCCGCTGCAGCACGCCGCGCGGCTGACGATCGCGGACATCGGCGCCTGCGGGACGAGCCTCGGCGCCCGGGCACCGCTCTACGGCACGAGCTACGCGGCCGACGACCTCGACGCCGTGCTCGACGCGCTCGGCGCCGGCCCCGTCGACCTGTACGGCGACTCGTACGGCACCTTCTTCGCGCAGGTGTTCGCCGTCCGCCACCGCGGGAGGCTGCGCTCGCTGGTGCTCGACGGCGCGTACCCGCTCGACGGCCCCGACCTCGCGTGGTACCCGGCCTACGCGCCGGCGATGCGCGACAAGTTCAACCTTGCCTGCGAGCGCAGCCCGAGCTGCGCGGCCGAGCCCGGCACCTCGATCGAGCACATCGCGCCGGCACTCGCCGCGCTCAGCGCGCGACCGCACGCGGCGCAGAGCGCCGACGCCGACGGCACGGTGCGGCGCTTTCGCGCCGACGCCGGGGCGCTCGCGACGGTGCTGTTCGGGGCGGCGCCGGCCTACGCGACGCTGCGCGAGGCCGACGCGGGTGCCCGCGCCTATACGGCCGGCGACCGGCGGCCGCTCGAGCGGCTGATGGCGGAGGCGCTCGCGGCGGTCGATTCGCGCGATCCGAGCCGCGCGCCCGAACTCTTCAGCGCCGGGCTCGCCGCCGCCGTCATGTGCCAGGACGCGCCGCAGATCTTCGACATGGCGTTGCCGCCGGCGCAGCGGCTCGCGGCCCGCGACCGCGCCCTCGCCGCCCGCCGCAGCGAGGCGCCCGACACCTACGCGCCGTTCACGATCGACGAGTACCGCGCGATGCCGCCGGACTACGCCTTCATCGAGCAGTGCGTCCGCTGGCCGGCGGCGGATCCCGCCCACCCGCCGGCCTACCGGGAGGGCAGCACGCGCGGCTTTCCGGGCGTGCCGGTGCTCGTCCTCTCGGGCGAACTCGACAACATGACGACGGTCGCCGACGGCGCGGCGGCGGCGGCGCAGTTCCCGCACGCGCGCCAGGTCGTCCTCGCCAACAGCCTGCACGTCAACGCGCTGCCGCGCGCCCGCGGCGGCTGCGGCGCGGAACTCGTGCGCCGCTTCATCGCGACGCTCGAGGTCGGCGACGAGCGCTGCGCGTCGGCGGTACCGCCGGTGCGACTCGCGCCGCCGTTCGCGCGGCGCGTGGCCGAGGTGGCTCCGGCGACCGCGCTCGAGGGCAACGCCGCGGGGGCCGCGGACCTGCGCCTTGCCGCGGCTGCGCTGGCGACCGCGGGCGACCTGCTCGGCCGGCTGGCCGCCAACTCGAGCGGCCACGGCCGCGGGCTGCGCGGTGGACGTTTCAGCGTGACGCGCACCGCCGGCACCGTTCACGCGACGCTCGACGCGGTGCGCTGGGTGGAGGACCTCGCGGTGTCGGGAACCCTCGACTTCCGGCCCGGCGCCGACGACGGCGAGGCGGCGCTCGCAATCCGGGCCAGTGACGGCACGCTCGGCGAGGTGCGCGCCGCATGGCCGCCGGGTGGCGCGGAGGCGCGGGCCCGCCTCGAAGGTCACGTCGCCGGCCGAACGCTGCGCGCCGAGGCGCCGGCGCCTTGACCCCGATTAGGCGCTCGCGGTACCGGTCGCCGCCGCGGCGGCGTTCGGGTTCGTGGCCGATGCCGCGGTCGCGGAGCTCGAGTCGCTCGTCGCCGCCGCGATGTCCTTGAGGAGCTTGGCCGCCGCCGACTCCTGTGGCGTGATCGACGCCGCACCGACGGCGCCCGCGAGCAGCTCAATCTTCGCCTTCGCCGAGAACGTGACGCTGCCGCTGGTCGTCGTCGCGCCGATCGTGTCGAAGACCTGCTGCAGGTAGTCGAGCAGGCTCGCGACGCCACCACCGGTCGATGAGGCCGCCGCCGGGGTCGCCGCGCCGCTCGTCGGGTCGCTCGCGACCGTCACCGGCGCCGGCGTCGCGGACGCCGCGACGGGCGCGACGTCGGGCGACGTCGACACGGCGGGCGCGGCGCCCGTGGACGACGAGGCGCTGCCGTCGCCGACGCTCGCCAGGCGCAATGTCGTGCTCTCGCTGAGGTGCAGCGCGAAGCCGGCGATCTCCTTCGGGTCCGCGCCGAGCGCGGCCGCCGAGGCGAACGCCTGGGTGAGGTTGCCGGAGAAGAACTGCGTCGCGAGCGTGTTCACCTGGCCGAGCACGTCGTTGATGGCCTTCACCTCGTCGGCGTTCAGATTGCCCTGCACCGAGACACTGAAGCGGGTGCTGGCGTAGGAGCCGACGGCCGCGTAGGCCGCGAGGCCCGCGGCCGCGTTCGCGCTCGCCCCGGTCACCGAGCCGCCGGCGCTGTTGCGAAAGTTGATGCTGACGATGTCGCCCTGCGTCGTCTGGAGCACGAACGAACCGCTTTCCGTCTGACGGTAGGAGGCCTCGAAGGCACCGCTGCTGGTCGCCGCGGCGGAGGCCGGCGACGAGGCGGACGCAGAGGAGGACGAGACCACGGGAGTCGCGACCGGCGTCGTCGCGGCGGCGACCGGCGTCGCGGTGACCGCGGCAGGCGTCGTCACCGCGGCCGTCGCGGGCGTCGGCGAGACCGCCGGGCTCGAAGCCACCGTGGCCGGCGCCGCGGCCGGCGCCGCGGCGGTCGCCTGGCTTGCGAGCGCGTCGAGCCGGTCGCTCAGTGCGTTGCTGAACTGCGCGGCGAGCGACTGGATCTGGTCGCTCGAGTAGCCCGCGTCGCTCAATGTCTTGCTCGCCTGCGCGAGCGCGGATTGCACGGTGCCGATCAGGTTGCCGACGACGTCGCCGGTCGCGGTCGGATTCTCGAGCGCGTTTTTGAGCGCGAGCGCCACGGCGCCGACGCGGCCACCCGAGCCGCCGGTCGCCGTCCCGGCGGTGGCGGAATCCGGCGCGCTACCCGAGGCGCCCAGCGCCGTCAGGATGGCACTCGCGAATGTCGTGAACGCCCGGTCGCGGCTGAGCGCCGGCGCGGCCGTCGAACTCGAAGTTGCGCTCGCGGACGAGAGCGGCTGCCAGCTCCCCGACACGGCCAGGTTTGCGGCGATGGATGTCATTCGGCCTCCCTGCAAGGCCGGACGCGGCCTGTCCGTCCCGTATCGGCCGCGTTATGGAAACCTTGAGCGAGGTGCCGGCCGATGGCGCGCGGCCCCGCGACCGGCCGGGCGCGGCGTGCCGGCCGTTGTTGCGGCGCATCAACCGGCCGGCCTCACCACGCGGACGCGGGCGGCCGCAGAGCCGTTGCCGAGAACAGCGCCTCGCGGCAACCGCAAGGAGAGAGCCCGGACTCGGTGTCACGCTGACGCTGCCCGGCGCCCTCCGGAGCACGCCCGCCGCGGGCAGGGCGACGGCGTCCTCAGCCGGCGCGCCGTCCGGTGAGGCCGAGGCCGGCGTTCCTGAGTTCCGAAATCTCGTCGCGGACCTTCGCCGCCGCCTCGAACTCGAGGTTGCGCGCGAGCTTCGACATCTCGGCCTCGAGCTTCTTGATGCGCTTCATGATCTGCTCGGGCGAGAGGTCCTCGAGCGCCGCGGCGTCGAGCCGCCGGCCGCGCTCCTCGGCGGAGCGCGCCCCTTCCATGACGTCCTGCACCGCCTTGACGATGCCCACCGGCGTGATGCCGTGCTCGAGGTTGTACTCGACCTGCTTCGCGCGCCGTCGCGCGGTCTCGTCCATCGCGCGGCGCATCGAGCCGGTGACCGTATCGGCGTAGAGGATCGCGCGGCCGTGCACGTTGCGGGCCGCGCGGCCGATGGTCTGGATCAGCGAGCCCTCCGAGCGCAGGAACCCCTCCTTGTCGGCGTCGAGGATCGCGACCAGCGACACCTCCGGGAGGTCGAGCCCCTCGCGCAGCAGGTTGATGCCGACGACGACGTCGAACTTGCCGAGCCGCAGGTCGCGGATGATCTCGACGCGCTCGACGGTGTCGATGTCGGAGTGCAGGTAGCGCACCTTGATGCCGTGCTCGTGCAGGTAGTCCGTGAGGTCCTCGGCCATGCGCTTCGTCAGCGTCGTGATCAGCACGCGCTCGCCGCGCGCGACGGTGACCTGGATCTCCGACAGCACGTCGTCGACCTGGGTGCGCACCGGGCGCACGTCGACCTCGGGATCGACGAGCCCGGTCGGCCGCACGACCTGCTCGACGACCGCGCCCGGCGAGTGGTCGAGCTCGTAGCGGCCGGGGGTCGCCGACACGAAGATCATCTGCGGCGCGAGCTTCTCCCACTCGTCGAACCGCAGCGGCCGGTTGTCGAGCGCCGACGGCAGCCGGAAGCCGTACTCGACCAGCGTCTCCTTGCGCGAGCGGTCGCCCTTGTACATCGCGCCGAGCTGCGGCACGGTCACGTGGCTCTCGTCGACGACCAGCAGCGCGTCCGCCGGCAGGTAGTCAAACAGGCACGGCGGCGGCTCGCCGGCGCCGCGCCCGGACAGGTAGCGCGAATAGTTCTCGATGCCGGCGCAGTAGCCGACCTCGTTCATCATCTCGATGTCGTAGAGCGTCCGCTGCTCGAGCCGCTGCGCCTCGACCAGCTTCGAGGCGGCGCGCAGCTCGGCGAGCCGGCCGCGCAGCTCGTCCTTGATGTCGTCGAGCACCGCCGCGAGACGCTCGCGCGGCGTCACGTAGTGGCTCGACGGGAACACCGTCAGGCGCGGGACCTTGCGCGTCACCTCGCCGGTCAGCGGGTCGAAGTAGTGCAGCGACTCGACCTCGTCGTCGAACAGCTGCACCCGCACGGCCTCGCGCTCCGACTCGGCGGGGAAGATGTCGACCACGTCGCCGCGCACGCGGTAGGTGCCCTGCGACAGGTCGACGTCGTTGCGGGTGTACTGCATGTCGGTCAGGCGGTGCAGCAGCTTGCGCTGGTCGATGCGGTCGCCGCGCGACAGGTGCAGCACCATCGACAGGTACGCCTGCGGGTCGCCGAGGCCGTAGATCGAGGACACGGTCGCGACGATGATCGAGTCGGGCCGCTCGAGCAGCGCCTTGGTCGCCGACAGCCGCATCTGCTCGATGTGGTCGTTGATCGAGGCGTCCTTCTCGATGTAGGTGTCCGAGGACGGCACGTAGGCCTCGGGCTGGTAGTAGTCGTAATAGGAGACGAAGTACTCGACCGCGTTGTCGGGGAAGAACTCCTTGAACTCGCCGTAGAGCTGCGCCGCGAGCGTCTTGTTGTGGGCGAGCACGATCGTCGGACGCTGCAGCGTCTCGATGACGTTCGCGATCGTGTAGGTCTTGCCCGAGCCCGTGACGCCGAGGAGCGTCTGGTACCGGAGCCCCGACGAGAGGTTGTCGAGCAGCGCCCGGATCGCCTGCGGCTGGTCGCCGGCCGGCGCATAGCCGGCCTGCAGCCGGAACCGGCGGTGGGGCTCCACGACGAGGGCGCTGCGATCGACGGTCACCCGCATTGATCCCTCCCGGGAATTCCTACAGAATCCCTCGTCTTTTTGCACTGCAACGGAACACCCGTGACCATCGCCCTCTCGCATCGCGTCAAGCGCATCAAGCCCTCCCCGACCCTCGCCGTCACCGCCCGAGCCGCGAAGCTCCGGGCCGAGGGCAAGGACATCATCGGCCTCGGCGCCGGGGAGCCGGATTTCGACACGCCGGCGCACATCGCCGAGGCCGGCATCGCCGCGATCAAGGGCGGCTTCACGCGCTACACCAACGTCGACGGCACGCCCGAGCTCAAGGACGCCATTATCGCCAAGTTCAAGCGCGACAATGGCCTGACCTACGCCCGGCCGCAGGTGCTCGTCTCGGCGGGCGCCAAGCACACCATTTTCAACCTGATGATGGCGCTGCTCGACCCGGGCGACGAGGTCGTGATCCCGGCGCCTTACTGGGTCTCCTACCCCGACATGGCGCTGCTCGCGGACGCCACTCCGGTCTTCGTGAATGCGGGCGCCGCCCAGGGTTACAAGATCACGCCGGCCCAGCTCGAGGCGGCGCTGACGCCGAAGACCCGGCTCTTCATCCTGAACAGCCCCTCGAACCCCACCGGCGCCGCCTACACGCGCAAGGAGCTCGAGGCGCTCGGCGCGGTGCTGCTCAGGCACCCGCGCGTCGTCATCGGCACCGATGACATGTACGAGCACATCTGGTGGGGCCCGGAACCGTTCTGCAGCCTCGTCACCGCGTGCCCCGGCCTCCATGACCGTACTGTGACGATCAACGGCGTCTCGAAGAGCTACGCGATGACCGGCTGGCGAATCGGCTACTGCGGCGGCCCGGCCGAGCTCATCACGGCGATGGGCACGGTGCAGGGCCAGTCGACCTCGAATCCGACCTCGATCAGCCAGAAGGCGGCGACCGTCGCGCTCAACGGCGACCAGGGCTGCGTCACCGAGATGAACACGGCCTTCAAGGAACGGCACGCCTTCATCGTCCGGGGGCTCAACAGCCTGCGCGGCGTCTCGTGCCTGCCGGGCTTCGGCACGTTCTACGCCTTCGCGAACGTCGCCGGCGCGATGGCGAACCTCGGCTGCGCCGACGACAACGCCTTCGCCGAGAAGCTGATCACCGACGCGCTCGTCGCGGTCGTGCCGGGATCGGGCTTTGGCGCCCCCGCCCACATGCGGCTCTCGTTCGCCTGCTCGATGGCGACGCTCGAGAAGGCGCTCGAGCGGATGCGCAGGGTCCTCGGCTGAGGCCCGCGCGGGCCGGAAGGGCCGCGCGCGGCGGTATCCCGTCCTTGACTTGGAGGGGGTCGCTAATCAGAATGCGCGGCCTTTCCGCCGGCACTGCGTTCGTACCGTTCCCCGGTAGCTCAGTCGGTAGAGCAAGCGACTGTTAATCGCTGGGTCGCAGGTTCGAGTCCTGCCCGGGGAGCCA
>JBBINS010000149.1:0-6843 GCA_037443765.1 Gammaproteobacteria bacterium
GGCCGCAGCGTGGGCGTGCGCCGCGGCGACCGTCGGCCAGTGCGCGGCGCGCCACGCGGCGCCGAACGCGCCGCCGGCGCGGGCGAGGAACGAGCGTCGGGACGGGGTCGGGTCTTCCATTGATCCTCCTCGGCCTGATTCGGCTGTCGCCGGGCGTGTCCACAGTCTGCACGACTGCGGGCGCGCGTGGCGGCATGATTCCACCGGACGCGGGCGCGTGACGATCGGCATCCGGGCCGCGCGGCGACGCTCCGCCGGCGGGCCGGCGCCGCACCCCGGCCGGCGGCCGCCGTCGCGCATAATGACGGCAAGGCGACCGAGACCCTGCCCGCGATGAACGGCCCCCCCGACGGACGCACCTTCTGGATCGACGTCGCCAAGAGCGTCGGCATCTACCTCGTCGTGTTCAGCCACGCCGACCAGAACGGGTTCACCGAGTCGTTCCTGTTCACCTTTCACGTGCCGCTGTTCTTCTTCATCTCCGGCTATCTCGCCAAGCCGCAGGTCGACGGCGCGTTCCTTCGCGGCCTCGGCCGCAAGCTCGTGCTGCCGTACGTCTACATCTACGTCGTGATCGCAGTCGTGAGCGTCGCGGTGCTGCCCGGCGGCGACGTGCACGCGCTGCCGCGCATGCTCGTGGGCATCGTCTACGGCACCCACAGCTACCCGTATTTCGTCAACGACGCGATGTGGTTCCTGCCGAGCCTGATCACCGTCGAGCTCCTGTCGTGTTCTGCGTGCGGCGGCTCGCGATCAGCTACCTGCTGTTCCTCGCGGCGTCCTACGCCCTGTTCCGGCACCACTCCCTCGACCTGTTCCTGAGCGTCGATCTGTCGCTGCTCGGGCTGAACTACTTCCTCGCCGGCGTGCTCGTTCGGCGGTTCGACGTGCTGCGCCCGATCGATGGCCGCCGGCTGCGCCTCGCCGCCGTCGCGGCCGCCTGCGGGGCATGCACCGCGGCCGCGGCGTCCGTCGGCAACGTGTGGTACGCGGGCGAGCACTACGCGCTGTCGCTCGGTGCGGGCCTCGCGGGCATCCTGATGGTCGTCAGCGGCTCGATGCTGCTGGCGTCGCTGCTCGGCGGCCGACGAGTCGCGCGCGGGCTCTTCACGTTCGTCTCCAGCAACACGCTCTTCGTCCTGTGCTTCCACGTGTTCAGCAGCCCGGCGGCGACGGCGCTGCTCGCGCCGCTCGAGCTCGGCGCGCCGCTGACGCGGGGCGCGTTGACGGCGGCGCTGTCGATCGCGCTGCTCGTGCCGTTCATCCTGGTGGTGCGGCGCTTCGTCCCGGAGCTGATCGGGCTGCGGCGAGGCGCCGCGGTGCGCCAGCCCGCCGGGGCACCGCGCGCCTAGCCGCTCCGCCGCCCGCGCACCACGATCGCGATGCCGCCGAGGATCGTTGCGGAGGCGATCGCGACGCGCGTCGTGATCGGCTCGCCGAGCAGCGCGGCGCCGCCGAGCGTCGCGAGCGCGGGCACGCTGAGCTGCACGACGGCGGCGGTCGTGGAGCGCAGCGACGGCAACGCCGCGTACCAGATCGCGTAGCCGACGCCCGAGGCGATCGCGCCCGAGGCGATCGCGTAGCCGAGGCCGGCCGGATCCGGCGCGCGGCCGTGCGAGAGCAGCAGGCCGAGCGTGAGCGCGACCGGCGCCGCGCGCAGGAAGTTGCCGGCGTTGACGGCGGTGGCTTCGCCGGCGCCCTGGCCGCGCAGCGAATAGACGCCCCAGGCGACGCCGGCGCCGAGCATCAGTGCCGCACGGCCGAGCGGCGGCGCGGACAGCCCCGGCAGCAGCAGCGCGACCAGGCCGCCGAGCGCGAGCGCGAGGCCCGCGAACTGCGCCCCGTGCAAGCGCTCGCCGCGGCGGATCGCGACGCCGATCATTGTCGCCTGCACCGCACCGAAGAGCAGCAGCGCGCCGGTGGCGGCCGACAGCCCGACATAGGCGAACGAGAACGCGACCGCGTACCCGACCAGCGCGAGCGCCGACCCCCAGTTGCCGCCGGCGCGCCAGCGCCCGCGGCGCAGCCGCACGGCCACCGACAGCATCGCGGCGCCCGACAGCAGCCGGACGGCGGTGAAGCTCGCCGGATCGATGGCGGTGTGCGCGAGCGCCAGCCGGCACAGCAGCGAGTTGCCCGCGAACGCCAGCATCGCGAGGCAGGTCAGCGCGACGACCCTCACCGGCGGCATGCGGCCGGACTCCCTGAGCCCGCGTCCGCTGCGCGCCGCATCGCCGTCACGCCCGCGGCCCGAGCGCCAGCGCGCACGCGCCGGGCTCCTCGATGGCCGGTCCGTCCCCGGCGGCCGGCCACCCGGCGCCGAGGTGCTCGCCGGGCGGCACGGCGACCGCGCGACGCGGGCGGATCTCCGTGGGGCGCCGCTGCGCCTCCGCATGCGGTTCGTGCGCGCGGTCCGCGGCGCGGGCTTCCTCGCATCGCCGCCGGGCAGCAGCGCGGCGCACAGCACCGCGAGCAGGTCGAAATGCATGAGGCGGCGCCCGGAGTGCCGCAGCGTCGACGCGGGCGGGCGGTCGGCCGGCCCGCAGCGCGGCGGCCATCCGGCCACGCGCGGAGTCGATCTCGCCGGCCGCCGCGGCTCCCGTGCCCGCATCCGTGCCGCGGTGCGAGGCGGACGCCGACGAGACGCTGGCGGTGAACGCGCCGAGCCGGTCGAGGACGCGCTGCTCCGGCGCGACCGGGAGCCTGTAGCCCCATGCGAACGAGGGCAGCCGCCCGCCGTGGCGCGGATCGGTCGCGCGCCCTGCCTGCCTGCGCAGGCGAAGGCGCGCGCGTGCTAGGGATCGACGGTGACCCACGGCCGCCCCGGCCGGTGCGGATGCCCGACGCGCCGGCCGTTGACGCGCGCGCCGAACCGCGGTGGTCGGTAGATCTCGTCGACCGGCCGCGCGGCGAATCGGCCGGCGCAGAGATCGTCGCGGACGAAGAACGCGTTGACGCCGCGGCTGTCGCAGCCGACGAGCATATAGCCCTTGCGGCGCCCGAGCCGCTCGAGCGCCACGAGGCTGGCGCCGTGGTAGTCGCCGCCGTCCCAGCGGAAAGCCGGGTCGTAGGGCACCGTGACGCTCCGGGGGGGCGGCAGCGCTGCGTTGTACTCGATCACGACGACGCGCGGCGAGTAGCCGCTCAGCGCGCTCCACACCCAGTAGTCGTTTCCGTCGATGTCGATCACCAGCAGGTCGAACTCGCTCGGCACGCCGTATTTCGCGAATAGCGCGTTCACGTTCTCTGCGGTGATGAACTCACGCCGCAGCGGGCCGACCGGATGGGTGTGCTCGCCACCGTCCATCAGCAGGCCGTTCCAGCCGTGACGCTCGCGCAGGTGTCGGCTGCAGCACTGCTGGCCGTCCTCGACGCCGAATTCGACGAAATAGCGGTTGGTGGTGCCGACGCGGGCGTAGAGCGCTGCGAGGATGCCGTCCTCGCCATTCTGCGAGGTGAAGCGTTGCTCGTAGCACTCGAGCGGGCCGATGGGCCGGGAGGCTGCCAGCGCGCGGCACAGCCCGCCGCGCAGGTTGCGAAGAGCCCACTGCGCGCGACGATTGCCCATTGGCGAGATACCCTGGCGGCTGGAGCGAAGTCCCGCCCGCCGCGCGACCGCGGCGAGCGGGACGGAGGCGCGCGCCGCGGTCGCGTCGTCCGCTTAGAGCAGCGGAACGAGCAGCAGCGCGACGATGTTGATGATCTTGATCAGCGGGTTGATCGCCGGACCCGCCGTGTCCTTGTACGGGTCGCCGACCGTGTCGCCCGTGACCGCCGCCTTGTGCGTGTCCGAGCCCTTGCCGCCGTAGTTGCCTTCCTCGATGTACTTCTTGGCGTTGTCCCAGGCGCCGCCGCCGGTGCACATCGAGATCGCGACAAAGAGGCCGGTGACGATCGTACCGATCAGCAGGCCGCCGAGCGCACGCACACCCGCACCGGGCCCCATCAGGTAGTTCATGCCGAAGCCGATCACGACCGGCACGAGGATCGGCAGCAGCGACGGCACGATCATTTCCTTGATCGCGGCGCGCGTCAGCATGTCGACGGCGCGGCCGTACTCGGGCTTGCCCGTGCCTTCCATGATGCCGGGGATCTCCTTGAACTGGCGCCGCACTTCGACGACCACCGAGCCCGCCGCGCGGCCGACCGCTTCCATCGCCATCGCGCCGAACAGGTACGGCACGAGACCGCCGATGAACAGGCCGATGATGACCGCCGGGTCCGACAGCGAGAAGTTCTGCAGCTTGTGGACGGCCTCGAGGTTGTGCGTGTAGTCGGCAAAGAGCACGAGCGCGGCGAGGCCCGCCGAGCCGATCGCGTAGCCCTTGGTGACCGCCTTGGTCGTGTTGCCGACGGCGTCGAGCGCGTCGGTGATCTTGCGCACGTCCTTCGGCAGGCCGGCCATCTCGGCGATGCCGCCGCCGTTGTCGGTGATCGGGCCGTAGGCGTCGAGCGCGACGATCATGCCGGTCATCGACAGCATCGCCGTGGCCGCGATCGCGATCCCGTACAGGCCCTGTCCCGCGGCGGCGCCCTCGCCGATCTCGTAGGCGCCGAAGATCGCGGCGCAGACCGCGAGCACCGGCAGCGCCGTCGACTTCATCGACACCGCGAGGCCCGCGATGACGTTCGTGCCGTGGCCGGTCTGCGAGGCCGCGGCGACGTAGCGCACCGGCGCGTACTCGGTCGCGGTGTAGTACTCCGTGATCACGATCATCGCCGCCGTGAGCGCGAGCCCGATCAGTGCGCAGTAGAAGAGCGGCATCGCCTGCGCGCCCATCATCAGGTTGCTGACGAAGTAGAACGCGACCGCCGCGATCGCGCCGGAGACGATCACGCCGCGGTAGAGCGCGTTCATGATCTTGCCGCCCTCGCGGGCGCTGACGAAGAACGTGCCGACAATCGAAGCGACGATCGACACCGCGCCGAGCACCAGCGGGAAGAGCACCGCGTTGATGCCGAGGTTCTTGACCGTGAGGCCGGCGAGTACCATGGTCGCGACGACCGTGACCGCGTAGGTCTCGAACAGGTCCGCCGCCATGCCGGCGCAGTCGCCCACGTTGTCGCCGACGTTGTCGGCGATCACCGCCGGGTTCCTCGGGTCGTCCTCGGGGATGCCGGCCTCGACCTTGCCGACGAGGTCGGCGCCGACGTCAGCGCCCTTGGTGAAGATGCCGCCGCCGAGGCGTGCGAAGATCGAGATCAACGAGCCGCCGAACGCGAGGCCGACCAGCGAGTGCAGCGCCTCGTCCGGCGTGCTGCCGAAGTGCAGCAGGAGCCCGTAGTAGCTCGCGACGCCGATCAGGCCGAGGCCGACCACCAGCATGCCGGTGATCGCGCCGCCGCGGAACGCGACCTGCAGCGCGGGGTTGAGGCCCACGCTCGCGGCCTGCGCGGTGCGCACGTTCGCGCGCACCGAGACGTTCATGCCGATGTAGCCGGCGAGCCCCGAGAGCACGGCACCGACCGCGAAGCCGCCCGCCGTCGACCAGTTGAGCGCGAGGCCGAGCACGACGAACAGCGCCACGCCCGCGATCGCGATGGTCGAGTACTGGCGGTTGAGGTAGGCCGCGGCGCCGGCCTGGATCGCCGCGGCGATCTCCCGCATGCGCGCGTTGCCGGCCGGTTGCGCGACGATCCAGCGCACCATGAAAAGGCCGTAAAGAATGGCCACCACGCCCGCGCCGATCGCGAGCATAAGAGCGAGATCGCTCGTCATGCGTCTACTCCCCGACAGTTACCCGAGTTTCAGAGTCGTTGTGTCTTGACCGGAAGCGCCGTGCTCGTCGTGCCGTCGCCGGCAACTAGTTGAAAACGCAGCGATTTTCCGGGGCAGCCCGCTAAAGGCCGCGCATTATACCTTGAAGTCCGTCGCGAGCTTGCGCTTCACCGGTGCGTTTTTCAGTTCGACATAAGTCGGAAGGCCGCCCTTGAACGGCGGGTAGTCCTCGCCGGCGATCAGCGGCTCGAGGTAGCGGCGGCCGGCCGCCGTGATGCCGAAGCCGTCCGCGGTGACGAACTCGCGCGGTACCTTCTTCTCGACGTTGGCGACCGCCTCGAGCGGCGCGGACACGATGGTCCAGCGGTACGGCCTCGAGGAGGTGCGCTTGATCACCGGCAGCACCGCGTTCTGGCCCCGGACGGCGAACTCGACCGCCGCCTTGCCGACCGCGTAGGCCTGCTCGACGTCGGTATTGGAGGCGATGTGGCGTGCGGCGCGCTGCAGGTAGTCCGCGACCGCCCAGTGGTACTTGTAGCCGAGGCCGTCCTTGACGATGCGGGCGATCTCGGGCCCGGCGCCGCCGAGCTGCGTGTGGCCGAATGCATCGGTCGTGCCGGCCTCGGCGAGGAACTTGCCGCCGGGACCCTTGACGCCCTCGGAGACCACGATCACGCAGTATCCGCGGTCGGTGACGCACTGCTTGACTCGATCGAGGAACGGCTTCTGCTCGAACGGGATCTCAGGGAACAGGATGATGTGCGGCGCATCACCGTTGCCCTTGCCCGCGAGGCCGCCGGCGGCCGCGATCCAGCCGGCGTGCCGGCCCATGACCTCGAGGATGAACACCTTGGTCGAGGTCCGCGCCATCGAGGCGACGTCGAGTGCCGCCTCGCGCGTCGACACCGCGACGTACTTCGCGACCGAGCCGAAGCCCGGGCAGCAGTCGGTGACGGGGAGGTCGTTGTCGACGGTCTTCGGTACGCCGACGCAGGTGATGGGGTAGCCGAGCTCGGCGCCGATCTTGGACACCTTGAGCGCGGTGTCCATCGAGTCGTTGCCGCCGTTGTAGAAGAAGTAGCCGATGTTGTGCGCGCGGAACACCTCGATCAGGCGCTCGTACT
>JBBINS010000150.1:0-6794 GCA_037443765.1 Gammaproteobacteria bacterium
GCGGCGCCGCCGGCATGCGGCCGGCATCGCCGCGGTACTCGGCACGCACCGCGCGGTCGCGCGGCTCGTAGCGGTAGTTGCGGTCGCGCAGCGCGCGCTGTTCCTCGGCGCGCGGGTAACGGTCGCCGCTGTACCGTCGCTGATAGCTCGGCAGCGGCGCCCGCGGCGGCACTGCCGCGCGGTTCCAGTGATCCCAGCCGCGATGCCCGGCCTCCCAGTCGCGGCCCCAGTGCTCGCCCCAGCGCGGCGGCGCGTCGCGTCGCCAGCCTTCGAAGTACCGCGGCGGGTGCCGGTAGTAGAGCACCGGGACGCGCAGCACGAACGACGGCACGAACATCGGTTCGACGAACCGCCACGGGCCGTTGTACCAGTCGCTCGAGTACCACCGGTCGTCGTCGTAGACCCAGTACAGGCCGTCGTAGAAGAAGAAGTTTCCGTCGAGCCGGGGCGCGTAGTAGACGGGGTAGCCCGGCACCGCGACGAGCCGCGGGTAGGCCGGCACGTTGATGCCGATGCTGATGCCCGGCAGCCGGATGCCGACGCCCACGCCGATCTCGGCGGACGCCGTGCCGATGCCGGCGAGCCCGAGGCACAGCGCGATGAGGACGGAACGCATCAGGGGCACTCCCGCGGCGGACACCGCAGCCGCCGCACCGCGGCGTCGCACGGTCGCCGATCCGGGCCACCGGGCGCCGCGCCCGAACCGGCCGCCATCGACGACGGCAACGGATGGTACCCGGGCCCGTCCAACGGCAGCTGAACGCGCTCCGGTCGCGAGCCGCTACACGCCGCCCGGGATGACGCCGATCGTCGCGGTGCTGAGGAGTCGTTCCGCGCCGTTCCACAGCACCTGGATGCCGATGCAGAACAGCAGGAACGCCGTGAGCCGCACGACGATGGTCGTGCCGGTCGGGCCGATCGCGCGCGCGAGCCGCTCGGAGTGGCGGTAGAAGACGTACACGAGCAGCGAGAGCACGAGCGCGGCGAGTGCGGTCTCGGCGACGAAGTCGAGCTCGGCGCCGAGCTGCGTCGGCCGGCCGGCGCCGATCGAGATCGCGACCGAGATCGTGCCTGGCCCGGTGGTCAGCGGCATCGTCAGCGGATAGAAGGCGAGGCGGCTCGGCGTGATCGTCGACGGCAGCGCGTTCGCGGTCTCGCTGCGCCGCTCCTCGGTCGTGTCCGGGCCGCTCAGCATGCGCCAGCCCGACATCGCGATCACGATGCCGCCGGCGACCTTCAGCACCGGCAGCGAGATGCCGAAGAAGCTGAGCACGTACGCGCCGACGTACAGCGACGCCGCGACGATCGAGAACGCGTAGATCGCGACCCAGCGCGACAGCTGGGCGCGGACCCGGGGCCCGAGATCCTGCGTCGCGCCGAAGAAGATGAACGCGCTGGAGAGCGGGTTGACGATCGAGAACAGCGCGGTGAACGCGAGCAGGAATGTCGTCAAATGAGTTCCCGGACCCCGTCGCGCTCCTCGCGCAGTTCCTTGTCGGTAGCGGCGAGGCGGGCGCGGCTGAAGTCGTTGACCGACAGCCCCTGCACGATCGTGTAGCTGCCGTTGGCGGTGGTCACCGGATACGAGAACACGACGCCCTCGGCGATGCCGTAGCTGCCGTCCGAAGGCACGCCCATGCTGACGATGTCGCCGGCCGGGGAGCCGAGCATCCAGGTGCGGATGTGATCGATCGCCGCCGAGGCCGCGGAGGCCGCCGACGAGGCGCCGCGCGCCTTGATCACGGCCGCGCCGCGCTGCTGCACGGTCGGGATGAACGTGTCGGTGTACCAGGCGCTGTCGACGAGCGAGAGCGCGGGCTTGCCGTTCACGGTCGCGTGATGGAGGTCGGGGTACTGCGTCGAGGAGTGGTTGCCCCAGATGATCACCCGCTTGACGTCGTTGACGTGCGTGCCGGTCTTCCCGGCGAGCTGCGCGAGCGCGCGGTTGTGGTCGAGGCGCGTCATCGCGGTGAAGTTCTTCGGATCGATGTCCTTCGCGTTGCGGCTCGCGATCAGCGCGTTGGTGTTCGCGGGATTGCCGACGACGAGCACCTTGACGTCGCGGCGCGCGACCTCGTTGATGACCTTGCCCTGCGCCGAGAAGATCTGCGCGTTGGCGAGCAGCAGGTCCTTGCGCTCCATGCCGGGGCCCCGCGGCCGCGCGCCGACGAGCAGCGCCGCGCCACAGTCCCGGAATCCGACCTTCGCGTCGTCGGTCGCGACGACCTTGTTGAGCGTCGGGAAGGCGCAGTCGAGCAGCTCCATCACGACGCCCTGCAGCTGCGGCAGCGCCGGCGTGATCTCGAGCAGGTGCAGGTTCACCGGCTGGTCGGGGCCGAGCATCGCACCCGAGGCGACGCGAAAGGCGAGCGCGTAGCCGATCTGGCCTGCGGCGCCGGTGATGGTGACGTTGATCGGCTGCTTCATCGTGAGCTCCGGAAGTGTTCGAACGCGCGGCATTCTAGCGAATGCGCGCCGCGCCACCGGACCGGGGAGGCCGCAATCGGCGCGCCCGCGCCCGCGAGCGCGCCCGGGGACGTCCGGAAGGGTGGCCGGCGGCTTGCCGAAACGGGAGCCAGCGTGCCGCCACCAGCGCAAACCGTGCCTGGCGATCGCGCTGCATCGGGCGATCGCCGCTGCAGAGTGTTCGTAACTAGATGATTCAAAAGACTATCAGCCTCGACCCAATCATCTCTCCAAAAAAGGGCTTGCATCTGACTAGGTGTTGTAGTTAACTACAACACCAGTAGAGCAAAGCACGTCCCGGGTGGGAGGTGCAGCAGATCGGAGGGAGGACCTCCGGACCCGACAAAGGAGAACGTCATGAACACGAACACGATCCGCCACATCGCCGTCGCCCTGGGCCTCGTTGCCGTCGCCGCCGTCACCGGCGCGAGCGCCGCCGGCTTTGCCCGCCACAATGCCCCGGCCGTCCGCACCGAGACCCTTCCGGTCCCGAGCGGCGACCTCGGCGAAGTCATCGTCCGCGCCCCCCGCGATCTCGGCGAGGTCGTCGTCCACGCACCGCACGACCTCGGCGAAGTCCTGGTCCTCGTCCATCGCGAGCCGGTGGAGGGTGCCTACCTCGCGCACGTGGTCGTGACGGTGCCGCGCGAGGGCAGCACGGTCTACACCCGCTCCACCGAGGCGGCGGCGACGCTTGCCGCGGTGCAGTAGGCGAACTGCTAGAGTAGTTCAGTAACGCGCCCGATCACCATGATCAGCGCACCAAACGCCGGCAGCGAGTCCCCCATGGACGCCAACTGGAACGACAGCCAACCGATCTACCGCCAGCTGCGGGATCGCGTCGTGGCGATGATCCTCGAGGGCGCACTCAAGGAAGGCGATCCGCTGCCGTCGGTGCGCAACGTCGCCGCCGAGTTCCGGCTGAACCCGCTCACCGTGCTCAAGGGCTACCAGCAGCTCGTCGACGAGCTGCTCGTCGAGAAGCGCCGCGGCCGCGGCATGTACGTCGCCGAGGGCGCGACCAAGGCGCTGATGAAGGATGAGCGCCAGCGCTTCCTCGAAGGCGAGTGGCCGCGCGTCTACGCGACGATCCAGCGGCTCGGCTTCAACGCCGCGGAGTTGCTCGCGACGCCGCCCGCGGCGCCGGAGAGCCGGCCCGCGACGCCCGCCGCGGCCGGGTCCCCGCCCGACGACGACACTACCCCTAAATAAATCCAAGGAGCCACTCCGTGGCCACTCTGATCGAAGCCCAGGGACTCCGGAAGCGCTTTGGCAAGACCACCGCGCTCGACGGCGCCTCCTTCAAGGTCGAGACCGGCCGCATCGTCGGCCTGATCGGCCCGAACGGCGCCGGCAAGACCACCGCACTCAAGGCCGTGCTCGGGCTCGCGCGCTGCGAGGGTTCGCTCACGGTGCTCGGCCTCGACCCGTACCACGACCGCGACCGCCTGATGGAGCGGGTCTGCTTCATCGCCGACGTCGCGGTGCTGCCGCGCTGGATCAAGGTGCAGCAGGCGATCGACTTCGTCGCGGGCGTGCATCCGCGCTTCCGCCCGGACCGCTGCAGGACCTTCCTCGAGCGCACCTCGATTAAGCGCACGAGCCGGGTCCGCGAGCTGTCCAAGGGCATGATCACGCAGCTGCACCTCGCCCTCGTCATGGCGATCGACGCGCAGCTGCTGGTGCTCGACGAGCCGACGCTCGGCCTCGACATCCTGTCCCGCAAGCAGTTCTACGACAGCCTGCTGTCGGACTACATGGATGCCGAGCGGACCATCCTCGTCACGACGCACCAGGTCGAGGAGATCGAGAACATCCTCACCGACCTCCTGTTCATCGACCGCGGCCGCATCGTGCTCGACCTGCCGATGGAGGAGATCCCGGTCCGCTACGCCCAGCTCTGGGCGGCGCCCGGGCAGACGGACGCCGCGCGCGCCCTCAAGCCCCTGAGCGAGCGCCAGCTGCTCGGCCGCAACGTGTTCCTGTTCGAGGACGCGGACCCGCGGGCGCTCGCCGCGCTCGGCGAGGTGCGCCAGCCGTCGGTGGCCGACCTCTTCGTCGCCAAGCTGCAGGGAGGTGCCGCATGAGCACGTTCAAGTGGCTCGTCCGCCGCGAGCTGTGGGAGGCGCGCACCGTCTGGATCGCGCCCGCGATCTGCGCCGCGATCATCATCGGCGGCGCGCTGATCGCGGCCTTCGGCACCGGCACGGTCTCGTTCCAGGGCCTCGATCCCGAGGACCTCGCCAAGCTCAACCAGAAGATGACGCCGGAGCACCTCGACGGCATCGCCAGCATGGCGCTCGGCGCCATCGCCGTGCCGTTCCTGATCATGGTGATGTTCACGCAGTTCTTCTACGCGGTCGACGCGCTGTACGGCGAACGGCGCGACCGCGCGATCCTGTTCTGGAAGTCGCTGCCGGTCAGCGACGCGCGGACCGTGCTCTCGAAGCTGCTGGTCGCGTCGGTCATCATGCCGCTGGCCGCGATCGCCATCGCGTTCGTCACCCAGCTCGTCGTGTTCGCGATCGCGAGCGCCAAGCTCGCGCCGCTCGAGCTGATTCACGGGCACCTGTGGACGCCGTCGCTGTGGGGCGGCTCGATCGTGCTGATGCTCTACGTGACGCTGGCGGGCGTGCTCTGGTACCTGCCGGTGGTCGGCTGGTGCCTGCTGGTGTCGGCCTGGGCCCCGAAGTCGCCGGTGATGTACGCGACGCTGCCGCCGCTCGGGGTGGTGCTGCTCGAGTTCATCGCCTTGCGCACGCACTACGTCTGGTCGGCCTGCATCGATCGCTTCAAGCTCTTCGGGCTCCTGTCGCACGCCCTCGGCGGGCGGGCCGTCAACAGCGTCGTCATCGACGACGAGCACTTCCAGATCCCGCGCTCGATGGCCGAGGCGATGCGGCCGCTCGACTTCTTCTCGTCGCCCGAGGTCTGGCTCGGCGTCGCCGTCGGGGTCGCGCTGATCGCCGGCGCGATCTGGGTACGTCGAACCCGCGACGAAGCGGCCTGACGGGACTGCTATCCTCCGGCCCGTCCCGACGGACGAGGCCGGACGATGCCGAAACTCCCGCTGCCGCTGATCGTCGCGCTCGCCGGCGCGCTCGTGCCGGCGTCGCGTGCCGCCGCGCAGATGCTGCCGGTGCGCGACCAGAACCCGCTGACGCGCGGCGCCTACCTGCCGCTGCCCGCGGCGCTCGACGCGGCGAGCGACGGGCGCTACGGCTTCGCCGCCGGCGTGCAGTGGAGCAACACCGTCAACCTCGGTTCGACCCCGACCGAACGCATGGTCGTCGACGAGGAGACGGTCGAGGCGGACTTGACGCTCTCGCGCGGCGTCGGCGACTGGCAGCTGCGGGCCACGCTGCCGGTGATCCACCGCGGCGCCGGCGTGCTCGACGGCTTCATCGACGGCTGGCACCGCTTCTTCGGGCTGCCGCAGGGCGACCGGCCGAACGTGCCGAAGAACGGCTACACGATCGCCTACCAGCGCGTGGGCCTCGCCGCGGTCGACGTCCCGTCGGGCTCCGCGCTCGGCGACCTCGCGCTCGAGGCGGGCCGGCCGCTCGTCGCGACGCCCGACGGGCGGCTCGAAGGCTGGGTCGGCGTCGAGGCGCCGACCGGCAGCCGCACCCGGTTCACCGGCGACGGCGCCGTCAACGGCGCCGCGTGGCTCGCCGGCGAGACGCGCCTCGGCCGGGCGTGGACGCTCGCGGGCCGCGCCGGCGCCTCGGCCATCGGCGGCAACGCCGCGGCGGGACTGCCGTACGAGCGCGCGCTCGGCTTCGCGACGCTCGCGCTCGACTGGGCGGCGACTGCGCGCCTCGGCGCGGTGCTGCAGTTCGACTATCACTCGGCGATCGCGCGTGGATCGGACATCAACTTCCTGCAACGCGCCGTCGAGCTGACGATCGGCGGCCGCTACCGCCTCGAGTCGGGCGCGGTGTTCGAGGCCGGCGTCGTCGAGGACATCGAGGTCAACCATTCGCCGGACGTCACCTTCCAGCTCGGCCTGCGCTGGCCGGTGGGGCGACGGGCGCCGTAGCGGGCCCCGGCGCGCTCGGTTGCCGCCGGCCGGCGCGCCCGTGCAGACTGTCGCCCCCCGTGGCCATGGAGGCCCAGGCTTGCGATCCATCCCCGCCGTCCTCCTCGGCGCCGTGGCCCTCGGCGCCGCCGCGCACGCCGCGGCGGCCGATGCACTGCCCGAGCCGTACGCGACGCCGTCCGCCGCCAAGGTCGCCAGGGTCCTCGGCTGGCCGGCGGGCGCCGCGCCGCGCGCGCCGCAGAACTTCCGCGTCACGGCCTTCGCGCGCGGCCTCGACCATCCGCGC
>JBBINS010000151.1:0-6737 GCA_037443765.1 Gammaproteobacteria bacterium
GGGCCGTCGCGTTGACGACGTAGCCGTGCTCCTGGGCGAGCCGTACGATCGCGTCACGCTGCTTCTTCGCGACCAGCGGACTGCCGGCGAGGGCTCGCGAAACGGTCGACGCTGAGACGCCGGCGAGCTCGGCGATGTCGGCCATTTTGGCCGGTCCCGGCCTGCTGCGCTTCTTCATGCGCAAAGTTTATCCGATCGCCGCGCCCGGAAACGACGAAGCCCCGCCGAGGCGGGGCTTCGTGGACCTTGCGGTCTCCAGTCGACGGGATCCGGCCGGGCGGGGCCCGGCCGGAACGCGGGATTACATGTCCATCCCGCCCATGCCGCCCATGCCGCCCATGCCGCCCGGGGCGCCATGTGCATGCTCCTCGTCCTTCGGGGCCTCGGCGATCATCACCTCGGTCGTGAGCAGGAGCCCGGCCACCGAGGCCGCGTTCTGCAGCGCGAGGCGCGTGACCTTGGTGGGATCCAGGATGCCCATCTCGATCATGTCGCCGTACTCGCCGGTCGCGGCGTTGTAGCCGAAGTTGCCCTTGCCTTCCTTGACGCGGTTCAGAACCACGGCCGCATCCTCGCCGGCGTTGGCGACGATCTGGCGCAGCGGCTCCTCGATCGAGCGCGCGAGGATCTTGATGCCGAAGTTGCGGTCCTCGTTCTCGTGCGACAGCTTCTCGAGCGTCTTGACGACGCGGATCAGCGCGACGCCGCCGCCCGGGACCACGCCCTCCTCGACGGCCGCGCGCGTGGCGTGCAGCGCGTCCTCGACGCGGGCCTTCTTCTCCTTCATCTCGACCTCGGTCGCGGCACCGACCTTGATCACGGCGACGCCGCCGGAGAGCTTGGCGACGCGCTCCTGCAGCTTCTCCTTGTCGTAGTCGGAGGTCGCTTCCTCGGCCTGCTGGCGGATCTGGGCGACGCGCGCCTTGATGTCGGCCGGCTTGCCCGCGCCGTCGATCAGGGTCGTGTTCTCCTTCTCGACGACGACCTTCTTGGCCTCGCCGAGGTCATTGAGCGACGCCTTCTCGAGCGACAGCCCGACCTCGTCAGAGATCACGGTGCCGCCGGTGAGGACCGCGATGTCCTGCAGCATGGCCTTGCGACGGTCGCCGAAGCCCGGCGCCTTGACGGCCGCGACCTTGACGATGCCGCGGATCGTGTTGACGACGAGCGTCGCGAGCGCCTCGCCCTCGACGTCCTCGGCGATGATCAGCAGCGGGCGGCCGGCCTTGGCGATGCCCTCGAGGATCGGCAGCATCTCGCGGATGTTGGAGATCTTCTTGTCGTACAGGAGGATCAGCGGCTTCTCGAGCTCGGCCGTCTGGTTCGCCTGGTTGTTGATGAAGTACGGCGACAGGTAGCCGCGGTCGAACTGCATGCCCTCGACGACTTCAAGTTCGTTGTTGAGCGCGCGGCCGTCCTCGACGGTGATGACGCCTTCCTTGCCGACCTTGTCCATCGCGTCGGCGATGATCTTGCCGATGTCCGAATCGGCGTTGGCCGAGATGGCGCCGACCTGGGCGATTTCCTTGCTGGTCGTGCAGGGGCGGCTGATCTTCTTCAGTTCCTCGATGGCGGTCAGCACGGCCTTGTCGATGCCGCGCTTGAGGTCCATCGGGTTCATGCCGGCGGCCACGTACTTCAGGCCTTCGGTGACGATCGACTGGGCCAGCACCGTGGCGGTCGTGGTGCCGTCACCGGCGTTGTCGGAGGTCCTGGAAGCGACTTCCTTGACCATCTGCGCGCCCATGTTCTCGAACTTGTCCTTGAGCTCGATTTCCTTCGCGACGCTGACGCCGTCCTTGGTGACGGTCGGGGCGCCGAAGCTCTTCTCGAGCACGGCATTGCGGCCCTTGGGGCCGAGGGTGACCTTCACCGCGTTCGCCAGGATGTTCACACCCTTGACCATGCGGGTACGGGCGTCATCGCTGAAACGGACTTCTTTCGCTGCCATAGTGTCTTTCCTCTGAAATTCGGTGTGCGTCCGGAAGGACCGCTTACTTGCCTTCGATGACGGCCATGATGTCTTCCTCGCGCATCACGAGGACGTCATCGCCATCCATCTTCACTTCGGTGCCGCTGTACTTGCCGAACAGCACCTTGTCGCCGATCTTGACGTCGAGGGGGCGGATCTCGCCGCTCTCGAGGATCTTGCCTTTGCCGACGGCAAGGATCCGGCCCTTCATCGGCTTCTCGGTCGCGGTGTCCGGGATCACGATCCCGCCCGGCGACTTGCGCTCATCTTCCTCACGCTTGACGATGACTCGGTCGTGCAGCGGACGGATTTTTATCGACATCGTTGTCCTCCTCAGGATCATTGACTGAAATGAATGCGGGGACCCCCGTGCGAGGGTCCGGGGGGGCGCGAGGCGTTGTTAGCACTCTGCCCCAGCGGCTGCTAACTATAGCGGCGAACGGGCACTTTTCAAGGCGGCCGCTCGATAATAAGCGTGACGGAACCGCAGTGACACGGCCGGTCCGTAAGGGCTATCCTGCCGCCGCAGCATCACGGCCGCCGCCGACCGGACCCGCAACCTGTTGTTTATTCTAGATTTAATTCTTGAGATCGGCGGATGACCGAGCGAGTGGAACCCAGCGTCGTGCCGCCGGCCGATCCGGCAGCGGCCCTGGTCGTCCTCGTGACGAACGCGGCGGCGAACGCCCCCGCGTTCGCTCGGGGGCTGGTCGAGGAATCCTTCGCCGCCTGTGTGAACGAGTTGCCGCGCGTGCGCTCTACATATCGCTGGAACGGTCGCGTCGAGGAGGCCGACGAGGCCTTGCTGCTCATCAAGACGACCGTCGCGGCCTACCCGGCGCTCCAGCGTCGGGTCCGCGAGCTGCACCCGTACGCCGTGCCGGAGATCCTGGCACTGCCGGTCGCGGCCGGATTCGAACCCTACCTGGATTGGCTCAAGCGATCGGTGACCTCTGCATGAACATCCGCCTTCCCCACCGCGCCGCCGGCGTGCTCGCCCTCCTGTTCCTGCTCGCCGCGACCACCGCCCCGCGGGCTGCCGAGGACGAGTTCCTGCCGGTCGAGCAGGCCTTCGAGTACGCCGTCACGACGGCGCCCGGCGCGCTGGTCGTCTCGTACAACATCCACGAGGGCTACTACCTCTACCGGAAGCGCATCTCCTTCGCGACCGACACGCCGGGCGTGACGCTCGGCCCGCCGGCGTTCCCGAAGGGCCTGCCCCACAAGGACAACTACTTCGGCGAGCAGGAGATCTACCGCGGCGGCGCCGCGTTTCGCGTGCCGTACACGCTGACCGGGCCCGCGCCGGCGGCGATCGACCTCAAGCTCCGGCTGCAGGGCTGTGCCGACAAGGGCCTGTGCTATGTGCCGCAGGTCTGGACCGCGCACGTCGCGCTCGCGGCGGGCGCCGCCGCGGCCGCGACCTCGAGCGCCCCGCCCGCGCCGCCGCCGGCGGGCCTGCTCGGCAAGCTCGCGCCGCAGAGCGCATCGCCGGGCGAAGACTTCCTGCCGGTCGACGAGGCGTTCCGCTTCTCGGCCACGCCCGACGGCGCGAGCAGCGTCCGCGTCACTTGGGAGATCGCGGACGGCTACTACCTCTATCGCAACCGCATCACGGTGAGCGGCGAGAGCGCGCTCGCCGCGCTCGGCGCGCCGGCATTCCCCGCGGGACTGCCGCACAAGGACGACTACTTCGGCGAGCAGCAGATCTACCGCGGCGAACTCGTGCTGCCGGTGCCGTATGCGCGCTCGGGCCCGGCGCCCGGCTCGCTCGCCCTCAAGGTCGTCTACCAGGGTTGCGCCGACAAGGGCCTGTGCTACCCGCCGCAGACCAAGCTCGTGACGCTCGCACTGCCGGCGGGCGACGCCGGCGGCGGCGGCGGCGGCAGCGGCGCGCCGGTCTCCGAGCAGGACCGCCTCGCACGGCTGATCCGCGACGGCAACCTCATGGTCGTCATCGCCTCGTTTTTCGGCCTCGGCCTCCTGCTCGCGTTCACGCCGTGCGTGCTGCCGATGGTGCCGATCCTGTCGGGCATCATCGCCGGCGACGGCGAGAAGACGACGCCTGGCCGCGGCTTCGCGCTGTCGCTCGCCTACGTGCTCGGCATGGCGCTCACCTACACGATCGCGGGCGCGGTGTTCGCGCTCGCGGGCCGGCAGGCACAGGCGTTCTTCCAGCAGACGTGGATCATCGTCGTCTTCGCGCTGCTGTTCGTGCTCCTGTCGCTCGCGATGTTCGGCCTGTATGAGCTGCAGATGCCGTCCGCCCTGCAGACGCGCTTCGCGAGCGCGAGCAACCGCATCCGCGGCGGCAAGTTCATCTCGACGGCGATCATGGGTGCGCTGTCCTCGCTCGTCGTCACCGCGTGCGTCGCGCCGCCGCTCGTGGCCGCGCTCGCCGTGATCGGCCAGGCCGGCGACGTCGTGCGCGGCGCGCTCGCGCTGTTCGCCCTCTCGTTCGGCATGGGCACGCCGCTGCTGGTGGTCGGCGCCTCGGCCGGCACGCTGCTGCCGAAGGCGGGGCCCTGGATGGAGACCGTCAAGGCGATCTTCGGCGTCGTGTTCCTCGGCGTCGCCGCCTGGATGCTCGACAGGGTGCTGCCGGCGCGCATCGAGATGCTGGCCTGGAGCGCGGTCGCGGTCGTCGCCGTCTGGGTCGTGCTCAGCGTCGGGCTGCGCGGCGGGCGGCGCACGGCGCCGCGCTGGATCGCGGGCGCCGTCGTCGGCCTCTACGGGCTCCTGATCGCCGTCGGCGGGCTCGCCGGCGGCACCAACCCCCTGAAGCCCCTCGACGGCAGCGGGCTCTGGGGTGGCGAGGCGCGCATCACGGAGCTGCCGTGGAAGCCCGTCCGCAACGTTGCCGACCTCGACCGCGAGCTGGCCGCGGCGACCGCCGCCGGCCGGCGCACGATGCTCGACTTCTCGGCCGACTGGTGCGTGTCGTGCAAGGAGATGGAGTCGCGCACCTTCAGCGAGGGCACCGTGCGCGCGGCGCTCGCGGACTACGTGCTGCTGCGGGCCGACGTCACCGCCAACAGCGATGACGACCAGGCGCTGCTGAAGCGCTTCCGGATCATCGGCCCGCCGACGACGGCGTTCTTCGCGAAGGACGGGCAGGAGCGCACGGACTTCCGCCTGGTCGGCTTCGTCGCGGCGGCGGCGTTCAGGAGTCACCTCGCCTCGTTCGAGGCGGCGCCTTGAGTTCACGCCCGCTGACGCTGGCCTACGTCGGCTTCGCGTTGCTCGGTGCCGTCGTGCTCGGGGCGTACGTCTACGACCGCGCGGCCCGCCCGCGCCCCGCCCCGGCGCCGGAGCCGGCGCCGCTCGCGGCCCGCATCCCGGACGTGCCGCCGCCGACCGTGCCGGCCTCACGCCCCGACATCACGCTCAAGGACCTCGAGGGCAAGCCGCGTCGGCTCGCGGAATGGGACGGCAAGTCGCTGGTCATCAACTTCTGGGCGACCTGGTGCGCCCCGTGCCGGCGCGAGATTCCGCTCCTGAACAGGATCAGGAGCGAATATGGATCTAAAGGTTTCGAAGTTGTCGGCATCGCCGTCGATTTTGCCGATGACGTGCGCGCCTTCACCAAGGACTTTCCGATCCGATACCCGCTCCTGATCGGCGAGGAGGACGGCCTCGCCGCCGCGCGCGCGTTCGGAGTGGAGACGATGGCGTTTCCGTTCACCGCCTTCATCGACGCGCACGGGCGGGTCGTCGCGGTCCACCTGGGGGAATTGCACCCGGCGCAGCTCGAGGCCATCCTCGGCGTCGTATCCCGCGTGAACTCCGGCGAACTCACGCCCGTCGCCGCGCGGGCCGCCGTCACCGCGGCGCTCAACCGCCTCCCCCCGCCCCAGGAGCCTCGGGGCGGTTCGACGCGCGATTAGGGCTTTTACCGATTGATCGCGGATTTTCGCGCCAGATCGGCGCCTTTTCGCCACGAATTGCACGGAGCCGCTTGATTACGGTTAAACTCCGCGGCCTCGCCACGGCGATAGGGGAGCCGATGCCGCGGATTCTGGTCCTCAACGGACCGAACCTGAACCTGCTCGGGACGAGGGAGCCACACCTGTATGGCTCCGACACGCTCGCCGACATCGTCTCGCGCCTCGAGCGACTCGCGGCGGCGCGCGGCGCGACGCTGGTCGCGCTACAGTCGAACGCCGAGCACGAGCTGATCGCCGCCGTACAGAGCGCCAAGGCGCAGGGAACGGACGCGATCATCGTCAATGCCGGCGCGTTCACGCACTCGAGCATCGCGCTCATGGACGCCTTCCAGGCGGTCGGGCTACCGTTCTACGAGGTCCACCTGTCGAACGTCTACGCGCGCGAGGCGTTCCGGCACCACTCCTATTTGTCCGCGCTCGCGGCCGGCGTCATCGTCGGCCTCGGCGCCCAGGGATACGAGTTCGCGCTCGAGGCGGCGCTCACGCGCATCGCCAAGGGACGCTGATCCAATCGACGGGGAATGCTGATGGATATACGCAAGGTCAAGAAGCTGATCGAACTCCTCGAGGAGTCCGGCGTCGCCGAGATCGAGATCAAGGAGGGCGAGGAGTCCGTGCGCATCAGCCGCCACGGCGCCGGCGCCGTGACGACGTACGTGCAGGCGGCGCCCGCCGCGGCGCCCGCGGCGCCGGCGCCCGCCGAGGAGGTGCAGGTCATGCTGAGCGGGCGCTACCATGAGCCCGTGACGGCCTACAGGATTGACGACCGGCTCTTCATCAACGCCAAGCAGGCCGGGGAGCCGCCGCGGGTCCAGCCG
>JBBINS010000152.1:0-6732 GCA_037443765.1 Gammaproteobacteria bacterium
GGGTGGCCTGATGAACGCCACGATCGGCGAACTGCTCGCGATCGCCATCGCCAGGACCCTGCGCGAGGACGACGTCGGGTTCACAGGGCTGGCAACAGGGCCGCGCGCCGCGCTCTATGCCACGCTCATCCCGCTCGCGGCCATGCAGTACGCGCAGGCCACGCACGCACCCGCGCTCACGTGCCTGCTCGCGGGCTGCGGCGCCCCCGCCGACGCCGCCGCGGCGCGCGCGCCGCTCGCGGCCGCGGCGCGGCGCGGCGCGCCGTTCGCCCTTGGATTGCTGTCATCCGGGCCGGACGTCGACGACGCCCACCGCTGGACGCCGGCCGGCGCGTTCGTCTCCCCGGTGCCGCCGACCGACCCCGATGCGCTGGGACTCGGCGCCGCCGACCGCTACGCGTGGGCGGCGCTCGCCGGGCGCCTCGCCGACCGTGGCTGCTTCGGCTTCGACCTCAAGCTCGCCGCCGAGGCGCTCGCGGCCCGGCCGCGGCTCGAGCGCTCGCTGAGCCCGGCCGACGCCGCCGCCGGCGAGCGTGCGGCCGCCGATCTGGAGGCGGCGAGCGGCGGCGCGGCCCGGCACGCCCGAGGCTGCGATTGAGAGCGGCTCCGCGACAAGCGGGTCCCGACCCCTTTAGGATCGGGGACGTCGGATTGTCGCGGGAGCGTGCCAGATGGGCGACGATCGAGCTGCGGGAGGGCGCGGCGCGGATCGCTCGGACCACGGCGGGTCGCCGGTAACGGGACCCTCGCCGGCGGCGCGTGCGCTCGGCGTGCTCCTCGTCGTCGCGTTCACGTTCGCCACCGGCGCGATCGGCTTCGCGCTGCCGCACTGGGGCGCGCGGCTCGCGCTGCCGCTGCTGCCGAGCGGCGTCGCGGTCGGCGCGCTGGTGCGCTTCGGGCGCGGCCTGTGGCCGGCGGTGTTCGCCGCCGAGTTCGCGATCGAGTTGTGGAACGGGACGCCGGTCCTTGCGGGCGTCGTCGTCGCCGCCGGCCTGCCGGTCGGCAGCTGGGTCACGGCGTGGCTGCTCGAGCGGCGTCACTTCGACCCGACCTTCGCGCGCGCCCGCGACGTGCCGCTCTTTCTCGGCGCGACCGTCGTCGGCATGGCGCTGTCGGCGACGATCGGCATCCTCGGCCTCCACCTCGATACGCTGCGGACAGGCGCGCTCGACTGGGTCGGCTGGCTGCGCTGGTGGAGCAACACCAGCGCCGGCGTGCTGCTCGTCGCGCCACTGCTGATCGCCGCGCGGCGCGAGTGCCTCGACCGGCTCCGCGACCGGCCGCTGCACGCGGCCGTCTTCGTCGGCGCGCAGCTCGTGGTCGCGACCGCCTTCGCGCTCGTCGGGGACCCTGCGGTCGCGCCCGCGCTGCGCTCGCCGCTCATCGTCGTGTCGCTGGTGCTCGTCGTGGTCGGCGCGATGCGCTTCGGGCTGTTCGCCTCGGCCGTCACCACGCTGCTGATGTCGACGCTCGCGTCGCTCAGCTTCGCGTTCGACCGCGGCCTGATGGCCGGCTTGCCGGAACTCGGCGGCCTCGTCCTGCTGTGGTCCTACGTCGGCGCGATGACCGGCTTCGAGCTGATCGTGACGGCGCTGCTGGCGGAGCGTGACGCGGCGGCGGCGGAGCGGCTCAGGGCCGAGCGGCGCTACGCGGAGGTGTTCGAGGCGAGCCCGCAGCCGCTGTGGGTCTACGACCCGGCGACGCTCGGCTTCCTGCTCGTCAACCAGGCCACCGAGCGCCAGTACGGCTACCGCCGCGAGGCGCTGCTCGGCATGCGCGTCACCGACCTCGCAGCACCCGGCGAGGAGCGCGCCGTCCCCGGCCCCGACGGCGCGGCGCACGCTGACGGCGAGCCCTTCGAGACCCGCCACGTCAGTCGCGACGGCCGCGTCCTCGAGGTCGAGATGTGGACCCGGCCGATCGACTTCGGCGGCCACAGCGCCGTGCTCGTGTTCGCCGCCGACGTCACCGAACGCAAGGCCCTCGGCCGCGCGCTGATCGACGCGATCGCCGGCGAGCAGCGCCGCATCGGCCAGGAGATGCACGACGGCCTTGGCCAGGAGCTCACCGGCCTGTCGCTGTCCATGCGCGCGCTCGCCATCCGCGCCGGCCGCGACCACCTGCCGCTCGCCGGCGACCTCGACCAGCTCGCCACGCTCATCTCCGCCTGCATCCAGTCCGCGCGCCGCATCGTGCACGGCCTCTCGCCGCTCGCCGGCGCCGACGGCAACCTCGTCGCCGCGCTCACCAGCCTCGCCGAGACCGGCTCCGCGAGCGGCATCCAGGTGCGCGTCAACACCCGGCTCGAGGCCCCGCTCACCCTGCCGCTCGAGGCCCGCAACCACCTGTTCCGCATCGCCCAGGAGGCGCTGCAGAACGCGCAGAAGCACGCCGGCGCCCGCCACATCGACATCGAGTTCGCCGTCCGCCCCGACACCGTCCGCCTCGCGATCCTCGACGACGGCCGGGGTCCGCCCGATCCCAACGCACCCGCCGCCGGGCTCGGCATGCGCACCATGCGCTACCGCGCCGCCTCCATCCGCGGCCGCCTCAGCATCCGCCCCCGCAGCCCCGCCGGCACCGCCGTCCTCTGCGAAGCCCCCCAGACACCCCCGCCCGCCGCCGCCCTCTCCGCCTGACCGCGCCCCCCACCGCAGCGCGGGCGTGACCCGCGTCACGGCGCCGGCGCCCGTAACGCGCGTCGTTGCCGCGCGCTGGTGCAACCGGCCCGAACTGCCGTAGGCTCGACGTGTCCGTCGCGCCAGGACGCTGTGAAATGAGCGACGATCGCGCCCCGATTCCCGGACGCGGCCCGGCGAGCGGCGCCCGGATCGCGGCGCGCGCGCTCGTCGCGTTCGCGGCGATCGTCACCGCCGGCACGATCGGCTTCGCGCTGCCGCACTGGGGCGGGCGCGTGCCGCTGCCGCACCTCGCGATCGGCATTGCCGTCGCGACGCTGGTGCGCTGGGGACGCGGCCTGTGGCCCGTGGTGCTCGCGGCGATCGTCACCATCGACGTCGTCCACGGCTCGACGCCGGTGCACACCGCCGCCGCCGCGACGGGACTGACGCTCGCGCCGCTGCTCGTCGCGTGGATCCTCGAGCGACGGCGTTTCGACCCGGGCTTCCGCCGCTACCGCGACGTACCGCTGTTCCTGGCCGCGGCCATGATCGGCATGCTGGTGCAAGTGCTGACCGGCGAGCTCAGTTACGCCATCCAGCCCGACCCGCAGCAGCCGATGGGCGCGCTGCTGCTGCTGCGCCTGTGGAGCAACGCCTTCGCCGGCGCGCTCGTGATCTCACCGTTGTTGATCGCCGTGCAGCGCTCCAGCTTCGAACAGGCGCTGCGGCGCCGCGCCGAGTTCGCGCTCTACGCGCTGGCGGTCCTGGCGCTCGCGGGCGCCGCGCTGACGCTGCCGCCGCCGGGCGTCGCGTCGCAGATCATGCGGCCGCCGCTGTTCGTGCTCGCGCTCGCAATCTCGGTCGTCGGCGTGATCCGCTTCGGCTTCGTGGTCGCCGCGGCCGGCTCGCTGCTGATGTCGTTCGCCGTCGCCGGCGCGTTCGAGTTCGACCGCGGCGCCATGCACGCCGTGCCGATGCTCCCGGGACTCGTCACCTTCTGGTCGTTCGTCGGCGCGGTGACCGGCCTCGTGCTGATCGTGACGGCGCTGCTGGCGGAGCGTGACGCGGCGGCGGCGGAGCGGCTCAGGGCCGAGCGGCGCTACGCGGAGGTGTTCGAGGCGAGCCCGCAGCCGCTGTGGGTCTACGACCCGGCGACGCTCGGCTTCCTGCTCGTCAACCAGGCCACCGAGCGCCAGTACGGCTACCGCCGCGAGGCGCTGCTCGGCATGCGCGTCACCGACCTCGCAGCACCCGGCGAGGAGCGCGCCGTCCCCGGCCCCGACGGCGCGGCGCACGCTGACGGCGAGCCCTTCGAGACCCGCCACGTCAGTCGCGACGGCCGCGTCCTCGAGGTCGAGATGTGGACCCGGCCGATCGACTTCGGCGGCCACAGCGCCGTGCTCGTGTTCGCCGCCGACGTCACCGAACGCAAGGCCCTCGGCCGCGCGCTGATCGACGCGATCGCCGGCGAGCAGCGCCGCATCGGCCAGGAGATGCACGACGGCCTTGGCCAGGAGCTCACCGGCCTGTCGCTGTCCATGCGCGCGCTCGCCATCCGCGCCGGCCGCGACCACCTGCCGCTCGCCGGCGACCTCGACCAGCTCGCCACGCTCATCTCCGCCTGCATCCAGTCCGCGCGCCGCATCGTGCACGGCCTCTCGCCGCTCGCCGGCGCCGACGGCAACCTCGTCGCCGCGCTCACCAGCCTCGCCGAGACCGGCTCCGCGAGCGGCATCCAGGTGCGCGTCAACACCCGGCTCGAGGCCCCGCTCACCCTGCCGCTCGAGGCCCGCAACCACCTGTTCCGCATCGCCCAGGAGGCGCTGCAGAACGCGCAGAAGCACGCCGGCGCCCGCCACATCGACATCGAGTTCGCCGTCCGCCCCGACACCGTCCGCCTCGCGATCCTCGACGACGGCCGGGGTCCGCCCGATCCCAACGCACCCGCCGCCGGGCTCGGCATGCGCACCATGCGCTACCGCGCCGCCTCCATCCGCGGCCGCCTCAGCATCCGCCCCCGCAGCCCCGCCGGCACCGCCGTCCTCTGCGAAGCCCCCCAGACACCCCCGCCCGCCGCCGCCCTCTCCGCCTGACCGCGCCCCCCACCGCAGCGCGGCGCGTCACAGCGCGTCGGCGATGTCCTGCAGCAGCCCCTTGTCCTCGGGCGGCACGGCCGGCGGGTAGCGCGCGAGCAGGCGGCCGTCGCGGCCGATCAGGAACTTCTCGAAGTTCCACTCGATGTCGCCGGGATGGCCGTTCGCGGCGTCCGTGAGCCACGCGTAGAGCGGCGCGCGCGCCGGCCCGTTCACCTCGAGCTTGGCGGCGAGCGGGAAGCGCACGTCGTAGGTCGCGCGGCAGAACTCGAGGATCTGCGCCTCGCTGCCGGGTTCCTGCGCGCCGAACTGGTTGCACGGGAAGCCGACGACCGTGAAGTTCTCGGCGGCGAGCTCCGCGTGCAGCCGCTGGAGCCCGGCGTACTGCGGCGTCAGCCCGCACTCGCTCGCGACGTTGACCGCGAGCGTCACCTTGCCGCGCAGCGGCCCGAGCAGGTCGGGGTCGCCGTCGATGGCGCGCACCCGGAACGCGTAGAAGTCGCTCATGGTCCGAGCTCCAGGTCCTTGCTGTAGACGACGTTCATGACGTTGTCGGTCCAGCCGCGCACGCGCGACGCGACGAGGTGCTTGTTGACGTAGAAATAGAGCGGCACGAGCGGCGCGTCGGCGAGCAGTTCCCGCTCGGCGGCCTCGAGCGCCGCGCGCCGCGCGGCCGGATCGCCCGCCGCCGCCGCGCCCGCGAGCAGGCGGTCGTAGGCGGCGCTGCGGTAGCGCGGCAGGTTGATGCCGAAGTCGCCGCCGAGGACCTCGGCGAAGGTCCAGGCGTCGTTGTAGTCCCCGATCCAGCTCGCCTGGAACACCTCCGCCTCGCCGCGGCCGATCGTCTGCAGCAGCGACTTGAACTCCTCGCCCACGAGGCGCGTCTCGACGCCGAGCGCCTCGCGCCACATCGCCGCGACCGCGATCGCGATCCGCTCGTGCGTCGCGCCGCTCGCGAACCGGAGCTCGAGCCGCAGCGGCCGCGCGCCCGAGTAACCCGCCGCCGCGTACAGCCGGCGCGCCTCGGCGAGCCGCGCGGCCGGCGTCGCGGCGACCCATGCGAAGCGCTGCGCGCCGTAGTCCGCGACGCCGGGCGGCACCCACGAGTAGGCGGGCAGCTCGCCGAGCCCGGTCACCGCCGCCGTGAGCCGCTCGCGGTCGACGCTCATCGCGAGCGCCTGCCGCAGTCCCGGCGCATTGCCGAGCGCCGGCCGCGCCAGGTTGAAGCCGTAGTAGTAGACGCCGAGCTGCGGCCCGAGGCGCAGCTGCGCGCCATGCGCCGCGACGAGGCGCGCGAGCGGCTGCTGCGGCAGCGTGTAGGTCGCGTCGAGCGCCCCGCCACGGTAGCGCGCGTACTCGTCGTTGGCGTCGGCGATGTGCAGGTAGCGGACCGCCTCGATGCGGGTCGCGGCGTCGTTCCAGTACTGCCGGTTGCGGCGCGCGGCGACGTGCGAGCCCACGACCCAGTCCGTGAGCCGGTAGGCGCCGTTCGACACCGTCGCGCCGGGCGCGGCGGGCGCGCCGCCGCGGTAGGTCGGGAAGGTGCTCCAGTGCGCCGCGAGCGCCGGGAAGTACGGCGTCGGCGCCACCAGCGTGACCTCGAGCGTCTGCGCGTCCGGCGCGGCGACGCCGAGCGTCGCGGGCGGCGCGCGCCCGGCGATGATCGCCGCGGCGCCGGCCACCGGCTTCAGGACGTCGGCGTACTGCGCGCCGGTCGCGGGATCGACCAGCCGGCGCCAGGCGGCGACGAAGTCAGCGGCCACGACCGGCTCGCCGTTCGACCAGCGCGCCTCCGGCCGCAGGTGAAACGTGTACGTCCGCCGGTCCGCGCTGACGTCCCAGCTGCGGGCGACGCCAGCGTCCGGCACGCCGTCGCGATCGAGCGTCGCGAGCCCCTCGTAGGCGTCGCGCAGGATCGTCGCCGCCGACACGGAACGCGCGAGCTGCGGGTCGAGCGAGTCCGGCTCGGGACCGTTGCCGCGGCGCAGCACCGTCGCGCTCGGCGCGGGCGGGCCGGC
>JBBINS010000153.1:0-6717 GCA_037443765.1 Gammaproteobacteria bacterium
CGCGGGCTTCGGGCCCTTCGGCGGCGTCATGCGGCGAGGTCCCGCGCCGCGAGCACGCCGCGGATCGCGCGCACCTGCGCGACGATCGCCGCCGGGGCCGGCGCGTCGGTGTCGATGATCGTGTAGGCGACCTCGCCGCGCGACTTGTTGAGGAGGTCCGCGATGTTGAGGCCGGCGCCGGCGAGCGCGGTCGAGATCTGGCCGACCATGTTCGGCACGTTCGCGTTCGCGATCGCGAGCCGGTAGGTGCCCGCGATCCGCGGCAGCACCGCGTCGGGGAAGTTGACCGAGTGCCTCAAGTTGCCGTTCTCGAGGAAGTCCTTGAGCGTCTCGACGACCATCACCGCGCAGTTCTCCTCGGCCTCGCCGGTCGAGGCGCCGAGGTGCGGCAGCGCGACCACGCGCGGGTGGTCCTTCGCGGCCGGGCTCGGGAAGTCCGAGACGTACGCCGACAGCTGCCCGGCGTCGAGCGCCGCGAGCACGTCGCCCTCGACGACGATGTCCGCGCGCGCGAAGTTGAGCACCGCGGCGCCCTTCTTCATGAGCCGGATGCGCGCGGCGTTGACGAGGCCGCGGGTCGCGTCGATCAGCGGCACGTGCAGCGTCACGAGGTCCGAGCGCGCAAAGAGATCGTCGACCGACAGCGCCTGCTCGACGCCCGAGCTCAGCTGCCAGGCGCGCTGCACGGTGATCTGCGGGTCGTAGCCGAGCACGCGCATGCCGAGGCCGTGCGCGGCGTTGGCGACCTCGACGCCGATCGCGCCCAGGCCGATCACGCCGAGCGTGCGGCCCGGGAGCTCGTAGCCGACGAACTTCTTCTTGCCGCCCTCGACCGCGTGCTCGAGCGCCTCGGCATCGCCGCCGAGTCCGCGCACGAAGCCCCACGCCTGGCAGATGTTGCGCGCCGCGAGAAAGAGCCCCGCGATCACGAGCTCCTTGACGGCGTTCGCGTTCGCGCCGGGCGAGTTGAACACCGGGATGCCGAGCTTCGTGAGCTCGGCGACCGGGATGTTGTTGGTGCCGGCGCCGGCGCGCGCGACCGCGAGCACCGAGTCCGGGAGGCGCACGCCGTGCAGGTCCGCCGAGCGCACCAGCACCGCGTCCGGGTCGCCGATCTCGGCGGCGACCTCGTAGCGGTCGCGCGGCAGGCGCTCGAGGCCGCGCGGCGAGATGTTGTTGAGCGTCTGGATGCGGAACATGGCGTTCATCCGTGGCGGCGCGCGAACTCGCGCATGAAGCCGACGAGCGCCTCGACGCCGGCGAGCGGCATCGCGTTGTAGATGCTGGCGCGCATCCCGCCCACCGAGCGGTGGCCCTCGAGGTTCGTGAGCCCGGCCTTGGCGGCCTCGGCGGCGAAGCTCTTCTCGAGCTCGGGCGCGGGCAGCCGGAACGGCACGTTCATCGACGAGCGGCAGGCGGGCGCGACCGGATTCGAGTAGAAGCCCGAGCCGTCGATGTAGCCGTAGAGCGACTGCATCTTGGCGCGGTTCCTCGCCTCCATCGCGGTGAGCCCGCCCTCGGCCTTCAGCCACTTGAACACGAGCCCCGCGAGGTACCAGCCGAAGGTCGGCGGGGTGTTCAGCATCGAGCCCTCGGCGGCCTGCGCCTGGTAGTCGAGCACCGCGGGCGTCTCCTGGCGGACCCGGCCGAGCAGGTCCTCGCGGACGATGACGACCGTGAGCCCGGACGGCCCGATGTTCTTCTGCGCGCCGGCGTAGATGAGGCCGAAGCGGCTGACGTCGACCGGCCGCGACAGGATCGTCGAGGACATGTCGGCGACGAGCGGCACCGGCCCGGTATCCGGCACGAACGGGAACTCGACGCCGGCGATCGTCTCGTTCGGCGTGTAGTGGAGGTACGCGGCCTTCGGGTCGCGGCGCCACTCCGCCTCCGGCGGCACGTCGAAGTAGCCGGACGCCTTGGCGTCGGCGGCGACGTTCACGGTCGCGTAGCGGCCGGCGTCGGTCAGCGCCTTCTTCGACCAGGCGCCGGTGTTGACGTAGTCGACCGTCGCGCCCGGCGGCGCGAGGTTGAGGGGAATCGCCGAGAACTGCAGCGTCGCCCCGCCCTGCAGGAACAGCACCTTGTAGTTCCTCGGCACCGAGAGGAGCGCCCTAAGGTCCGCCTCGGCCTCGGCCGCGACCGCGGCGAAAGCGCGGCTTCGGTGACTGACTTCCATCACCGACATGCCGGAGCCCTGCCAGTCGGTGAGTTCCGCCCGGGCCTGCTCGAGCACCGGCAGCGGCAGCATTGCCGGGCCCGCTGCGAAGTTGAAGACGCGCATGGTCATTCCGTGCCGCGACGGGAGCCGCCGCAGGCCCGATGGTACCGGCTTAAAGTGCCGTTGTGCACTGCGTCATTACGCGTCCGGGAGCGTCTGCGGCGTCGCGCCGGTACCCGCCGGGGCGTCTTCGGCCGGGGTGGTGCCCTCGGCACCCGGCGTCGCCTCGCCCGGGCCCTCGGCGGACTCCTCGTCCTCGCCGTTGAAGTGCTGCACGCGCGCGAGCCCGACCAGTCGGTCCTCGTCGTCGATGCGCATCAGGCGCACGCCCTGCGTGTTGCGGCCGAGCACCGACACCTGCGCGACCGCGGTGCGCACCAGCGTCCCGCCCTGGCTGATCAGCAGCACGTCATCCGACGGCAGCACCTGCAGGGCGCCCACCATCCGGCCGTTGCGCTCCGAGAGCTGCAGCGCGATCACGCCCTGCCCGCCGCGACCGTGGAGCGGGAACTCGCTGACCTCGGTCAGCTTGCCGTAGCCGTTCTCGGACGCGGTCAGGATCGCGCCCTCGCGGATCACGATCAGCGAGTTCACCTCGTGGCCGTCGCCGACGGTGATGCCACGGACGCCTGCGGCCTCGCGGCCCATCGGCCGCACGTCGTCCTCGGGGAAGCGGATCGCCTTGCCGCCCGAGGTGACCAGCATGATCTCGTTGTTGCCGTCGGTGATGTCGACGCCGACGAGGCGGTCGCCCTCGTCGAGGTTGACGGCGATGATGCCCGCGGCGCGCGGCCGCGAGAACGCCTCGAGCGGCGTCTTCTTGACCGTGCCCTGGCTCGTCGCCATGAACACGAAGCGGTCCTCCGGGAACTCGCGGATCGGCAGCATCGCGTTGATGCGCTCGCCGTCCTCGAGCGACAGCAGGTTCACGATCGGCTTGCCGCGCCCGCCGCGGCCGGCGAGCGGCAGCTGGTAGACCTTGAGCCAGTAGACCCGGCCGCGGTTCGAGAAGCAGAGCAGCGTGTCGTGCGTCTGGCACACGAACAGCCGGTCGATCAGGTCCTCCTGCTTCATGTCGGTCGCGATGCGGCCGCGCCCGCCGCGGTTCTGGCGGCGGTACTCGGTGACCGGCTGGCTCTTCGCGTAGCCGTCGCGCGACAGCGTGACGACGACCGGCTGGTCCTCGATCAGGTCCTCGATCGTGAGGTCGGAGTGGTCGACGTTGATCTCGGTGCGCCGGGGATCGGCGAACTCGTCGCGGATCTCCTTGAGCTCGCCGCGGATCACCTCGAGCAGGCGCGCCGGGCGCGCGAGGATGTCCGAGAGGTCGCGGATCCGGTCGAGGATCTCGCCGTACTCGGCGATGATCTTGCCGCGCTCGAGGCCGGTGAGGCGGTGGAGCCTGAGGTCGAGGATCGCCTGCGCCTGCACCTCGGAGAGCCGGTAGCCGGCGGCCGCGAGGCCGAACTCCGGGGCGAGCCCGTCCGGGCGCACGCGCACGTCGTCGGCGCGCGCCAGCATCTCCGGCACCGCGCCGCCCGGCCACGGGCGCGCCATCAGGCTCGCCTTCGCCTCCGGCGGCGTCGGCGCCGCCTTGATGACGGCGATCACCTCGTCGATGTTGGCGAGCGCGACGGCCTGGCCCTCGAGCACGTGGCCGCGCTCGCGGGCCTTCTTGAGCTCGAACACGGTGCGCCGCGTCACGACCTCGCGCCGGTGCCGGAGGAACGCCTCGAGCAGTTCCTTGAGGCCCAAGAGGCGCGGCTGGCCGTCGACGAGGCCCACCATGTTGATGCCGAACACGGTCTCGAGCGGCGTGTGCTTGTAGAGGTTGTTGAGGACGACGTCCGGCACCTCGCCGCGCTTGAGCTCGATGACGACCCGGAGGCCGTCCTTGTCCGACTCGTCCCTGAGGCCGTCGCCGGCGATGCCCTCGATGACCTTCTCGCGCACGAGGTCGGCGATGCGCTCGAGGAGGCGCGCCTTGTTGACCTGGTACGGCAGCTCCGTGACCACGATCTGCTGGCGGCCGCGCTCGAGCTCCTCGACCTGGGTGCGGGCGCGCACGTAGATGCGGCCGCGGCCCATCTTGTAGGCCGAGACGATCTCGGCCGCGCCGTTGATGATGCCCGCGGTCGGGAAGTCGGGGCCGGGCACGAGCTGCATCAGCGCCGCGAGCGTCAGCTGCGGGTCGTCGATCAGCGCGATGCAGGCGTCGATGATCTCGCCGAGGTTGTGCGGCGGGATGTTGGTCGCCATGCCGACCGCGATGCCGGAGGAGCCGTTGATCAAGAGGTTCGGCACGCGCGCCGGCAGCACCGCGGGCTCGCGCTCGGACTCGTCGTAGTTCGGGACGAAGTCGACCGTGTCCTTGTCGATGTCGGCGAGCAGCTCGTGCGCGAGCTTCGACATGCGCACTTCGGTGTAGCGCATCGCCGCCGGCATGTCGCCGTCGACCGAGCCGAAGTTGCCCTGGCCGTCGACCAGCATGTAGCGCATCGAGAACGGCTGCGCCATGCGCACCATCGCGTCGTACACCGCGGTGTCGCCGTGCGGGTGGTACTTGCCGATGACGTCGCCGACGACGCGCGCCGACTTCTTGTAGGCCTTGTTCCACTCGACGCCGAGCTCGTGCATCGCGTAGAGCACGCGGCGGTGGACGGGCTTCAGCCCGTCGCGGACGTCCGGCAGGGCGCGCCCCACGATCACGCTCATCGCGTAATCGAGGTAGGACTGGCGCATCTCGTCTTCGAGGTTGACGTGCAGGATTTCGCGGGCGATTTCGACCATGCGGGGGGCGGTTCTCGGGTCAATTTGCCAAACGAGAATGGTACCACAGGGAGGGGTCTCTTCCGCGGGTTTTACAGGGATTTGGGCGCGCCGCGCGGCTATAATCGCGAGGCCCGTCCGTGGCGCTTTGGCCCCGAGGTCCGACTTGAACGCCGACCCCTTGAACAGCCGCCCGACCGAGAGCGTCGACGCCGCCGAAATCCGCAAGTTCGACGCGCTCGCGGGGCGCTTCTGGGACCCCGAGGGCGAGTTCGGCCCGCTGCATCGCCTGAACCCCGTGCGACTCGGCTACGTCGCCGCGCGCACGACGCTCAAGGACCGCGACGTGCTCGACGTCGGCTGCGGCGGCGGCATCCTCGCCGAGGCGCTCGCCCGCGAGGGCGCGCGCGTCACCGGCATCGACTTGAGTGCCGCGGCGCTCGCGACCGCGGAGCTGCACGCGCTCGAGAGCGGCGTCGCCGTGCGCTACCGGCTCGCGAGCGCCGAGGCGCTCGCCGCCGAGGCCCCGGCGAGCTACGACGCCGTCACCTGCATGGAGATGCTCGAGCACGTCCCGGATCCGGCGAGCGTGATCGGCGCGCTCGCGCGCCTCGTGCGCCCGGGCGGCTCGGTGTTCGTCTCGACGCTCAACCGCACGCCGCGGGCGTTCCTGCTCGCGATCCTCGGCGCCGAGTACGTGGCGCGGCTCCTGCCGCGCGGCACGCACGAGTACGCCCGCTTCATCCGGCCCTCGGAGCTGGCGCGCGCGGCGCGCGCCGCGGGCCTTCGCGTCGCAGACCTCGCCGGCCTCGGCTACGACCCGCTCACCCGCCAGTTCCGGCTCGAGTCCGGCGTCGCCGTCAACTACCTCGCTGAGCTCACGCGGCCGGCCGCCGGCCCGTCGTGAAGGGCACGACGCCCCGCACGGCGCTCCTCCTCGACCTCGACGGCACGCTGCTCGACACCGCTCCCGACATGGCGGGCGCGCTCAACCGGCTGCGCGGCGAGGAGGGCCGCGATGCGCTTCCGTTCGCCATCGTGCGGCCGCACGTCTCGAGCGGCGCGCGGGCGCTCGTCGAGCTCGGCTTCGGCGCGCCCGCGCCCGCGCCCGAGGAGTTCGAGCGCCTGCGGCTGCGGTTCCTCGCGCTCTACGCCGAGGCGCTCGCCGGCGGCACGCGGCTCTTCGACGGCTGCGAGGCGCTGCTCGCGGCCGTCGAGCGCGAGCGCATCCCGTGGGGCATCGTCACCAACAAGCCCGGCTACCTGACGACGCCGCTGCTCGCGACGCTCGGCCTCGTCGCGCGCGCCGCCTGCGTCGTCGCCGGCGACACGGTCGCCGAACGCAAGCCCCACCCGCTGCCGCTGCTGCACGCCGCGGCGCTGATCGGCCGCGCGCCCGGCGCCTGCGTGTACGCGGGCGACCACCGGCGCGACATCGTCGCCGGCCGCGCCGCCGGCATGCACACGGTCGCGGTCCGCTACGGCTACCTCGCCGAGGGCGAGGACCCGGCGACCTGGGGCCCCGACGCGATCGTCGGCGCGCCGGGGGAGCTGCTCGGCTTCCTCGCGACCGGCGCCGGCTGACGCCGATGGCGGCACCGCCCGAGCTCGCGCTCGCGCTCGCCGTCGCCGGCGCCGCCGCGCGCGCGCGGCTCGAGCCGCTCTACGCGATCGACGCCGAGATCGCGGCGGCGGTGCGCCCCGGCATCGAGCACTCGGTCGCGCAC
>JBBINS010000154.1:0-6703 GCA_037443765.1 Gammaproteobacteria bacterium
CCCACGCCCTTCATCGCCGGCGGCCGCGCGCGGCCGCGCGTCCCGGCCGGGTCACGCCCCGGCGCGCCGGCGCGCGTGCGCGGCGCGGTAATCGTCCGCGGCGCCGCGTCCCATGTACTTGGCGAGCACGCGCTCGTCGGTCTCGAGCAGGTCCACCGCCACCAGCACGTCGATCGAGTTGCCGAAGGCCGGGTCGACGTTGAAGTCGAGCACCTTGGCACCGAGCTTCAGGTACTGGCGCAGCAACACCGGCACGCCCTTGCCGTCCGCCTCGAGCGAGGCGACCACCGTCTCCAGCACGTCGAGCTGGCCGAGCTCGGCGGCCTCGCGGCGAATCAGCCGGGCGCCGCCCGAGTTCGGCAGCGGATTGCGCGGCCGCACGAGGCGAGCACGCGCGGCGTCGCCATTCTGGGAGCGCAGGTAGCCCGTGATCAGCGCGCGCGACGCCGTCGAGTAGTCGTTGCTGATGCTGACTGGACCGAACAGCACCCGATAATGCGGATGGCCGGCGACATAGGCCGCGATTCCCTTCCAGAGCAGCAGCAGCGGCGCGAAGCTGCGCTGGTACTCGGGTCGCACGAACGAGCGACCGATCTCGAGCGCGGGCCCGAGCGAGGGCAGCAGCGAGCGATGGAAGTCGAACAGCGTGTGGGTATAGAGGCCCCGCGGCCCGTACTTGGCGTAGATGCGATCGACGGCACCGATGCGGTAGCCGCCGACGACCTCGTGACTCACGCGGTTCCACACGAACAGCTGGTCGTAGTAGCTGTCGTAGAGATCGAGGTCGCGCGCCCGGCCCGTGCCCTCGCCGACCGTTCGGAAGGTGAGCTCGCGCAGGCGGCCGATCTCCTGCAGGATCCACGGCGCCTGCGACGCGGTTGCGTGCCAGACCTCGAGGTCGTCGTTGGTGGCGATACGCTGCGTCGCCGCGAGCCCGGCCACCTCGGCGGCGAGGCGCTCGGCGACCACGGGTTCGGCGAGCGTCGCGTTCGACGACCGCGCGGCGGCCGGGCGCTCCCGGCGGATGCGTGGCGGCGCGGCGGCACACGCGAGCGCATAGACGTGCAGGCGCAGGTATTCGCACATCGCTTCGTCGCCATTGATGGCGGCCAGCTGCGCGGGCGCGACGACCTTGCCGACGCGCACCGGGATGTTGCGTCCGCGCTTGTTGAATAGCTCGCGCGGCAGCAGCGCCGTCCGCAACCGCGGGTGCAGCAGGCCCGCCGCGTGGAACAGCGGGCTGTTGGCGCCGTGCACGTAGACCGGCACGACCGGCGCCTTCGCGATTCGCAGCAACCGCGCCACCGACGGATGCCATGCGGGATCGACGACGGTGCGCGTCAGTCGGTCGAGCGTCGCGACCTCGCCGGCCGGGAACACGAGCAACGCGCCGCCGTCCGACACCCATCGGATCGCCTGGCGCAGCGCAGCACCGTTGCGCTGCGCGGCTCTGGCGCCGGCCAGCACGTTGACGGAGATGATCGCCTGCGCAAACCCCGGTAGCAGGCCGAGCAGCTCGTTGCCGAGCACGCGAACGTCCGGGCGCAACGAGGCCAAGAGCGCGTAGAGATAGAAGCCCTCTACCCCGCCGAATGGATGATTGGCGACGACCACGACCGGGCCCGGCCCGCGGGACGTCGTCGACGGCGCCCACGACGTCGAAGCGCGCGTCGAGGCGCTCGAGCGCCGCGCGTGCGAACTCAACGGCGTTCGAACCCGGCGGGATCGCAGCGCAGGTCCTTTCGCAGCGCCGCAGCGCGAGCAGCGCCTCGAGCGGCGGGGCGAGCACCGAAGCGACGGGCTTCGGGACGAAACGGGACAGGAGCGGATCCAACCGGAACCGGACCACGTTGGCGCGCGACATGCGAATTCCCGGGGCAGGCCTGGGAGCGACGGTACCGCCGGCCCATTGCACTGTGATTAAACCGCTTGCGGGGCGGGCACTTGCGCGGATCACCTGACGCTTTACCTGCGATTCGGGCGTTGCTGCCTGAGGCGGCCCCGCGGCTCGCGCCGAGGTCATCGAATCGTCACGGGGACGTCTCACACTTCCGCCATGCAGCCCCGGCCCGTCTTGGCCTCGTGATTCCGCATCTCGTGGATGCGACGCTGTTCTTCTCGCCGACGAGCGGCGGCGTGCGCCGTTACCTGCTCGCGAAGCACGGCTGGCTCGGCCGCCGCCCGCGCATCGAGCACACCCTCTGCGTGCCGGGCCCAGCGGATCGGGGCGCTCGGGGCGGCATCGTCGAGTTCCGCAGCCCCGCGATCCGCTCCGGCTACCGCTGCCCGCTCGACCTGCCGCGGCTGCGGTCGACACTTGCGGCGCTCGAGCCCGATCTCCTCGAGGCCGGCGATCCTTACGTCATGGGCTGGCAGGTCGCGAGCGTCGCCGAGGCGCTCGCCGTTCCGGCGGTCGCGTTTTGCCACTCCGACCTCGTCGGCCTCCTGACGCACCGCTTCGGCACGCTCGGCACGGCGGCCGCGGCCCGCTACCTGCGCACGCTCTACTCGCGCTTCAACCTCGTGCTCGCACCGAGTCGCGTCGTCGCCGCGCGCCTCGCCGCCGCCGGGGTCGAGCGCGTCGTCGTCCAGCCGCTCGGGGTCGATGCCGACCTCTTCCACCCGGCGCGCCGCGACGGCGCGCTGCGTGAGCGGCTCGGCCTCGCACCGGACGCGCGGCTGCTCGTGTTCGCGGGCCGCCTCGCCCCCGAGAAGAACATCACCGAGCTCTTCGCGATGGTCGAGCGGCTGGGAGATCCGTACCACCTCCTCCTCGTCGGCGGCGCGCGACCGGCCCGCCCGTCGGCCCGCGTGACCATCGTGCCCTACGAAGGCGATACCCGCGCCGTCGCGGCCCGGCTCGCCGCCTGCGACGTCCTGGTCCACGCCGCCCGCCACGAGACGTTCGGGCTGGTGGCGCGCGAGGCGATGGGGTGCGGGCTGCCGGTCGTCGCCTACGATGCGGGCGCGCTGGACGAGATCGTCGACGACTCGGTCGGGGCGCTCGCGCCCGCCGCCGGGCGCGCGGCGGCGCTCGCCGAGGCAGTCGCCGACATCTACGCGCGCCGGCCGGCAGCGCTCGGCGCTGCCGCGCGCAGGCGGGTCCTCGCCGAATACACCTGGGACGTCGCGCTGACGCGGCAGCTGCAGTGCTACGAAGCGCTGCTGGGAGCGGCGCCGCAGCGCCACGCCGTCGCCGCGGCGCACGCCGCCTAGCCCGCGGCGATGCGCGGTGGATTCGCCGTTTCGCTGCACGACGTCGCACCGACCACCTGGAGCGCCTGCGAGCGACTGCTTGCGCTCACCGACGCCCTCCGCCTGCCCGTCACGCTGCTGGTCGTGCCCCACTTTCATGGCGGCACGCGCGCCGACTTGGACCCGGGGTTCGTCAGGGTCCTGCGCGATCGGGTTGCGCGCGGCGACGAGACGGTGCTGCACGGCTACTTCCGCGAGGACCGCGGCGGCCGCGCACGGTCGCCGGGCGACTGGTTCGCGCGGCGCCTCTACACCGACAGCGAGGGCGAGTTTGCCGCGCTCGACGCGGATGCCGCCACGGACCTCGTCGCGCGCGGTCGCGCGGTGTTCGCGGCCGCGGGACTCGCGCCGGCCGGATTCGTGGCGCCGGCCTGGCTGATGAGCGAGGCATCGGTCGCCGTGCTCGGCGCATCGGGGCTGCGCTATGCAGCGACCCGCGATGCGCTCATCGACCTCCCGTCGGGGCGGCGCATCGCCGCGCCAAGCCTCGTCTATTCGACGCGCGCTCGCTGGCGGCGGAACCTCTCGCGGGCTTGGAATGCGGCCCGCCTCGCGACGCTCGACGGCGCGCCGCGGATCCGCGCTGCCCTGCACCCGGCGGACGCGGGCCACGCCGCGGTGCTCGCCGACTGGGAGCGACTGCTCGGGCGGCTGGCTCGCGAACGCCACGGCGTGCTCGAATCGAGCTGGCTCGGCGCGACGGGCTAGGACGGATTCGCCGCGCGCTGGCGTGCGGGCGCGCCCCGGGGATCGGCCTGCGACTCCGGCGGCCGAACGGACGGGGAACCGGGGCCACCGCGCGCGGTCGTTAAGCCCTGCGGGCGATCAGGCCGACGTTGTCGCTATACAGGCGCCCGCCCGCGAGCGAAGCGGTCAGCCGTTGCCACGTCAGGCGCGGCAGCGCGGGCAAGCCGCCCGAATTTGAGTAGTAGAAGGTGGGCGCGCCGAAGCCCGTCTCCGCGCAGAGGCGCACCAAGTCGAGGCGCAGCAGCGCCGTGATGTGGGCGGGATAGCTGGCGCCGCGAAAGCCCGCGAAGTGGCCGCCAAACAGCAGCGTCGCGTAGGAGCGCAGCGATTCCTGGTTCGGCGTCGTCAGGGCGAGCACCCCGCCCGGCCGCAGCGCGGCCGCAAAGTTGCGAAACACGGCGCGCGGGTTCTCCAGGTGTTCAATCACCTCGGCGCACACGATCGCATCGAGCGACTGCGCGACGGGCCATGCGTCGTTCAGATCGCAGGAAACCCACGCGATCGACGGGTCGAGGTCGGGCGGGCGCGGCAACGCATCGACGCCCGTCACCGACGTGAACCGGCCCGAGGCAGCGAGCGCGCGGGTGAGATTGCCCGTACCGGCGCCGACGTCGAGCACCGCGCCACTCGCGCCGGCGGCGTCGAGCATCCGCTCCACGAGGTCGTAGACGGGCTGGCCACTGATGCCGCCGGCAGCGGCGATGGCGCGGCGGCGGAACTGCGCAACCACCGGCAGGTCGGGCACGCGGATGATGGCCCTCACTCCTTACTATCCGGCGCGCGGCATGGCGGTTCGCCGGCCGCGCGCCGCGCACCGGCCGATCATGGCCGGGTTGGAACGATGCCCCGCCGCGCCGCAGCGCCCGCCCGCGACCTGCCCTTTCGACCCGCTCATGACGTTACGGGCCGCGGCTGCCGCGGAATGGCGCCGCGATCCGCAGGTGCAGCGCAGGCCGAACCGGCGCCGCGCCCCGCGCCTCGACGAGGTTGCCGAGGTACTGCCGGGTCGCCTGCTCCCAGCGGTACTCCAGCGCCTGCAGTCGCGGGGCGCTGCGGCCAAGGCCGAGCGCGGCTTCGATCGCCTCGGCGAGATCGGCGCGCAGGCAGCCCGTCTCCCCGTCGCGGACAACGTCGATCGGGCCAGTCACCGGGTAGGCCGCGACCGGCAGACCCGACGCCATCGCCTCGAGCATGACGAGCCCGAAGGTGTCGGTGCGGCTCGGGAACACGAAGCAGTCCGCCCCGGCGAGCAGCGTCGCGAGTTCCTCGCCGTACCGGAAGCCGGTGAAGACGACGTCCGGGTAGCGCGCCTGAAGGTCGGCGAGCGCCGGTCCCCCGCCGACGACGAGCTTGGTGCCCGGCACGCGCGCGCGGCAGAAGTCCTCGACACTCTTCTCGACGGCGACGCGACCGACATAGATGAGGATCGGCCCCGGGTACGGCAGGCGCGCCTCGGGCCGCGGCCGAAAGAGCTCGGTGTCGACGCCGCGGCTCCAGTAGACGAGGTTGCGAAAGCCGTGGCGCTTGAGGTCGCGGCGCACCGCGCGCGTGCCGACCATCGTCCGCGCGGCCGCTCCGTGGAAGAGGCGCAGCGCGCCGTAGCTGCAGCGCTCCGGAAGCGGGTAGCGCGCCCGCAGGTACTGCGGGAACTGCGTGTGGTAGGAGGTCGTGAAGCGCAGCCCCGCGCGTCGCGCGGCGTTCCTGGCCGCGAGGCCGAGCGGGCCCTCGGTCGCGACGTGCAGCGCGTCGGGGCGCTCGCGCTCGAGCCACGACGCGACGCGCCGTCCCTGGAAGAGCGCGAGGCGGATCTCGGGGTACGTCGGGCACGGGAACGTCCGCAGGCCTTCGGGCGTCATCATCACGACGTCATGACCCAGCGCGCCGAGACACTCGGCGGTCCGCGACAGCGTCGTCACGACCCCATTGGTCTGGGGGCGCCACGCGTCCGTGACGATGGCCACCTTCATGCGGATCCCCTGCGCGCGCGGCGCCGCTACGCGGCGGTGTCGAACGCCACGACGCCGACCGGCACGGGCTCCGGCTCGGCGACACGCAGCACGTCGGCGCGCTCGGTCCAGCGGATCAGCGCGAGGCGACCATTGCGGTCCTCCGTCAGCGCGGAGCAGTGCTCGACCCAGTCGCCGTCGTTGCAGTAGCGAATGCCGTTCACGACCCGGATCTCGGGGCGGTGGATGTGGCCGCAGATCACGCCGTCCAGGCCGTGCTTCGCGGCGGCGTGTGCCGCCGCGTGCTCGAAGCGCTCGATGTAGCGGCGGGCGTCCGGCACGCCATTCTTGATCCAGGTGGCGAGCGACCAGTAGCCGAAGCCGAAGCGGCGCCGCACCGCCTGGATGCCGCGCCCGACCCACAGCAGCACGTCGTACATGAACTCGCCGAAGTGCTTGAGGGCCCCGGAGAACTTGACCGCGCCGTCGAAGTCGTCGCCGTGCAGCACGAGGTAGCGCTTGCCGTCGGCGGCCTCGTGGATGAAGTCGCGCCGGATGTCGATGCCGGCGATCTCGCCGCCGCAGAGCTCGCGAAAGCCCTCGTCGTGGTTGCCCGGGACGTAGATCACCTTCGTGCCCGAGCGCGCGATCCTGAGGATCGCCTTGAGCACGTCCTGGTGCGCGACCGGCCAGTACATGCTGCGCTTGAGGCTCCACAGGTCGACGATGTCCCCGACCAGCACCAGCTGCTCGGT
>JBBINS010000155.1:0-6664 GCA_037443765.1 Gammaproteobacteria bacterium
TAGCCGCGCTCGGCCGCCTGGCCGAGCACCTGCGCGAGCTGGTTGCTGACCAGGATCGCGAGCAGCACCGCCGTGACCGCGAGCCACGACAGGCCGACCTCGCGCAGGATGTAGCGATCGACGATCCCCAATCCGCCTCCCGATCGAGCCGCCGGGGCCCGCGGCCCACCCGCGCCGGGGGGCCCATGAAGTACACTCTCGACCCGGGACGAGAGCGCCGGCCCGGTACAGCCGCGCACCGTAACTTAAACCGAAAGCAGCGTGCGCAGAAGGGTGGGTCCGCCGCCCCGGCCGGACCGGTCGCAACCCGCGCGCGACGGAGAGCAGAAATGGAGTTCACAGCAGAGACCCGCGGAGCGCGCCGGGCGCGCACGGAATGCGCCGTCATCGGCGTCCACGACGGTGGCACGTTGCCGCCGGTCGCCGCCGACCTCGACCGCGCACTCGGCGGGCGCCTCGCCCGTATCATCGATCAGGGCGACTTCGCCGGGCGGCTCGGCGAGACGCTGCTGCTGCCGGACCTCGGCCGCGGCCCGGCGGCGCGCGTGCTGCTGGTCGGCCTCGGCACGGCCAAGAACTGGAACCGCCGCGCCTACCGGCGTGCGCTCGCCGCCGCGACCCAGGCGTTGCTGCGCTCGGGCGCGCGCGACGCGCTCATGCTGATCGCCGCCGAGCGCGTTCCCGACGTCGATCCGTACTACCGCGCGCGCTTCGTCGCCGAGGCGGTCGGCGGCGGCCGCTACCAGATCCCCGACCTCAAGACCGCGCGCCGGCCGCCGCCGCCGCGCCTGAAGCAGGTGCGCGTGGCCTGCGCCGACCGCGCCGAGCTCGCCGCCGCCAAGCGCGGCCTCGAACACGGCGCCGCCGTCGCCGCCGGCGCCGCCCTGACCCGCGACCTCGCGAACCTGCCGGCGAACGTCTGCACGCCGAGCTACCTCGGCACCGTCGCCAAGCGCCTCGCCCGCGAGCACCGCACGATCCGTACGCGGGTGCTCGGCGAGCCCGAGCTCAAGCGGCTCGGCATGGGCGCCTTCCTGTCGGTGACGCACGGCACCGACGAGCCGGCCCGGCTGCTCGTCGTCGAGTACCGCGGCGGCAAGCGCGGCGCGGCGCCCGTGGCGCTGGTCGGCAAGGGCGTGACGTTCGACTCCGGCGGCATCTCGCTCAAGGACCCGCCGGGCATGGACGAGATGAAGTTCGACATGACCGGCGCCGCCTCGGTGCTCGGCACGCTCAAGGCCGTCGCGCTGCTCGGCGCGCCGATCAACGTGGTCGGGATCGTGCCCGCCTGCGAGAACATGCCGGGCGGCGGCGCGACCAAGCCCGGCGACATCGTCCGCTCGATGTCCGGCCAGACGATCGAGATCCTGAACACCGACGCCGAGGGGCGGCTGATCCTGTGCGACGCGCTCACCTACAGCCGCCGCTTCAAGCCCGCCACGGTCATCGACATCGCGACGCTGACCGGCGCCTGCGTCGTCGCGCTCGGCCAGCACATGAGCGCCGTCATGAGCAACGACGAGGAGCTGGCGGGCGCGCTGCTCGCCGCCGGGCGCCGCGCCGCCGACCCGTGCTGGCGCCTGCCGCTCGCGGACGAGTACCAGGAGCAGCTGAAGAGCAACTTCGCGGACTTCGCCAACGTCGGCGGGCGCGAGGGTGGCGCGGTCACGGCCGCCTGCTTCCTGTGGAAGTTCGTCGACGGCATGAAGTGGGCGCACCTCGACATCGCCGGCACCGCGTACGTGTCCGGCGCCAACAAGGGCAGCACCGGCCGGCCGGTGCCGCTCTTGGTCGACTACCTGCTGTCGCTCGGCTGATGGCGCCACGCGTCGACTTCTACGTGCTGGAGGGCGCCGACGACCGCGCCCGGCTGGTCTACGCGTGCCGGCTGATCGAGAAGGCCTACCTGCAGAACCTCACCGTCTGCGTCAGCTGCGACACGCCGGCCGAGGTCGAGGCCTTCGACGCGCTGCTGTGGACCTTCGGCGACCGGAGCTTCGTGCCGCACGAGCCCGCGACGGGCGCCGCCGCCGGTCCGCCGCCGGGGGCGCCGGTCGTGGTCGGCTGCCGCCAGGCCGTCGCCGCCGACCTGCTGGTCAACCTCGGCAGCGACGCGCCCGACTTCTATGCCAGCTACGCGCGCGTCGCCGAGTTCGTCGACGCCGAACCCGCCCGACGCGACGCCGGCCGCCGGCGCTTCGCCGCCTACCGCGACGCCGGACACACGCCCGAGACCCACCGAGTGACAGCCTGACGGCCCATGGACAAGACCTATACGCCGCGCGAGATCGAGCAACGCCTGTACGAGCGCTGGGAGGCCGAGGGCCGGTTCCGGCCGAGCGGCAGCGGGCGACCCTATTCGATCGTGATCCCGCCGCCGAACGTGACCGGCACGCTGCACATGGGCCACGCGTTCCAGGACACGATCATGGACGCGCTGACCCGCTACCACCGCATGCTCGGCGACGACACGCTCTGGCAGCCGGGCACCGATCACGCCGGCATCGCGACGCAGATGGTCGTCGAGCGGCAGCTCAATGCCGAGGGCAGGACGCGCCACGACCTCGGCCGCGAGGCCTTCGTCGCGCGGGTCTGGCGCTGGAAGGAAGAGTCCGGCGGCACGATCGCGCGGCAGATGCGGCGCCTCGGCGCCAGCGTCGACTGGTCGCGCGACCGCTTCACGATGGACGAGGGCCTGTCGCACGCGGTCACCGAGACCTTCGTCAGGCTGCACGAGGAGGGCCTGATCTACCGCGGCAAGCGCCTGGTCAACTGGGACCCCGTGCTGCACACGGCGCTGTCGGACCTCGAGGTGCTGTCGCAGGAGGAAGCCGGCCATCTCTGGCACCTCCGGTACCCGCTCGCCGACGGCAGCGGTTCTTTGACGGTCGCGACGACGCGCCCGGAGACGATGCTCGGCGACACCGCGGTCGCCGTGCACCCCGAGGACGAGCGCTACCGCCATCTGATCGGCCGCCGCGTCCGCCTGCCGCTCGCCGGCCGCGACATCCCGATCGTCGGCGACGAGTTCGTCGACCGCGAGTTCGGCAGCGGCTGCGTCAAGATCACGCCGGCCCACGACTTCAACGACTACGACCTCGGCCAGCGCCACGGGCTGCCGATCGTCAACATCCTCGATGAGAACGCGGCGCTCAACGACGCCGTGCCGGCCGCCTACCGCGGGCTCGACCGCTTCGAGGCCCGCCAGCGCGTCGTGGCCGACCTCGAGGCGCTCGGCCTCGTAGACAAGATCGAGGCCCACACGCTGATGGTGCCGCGCGGCGACCGCAGCAACGCGGTCATCGAGCCGTGGCTCACCGACCAGTGGTACGTCCGCATCGAGCCGCTCGCCGGTCCCGCGATCGCGGCCGTCGAGAGCGGCCGGATCCGCTTCGTGCCGGAGAGCTGGGACCGCACCTACTTCGAGTGGATGCGCAACATCAAGGACTGGTGCATCAGCCGCCAGCTGTGGTGGGGCCACCGGATCCCGGCGTGGTACGCGCCCGACGGCAGCGTCTACGTCGGCCGCAGCGAGGCCGAGGTGCGCGCCCGTCATGCGCTGCCGGCGGACCTCGCGCTGCGCCGGGACGAGGACGTGCTCGACACGTGGTTCTCGTCGGCGCTGTGGCCGTACTCGACGCTCGGCTGGCCCGAGCAGACGCCCGAGCTCGCGAAGTTCTACCCGACCTCGGTGCTGGTCACCGGCTTCGACATCATCTTCTTCTGGGTCGCGCGCATGGTCATGCTCGGGCTCAAGTTCATGGGCGACGTGCCGTTCCGCGACGTCTACATCCACGGCCTGATCCGCGACGGCGAAGGCCAGAAGATGTCGAAGTCGAAGGGCAACGTCCTCGACCCGCTCGACCTGATCGACGGCATCGGCCTCGAGGCGCTGGTCCAGAAGCGCACCGCCGGCATGATGCAGCCGCACCTCGCCAAGAGCATCGAGAAGGCCACCCGCAAGCAGTTCCCCGACGGCATCGCCCCCTACGGCACCGACGCGCTGCGCTTCACCTTCGCCTCGCTCGCGACCCTGTCGCGCGACATCCGCTTCGACGTCGGCCGGATCGAGGGCTACCGCAACTTCTGCAACAAGCTCTGGAACGCCGCGCGCTTCGTGCTGATGAGCGTCGACGGGCAGGACCTCGGCCCGGGCGCCGAGCAGCCCTCGCTCGCCGACCGCTGGATCCGCTCGCGCCTCGAGGCGGCGCTCGAGGCGACGCGCGCGGGCTTCGCCGCCTACCGCTTCGACCTCGCGAGCCAGGCGCTCTACGAGTTCACCTGGTACGAGTTCTGCGACTGGTACCTCGAGCTCAGCAAGGCCGTGCTGCAGTCGGAGGCGACGACCGACGCCGGGCGGCGCGCGACGCGGCGCACTCTCGTCGGCACGCTGGAGGCGCTGCTGCGCGCGCTGCACCCGCTGATGCCGTTCATCACCGAGGAGATCTGGCAGATCGTCGGCCCGCTCGCCGGCCGCACCGGCCCGTCGATCATGCTCGAGCCATGGCCGGCCGCCGACGCCGCGCGCCGCGAGCCGGCGGTCGAGGCCGAGATGCGCTGGCTCATGGACTTCATCCTCGCGGTGCGGCAGATCCGCGGCGAGATGGACATCGCCCCGTCGCGCCGCTTCGAGGTGCTGCTCGCCGGGGCCTCGGCCGCCGACCTCGAGCGGCTCGCGCGCGGCCGCCACTTCCTCGAGCGCCTCGCGAATCTCGGCGCGCTCCGCCCGCTCGCCGCGGGCGAGGCAGAGCCCGAGTCGGCGGTGGCGCTGCTCGGCGAGCTCCGGATCCTCGTGCCGATGGCCGGGCTGATCGACGTCGACGCCGAGGCGGCGCGCCTCGAGAAGCGCATCGGCAAGCTCCGCCAGGACCTCGCCAAGACGGACGCCAAGCTCGGCAACGCGAGCTTCGTCGCCAACGCGCCGCCGGCGGTCGTCGAGCAGGAGCGCGCGCGCGTGACGGATTTCCGCCGCGAGCTCGACGGTCTCGAGGCCCAGCTCGCGCGCGTGCGCCGGCTGCAGGGAGCGCCGTGAGCGAGGCCGCCGACACGCGCCGCGCGCTCGAGCCCGTAATCGCGGCGCTGAACGGCATCGTACTCGGCAAGGACCGCCAGATCCGCCTCTCGCTCGCCTGCCTGCTGGCGCGCGGCCACCTGCTGATCGAGGACCTGCCCGGCGTCGGCAAGACGACGCTCGCGCAGGCGCTCGCGCGGGTGCTCGGCCTGAGCTACCAGCGGGTCCAGTTCACGAGCGACCTCCTCCCGGCCGACGTCATCGGCGTGTCGATCTTCCACCGCGAGCGCGGCCAGTTCGAATTCCACAAGGGCCCGGTGTTCGCGCAGCTGCTGCTCGCCGACGAGGTCAACCGCGCGACGCCGAAGGCGCAGAGCGCGCTGCTCGAGGCGATGGAGGAGCGGCAGGTCACCGTCGACGGCCACACCTACCCGCTGCCGGAGCCGTTCTTCGTCGTCGCGACCCAGAACCCGAGCTACCAGCTCGGCACCTACCCGCTGCCGGAGTCGCAGCTCGACCGCTTCCTGATGCGCATCGAGCTCGGCTACCCGTCGGCCGCGCTCGAGCGCGAGCTGCTGCGCGGCCGCGACCGCCGCCAGCTGCTCGCGGCCCTCGAGCCGCTGCTCGACGCCGCGACGCTGAAGTCGCTGCAGGCCCACGTGCCGGCGGTCCACGTCGCGGAGCCGCTGCTCGACTACGTGCAGGCGCTCGTGCAGCACACGCGCGACTCCGGCTCCTTCGAGGCCGGCCTGTCGCCGCGCGCGGCGATCGCGCTGCTGCGCGCGAGCCAGGCCTGGGCGTTGCTGCACGGCCGGCCCGGGGTCGTGCCGGAGGACGTGCAGGCCGTGGTGCGCGCGGTCGCCGGACATCGCCTCGAGCTGCGCACCGCCGTGGACGGCTCGCACGCCGCCGACCTGGACCGGCTGCTGCTCGAGGCGGTCGCCGTCCCCTGAGCGCGACGGTGAGCGCGGCGCGCAGTGCAGTCGTCGGCCGCCTCCGGGCGCTGCGACAGGCGGCCGCCGAGCGGGTCGCCGCCTGGTCACGGCGCCGGCACGGCCCGGACGCCGGCACCGTCACGATCGACCGTCGCCGCGTCTACATCCTGCCGACCGCGCTCGGGCTCGCCTACGCGGCGATGCTGTTCGCGATGCTGCTGGCCGGGCTCAACTACGGCAACAACCTCGCCCTCGCGCTGGCCTTCATGCTCGCGGCCGCCGGCTGGGTCGCGATGCACCAGTGCCACCACAACCTGGCGGGCCTCGAGATCAGCCCGGCGGGCACGCGCTCGCCGTTCGCCGGCGGCGACGCCGAGTTCGCGTTCACGCTCGCGGCGCGCTCGGCGCGCGAGGACCTCGTGCTCAAGGCCGGCGCGCGCGCCGCACCGGCGGTCAGCGTCGGCGCGGGGCTCACCGCCACCGCCGCCGTCGGCGTGCCGACGGCGCGCCGCGGGCGCGTCGCGCTCGGGCGCCTGCGCCTCGAGTCGAGCTTCCCGCTCGGGCTGTTCACGGCCTGGACGTGGCTGCACCCGGAACTCGAGTGCATCGTCTATCCGCGACCGGCGCCGCGTGACCGCGAGGGGCCGCCGCCCGACGCGGAGCCCGGCGCGGCCCACGACGGGCGCGCGAGCGGTGAGGAGGATTTCGCGGGCCTGCG
>JBBINS010000156.1:0-6588 GCA_037443765.1 Gammaproteobacteria bacterium
GCGGGTCAGGTGCTCGACCGGGCACCGATCGTCGGGCGTGTGCGCGTGCACCTCGCTTGCCGGCCCGAAGCCGACCGTCGGCACGCCGAACATCCCGCAGGTGGCGACGCCGTTGGTCGAGAAGGTCCACTTGTCGACGACCGGCGGACGGCCGAGCGCGGCGGTGGCGGCCGCGACCGCCGCGCGCACCGCCGGCGCGCCCTCCTCGACGACCCAGGTCGGATAATACTTCTTCGTCGGGTAGGTGAGGCCGGTGTACGACGCGCGGGCGTAGTCGAGGACGGTCACGCGCGCCCCTGCTTTCCGGACGCTCTCGAGCGCTTCGATCTCGGCGACCGCCTTCTCGAGCGTCTCGCCGCGCGTCAGCCGGCGGTCGAGGTGAATCGTGCAGCTGTCGGCGACGGCGCAGAGCGAAGGCGAGGTGGACCGGATCTCGGAGATGGTGACCGACCCCTTGCCGAGGAACGGGTCCGTGTCGGCCGCCAGCCGCTCGTTGAGCCGCTCGATGTCGGCGAGGATCGGCGCCATCCTGTAGACGGCGTTGATGCCGCGCTCGGGGGCCGATCCGTGGCACGAGAGACCCTGCGTGCGGACCTCCATCTCCATCCGTCCGCGGTGGCCGCGGTAGACACCGAGGTTGGTCGGCTCGGTAATCACGACGACCTCGGGCTTCAGCACGCCCTCCTCGAGGATGTACTGCCAGCAGAGGCCGTCGCAGTCCTCCTCCATCACGCTGGCGGTCACCCAGAGCTGCAGGCCGTCCAGCAGGCCCAGCTGCTTCGCGATGCGCGCGCCGTAGACCGCCGCGGCGATGCCGGCCTCCTGGTCCGAGGCGCCGCGGCCGTAGACGACGTCGTCGCGCAGTTCGCCGCGGTACGGGTCGCGCGTCCAGGTGGAGGGGTCGCCCACGCCCACCGTGTCGATGTGGCCGTCGATGGCGACGACGACGGGGCCGCTGCCGACGCGGCCGAGCAGGTTGCCGAGGCCGTCGATCTTCACCTCGTCGAAGCCGACCCGCCGCATCTCGTCGGCCGCGCGGGCGACGACCTCGCGCTCGCCGGCGCTCTCGGACGGGATCGCGATCATCTCGCGCAGGAAGGCCGTCATCGCGGCGGTGTCGCGCACGGCGAGGGCGGCAACGGGATCGGGCTGAGAGGACATGGACGGCGGCTCCATCATCGGGCGATCTGGTAATCTTGCGATCTTGCGATCTTGCGATCTTGCGAAGTACGAAGTATGAAGTCAGAAGTGCGTCCAGCTGAACATTAGATCGCAAGAGCGCCGGATCGCAAATACTCCACGCCGCCAGGCCGTCAGCTCGCAGGTTCGCGAGATTGCGAGATCGCAAGATACAAGCGTCGAGTAGTTTCACCGCGTTGCGTTTGACAGCCGCCGCGGCCCGTGGTACTTGATCCGTCACACGCGCCAACCCGTAAAGGAGTGCCCGATGGTCGATCCGACGCTGGTCGACGAACTCGTGCTGAGGACCGGAGTCTCCCGCTCGGATGCCGAGGCGATCCTGGTGGCCCTGGGTCAGATCGCCGCCAGCCGGATTCCCCGGGCCGCTGGCCCCGGCGCCGCGGCGCCGCTCGCAGACCGCTGGCCCGCGCCGCCGCGCGACGTGTCCGATCCCGGCGAGGTCGAGGCGCTCATCGCCGCGGCCGAGCAGCATCCGCTCGGGCTCGAGTTCCTGCTCCACGGCGACCTGTCGGCGGTCGCGATCACGTTCCAGGTTCACGCCTTCTCGGTGGACGCCGCCAGGCGGCAGCTGACCGGCCGCGCCGTCTGACGCTGGCCTGCGGAGCCGGTGACACACCTGACACGGGGGCGAGGATGGGACTGCCGGAATCGGTGATGGCCTGCGAGTGCTGGGCGCGCGACGGGCTGCAGTCGATGCCCGTGCTCGTCCCCACCGACCAGAAGCTCGAGATGCTCGACCGCATCGTCCGGGCGGGCTTCAGGAAGGTCGAGGTCACCTCCTTCTCGCATCCGAAGCTGCTGCCGCAGTTCGCCGACGCGGCCGAGGTGCTGCGGCGGCTCCCTCGCCGGCCGGGCGTGTCCTACGTCGTCCTGATGCCGAACACCAAGGGGTTCGACCGCTTCGAGGTCTGCCAGAAGGAGGGGGTCGGGGCCGACGAGATCATCCTGATGATCTCGTCGAGCGAGGCGCACAACCGGATCAACTTCCGCGCGACGCTCGAGGAGGCGATGGCCGAGCACGCGGCGATCATGCGCCGGGCGCACGCGCTGGGCGTCTCGGTCATCGGGTGCGCCGGGACGGTCTACGGCTGCCCGGTGAAGGGCGACATCACGACGGCCGAGGTCGCGCGGGTCGTCCGGTTCTACCTCGAGGAAGGCGCAGAGACCATCATGCTCGGCGACACGACCGGCGTCGCCAACCCGAAGCTCGTGCGCGAGCGGATCGGCGAGTTGATGGCGATCTTCCCCGGCGCCGAGTTCATCGCCCACTTCCACGACACGCGCGGGACCGGCATCGCCAATTCGATCGCGATGCTGGAGCTGGGGGTGCGCTACGTCGACTGCTCGCTCGGCGCCATCGGCGGGCAGCCGGCGACGGGCGCCGCCAAGTACTCGGCCGGGTTCACGGGGAACACGTGCAGCGAGGACCTGATCGCGGTCCTCGAGGAGATGGGCGTCGGCACCGGGATCGCGATCGAGCCGCTCATCGAGGCCGGCCGCCGCGCCGAGGAGATCCTGGGCCAGCGGCTCCGGTCCAACGTGATCCGCAGCGGCCCGGTCATCCACGGCGAGTCGTCGGCGGAGAAAGAGGCGGGAGCGGCGATCACTCGATGAGCAGGAAGGCGAGGCTGCCGGCGATCCCCTCGTAGAGCACCGCCATCTCCGCCGCCGGCCGCAGCGAGAACGGGCCCGCGAACGACGCGGCCGCCTCGGCTTCGACGACCGTCCACCGCTCGTCGAGTCTCACCCGCAGCCCGCCGCCCTCGAACTCCCAGCCGCGATCCGCGACCGTCAGCTTCGACTCTTCGCCCCGTTCCCGCCGCCGGACGACGCGCCCCTCGATCCGGAACGCGTTGTCGCGCTCGACTGCAAACGCTCCAGGGTCGAGGAACAGCCGCGGCTTGTCGGCGTATGGCCGGCCGTGGTGCACGCAGAAGGTCTGGCAGTCGTCGCACTCGTTGCAGAAGTCGTCCACGTGGAGGATCTGCCGGGGCTGCCTGACGGCGAACGCCTCGTGGGAGACAACCTCGATCCGGCCGCCGACGACGTCGAGGATCGGCAGCCGCCAGCCGACCGGCCGCACGGTGAAGGTGTAGTTGGCCCGGTTCGGGCAGACCTCCACGCACTTGTCGCAGAAGGTCGTGCACTGCACGCAGCGGCGCGCCTCTTCGCGGGCGGCCTCGTCGGTGAGCGTCGCCTCGACCAGGCTGAAATCGCCGCGGCGCGCGACCGGGAGCATCGCGGGCCGCCGGGGATCGATCCGCCGCGCGCGCGTCTTCTTGATCTCGAGGATCTCCCGCTCGCCGATGGCCGGGCGCGGCCACGGCCGCTCGGCGAACGCGACGCCGAGGTGGCGGCAGATCGCCTCGGCCGCCGCCCGGCCGTCGGCGCAGGCCGAGATGATGCTGCCCGGCTCGACGACCACGTCGCCGCCCGCGAAGACCCCGAACGTGCCCGCGCACCGCGTCTTCTCGTCGACGATCACGCCGCCGCCCCGGTGCCGGGTGACCGCGCTGCCGTCGAGGAAGGCGAGGTCGGGCAGCTGGCCGACGGCGACGATCACGGTGTCGGCCCGGACAATGAACTCGCTGCCGGCGATCGGCAGGGGCGCGCGGCGGCCGTCGGCGCCGGGCTCGCCCAGCCGGTTGCGCACGCACCGGACGCCGGTCACGCGGCCGGAGGCGCGGAGGATCTCGGCCGGCGACACCAGCTCCTCGAGCCGATTGTCTTCCTCGAGGGCGCCCTCGACTTCCTCGGGCGCGGCCGGCATCTCCTGGCGCGTGCGGCGGTAGAGCAGCGTGACCGGCCGCCCGGCGAGCCGCCGCGCCGTGCGGGCCGCATCCATCGCCGTGTCGCCGCCGCCGATGACCACGACGGCCGGGCCGACCGCCACCCGCTCGCCGCGCCGCGAACGGTCGAGCAGGTCGAGCGCCGGTATCACGCCGGGGCCGTCCGCCCCGGGCACCCTGAGCGGCGCGTCCCGCTGGAAGCCAGTCGCGAGATAGACCGCGTCGAAGCCCCGCGCGAGCAGCCCCTCCGGCGGTCCGTCGACGCGCGCGTCGAGACGAAGCTCGACGCCGAGGGCGAGGATGCGCGCGATGTCGCGCTCGATGATCGAGGTCGGCAGGCGGAACGGGGGCACGACGCGCATCATGCCGCCGGCGACGTCGCGGGCCTCGAAGACGGTGACGGCGACGCCGCTCAGGGCGAGCAGCGCGGCGGCCGCGAGGCCCGACGGTCCGCTGCCGACGACGGCCACGCGCTGTTTGCGGGCCGGCCTGCGGGCCAGCCTTCGACTTCGCTCAGGCCAGGGGAGGCCCGCACTACCATGTTGGAGGTAGCCGCCGGCGTTTTCGCCGGCGGAACCGCGGGCCAGCCTTCGACTTCGCTCAGGCCAAGGGAGGCCCGCACTACCGGTGCTGACCCGCCCGTGCTCCTCGGCGTACCGCTTGAGCGCGCGGATGCCGACGCTCTCCTCGTAGTCGTTGCGCGTGCACCGCGCCTGGCACAGCCGCGTGCACACGTGGCCGGTCACGCCGGGAAGCGGGTTCCTGGCGAGGATCGTCTCGAGCGCGCGATCGCAGTCGCCCTGCGCGATGTGCCACGCGTACTCGGGCACGTCCTGCGCGACCGCGCAGGCCTCCATGCAGGGCGCCTCGACGCAGTCCCACATGCCGAGCGCCGAGCGGACCTTCGGCAGGCCGTGCGGGAAGGCGCCCTTCTTGTAGCGCGGGTCGCGGCGCGCGGCCTCGGCGGCGGCGCGGACGTGCGCGAGCCGATCGCGGGAGAAGTCGGCCAGCGTCGCGGCGCCGCGCTCGCGCATGGCGGCGTCGATCGCCTCGATCCACTGGCCCATCCTCGCCACGCCGCCCGGCTTGAGCAGGTCGGTGCACCCGGTGGCCGGCAGCGCCCCGCAGGCCAGCACGTCGGCGACGTTCGCCGCGTCCACGCCCGCCGAGAACGACACGTGCAGGTCGCCGCCGAACTGGTGCAGCAGCCGCTCGTAGAGCCTCATCGTCACCGGGTAGAGCGCGCGGCCGGACATGTACATCTCGCCACCCGGCAGCCGCCCCGCGCGGTTGCGCACGGCGAGCGTGTTGCTCAGCTTCACGCCGAAGGTGAGGCCTCGCCCGGCCGCGGCCTCCTTCAGGGCGGCGACGAGCTCGACGGCGCGGCCGTACTGCAGGTCGTGCGCGAACGTCTCGTCGGCGACCTCGACCTCGCGGAATCCGAGATCGTCGCCGAGGATCCCCCGCACCTCGTCCGGCCCGAGCAGCGTCGGGTTGAGCTTGACGACGGTGTGCAGGCCGCGCTCCTCGAGCAAGTAGCGCGCGATCCGCTCGATCTCGTCGGGCGGGCAGCCGTGCATCGTCGACAGCGTCACGCTGTTGACGATGGCGGGCGGGATCTCGACGTCGGCCAGGGCCGGGGCCTCGCGGGCGAGCGCGGCGCGGATCGCCTCGAGCGGCGCCGACGCGTCGGCGAGCGTGTCCATGAACCGCCGTATGCGCGGGTGGCGGATGCCGGCGAGATCGTAGCCGACGCTCATGTCGAAGATCGCGCCCGGCCCGCCCCAGCCGAGCAGGCGGGCGAGCACGTGCACGAGCGCCCAGCCGACGACGTACTCGTGCGCCGACTCGTCGAGCGTCAGTTCCTGCGACCACTCGACGTTGTAGCCCTCGTCGGTCATGTCGATGCAGGGACGGGGGATGACGAGGTCGTCGCGCACCTGGACCGTCTTGAGCTCGATGAACCGCCCGCCGGCCAGCCACGCCGCCGCGATGTTCTGGCTGAGCTGCGTGTGAGGGCCGGCCGAGGGGCCGACCGGCGTCGCGAGCGTCTTGCCGAAGAGGGTCGGGACGCCGAGAGGCCGCCCCGGCGCGTGGAAGAGCGCCTCGGGGACGCCGAAGATCGAACGGCTCGACTCGTACTCGGCCAGCGCCCGCCGCAGCTGGGTTTCGAACGGCTGGACGCGCATCCGGTCGGACATGGGTTCACCGAGTATACGGCCTGCGGCTCGCGGCTGGCGACTGGCGACCGGCTTCCCCGTGATACACTTCCCTGTTTGGGGGATCGCGCAAACAGCCGGCTGTAGGCCGGCGGACGCGGCTGCATGGGTCACGACTGGATCGCCATCCGCGGCGCCCGGGTTCACAACCTCCGGAACATCGACGTCGACCTGCCGCGAGGCAAGCTGGTGGTCATCACCGGCCTCTCCGGCTCGGGCAAGTCGTCGCTGGCCTTCGACACGATCTACGCCGAGGGGCAGCGCCGCTACGTCGAGTCGCTCTCGGCCTACGCGCGGCAGTTCCTCGAGCAGATGGAGAAGCCCGACGTCGACCTGATCGACGGCCTCTCGCCCGCCATCTCCATCGAGCAGAAGACCAC
>JBBINS010000157.1:0-6510 GCA_037443765.1 Gammaproteobacteria bacterium
GCCGAGCGCGGCCAGCGTGAAGAAGACGGCCGCCACGATCCCCGCCGTCAGCGTGGGCCCCGACACCGTGCGGGCGGCCATCTCGCCGATGGCGGTCGCCGCGATCCCGGTCGAGAGCAGCGACACGCTCAGCAGCAGGCTCATGCCGCCCCAGAGCATGAAGAGCAGGCCGACCAGATCGACGTGTTTCCGCATCGAAGGCTACGATAGGGGCGTCGCGCGAACCTTGTCAAGGCAACCGGGCGGGTGGTACGATTCGGCCCGGACCAGACATGCCTGTCAACGAGCAGCTGCGCGAGTGCCCGATGTGCGGCGAGACGATGCGCCGGGAGGAGCGCGACGTGTTCGACCTGATCCCCGGCACCACGGAGTTGAAGCGGCGGAAGGCGTTCGAGTGGGTCTGCCGCGAATGCGATTACTTCGAGGAGGATGAGGAGATCGTCAGGCGGTGACGGGGGCCGGCGCGGCCCCGCCTAGCGCGCGCCGAGCGTCAGCAGGACTTCCTTGCGGACCTCGTCGCCGACGGCCTCGAAGTCGACCGCGGTCTCGCACTCGTCGCAGAGCACCTCGAGCACCGCGGGCCGGCTCTCGTCGGTGACGTCCACGCGCGAGTCCTCGACGTGGACGACGTGCATCTGCAGCGTCTTGACGAGGAAGTTTCGCGCGTTCCCGCAGTTCGGGCAGATCATCGCCATGGCTGGACTCCTTCTCCTGCTCGGCTCACCACTGTGCCAGACCAGTGTATGGAATCGGACCCCGCAGAGGCAATGACGAACTTGAGCGGGCCCCGGCGGGGCGCGGCCCGGCGATGACTTCAGCGAGGAGCGCGGTATGGCCGACCAGCCGGTGACGACGTTCGAAATCCACAGCGAGGCGCGGGGGCCGCACTGGGTGGCCTGGCTCGTGCGGCCCGGTCAGCCGGGGCCGTTCCGCTCGGTGCTGCACGTGGGCGCGTCGAAGGAGGAGGCCGAGGGGCGGGCCCGCGACTGGGCCGCCACCGTGGCGGGTCAGGCCGACAGGTCGTCGCCGTCGTCGTAGTCGAACGGGTCGAACGGCTCGCCGAGCCGCATCACCTGGTTGACGCGGTGCGACGCGCGGGTGCAGTGCGGACCCTTGGCCTCGAGCGACACCACGGGCACGCCCGAGGGCCTGACGGTCTGGATGGCCACGACGCACCCGCACGGCAGCCGTTCCAGCGTCTCGAGCTGGATCTGATCCACGTGCTGTGCCGTGCCGACGCGCCGCTCGCCCGTGATCATGGTTCGCACTCGCCTCTTTTCTCGGTCGATTCCCTACAGTGTATTAGACGCCCGATGACCGCCGGCGGTTGCATCACGCCCCGGTTTCCTCTGGCGCGGCCCCCGCGTAGATGAGCCGCCCCTCGACCGCGCGCCCCTCGAACATCGCCCGCGCCGCGCGCACGTAGAGGTCGAGTTGCGCGGCGTGCCACGCGTGCGGCCGCCCGGTCTTGAACTCGAGGACGATCACGCGCCCGCCGGCCTGCTCGGCCAGGCAGTCGATGCTGCCGCGGACGACGACCGCGCCGGCGCGTCCGTTCGCCGACGCCTCGCCGCGCGCGCCCGCCGGCCGATCGCCCGCGACGCGCAGCGAGAACGGCACCTCGTAGTGGCACTCGGACTCGTCGATGACGGCCGCCACGTCGGCGCGCTGCCGCAGTTCGAGGAACGCGTCGACCGCCGTCTCGACCAGCACGGCCGTCGCTTCGCCAGGCGCCTCCTCCCTGCCCGCCACGAAGGCCGACGCCTGGCCGACGAGCGACGATCTGTCCGCGGGCGGCAGCCCCTGGGTGGCCTGGAAGAGGCGGTGCACGAGGGTCCCGACGAGGACCGCGCCGCCAGACGACTCGTCGGCCGCCGCCGGCGGCGGCGCCTGTCCGCCCCGATCCTCCTCTGGCGCCGACGCGGCGATCGCGAACGCGGCCGCGCCGACGCGGCGGTCGCTCGTCGTGTCGGCGAGCGGCTCGAAATCGCAGGCGGGCGCGGCGGCCGGCGTCTCCGGCGCGAGATCGCCGGCCGCGTCGCTCGCGGCGGCCTCCCCGGCAGCCGCCTCGATCGCGGCCTCCTCGCCCTCACCATCGGCGCGCACGACCTCGAGCCGGTGCGCGCCGCCGCTCTCCGCCTTCCACTCGACCTCGGCGACGCCGCGCGCCGCCTCCTCGAACGCCTCGCCGATCGACTTCGGCAGGACCTCTCCGAGGCCGCCCGCGACCGCCTTGAACTTCCCGTCCTTCATGACGGCGCCGAGGCACAGCCTCTCGCGGGCCCGGGTCACCGCCACGTAGAGCAGCCGCTTGGTCTCCTCGCGGTCGCGCTCCTTGATGGCCGCGTCGGCTTCCGGCAGGCTGCCGCCGACCGACACCATCGGGACGCCGCCCGCGGCCGCCGGCAAGACGACGATCGGATCGCCGCGCCCGCCGGCGCCGCGCGTCAGGCCGGTCACGAAGACGAACGGGAACTCCAGCCCCTTGGCCGCGTGCACGGTCATCAGGTTGACCGCGTCGAGCGCGTCGACGACGGCGTTCGACTCGTCGCCGGCCGACAGCCGGTCGAGGTGGTCGGCGATGCGCGCCATGGTCTGGTAGCCGCGGTTCTGCAGCCGCCGCGCCATCGCGCGCACCTTCTTCAGGTTCTCGCGCGCCTGCGCGAGCCGGGGCCCGGAGAGCTCGAACGCGTAGGCCGACTCGACGATCACCCGGTCGAGCGCCTCGGCGGGCGGCACGCGGTCGACGAGCGGAAGCCACGAGGCGAGCGCCGTGCGGAGCGTGTCCAGCACGCGCCGGTCCTCGTCGCCGACGCCCGGCGGCACCGGCGCGGCGCCGGACAGCACGCGCCCGGGGTGCCGCCCCAGCAGCCGGAGGGCGCGGTCCGAGATCCTCACGAAGCGCGATCTGAGGAATGCCGCCGCGCGCAGCGGCAGGTCGGGCTGTCCGAGGTAGCGCAGCAGGGCCACCAGGTCCTTGACCTCGTCGGCGTCGAAGAAGCCGAGGCCCTTGTAGACGTAGGTGGGAATGCCGCGCGCCTCGAGCGCCGTCTCGATCGCCCGGTGGCTGGCCCGCGATCTGAAGAGGACGGCGATGTCGCCCGGCCGCGCGGCGCGCGACAGGCCGGTCTGCCGGTCCCGCACGACCCCTTCCTTCAGGAGCCGTTGCGCCTCGGCCGCGGTCAGCCGCGCCGCCTCGGTCTCGTCGGCCGCCGCGATGAGCCGCAGCCGTCCGGGGCCGCCGGCCGGCGCGCTCACCGGGAACCGGTCGCGCGCGGTGAACCGGAACGCGTCGCTCCGCCCGACCGGCGTCTCGATCGACGCGAACAGGTCGTTGGTGAACGCGAGCAGCTCGGGCGCGGACCGGAAACTGCGCGCGATCGACCGCCGCACGCGGCCGTCGGGCCTGAGCGTCGAGATGTAGCGCCGCGCCCGCCGGACGATCCGCACGTCGGCGTCGCGGAAGGCGTAGATCGACTGCTTCCGGTCGCCGACGATGAAGATCGACGGCTGCAGCGGCCCTTCGTGCGCGAGGCCGGCCCCCTCGCCCCACGACCGGATCAGGGCCTCGACCAGGCGCCACTGCGACCGGTTGGTGTCCTGGAACTCGTCGACGAGCACGTGCTGGTAGCGCGACTCGAGGCGGTAGCGGCTCTGCGCGAACTCGTCCATCCTGCCGAGCAGCTCGAGCGTGCGGTGCAGCGCCTCGGAGAAATCGACCGACGCCTGCGCGTCGAGCGCGCGCCGGTAGCGCGAGCGGGCGACGGCGAACAGCCGCAGCGCCCCTCGGGCGAGCGCCACGTTGAGGCTGCGCTCGAACTCGTCGACCGCCTCCATCACGCGCGGCGCGCAGGCGGAGAGCGCCCGCGAGTGGCGCGTCCAGGCCGCCGGCGACGGGCACTCGTCCTTCGAGTAGGCCTGCGGCGGCCGCTTGCGCGGTTGCCCCTTGTCGTTCAGGAAGTAGCGCGCGACCCGGTCCAGCACGGCCCGCGCCGGTCGCGGGCCGTTGTCTTCCTCGTCGCCGACATCCCGCGCGCCCGCCAGTTCCGCCGCCGCCGCCCGCAGGTCGGCGGCCACGAGCGCGTACGCCTCGTTGCCGACGGGCCCGTCGGCGATGAACGCCTCGAGGCCGCCGTCAATCGCGCCGAGCGCCAGGCGGAGCCGCTCCGACGCGCGGGCCAGCATCTCCTCGGGCGACGGCCCGGACACGGCCGCGACGTAGCGCCGCAGCATCGGCCCGGCGGCCAGGCGCCGGCCGACGAGCGCCTCGAGGCCGGCGCGCACGCGCCGCTCGCCGAGCACGGCCATCAGCAGCCCGACGTCGCGGTCGCCGGCGGCCAGCCGCCGCGCGGCGCGCAGGGCGACGTCGAGCGCGTCCTCGACCAGCCGCGGCGTCATCGTCTCGTCGGCGACGTCGAAGCCGGGATCGAGGTCGGCCTCGAGCGGGAACTCGCGCAGCAGCGCCAGGCAGAACGCGTCGATGGTCGAGATCGAGATGTCCGACAGCCGGTCGCGCAGCGCCTGCCAGCGATCCCGGTCGGCCGGCGAGAGCGCGGCCGCACGCCGCAGGTCGCCGACGATCCGCTCGCGCATCTCGGCCGCGGCCTTCCGCGTGAAGGTGATCGCGAGGATGTTGACCGGGTCGACGCCGGCCTTCAGGAGCCTGACGTAGCGGGTGACCAGGATGTGCGTCTTCCCCGTGCCGGCCGACGCCTCGAGCACGACGTTGCGCGCCGGGTCCACGGCGAACGTCCGCGCCGCCTCGTCGCGCCTCGCGAGCGCGTCGTCGCCTGGCGTCCCGTCGAACGGCAGGCGCGCGTCACTCGCCATCGACGTAGTCCTTCCGGCACACCGACGCGTAGGCGCAGTAGCTGCACAAGCGGGGCGAGGCCGGCCGCGGCGGGAACTCGCCCCGCTCGATCGCGTCGACGGCGTCGAGCAGGCGCGCCTGCCCTTCCGCCAGCTTCTCGGCCGCCTGCGGTCCGTCCGCGATGACGACGCGGAGCGGTTTGGCCTCACCGAAGGCGACGTAGCTCGCGTCGCGGACGCGCCAGGCGCCGCCGCGCGCCCGGGCGAGGTGCTGGGCGACGCACACCGCGTAGACCGGCAGCTGGATCGTCTGCGCCGGGTCCGGGAAGCGCCCGCTCTTGTAGTCGACCAGGCGGAACGTCCTGTCGTCGAACAGATCGATGCGGTCGGCCTTCCCGCGCAGCCTGACCTCGCGCGCCGCGCCGCCGCCCTCGATCGCGAAGAGCCCGTCGAACTCGTGCTCGAGCAGGCGCTCGCGCACCGGCTCGGGGCGCGACGCCTCGGCCGCAATCACGATCTCCCCCAGCCCCGGCGTCCCGACCGACCCGAGCAGCCGCGCGCGCTGGAGCGCGGCCTCGGCGGCCGGCAGCGTCGCCAGCAGCCGGCCGGCCACCTCGGCGAACAGGTCCCGCGCCTGGTCGAGCCGGTCGGCGGTGATCGCGCCGCCGCCCGACGCCTGCCACGACTCGAAGAAGGCCTGCAGCACCTCGTGCACGAACTTCCCCTCGCTCTGAGGCGTCATCGACAACTCGTCGGCAACCTCCTCCGGAAGCTCGAGGACTCTCGACGCGAAGTACTTGAACGGGCACTGCAGGTAGGTGTCGATCGACGTGACCGAGGAGCGCGCCCGGTCGGTCGGGCCGGCCGCGCCGTGGAACTCCGCGTTGCCGGAGGGCGATCGCGCCTCGCGCAGCGCCAGCCAGCCGGCCGCCCCGCCTTTCGCCATCCTCGGCGCCGGACGCACGAGGCTGAGCGCCTCGTCCTCGAAGATGAGCGCCGCCGGCGGCACGACGCGCTCCACGCCCAGCCCCGCGCGCGGCAGTTCCTCGATCAGCCCCGACGGGTTGACGATGGCGTCGTCCTCGAGGGTGAAGCTCGAGACCGAGACGGTCTCCCGCGCGAGCGAGAGCAGGTCGGCAAACGCCGCGCGCGCCGCGGAGAGCCGCGCCGTCTCGGACGGCCAGCCCAGCTGGGCCAGCAGGAACGCCGGGTAGAAGATGTTGCGCGGCGACGGCCCCGGCCAGTCCCCTTCGATGAGGCCGGCGACGAAGATCGAGTCGAACGCGCCGTAGCGGGCGGCGTGCGCGTCGACGATCTGCACGCCGCCGGCGCCGCGGCGCGGCGCGAAGGTCTCGGCCTCGAGCCAGCGGCGGACCGTGGCCGCGAGTTCGTCGCAACCGACGACCGGATCGTCGAAGGCGAGGGCGGCGCGCCCGAGCGCCTCGAGCGCCGACAGGGTCGCGCCCCGCGCCCGCAGGTGGCGCGCGCGCACTGCCTCGTCGGGCATGTCCAGGCGCTCGCGGGTCCGAAGGAAGTCGACCAGTGTCGCGGCCTGCGCCGAGACGGGCCGGGCCGCCGTCTGGAGCGGGGCGGCTTCAGCGGTTTGAAACAGGTCGGCCAAGTCTTTCGGCATCCGTTGCAGGAGGCGCTCCTCTTCCACGCGTTGTTTGAAAAGCTTCCGCACCAATTCACCGTCGTCGT
>JBBINS010000158.1:0-2718 GCA_037443765.1 Gammaproteobacteria bacterium
GATCCTCGAAAGCCTACGGCGGTTCTGTATGCGTACTTCTGACTCAAGACACTAGCGGCCCTCGATCGCTGCGCGCGCGGCACGCGGGGGCCGTCGCGCGGCGCCGGGTCCGCGTCGGGTGTCACGCCGCTCAGCGCGCGAGATCGTCGCGCGCCACGGCGGAGGTGCAAGCCGTCGCCCGCTCGAGCAGCAGCGCGCGCTCGCGCGCGTTGCGGACGAGCGACGCCGCGCGCGCGAATTCCTGGCCGGCCTCGGCAAGGCGGCCAAGCCGCCGGAGCAGGTCGCCGCGCACGCTCGGCACCAGGTGATAGCCGTCGAGGCGCGGTTCGGTCGCCAGGCGATCGACGATCTCCAGCGCTGCCGCCGGGCCGAACGCCATCGAGACCGCCACCGCCCTGTTCAGCTCGACGACCGGGGAGGGCGACAGCTGCGCGAGCGCGTCGTAGAGCGCCACGATCCGCGCCCAGTCCGTTTCCGCGGCCGTTCGCGCTCGTGCATGGCAAGCGGCGATCGCCGCTTGCAGCGCGTAGGGCCCTAGCGCGCCGCCGAGCGACTCGGCGCGCGCCAGTGCCGCGAGCCCGCGCCGGATCAGCAGCTGGTCCCAGCGGGCGCGGTCCTGGTCGAGAAGCAGGATCGGTTCGCCGCCGGGGCCGACGCGGGCGGTGGCGCGCGAGGCCTGGATCTCGAGCAGCGCCACGAGCCCGTGCACTTCGGGCTCGGACGGAACGAGCTCCGCGACCATGCGACCGAGGCGCAGGGCCTCCTCGCAGAGCGCGGGCCGCATCCAGTCGTCGCCCGCGGTTGCGGCGTACCCCTCGTTGAAGACGAGGTAGATCACCTCGAGCACCGACCCGAGTCGCGCGCCGCGCTCGGCGGCGCCGGGTACCTCGAAGGGCACGTGCGCCGCAGCGAGCGTGCGCTTCGCGCGCACGATCCGCTGTGCGACCGTGGGCTCCGGCTGCAGGAAGGCGCGGGCGATTTCCGCCGTCGTGAGGCCGGCCAGCAGTCGCAGCGTGAGCGCGACGCGCGCCTCGGTCGGCAGTACCGGATGGCAGGCGACGAACACGAGCCGCAGCAGATCGTCGCCGATGTCATCGTCCGCCGCGTCGTCCGGAGCCGAGACGCGCTTGCCGAGGAGCTCGACCTCGTGCATCAGGACCTCGTTCTTGCGCTCCACGAGACTGCCGCGGCGGAGCAGGTCGAGGGCCCGGTTCCTGGCCGTCGTCATCAGCCACGCCGCCGGGTTGTCGGGCGCGCCGTGCTGCGGCCAGTGCTCGAGGGCGGCGACCAGCGCGTCCTGTGCGACCTCCTCAGCGAGTCCGACGTCGCGCAGGAGGCGAGCGAGCCGGGCGATGATCTTCGCCGACTCCATGCGCCACACCACCTCGATCGTGCGCCGGGTGCTGTCCGCGGGCGCGGGTCGCGGCGGCGATGGCGGCGTCATTCAAAGCACGGTCCGAGTTCGCGCACTTCGACGGTCGCCCATTCGGCGGCCGGGCACTCGCGGGCGATCGCGATCGCCTCGGCGCGCGTGTCGCAGTCGAGCAGGAAGAACCCGCCGATCATCTCCTTCGCTTCGGCGAACGGGCCGTCGACGACGCTCGGCTTGTCGCCGTGGCGGCGCACCCGGGCGCCGACGGCGTCGGTCTTAAGCGACTGGCTCAACTTCAGGAGGCCGCGGCTCTTGAGGTCCGCACTGAATTGCAGCATGCGCTCGTAGAGCGCACGCCCCTCGGGCTCCGTCCGGGCCGTTCGTTGCCCGGCCGGCTCGACGATCAGCAGCATGTAGGCCATCGATGTTGTTTCCACCCTGTCGAGGCGTCGATTATCGCCGAAGTCGGTTGCGCTGCAGCTCATGGCGACACCTGGACCATCCAGGAAACACCGAAGCGGTCGATCAGAGTGCCGAACCGCGGCGACCAGAAGGTCTTCGTCGGCGGCATGGTCACCTTGCCGCCGTCGGCCAGCCGGGCGAACGCCCGGTCCACGGCGTCCGGGTCGGCGACTGCGAGCGAGAGCGAGAAACCCTCGAAGCTCGTCGTTCCTGTGCAACGGCCGTCGGTCGCCATCACGACCGAGTCGCCGATCTTCAGGCTGACGTGCATGACCTTGTTCTCGGAACCAGGCGGCAGCATCCCGGGCGGCGCCGGCTCGGGGCTGTCCTTGTGCCGCACGAGGAGCTGCACCTCGGCGCCGATCGCGTCCTGATAGAAGCGGACCGCCTCTTCGCAGCGGCCGTTGAATGCGAGATAGGCCTGGACGTGCATGACGGCCCCCTCAGCGCGCGGCCGCGTCGCTGGCGCGCGGGGTTCCGGCGCGCGGGCTCTGCTCGGCCGCGCGCATCTCCGGCGTCGGCTCGACGCCAAAATCCTCCATCTCGAACACCGGGCGGATCTCGACCTCCGAGTCGCCGGGCATCGGATTCGGGCAACGCTTCAGCCACTCGACCGCCTCGTCGATGGACTTGACCTGCCAGAGCCAGAAGCCGGCGACGAGTTCCTTCGTCTCGGTAAACGGGCCGTCGATCACGGTGCGCCGCTCGCCCGCGAAGCGCACGCGCTTGCCCTTGGAGCTCGGCTTCAGCCCTTCGCCGGCGAGCAGGATGCCCGCCTTCACGAGTTCCTCGTTGTACTTGCCCATCGCGGCGAGCAGGGCCGCGCTCGGCATCACGCCCGTCTCGCTGTCTGTCGTCGCCTTGACCAGGACCATGACCCGCAT
>JBBINS010000158.1:2818-6471 GCA_037443765.1 Gammaproteobacteria bacterium
GAGCGAGCGGGTGTGATTTCGACACTTCGCCGCGGAGCCGCGACGGACCGCGCATCCCGGGCATCTCGACGATCAGGGGTGGGCGGGCGCGTCCTTCGCTTCGCTCCCGAAATCCTGCCGGACCGCCGAGGCCAGATCGCACACCGCGAGCACGTAGTTGATGCTCGGGTTGTAGTGCGCGAGCGCGCGAAGGTTCCGGAAGCCAGCCCGGTAGCTCATCCCGTCCTCGACTTGTACGGCGACGAGTACCGCCGGCGTCGCGGCCGGCAGGGCGCCCTCGACGTGGAGGCCCTTCGCCGCGAGGCCGCCAATCGTGTCGTTGAGCAGCAGGCGCCCGGAGGCCGTCGGACGCGCGTCGGGGGCGGCCACGAGTTCCGCGACCACCGGGCGGCCGCGCTGCCAGCCGTGGGCCGTGAGGAACTTCGCCGTGCTCGCGAAAATGGTGGCCCAGTCGTTCCAGAGATCGATTCGCGCCGACTTGCCCGGGTCGATCGCGTAGCGGCGATAGCTCGACGGCAGGAACTGCGGCGCCCCGAGCGCACCGGCGTAGGAGCCGCGGGTACCGAGCGGATCGAGGCCGGCCTCCCGCGTCAGCAGCAGAAACGCGCGCAGCTCGGCACGGTACTGCGCCGCGCGTGGCGGGAAGTTGAATGCCAGCGTCATCAGCGTGTCGAGCTCGCGGTAGGAGCCGGTCGTTTCTCCGTAGTTCGTTTCCATGCCGAGGATCGCGACGAGGTATTCCGCGGGCACGCCCTGCTCGCGTGCCACCGGGTCGAGCAGCGCGCGGTGCGCCTGCCAGAACCTGACACCGGCGGCAATCCGGCCGGGCGTCACGAAGCGGGCACGGTACTGCCACCAGGGCAGCGTCTTCTCGATGGGATGCGTCATCGCCGCGGTAAGTTCGCGGCGCGGCCGGGCCGACGCGAGGAGCGTGCGCAGCTCGTCCGGATCGAAGCCATCGCGAGTCGCCTCCTCGGCGATGAACGCAGCGATCGCGGGCCGCTGTGGATCGAAGGCCGCGGCCTCGGCCGCCGCCGCCGGCTGCGTCCCCCGTGGCAGGAGGCCAAGGGCCAGGACGGCCACGCTCAGCGTGGCTCGAAGGCCGCGGGGTCCGGTCGTCATCGAATGCATCAGATCCGTCCTTGGGGCTTGCGGGCTTCGGTCCGCGCCCGCTTGTGCGGCGCGTCACACGTGCGTTTGACGGGCGGGGCCGCCCGCCCGGATGCTACACGCATGGGTGATACGATCTGGATCGGTACCCGAAAAGGCGCGTTTGCGCTGCGCGCCGACGCGCGCGGGCGTGCATTCCGCTTGAGCGGGCCGCAGTTTCTCGGCCACATCGTCCACCACATCGTCCAGGATCCGCGCGACCGCAAGGTGCTGCTGATGGCCGCGAAGACCGGGCACCTCGGACCGACGGTGTTCCGGTCCACCGATCGCGGCCGCTCGTGGAAGGAAGCGGCGGTTCCGCCGGCGTTCCGCAAGGCGGCGGACGGCGAGAAGGCGCGCGCGGTCGCGCGCGTGTTCTGGCTGACGCCCGGCCACCCGAGCGAGCGGGGCACATGGTATGCAGGTACGGCTCCCGCGGGCCTCTTTCGCTCGGCGGATGGCGGCGACCGCTGGGAGCCGGTGGCGGGCTTCAACGATCACCCGATGAATGCGAAGTGGGCCGCGGGGCTCGCGACGCCGGACGGCGAGTTCCTGCATTCGATCCTCGTCGATCCACGGGACGTGCGGCACCTCTACCTCGCGATCTCGGTCGGCGGCGTCTTCGAGTCGACCGACGGCGGCCGGGACTGGGCGCCGCTCAATCGCGGCGTCGCCGCCGACTTCCTGCCCGATCCCGCGGTGCCGTTCGGCCACGACCCGCATTGCGTCGAGATGCACCCGGCGTGTCCGGACCGGCTGTACCAGCAGAACCATTGCGGGATCTACCGCCTCGATCGGCCGGACGACACCTGGATCCGCATCGGCAAGTCCATGCCGAAGAGCGTGGGAGACATCGGCTTTCCGATCGTGCTCCACCCGCGGGATCCCGACGTTGCCTGGGTGCTGCCGATGGACGGGACGGCCGTCTGGCCGCGCACGTCCGTCGGCGGCAGGCCCGCGGTCTACCAGACGCGCGACGCGGGGCGCTCGTGGCGGCGGCTGTCGCGTGGCCTGCCGACGCGGCAGGCCTGGCTGACCGTGCTGCGCCAGGCAATGTGCATCGACGCCTGCCAATCCCCGGGCCTCTACTTCGGAACCACCGCCGGCGAGGTCTGGGCGGGCCCTCGGGGCGGCGCGTCCTGGAGGCGGATCGCGCAGCACCTGCCGGAGATCTACTCGGTCACGATCGCACGCTAGCGACGAGGCGGCGCGTTGGGCAAGGACTGTACCGTGCGCGTGGCGAGCCCGCTGCGCTCCTACACCGGCGGTGCCGCGTCGGTGACGGCGCGCGGCGCGACCGTCGCGGAGCTACTCGCCGACCTCGACTCGCGATACCCCGGGATGCGCTTTCGGATGGTCGACGAGCAGGATGCGATTCGTCCGCACATCCGGCTCTACGCAGGCACGCGGGAAGTCCGGCGGCTCGGCGAGCCGATGGGCGGGGAGACGGTGCTGCATCTCATCTGCGCGCTGAGCGGCGGCTGACCAATGGCGCTCAGCGACGCCGAACTCGAGCGCTACAGCCGGCACCTGCTGCTCGGCGAGGTCGGCCGCGCCGGGCAGGAGCGGCTGCGCGCGGCGCGCGCGCTCGTCGTCGGCGCGGGCGGGCTCGGCTCACCGGCCGCGCTCTACCTCGCCGCGTCCGGCGTCGGCACGCTCGGGATCCTGGACTGCGACCACGTCGAGCTGTCGAACCTGCAGCGCCAGGTACTTTTCTGTACCGGGGACGTCGCGCAGCCGAAGGTGCTCGTCGCCGGCCGGCGGCTGGGCGCACTCAACCCCGAGATCAGCGTCGTCGCGCACGCCGTCGAGCTGCGCGCCGCGAACGTGGCCGACCTCTTGCGCCGGTACGACGTCATCGTGGACGGGACCGACCGGCTCGGCACGCGCTACCTCGTCAACGACGCCTGCGTGCTCCTCGGCAAGCCGCTCGTCACCGCGGCGATCCATCGCTTCGAGGGCCAGGCGATGACGTACGTGCCCGGCCGCGGCCCGTGCTACCGGTGCCTGTTTCCCGAGGCCGCGGCGTCCGCGGTCGCGAGCTGCGCCGAGGCCGGAGTGCTCGGCGTGCTGCCGGGCGTGCTCGGCGCGATCCAGGCGACGGAAGCGATCAAGATCGTGATCGGCCACGGCGAGCTCCTCGTCGGGCGCCTGCTCACCTACGACGCGCTCGAGATGCGATTCCAGGAGTTCCCGTTCAAACGTCGCGAGGACTGTGCGGTGTGCGGCGATTCGCCGACCATCGCGGCGCCGCGCGATGCCGATGCGCCCGGCTCGGACGACGCCGTCCCGATCCAGCGCCTGGCGGCGCGCCAACTGGCAGCGCTGCTCGAATCCGCCGCGCGCGACGGGCCGCCGGTCCGTCTGATCGACGTCCGCGAGCCGGCGGAGTTCGCGGCCGGCCACCTCGATGGCGCGGTCTCGATCCCGCTCGCCGCCATCGATGGGGTCGACTGGACGTCGGAAGGACCGCCAACGACCGTGTTCGTCTGTCGCAGCGGCAC
>JBBINS010000159.1:0-6459 GCA_037443765.1 Gammaproteobacteria bacterium
GCTCCCCGGACGCGGGCCCACGCGCAACGCAGGCATCCGCCCCGCGACGATCGGCGCCGGTCCCGGCCGGCCATTTGGGACTCGGTGGCCGGTGGCGATGGCCGGCCGTGGTTCGGCAATCCCAACGCGTCGCCGCAGCGCCGCTGTGCATCGCAGCTGTCCGTCGCCTGATCCTCGCCGCCGGCCTGCGACGCCGAATTGAACGGAAGCGGTCATCCCCTTAAACTGCGCCCGGCGAGAAGATCGGCGGGCGGTTAGCTCAGCGGTAGAGCACTGCTTTCACACGGCAGGGGTCACAGGTTCAAGCCCTGTACCGCCCACCAATAATCCTCGACCAGTCAATGTCTTGGCAGCGACTCCTCATCCGCGGCCTCCGGCGGGCCGAGCGGCCGGGGACCGCCGCCCCGGCGGTGCCGGCGCGGCGCACGGCTGAGCGCACGACGCCGGACCCGGACGGGAGCGACTCCATCGGGCCTCTCGACACCCCGCGCGAGCCTCGGACCCGAGCGGCGCCGTCGGACGCGCGCCCGTGGATGGCGTGGGCCTTCGGCGCCTCGCTCGCGGTGACGGTCGCGATCCTCGCCTGGCAAGGGGCGGGTGAGACCGGCGTCGGGGATGCGCTTCGGATCACGGCGCTCGCGTCGTACCTCTGGTTCTGGCCGGCGTACGCGGGCGGCGCGCTCGCGGCGCTCTTCGGGCGCGCGTTCCGCCCGCTCGCCGCGCGCGGCCGCGAACTCGGCCTCGCCTACGCCGCGGCGCAGCTCGTGCACGCCGGCCTCGTCGCGTGGCTCTACCACGTCGCCGTGGCACCGCCCGGGAACCGGACGCTGCTCTTCTTCGGCGTCGCGCTCTTCTTCACGTACCTGCTCGCGCTCCTGTCCTTCCGCGGCCTCGCGGGGCGACTGGCGCCGCGGGTCTGGAAGGCGCTGCGGACGCTCGGCATGGAATACATCGCCTTCGCGTTCCTCGTGGACTTCGCGCGCAACCCCTTCGGCGGTTCCTTTGCGCATGCCCTCGCCTATCTGCCATTCCTCGCCCTCGCGATCGCGGGACCCGGCCTTCGACTCGCCGCTCTCGCCCGCCCGCTCGCGCAGGCGCGGCGGGTCCCGGACTAGCCGCAAGGGACCCGCGGGATTCGGCCGGCACCGGCCCGCCGCGCGGCGGCGCCAGGGCCACTCGCGCCAGGACCGGTCATTTCGCAAGGTTCAGGCCCGATTCCCGGGTGGCCGCTCGGCCTTGCTCGCCTCACGCTAGGCGAATGGACGACGCGACGTCCCACGGACCGGCCGCGCCGCCGGCGCCTTCCAGCGGGCCCGCCGGGCCGTGCGCCGTGCTTTATATGGCTACCCATACTATGTAGTATGGGTACCCATATGAAAACGACGATCGAGATTTCGGATGCCCTGCTCAAGGCGGCCAAGGCGGCCGCGCGCGCCGAGGGCACGACGCTGCGGGCCATCGTCGAACGCGGGCTGCGCGCGACGCTCCAGAAGCGCACCGCCAAGGCGCCGTTTCGCCTTCGCGATGCCACGGTCGGGGGCGAGGGGCTGAGTCCCGCGGCCGCGCGCCTCTCGTGGGACCAGTTGCTGGGCCTCAGCTACGAGGACCGCGGCGGTTGATCGCGCTCGACACGCAACTCCTCGTGTACGCGCATCGCAAGGACAGCGAGTGGCACGCGCCCGCCGCCCTCGCCGTCCGCCAGCTCGCCGAGTCGGCCAAGCCGTGGGCGATTCCCTGGCCCTGCCTTCACGAGTTCCTCGCCGTCGCGACCCATCCCCGGATCTACCGACCGCCGAGCTCGCCCGCCGCGGCGGCGGCCCAGGTGGCGGCATGGCTCGAGTCGCCGGGGCTCGTACTGCTCACCGAGACCGACGGCCACTGGGCGATGCTTGAGCGCCTGCTCGCCGCGGCCCGCGTGCAGGGGCCGCGCGTCCACGACGCGCGCGTCGCCGCGCTGTGCCTCGAGCACGGCGTGAGCGAGCTGTGGTCGGCGGATCGCGACTTCAGTCGCTTCGCGGACCTCAAGGTGTGCAACCCGCTCGTCCGGCCCGCCTGACCGAGAGGGCGCCGGCACCGAAATCGCGCGATCGCGGTCGAAAGTCGACTCCCCGCGCCGGCACCGCTTTGCGACGCTGGCGCGCGGGAGGGCAGTTTATGAAGAGGAACGGACGCCGGTCGCGCGGCACGATGGAACGCCGCCACGCGAAGGGCGCGGCGGGGAACCCCCCCCGTCGTGCCAGGGCCGTCAGCATCCACCGGGTCGCGGCCGAAGGCGCCGGCGCCCGGGCGCGGAGCGTCGCGCCTCACGCTCGGAGCGGTCCTCGAGCGCTACGGCACCGTCGTGTCGCCGACCAAGCGCGGCGCGAGCGTCGAGCGCTACCGCCTGCGGTCCATCGCGCGCCGGCCGGTCGCGCGGATTGCGCTACGGAAGCTCACGACCGCGGACCTCGCGGCCTACCGCGACGCGCGCCTCGCCGAGGTCGCCGCCGCGACGGTGAACCGCGAACTCATCCTGCTCGGCCACGCCATCGAGATTGCGCGGCGCGAATGGGGCGCCCTGCTCGCCGCCAACCCCGCGCGCCTCCTGCGCCGGCCGCGCGCCGCGCCCGGCCGCGACCGGAGGCTCCGCCCCGGCGAGGAGGCGCGGCTGCTCGCGGCCTGCGGGATCGCCCGCAACCCGTCGCTGCTGCCGGTGGTGCTGCTCGCGCTCGAGACGGCGATGCGCCAGGGCGAGATCGTCGCGCTCGAGCGCGCGGGCTTCGACGCGGCGCGCCGCATCATCGTGCTTGCGGACTCGAAGAACGGCGAGCGCCGCGTCGTGCCGCTCTCGCCGCGGGCGCTCGCCGTGCTCGGTGCGCTGCCCGCGGCGGGCCTGCGGTTTTTTCCCGAGCTCAGCGCCGAGGCCGTGAAGCGGGCTTTCATCCGCGCCCGCAACCGCGCGGGGCTGCCGGACCTGCGCTTCCACGACCTTCGGCACGAGGCGGTCAGCCGGCTGTTCGAGCTCGGCCTGACGACCATGGAGGTCGCGGCCGTCACCGGCCACAAGACGCTCGCGATGCTGAAGCGCTACACCCACCTCGACGCGGCCGCGCTCGCGCTCAAGCTGGCCGAACGCCGCCCGGGCGGGTGATTTCCGGGCGGCGGCCGTGCGATATTGACGCGCCGGAGCGACCGGCGCGTACCGGGGGGGGCGGATGCGGAAGCTCATGGGGTTCGGGCTCGCGGCCGGCGCCGCGTTCACGCTCGGGGGCATCGCGCTCAACCGCGGCGAGCCGATCAACGCGCTCTGGATCCTCGCCGCGGCCGCGTGCATCTACACGCTCGGCTACCGCTTCTACGCGGCGTGGATCACAGCGAGCGTGCTCGCGGCGGACGACACCCGGGCGACACCCGCGGAGCGCCTCGACAACGGCCGCGACTTCGTCCCGACCGCCCGCTGGGTCGTCTTCGGCCACCACTTCGCCGCGATCGCGGGTCCCGGCCCGCTGATCGGGCCCACGCTCGCCGCCCAGTTCGGCTACCTGCCCGGAACGCTCTGGATCCTGATCGGCTCGGTGCTGGGCGGCTGTGTTCAGGACATGATCGTCCTCTTCGCCTCGACGCGTCGCGACGGCCGGACGCTCGGCCAGATGGCGCGCGACGAGCTCGGCCCGGTCGGCGGCTTCGCGGCGATCGTCGGCACGCTCGCGATCATGGTCATCCTGATCGCGGTGCTCGGCCTCGTCGTCGTCAACGCGATGAAGCACAGCCCGTGGGCGACCGCCACCGTGTTCGCGACGATCCCGATCGCGATGCTCGTCGGCCTCTACATGCGCAGCCTCCGTCCCGGGCGGGTCGCCGAGGCCTCGCTGATCGGCGTCGCGCTGCTGCTACTCGCCGTCGTCGGCGGCGGCTGGGTGGACCATCAGCCCGGCCTTCGCACGCTATTCGACGACGAGGGCACGACGCTCGCGTGGTTCGTGATCGGCTACGGGTTCCTCGCCGCGATCCTGCCGGTGTGGCTCCTGCTCGCGCCCCGCGACTACCTGTCGACGTTCCTGAAGCTCGGCACCGTGGTGCTGCTCGCGGTCGCGATCGTCGTGATCCGGCCCGAGCTCAAGATGCCGGCACTGACGCGCTTCGTCGACGGCACCGGCCCGATCTTCGCGGGCAAGCTCTTCCCGTTCGTGTTCATCACCATCGCCTGCGGCGCGATCTCGGGGTTCCATGCGCTCGTCTCGAGCGGCACGACGCCGAAGCTGATCCGCACCGAAGGCGACATCCGTCTCGTCGGCTACGGCTCGATGCTGCTCGAATCGCTGGTCGCGATCATGGCGATGATCGCCGCCGCGCTCCTAGACCCCGGCGTCTACTTCGCGATCAACAGCCCGCTCGCGGCCCTGGGCGGCGCCCCCGAGGCCGCGGTCGCGACGCTCTCGGGCTGGGGCTTCCCGGTCACGGTCGCGCAGATGAACGCGCTCGCGAGCCAGGTGGGCGAAGCGACGCTCTTCGCACGCACCGGCGGCGCCCCGTCACTCGCGGTCGGCATGGCGAGCATCCTCTCGGGCGTCTTCGGCGCGACGCTGATCGCGGTCTGGTACCACTTCGCGATCATGTTCGAGGCGGTCTTCATCCTGACGACGCTCGACGCGGGCACCCGGGTCGGGCGCTTCATGCTGCAGGACGCCCTCGCGAACGTCTGGCGCCCCTTCGGACGGACGTCGCGGTACCCGTCGGTGATCCTCTCGAGCGCGCTCGTGGTCGCCGCCTGGGGCTACTTCCTCTACGTCGGGGTCATCGACCCGTACGGCGGGATCAACATCCTGTGGCCGCTCTTCGGCATCTCGAACCAGATGCTCGCCGGGATCGCGCTCGCGGTCGTCACCGCGATCCTCCTCAAGGGCAGCAGCGCCCGGCACGCCTGGATCACCGGCCTGCCGCTCGCCTGGCTCGCGATCGTGACGACGACGGCCGCGTGGGAGAAGCTCTTCAGCGCGAACCCGAAGATCGGCTTCTTCGCGGGCGCCGCCGATCTCGCGGCGAAGCTCGCCGCGGGGGCGTTGCCGCCGGACAAGGCGGCGGTGGCCGGGAAGCTCATCTTCAACCAGCGCCTCGATGCGGCGCTGACCGCGTTCTTCCTGCTCGTGCTCTGGGCGGTCATCGTGGACATGCTGCGCATCGCCTGGCGGCGCACGAAGGGCGCACCCGTACCGCCGTCGCCGGAGGCCGCGTATCAGCGCACCCGCCTCGCGGAGGGTGCGAATGCCTGACGCCGCTCTCCGTCGCGTTCGCGCGATTGCCGGGGTCCTCGGCGACGTCATCCGCGGCGCCGCCGGCACGGACGCCTACGCGCACTATCTCGCGCATCATCGGCGACATCATCCGGACCGCGAGCCGCTGTCGCGCGAAGCCTTCTTCCGGCGCGAACTCTCGGCGAAGTGGGAGGGCATCCGGCGGTGCTGCTGACGCGTCCGGCCGAGCGGGATCGCGCCCGCAGGCCTCGGAAAAGTCCACGCGCCGTCGATCCCGGGACCAGCGTCGTGGATAATCCCCTCCCCGCGATCCGATCGCTGACGAAAGAGCCCGCATGACCCTGCTCCAGATCCTGATCCTCGCCGTGGTCCAGGGGGCGGCCGAGCTCCTGCCGGTGTCGAGCTCCGCGCACGTCATCGTCGCCGAGAAGCTGATGGGTCTCGATCCCACGAGCCCCGAGATGACGCTGCTGCTCGTGATGCTGCACACGGGGACGATGTTCGCCGTGATCGTCTACTTCTGGGCCTCCTGGCGGGCGACCTACTTCGCCTCGATGGCGGCCTTTCGGGCCCAGGTGCCGCCGCTCGTCGTCGCGACCGCCGCGACCGGCGTCGTCGGGCTCGTGCTCCTCTGGATCATCAAGCGCGTCGTGGCGGGCGGCGCGGACGGCTTCGAGATCGAGCACCTCTTCGGCAACGCGAGGCTGATGGCCGCCGCGCTCGCCGCGGCCGGGCTCCTCATCATCGTCTCCGCGCGGCTTCGCGAGAGCGCAGGCACCGTCACGCTGCGCTCGTCCGCCTGGATCGGCGCGGTGCAGGGACTCTGCCTGCCGTTTCGCGGCTTCTCGCGCTCCGGCGCCACGATCTCGACCGGCCTCGTGCTCGGCATCGCGCGCCGCCGCGCCGAGGAGTTCAGCTTCGCGCTCGCCGTCGTGCTCACGCCCGCGGTCATCGCCAAGGAAGCGCATCGCCTCTGGAAGGCGCACGCCGCCCTGTCGGGCGCGGACGGCGTCTCGCTCTGGCACGTCGCGGGCCCGAGCCTCGTCGGCATGGCGCTCAGCTTCCTCGCGGGACTCGTCGCCCTGCGGTGGCTGTCGCGCTGGCTCGAGCAGGGCCGTTGGCACTTCTTCGGTGCCTACTGTCTCCTCGCGGCGCTCGTCGTCCTCTACGTCGGCTAGGCTGAAGTTACTCCGCGATTGTATCGGCTGAGTAGTCAGCAGACCCTTGG
>JBBINS010000160.1:0-6380 GCA_037443765.1 Gammaproteobacteria bacterium
CCGCTGCTCGCCGAGGCCGGCGTGGCGCTCGCCGGGCACCCGGCGCTCGCGCGGCTGCTCGAGGACGCGATCGTGCCGAGCCCGCCGCACTTCCTGCGCGACGGCGGCGTGATCGCGGCCGGCTACGACGCCGAGCTCGACGAGCTGCGGCGCATCGCGACCGACACCGACAGCTACCTGCTCGAGCTCGAGGCGCGCGAGCGCGAGCGCACGGGCCTCGCGAGCCTCAGGCTCGCGTACAACCGTGTCTCCGGCTTCTACATCGAGCTCAACCGGCGCGACGCCGAGAACGTGCCGGCGGACTACGTCAGGCGCCAGACGGTCAAGAACGCCGAGCGCTTCCTGACGCCCGAGCTCAAGCAGTTCGAGGACAGGGTGCTCGGCGCCCGCGAACGCTCGCTGAGTCGCGAGAGGCTCCTCTACGAGGAGCTGCTCGAGCGCCTGCTCGGCGAGCTCGCGGCGCTGCAGGCGACCGCGCGCGCCCTCGCGCTCGTCGACGTGCTCGGCTGCCTCGCGTCGCGCGCGCTCGAGCTCGGGCTCCGCGAGCCGGAGTTCGTCGACGAGCCGCGGCTCACGATCGTCGGCGGCCGCCACCCAGTCGTCGAGAACCTGCTCGACGGGCCGTTCGTGCCCAACGACCTCGAGCTCGACGCGCGCCGGCGGATGCTGGTGATCACCGGCCCCAACATGGGCGGCAAGTCGACCTACATGCGCCAGGCCGCGCTGATCGTGATCCTGGCGCGGATCGGCAGCTTCGTGCCGGCCGAGCGCGCCGTGCTCGGGCCCACCGACCGGATCTTCACGCGCATCGGCGCCGCCGACGACCTCGCCGGCGGGCGCTCGACGTTCATGGTCGAGATGACCGAGACCGCCAACATCCTCAACAACGCGAGCGAGGCGAGCCTCGTGCTGATGGACGAGATCGGCCGCGGCACCAGCACCTTCGACGGCCTCTCGCTCGCGTGGGCGGCGGCCGAGCACATGGCGCGCCGGGTGCGCGCGTTCACGCTGTTCGCGACCCACTACTTCGAATTGACGGCGCTGGCCGAGGAGGCCGCCGGCGTCGGCAACGTGCACCTCGACGCCACCGAGCACGGCGACGCGCTCGTGTTCCTGCATGCGGTCAAGGACGGCCCGGCGAGCCGTAGCTACGGCCTGCAGGTCGCGCGGCTCGCGGGCGTACCGCGCGAGGTGATCGCCGCGGCGCGGCGCTACCTCAGCGTGCTCGCGCAGCGCGGCAAGGAACTCCGGCCGCCGTCGCCGCAGGCGGAACTGTCGTTCGCCGCGCCGGCGGCGTCCGGGCCGCCGGCGCCGGAGGCCCCGGCTCGGGTGCTCGGCGAGGTCGAGCGCATCGATCCGGACGCGCTGACGCCGCGCGAGGCGCTCGAGGCGCTCTACCGCCTCAAGGACCTGGCGCGGCGAAGCGACCCGAGCTGAGGAAGTTCACGGTCGCGCTGACCACGGCCTCCGAGACGAGCAGGCCCGTGTGGCTCACCGGCAGCACCACGTGGTCGCGCGCGCCGTCGAGCCGCGTCTCCTCGACCGCGACCGTGCCGTCGTTCGGCTCGGGCAGGTGACCGATGAAGCGCCCAAAGCCGAGCGAGTGGTCGCCCGCGATCACCCCGACCTCGGTCGCGCTCTGCCAGTGCGGCGCGTCCTCGCGCAACAGCTCCCCGCCCGCGAGGCCGCCGAAGAAGATCGACGCGCCGGGCAGCGCGGCGAAGGCGCGCGCGGCGCGGCTGCCGTTGACCGGCGAGCCGAGCAGCACCATGCGCCCGAGCGGCAAGTCGGGGTGGGCCGCGGCGAAGCGCAGCAGCAGCAGGCCGCCGAGGCTGTGGCCGACGAGGTGCACCGGCGGCGCCATCGCGAGCACCTCCGCCTTCAGTTCGGCGACCACGTCCTCGGGCATCGCGGTCATCGAGCGGTAGTGGAACTGGCGCACCGCGTAGCCGTGGTGCGCGAGGCGGTGTCGGAACAGCGTCGCCTCGAGCCCCGTCATCCACAGGCCGTGGGCGACGACGACCGATCCGGTCTCAGGCACTGGGAGCGCGCAGCCGGATGTGCAGGTCGCGCAGCTGCTGTTCGGTGACGCCGGTCGGCGCCTCCGTCAGAGGGCAGAACGCCGTCTGCGTCTTCGGGAACGCGATCACCTCGCGGATGCTGTCGGCGCCCGAAATCAGCATCGCGAGCCGGTCGAGGCCGAACGCGATGCCGCCATGCGGCGGCGCGCCGTACTTGAGCGCCTCGAGCAGGAACCCGAACTTGACGCGGGCCTCCTCCGGATCGATGCCGAGCAGGCCGAACACGGTCGACTGCAGCTCCTCGCGGTAGATGCGCACCGAACCGCCGCCGATCTCCGAGCCGTTCAGCACGCAGTCGTAGGCCTTGGCGATCGCGGCGCCCGGGTCGGCGGCGAGCGCGACCGGGTCCTCGTTCGCGGGCGACGTGAACGGGTGGTGCATCGCCGCCCAGCGGCCGGCCTGCTCGTCGCGCTCGAACATCGGGAAATCGACGACCCACAGCGGGCGCCAGGCGTTGGCGACGAGCTTCAAGTCGGCGCCGACCTTGAGGCGCAGCGCGCCCATGCTGTCGCTGACGACCTTGGCGCGGTCGGCGCCGAAGAAGATCAGGTCGCCGCTCGCGGCCCCGGTGCGCTCGAGGATGCCCGCGACGGCCGCGTCCGACAGGAACTTGAGAATCGGCGACTGCAGGCCCGCGCGGCCGGCGGCCGCGTCGTTGACCTTGACGTAGGCGAGGCCCTTGGCGCCGAAGCGCGCGACGTGCGCGGTGTAGTCGTCGATCTGGCTGCGGGACAGCTCCCCGCCCTTCGGCACGCGCAGCGCGGCGACGCGGCCGTCGGCCGCCTTGGCGGGGCCCGCGAACACCTTGAAGTCGGAATCGCGCACGAGGTCGGCGACGTCGACGAGCTCAAGCGGGATCCGCAGGTCCGGCTTGTCCGAGCCGTAGCGGCGCATCGCCTCGGCATAGGTCATGCGCGGGAACGGGTTCGGCAGCTCGACGGCGAGGACCGACTGGAACACGGCCCGCACGAGCCCCTCCATCAGCACCATGATCTCGTCCTGGGTCAGGAACGAGGTCTCGATGTCGACCTGCGTGAAGTCCGGCTGGCGGTCGGCGCGCAGGTCCTCGTCGCGGAAGCAGCGCACGATCTGGTAGTAGCGGTCGAAGCCGCTGATCATCAGCAGCTGCTTGAAGATCTGCGGCGACTGCGGCAGCGCGAAGAACTTGCCGGGGTGGGTCCGCGACGGAACCAGGTAATCGCGCGCGCCCTCCGGCGTCGCCTTGGTCAGCATCGGCGTCTCGATGTCGACGAAGCGGTGGGCGTCGAGGTAGTTGCGCACCGCGCGCGTCAGCTCGTGGCGCATCAGCAGCCGCTTCTGCATCACCTCGCGCCGCAGGTCGAGGTAGCGGTACTTGAGGCGCACCTCCTCGCGGACGTCCTCGTCGAGCTGGAACGGCAAGGGCTCCGAGCGGTTGAGCACCGTCAGCTTGCGCGCGAGCAGCTCGACCTGGCCGGAGGCGAGGTTCGCGTTCGCAGTGCCCTGCGGACGCGCGCGCACGAGCCCCTCGACCGACAGCACGTACTCGGCACGCACGCGCTCGGCCTCGGCGAACACCTCCGCCGCGTCCGGGTCGACCACGATCTGCAGGAGGCCGTCGCGATCCCGGAGGTCGACGAAGATCACCCCGCCGTGGTCGCGGCGACGATGGACCCAGCCGGCCACCTGGACCGTCTGGCCGATGAGCGACTCGTTGACCTGACCGCAGTAATGGGAACGCATGGCTCGCCTCGAAGTCCCCGGCGCGGGGAACCGGTGATCTTACGGACGGGCCCTTGTGCGTTGCAAGACGCGGATGACCGCGCCCCGGTCGGCGTCAGCGTCGCCGGGGCGCCTTGCGGGCGGGCGTCCGGGCGCGAGCGGGCGGGCGCTTGGCCGACGGCTTGGGGGCGGACTTGGACGCCGCCTTGGGCTCGGCCTTGGCCTCGGCCTTGGCCTCGGCCTTGGCTTCCGTCTTGGCCTCGGTCGGGGTCTCCGCCTTCACCGGGGCAGCCGCGCCCTTCTTGTCGCCGGCGTCGGCCTTGTCGGGCTTGGCGTCCTCGCCGTGCAGGTTGCGCTTCGCCTCCTTGTCCGACTTGAAGTCGGTCTCGTACCAGCCGCTGCCCTTGAGGCGGAACACCGGTGCCGAGATCAGGCGCTTCAGGCGCGACTTGCCGCAGCTCGGGCACTTCTTGAGCGGGGCGTCGCTCATCTTCTGCATGGCCTCGTGGTGGTGGCCACAGGCCTCGCACTGGTACTCGTAGAAAGGCATCAACGGACTCCCAGAACTTCCGCGGCGCCCGCGGTGGGCCCGCCCGGCCCGGACGTCAGCGGCCCGGGCGGCGGCGGATCATAGCAGCGGCCGCCCTCAGGCGGCCGCCCGCCGCGCCTTGGCGAACGCCAGCGCCCCATCGGCCGCCGACACCCGGATGAGGTCACCCGGCGCGAACTCGCCCTTGAGGATCCGCTGCGCGAGCGGATTCTCGAGCTGCTGCTGGATCGCGCGCTTCAGGGGCCGCGCGCCGTAGACCGGGTCGAAGCCGGCCTCTCCGAGCCGGTCGCGAGCCGCGTCGTCGAGCTCGAGCCCGAGGTCGCGCTCGGCGAGCCGCGCCTTCAGGTAGCCGACCTGGATGTCGACGATGCGGCGGATCTCGCCGCGGCCGAGCGGGTGGAAGACGACGATCTCGTCGATGCGGTTGACGAACTCCGGCCGGAAGTGGCCGCCGACGATCTCGAGCACCGCGCTCTTCATGCGCTCGTAGTTGCGCTCGCCGGCCATCTCCTGGATGACCTGGGAGCCGAGGTTCGAGGTCATGATGATGACGGTATTGCGGAAGTCGACGGTCCGTCCCTGGCCGTCGGTCAGGCGGCCGTCGTCGAGCACCTGCAGGAGCACGTTGAAGACGTCCGGGTGCGCCTTCTCGATCTCGTCGAGCAGGATCACCGAGTACGGCCGGCGGCGCACCGCCTCGGTGAGATAGCCGCCTTCCTCGTAGCCGACGTAGCCCGGGGGCGCGCCGATCATCCGCGCGACCGAGTGCTTCTCCATGAACTCGCTCATGTCGATCCGCACCATCGCGTCCTCGGTGTCGAAGAGGAACGCGGCGAGCGCCTTGGTGAGCTCGGTCTTGCCGACGCCCGTGGGACCGAGGAACAGGAACGAGCCGTTCGGCCTATTCGGGTCCGAAAGCCCGGCGCGCGAGCGGCGGATCGCGTCGGCGACGGCCTTGACCGCCTCGTCCTGGCCGACCACGCGCTCGCCGATCGCCGCCTCCATCTTGAGCAGCTTGTCCTTCTCGCCCTCGAGCATCTTCGAGACCGGGATGCCGGTCCACTTCGAGACGACCTCGGCGATCTCCTCCTCGGTGACCTTGTTGCGCACCAGCGTCGGCGCCTGCGCGTCGGCTTCCTGAGCCGACTTCAGGCGCTTCTCGAGCTCGGGGATCTTGCCGTACTGCAGCTCGGACATGCGGCCGAGGTCCGAGGCCCGGCGGGCCGCCTCGAAGTCGAGTCGCGCGCGCTCGAGCTGCTTCTTGATCTCGGCCTCGCCCTGCGACGCGGCCTTCTCGCGCTTCCAGATCTCGTCGAGGTCGGCGTACTCGCGCTCGAGCCCCTTCAGCGTGTCCTCGATCTGCTCGAGCCGCTTCTTCGAGGCCTCGTCCTTCTCCTTGCGAAGCGCCTCGCGCTCCATCTTGAGCTGCACGATGCGCCGGTCAAGCCGGTCCATGGCCTCGGGCTTGGAGTCCATCTCCATGCGGATCCGCGAGGCGGCCTCGTCGATCAGGTCGATCGCCTTGTCGGGCAGCTGGCGGTCGGTGATGTAGCGGTGCGACAGCGTCGCGGCGGCGACGATCGCGGGATCGGTGATCTGCACCTTGTGGTGCACCGCGTAGCGTTCCTTGAGGCCGCGCAGGATCGCGATCGTGTCCTCGACCGACGGCTCGTCGACCAGCACCTTCTGGAAGCGCCGCTCGAGCGCCGCGTCCTTCTCGATGTATTTGCGGTACTCATCGAGCGTCGTCGCGCCGACGCAGTGCAGCTCGCCGCGCGCGAGCGCGGGCTTCAGCATGTTGCCGGCGTCCATCGCGCCCTCGGCCTTGCCGGCGCCGACCATCGTGTGCAGCTCGTCGATGAACAGGATGATCTGGCCTTCCTGCTTGGCGAGGTCCTTGAGCACGCCCTTCAGCCGCTCCTCGAACTCGCCGCGGTACTTGGCGCCGGCGATCAGCGCACCCATGTCGAGCGCCAGGATCTTCTTGTTCTTCAGGCCCTCGGGCACCTCGCCGTTGACGATGCGCTGCGCGAGGCCCTCGACGATCG
>JBBINS010000161.1:0-6352 GCA_037443765.1 Gammaproteobacteria bacterium
TGATGAGGCTGATGAGGTCGCTCGGCACGCCCGGCCACAGGCCGGTGACGATCCGGGACCCGCCGGCCGGCGTCGACGCCTCCACGCGCAGGCGGACGTCGTCGAACTCGCAGCGGACCTGCATCCGCCGCAGCACGGAGGCCACCACCTCGATGTCGGCCGCGCGCGCCCCCTCGACGTCGATCGCGCCGCCGGTCACCGCGGCCACGACCGCCCAGCTGCCCGCCTCGATGTAGTCGCCGCTCAGCCGGTGCGCGGCGCCCTTGAGGCGCGGGACGCCCTCGACGCGAATCGTGTGCGTCCCCTCGCCCGACACGCCGGCCCCCATCGCCCGCAGGAACTCGCACAGCTCGACGACGTGCGGCTCGCAGGCGGCGTGGCGGATCTCGGTGACGCCGCGCGCCGAGGCCGCGGCGAGCAGCGCCGTCTCGGTCCCGGTCACCGAGGCCTCTTCGAGGTACATCGACGCGCCGGTCAGCCCGTTCGGCGCCTCGAGGACGTGCCCCTCGCCCTCGAGCTCCTGCGCGCCCATCGCGGCGAGCGCGCCCAGGTGCATCGCGATCGTGCGCCGGGCCGGGAAGTCCCCTCCCGGCGGCGCGATCCGCGCCCGGCCCCGCCGCGCGAGCAGGGGCCCGAGCAGCAGCACCGATCCCCGCAGCCGCCCGACCAGGCTGCTCTGGGGCTCGTCGCGCTCGACTCGCGCGCACCGGATGCGAAGCGTGCCCGTGCCGATCCCCTCGACCTCGGCGCCGAGGTCCCCGAGCAGGCGCGCCATCACCTCGACGTCGCTGATGCGCGGCACGTTGGTGAGGACGCACTCCTCGTCGGTGAGCAGGCACGCCGCGATGAGCGGCAGCGCGGCGTTCTTGTTGCCCCCGACCACGATCTTCCCCGCGAGCGCCCGCCCGCCTTCGATGAGCAATGTGGACACGGGACTCCCCCACTTCCTGGCCGCCCCGGCGACGGGGGCGGCCGACTTACCAGCCGACCCGCCGAATCTCCTCGCGCAGCTCCACGCCGAAGCGGGCCAGCACCTCGCCTCGGCACTTCTCGATCAGCCGGCGCACGTCGTCGGCCGTCGCGCCCCCCTCGTTGACGATGAAGTTGGCGTGCACGGTCGAGACGCGCGCGCCGCCAATCGCGGTCCCCTTGAGGCCGGCGCGGTCGATGAGCGCCCCGGCCGACGGCGGAATCCCTTCGGGCACGCGGTCGACCGCCGGGTCGGGATTGCGGAACACGCACCCCGCGCTCGCGAGGCCCAGCGGCTGCGTGTGCTTGCGATGCTCGAGCGAGCGGCGCGCCGTCTCGCGCAGCGCCGCGGGATCCGCGCCCGGCTCGAGGTCGAAGGCCGCCGACAGCACCGCCTCGCCGCTCCGCTGCACGCGGCTGCGGCCGTATGCACATCCCATCTCCGCCGCCGGGACGTCGACAATCGCGCGCCCGGGGGTCAGCAACCGCACCGTCCGGATCCGGTCGCCGATCGACCGGCCCGCGTAGTGCGCGTTGCCGCACACGGCGCCTCCGACCGACCCAGGCGTCCCCGCAAACGCCTCGATGCCGCCAAGACCCCGCGCAATCGTCCAGCGGATGAGGCCGTTCAGCCGCACCCCCGCGTCCGCCCGGACGCCCACCTCTCCTTCCGGCGTCGTCTCGCCGCCGCGCGCGTGAATGACGATGCCGCGGACGCCCGCGTCGCTGACGAGGAGGTTGGATCCGCCGCCGAGAATCAGGGCCGGGATGCCCAGCTCCCATGCCAGCTCGAGCGCCTCGGCCAGCTGCCGCGAATCGGCGGCCTCGACCAGGCACTCCGCGGGGCCGCCCACCCTGAAGGTGGTCAGCGGCGCGAGCGGGGCGCCGCGGCGCACCCTCTCGGCGCCGAACGCGGCCACGAAACGGTCGACGGGGTGGGAGTCCATGTGCACGGCTTGCGGCTTACGCCTTACGCCCTACGGCCGGGGTCCCCGCCGCGAGCGCATCGAGCAGCTTGCCGTGGATGCCGCCGAACGCGCCGTTCGACATCACCACCACCTGGTCGTCGTCGCGCCGCTCAGCCACGAGCCGTTCGACGATCTCCGGCACCGTCGGCACGTAGCGCGCCCGGACGCCGGCCTGCTGGAGGTCGGCGACCAGCTGCTCGGCCGACAGCCTCTCGCCTTCGGGCAGGTTCGACCGGTAGACGGCCGCGATGATTACGTCGTCGGCTGCACCGAACGCCCGGGCGAACGCGTCCTGGAAGACCCTGCGGCACGACGAGGCGGAGCGCGGCTCGAAGACGGCGCGGATCCGGCCGTCGGGATGCGCCGCGCGCAACGCCGCCAGCGTCTCGGCAATCGCCGTCGGATGGTGCGCGAAGTCGTCGTACACGGTGACGCCGGCCACCGTGCCCACCGCCTCGAGCCTGCGTTTGACGCCCTTGAAGCCCGAGAGCCCGCGCTCGATCTCGCTCGTGCCGACGCCGACCTCGTCGGCGACGGCCATCGCCGCCAGCGCGTTCCTCACGTTGTGGGCCCCGAGCAGCGGGACGATCACGCGCCCGATGCTCCGGCCCGCGTGCCGGACGGCGAAGGACGTCCCGTCCGCGGTCACCCGCAGGTCGTAGGCATGCCAGTCGGCCTCGTCGGAGAGGCCGAAGGTGACGACCGGCGATCGCGCGAACTCCCGCATCGCGACCGCCTCGGCGCTGTCGGCACCGAGAATCAGGCGGCCCCGGCCCGGCACCAGGTTGACCAGCCGGCGGAAGGCCAACCGGATCTCGTCGAGGTCGGCGTAGATGTCGGCATGGTCGAACTCGATGTTGCCGATGACGGCGATGTCGGGGAGGTACTTGAGGAACTTCGCCGTCTTGTCGAAGAACGCGCTGTCGTACTCGTCGCCCTCGATGACGAAGTCGCGGCCCTGCCCGATGCGGTAGCTCGACCCGTCGTCGCCGAAGTTGGCGGCGATGCCGCCGACGAGCAGGCTGGGGTCGAGGCCGGCCGAGGTCAGCAGCCAGGCCGCCATCGCGGCCGTCGTCGTCTTGCCGTGCGTGCCGGCGATGACGATCGACCGCGCGCCCCAGAGGAACTCCTCCCGGACCGCCTCGGGCAGCGAGCGGTGCCGGATCTTGCGGTCGAGCACCGCCTCGACCTCCGGGTTGCCGCGCGACACGGCATTGCCGACGATCACGAGATCGAGGTCGGCGCCGATGTGCCGCGCGTCGTACCCCTCGAACGGCACGATGCCTTCCTCGGCCAGGAACATGCTCATCGGCGGGTAGACGGCGTGGTCCGAACCGCCGACCTCGTGCCCCTTGCGCTTGAGCATCGCGGCGAACGTGGCCATCGCGGTCCCGCCGATTCCGATCAGGTGGATTCTCACGATTGCTCCTCGGACACCGCCGCCTCCTCGATCACAACCGCCGGCCGGCTCCCGGCCACGACGCGCGCCCGGACGCCGAGCGGCAGCGTGAGGGCCGGTCCCGCGGTGTGGCCCGAGGGGAATCCGAACAACACGGGGCCCGCGACCTCGCGCGAGAGCGCGGCGAGCGTCTCGCGCGCCCGCAGGTCCTCGCCCGGCTCGTCGCACCCGGGAAACTCACCGAAGACCACCGCCGACGCCCGCTCGATGATGCCCGAGAGCTTCAACTGCGTCCACAGCCGGTCGAGGCGATAGGGGCGCTCGTTGACGTCCTCGAGGAAGAGCACGCAGCCGTCTGGAGGCTTGAAGGCGTACGGCGTGCCGAGTGACGCGGCCAGCAGCGCGAGATTGCCGCCGGCGAGCATTCCCGACGCCTCGCCCGCGCGGAACACCTCGAGCCCGGCCGAAGCCAATTCGCCAAGCGGCTCGGCGCGGGTCAGCAGCCCGAGCAGCGTGTCGGGGTCGTACGCCCCGGTTCCGCGTTCGAGCCGGCCGGTCACCGTCGGACCGTGGAACGCCACCACGCCGCACCGGCCGGTCACGAACGTGAGCAGCGACGTCACGTCGCTGTAGCCGACGATCGCCTTGCGGGCCCGCGCCACCTCGGCGGCGTCGAGCAGCGGCAGCACGTGCACGCTGCCGTATCCGCCTCGCGCGGCCATCACCGCGCCTACCAAGGGGTCCGCCAGGGCCCTCGAGATCGCGCGGGCGCGCGCCTCGGGCGAGCCGGCCTCGTAGCCGTCCCGGTCGAACACCGAGGGCTCGAACACGGGCTCGAACCCGAGCCGCGCGATCTCGGCCGCCCCGCTCTCCAGCGCGTCGGCCGGGAACGGGCTCGACGGCGCGACCACCGCCACCCGGTCGCCGGATCGCAGGACGCGAGGCTTGATCATGCGAACCGCCGCATCTGCGCGGCGACAACCTGGTGCTCGGCGCATCCGACGACCGTCCGCAGCTCGCGGGTCGCCATCGGCCGCCAGCCGCGCCGCAGGGGCGATGCCGCCATCGCCGCGAAGCGCTCCTTCGTCCGCCGCTGCCGCGCCTCCGCGTCGTCGATCCGGGCGCGCGGGATCTCCTCCCGCTCCACCGCGCGGACGAGCGCCTCGATCGCCGAGGCATGGTCCGCGATGTCGGTGCCGCACAAGAGGAGCACGTCGCAGCCGGCCGTCACCGCCGAGACTACCGCGCGGTCCCGCGTGAACCGCGCCGAGATCGCCTTCATGTCCATGTCGTCGGTGAACACCAGGCCGTCGAAGCCCAGCTCCTCCCGCAGCACGCCGGTCACGATCCGCCGCGACAGCGTCGCCGGGTTCGACTCGTCGAAGGCGGGCACCAGCAGGTGGCCCGTCATCACGGCCGCGACCCCCGCCTCGATCGCGGCGCGGAACGGCGGGAAGTCGATCTCGCGCAGGCGCTCGGGGGGATGCTCGACCACCGGCAGGTCGAGGTGCGAATCGACCGTCGTGTCGCCGTGCCCCGGAAAGTGCTTCCCGCACGCCGCGATCCCGCCTTCCTGCAGCGCGCGGACGATGGCGGCGCCAAGCCGGCCGACCAGATCCGGACGCTCGCCGAGCGCGCGGTCGCCGATGGCCGGGTTCTTCGACGCGGTCAGCACGTCGAGCACCGGCGCGAAGTCGATCGAGACGCCGACGGCGGACAGCTCGCGCGCGAGCGCCGCGCCGAATCGCCCCGCGAGTGTCTCGTCGTCGGCGCGGCCCAGCGTCAGCATGGGCGGCCACTCGGTCAGCGGCCGCTTGATCCGCGCGACGCGGCCCCCTTCCTGGTCGATGCCCACCCACAGCGGCAGATCCCCCGCCAGTCCCTGCGCTTCGACGGCCAGCTCGGCGACCTGCTCGGGCGACTCGACGTTCCTGGCAAAGAGGATGACGCCGCCCAGGTCGAATTCGCGGGCGAGCGCGGAGAGTTCCGCGCCGATCGTCTTCCCCTCGAACCCGACGACGGCGAGCTGGCCAATGCGGCGGTGGAGAGCGGCAGGCACGTTGTCATTATAATGACTCGTGCGCATCGAATCCTCGGCACCCACCCGAATCGACCTGGCCGGCGGCACGATCGACATCTGGCCGCTCTACCTGTTCCACGAGGGCGCGCAGACGCTCAACGCCGCGATCAGCCTCCGCGCCCACGCCACGATCGACTCGCGCGACGACGGGCGGATCGCGATCCGCTCGGTCGACACCGGCCGGCAGGTCGAGGCCGCCAGCTGGCGCGACCTCGCGCTCGAGGGCGACCTGAGCCTGCTCCGGTGGATCCTGCACTTCTTCAGGGCCGAGAACCTGACGCTCACCACGCGGGCCGAATCACCGGCCGGGGCCGGCATCGCGGGCTCGTCGGCGCTCAACATCGCCGTCTGCGGCGCCATGTCGCAGTGGACGGGGGCGAACTACGACGAGGAGACGCTGCTGCGGATCGCGATGAACGTCGAGGCGCAGGCCATCGCGGTCCCCACCGGCGTCCAGGACTACCGTCCCGCCCTCTACGGCGGCGTGTCGGCGGTCGAACTGGGCGTGGACGGCGTGCGGCGCGTCGCCATCGAGGTCGACGCCCGCGAGCTCGAGCGCCGGATCGTGCTGGCCTACACCGGCGTGCCGCGCGACTCGGGGACCAACAACTGGGAGATGACCAAGCGGCACATCGACGGCCGCCGCGAGGTCTTCGACTGCTTCGAGCGGATCCGCGACACCGCGGTCGCGATGCGGGAGGCGCTCGCGCGCGGGGACTGGGACGAAGTCGGACACCAGGTCGCGATCGAGTGGGAGAACCGCAAGCGCCTCGCGCCTGGCGTCACCACGCCCGTCATCGACGCGCTGGTCGAGCGGGCGCGGGCCGCGGGTGCGCAGGGCGCGAAGGTTTGCGGCGCCGGCGGCGGGGGGTGCATCTTCTTCGTCGGCCTGCTGGCCGACGTGCCGGCAATCCGGGAGGCCGTCGCGGCCTCGGG
>JBBINS010000162.1:0-6283 GCA_037443765.1 Gammaproteobacteria bacterium
GCCGCCGACTGGGCGCTCGCCCGGGCGCTGATCGAGGAGTACAGCGGCGGTCTCGGCGTCGACCTCTGCTTCTAGGACATCGCGCGCGAACTGCGCGAGCTCGAGCGCGAGTACGGCCCGCCGACGGGCGCGCTGCTCATCGCCCGCGCCGAAGGGCGCGCGGCGGGCTGCGTCGCGCTGCGCCGCCTCGCGCCGGGCATCGGCGAGCTCAAGCGGCTGTACGTCGTGCCGGCCGCGCGCGGCAGCGGTGCCGGCCGCGCGCTCGTCGAGGCGATGCTCGCGCGGGCGCGGGCGCTCGGCTTTGCGCGCGTGCGTCTCGACACGCTCGCGACCATGCACGCGGCGCAGGCGCTCTACCGCTCGCTCGGCTTCCGGCCGATCGCGCCGTACCACGTCAATTCGCTGCCCGGCACGGCATACTTTGAACTCGAACTCGACGGAGGCGACACCCATGCTGAACGGTAGCTGCCTGTGCCGGACCGTCCGCTACCAGATCGACGGGGCGGTGGAAGGCGCGACCCATTGCCACTGCAGCCAGTGCCGCAAGGCACACGGCGCCGCGTTCGCGACCTACGGCCACGTCCGCTACGCGGACTTCCGGCTGACGTCGGGCGCGGACGCGATCGCGCGCTACCAGGCGAGCCCGCAGGCGACGCGCACCTTCTGCCGCGTCTGCGGCTCCAACCTGCAGTGGTGCCCGACCGGCAACGCGGACTCCTTCGCACTCGCGCTCGGCACGCTCGACGACGACCCGGGCGTCCGGCCCGAGCGCCACATCTTCGTCGGCTCGAGGGCCCCGTGGTACGTGATCGAGGACGGCCTTTCGCAGTTCGCCGAGTACCCGGGCGCGGATCAGGCGTAGGATCGCGATCCGGATCGTCCAGACCCCGACAGGAGCGAGAGCCACCGTGCCGACTGCAGCCGTCCCGACGACGATGCGCTACGTGCAAGTGCGGGCCCCGGGCGGGCCCGAGGTGCTCGAGATCACGACCGGTCCCGCGCCGGAGCCGCAGCCGCACGAGGTGCTGGTCCGCGTCGAGGCCGCCGGCGTCAACCGGCCGGACCTGAACCAGCGCGAGGGCAGCTACCCGCCGCCGCCCGGCGCGAGCCCGGTGATCGGGCTCGAGGTCGCGGGCGAGGTCGTGAGCACCGGTGCCGAGGTCGTGAACTGGCGTCCCGGCGACCGGGTCACGGCGCTGACCAACGGCGGCGGCTACGCCGAGTACTGCGTCGCCCCCGCCGCCCAGTGCCTGCCGTGGCCGACGGGCTTCGACGCGGTGAAGGCCGCGGCGCTGCCGGAGACCTACTTCACCGTCTGGGCGAATCTCTTCCAGCACGGCCGGCTGGCGCGCGGCGAGTCGGTGCTGGTGCACGGAGGCACGAGCGGCATCGGCGTGACCGCGATCCAGCTCGCGCGCGAGTTCGGCGCGCGCGTCTACGCGACCGCGGGCAGCGACGAGAAGTGCGCGGCCTGCCTCGCCCTGGGGGCCGACGGCGCGATCAACTACCGCGCTGCGGACTTCGCCGACCGGCTCATGGACCTCACCGGCGGCGCCGGCGTCAACGTCGTCCTCGACATCGTCGGCGCGCCCTACTTCGAGCGCAACCTGCGCTGCCTCGCGATCGACGGGCGCCTGGTGCAGGTGTCGACGATGCTCGGCACCAAGGTCGAGCGCTTCGACCTGTTCAAGGTCATGCAGAAGCGGCTCGTGATCACCGGCTCGACCATGCGGCCGCGGTCCACCGCCGAGAAGGGCGCGATCGCGCAGGCGCTCAAGGAACGGGTCTGGCCGGTACTGAACGCCGGTCGCTGCGGGCCGCTGATCTACGCGACGTTCCCGCTCGCCGAGGTGGCGGCCGCGCACCGGCTGATGGCCTCGAGCGCGCACATCGGCAAGATCATGCTGAAGGTGCCCGGCTGACGGCGGCACGCGCCGACCACAGCATCGTTAGCGCCGCGTAGGCGACGACCGCGACGACGAGCCAGCGCAGCGTCTCGAGCGGCAGCGACTTGACGACGAATGCGGCGAGCGGCACGCCGGCGAAGGCGCCGAGAGACAGGCCGAGCGCAGGGCCCCACGCGAGCCAGCCGCTGCGCACGAAGCGCACGCCGGCGACCGGCATCAGGAGCGCGCACGCGCCCATCATCACCGGGAACGCCGCGATCGGGTGCATGCCCATGAGCGCCAGCAGGATCATCGTCGGCGCGTACATGCCGATGCCGATCGTCATCAGCCCGCCGAGCACGAGGCTCGCGCCGACCGCGACCGGGAACTTCCAGCCGGCGAGATCCATCGCCTCGCCGCCGCCGGGCAGGAGGCCGAGGTTGTGCGCGGCGAACACGCCGCCCGCGATCAGCAGTGCCGCGCCCATCGCCAGCTGGATCGCGCGCCGCGGCAGGCGCACGACGACGCCGGCGCCGAACCACGCACCGACCGCCGCCGCCAGCACCATCGCGACCAGCAACCGCGGCGCGACCGCCACCGTCGTCACGAAGATCAGCGACTCGAGGATCGACCCGACCGCGAGGCCGACATTGAGCGTCCCCGGGATCAGCTCGTCGGGCGCGAGCCGGAAGAGCTTCAGCGCCGCGGTCGTCGGCGCGAACGAGCCGATGCCGAGCGTGTCGAGGAAGTTCGTGACGAAGCCGATCGCGAAGCCGCCGCCGCGCCCGGCGGTGCGGCGCCGCGCGTCGACCCGGCGCGCCGCGACCGTCCACACGAACGCCAGTCCGAGGCCGGCGACGACGATCGTCGCGAGGAGTCCGAGCTTGATCAGGTCCACGGGCCGGGCGTCTCGCCGCGCGGGACGCTAGGGCTTCGGCGCCGGCGCCGCGGCGCCGGGGACCTTCTCGACCGGTCCGCCGGCGGCCTCCCACGCCGGCAGGTCGCCCTCGAGATGCCGGAGCCGCGTGTAGCCGTTCTTGCCGAGCACGTCGAGCGCGAGCGCGGAGCGGCGTCCGCTCTTGCAGTAGACGACCACGTCCTTGTCGCGCAGCGGGGCGAGCTCGGCGAGCCGCCCCTCGATCTGGTCGTGCGGCACGTTGATCGCGCCCGGCACGTGGCCGGCCGCGAACTCCTCGGGCGTGCGCACGTCGAGGACGACGAGCGCCGGGTCGCGCGCCGTCTCGCGCGCGACGAGTTCCTGGGCGCCGATCGTCGGCACCGCCGGCGGCTCGGCCGCCGCAGCGGCGATCCACAGCAGCATCCCGAGTCCGAGCAGGGTCTTGGTGCGGGTCATCGTGTTCTCCGCGAGGGGCCGGGGCCCATCATCCTCGCCCGGGAGCGCGTTGCAAGGCGCAGGCCGTTCACCAGCGCTGGGGCACCCGGCGCAGGCGCCCGACGTCGTAGCCGAGCGCCGCCACGCGCGCCACGAGGCGCGCGTAGTCGGCGGCGGGGATCGCGGGGCTCCGCGCCATGATCCAGACGTAGTCGCGCGCGCTGCGCGCGATGATCGTCTCGCGGTAGTCCGCGTCGAGGTCGGCGATCAGGTACTCGGCCTTGAACGGCCAGACGAACTGCATCGCCCACGTCGCGTGGTTGACCGGGTCGCGGTCGAAGCCGGTCGGTTGGTAGGCCTTGCGGGGGCCGTCGAAGGCGCCGTCCCGGAACGTGAAGGTCGTGGCGATCGAGCCGTCCGGCCGCCGCGCGTAACTCTCGACCGCGTTGTAGGCATCGCGCTCGATCGAGGTCGGGATGTGGGCGATCACGTACCAGTCGCCCATGAACCGGCCGAGGTCGACGCCGGTCGCGGTCGACAGCGGCGCGCGCGGCGCGCGCGGCGCGGCGGCGCAGCCGGCGAGCCCGAGCAGCAGCACGGCGGTCGCCGCCCACGCGGGTCGCGCCGCCGGGCCGCCGCGCACGGCTAGCCGCCGCTGGACGGCGCGAGCACCGCGTCGAGCGCCGCGCGGTCGAGGCGGTACACCGTCCAGTCGTTGATCGGCCGGGCACCGAGCGATTCGTAGAAGCCGATCGCCCGCCGGTTCCAGTTGAGGACCGACCACTCCATCCGGCTGCAGCCGCGGGCCGCGGCGAGCTGGGCGACGTGGACCAGGAGCCCCTTGCCGACGCCCTGGCCGCGGTATGCCGGGCGCACGTACAGGTCCTCGATGAACAGGCCGCGGCGACCGAGGAACGTCGAGAAGTTGTGGTAGAAGAGCGCGAACCCGGCCACCTCGCCGGCGCTGCGCGCGATCACGGTCTCGACCGCCGGGTGCGCGCCAAAGAGCGCTTCGCTGAGGCTCGCCTCGGTGACGACCACCTCGTGCGCCAGTCGCTCGAACTCGGCGAGCTCGCCGATCAGCGTCAGGAGCACCGGCAGGTCGGCGGGGGTCGCGGCGTCGTAGGAGGGTGTCAAGGAGGCGGCTCCACCGGGCAGCAGGCTTCGGGGGTGCCGATGTTACGCGATCTTCGCCGCGCGCAACTTGACGACGTCGGTGGCGCTGCCATAGTCCGCACTCTCCACCGCCGGAACGACCGTGTCGCTGCGCGCCGCCTCCGCCGCCCTCTGCCTCGCACTCGCCGCCGGCGCCGCCGCCGCGCCGGTGACCGGGCGGCTCGGCACGCCGACCGGCGTCGTGCCCGCGCTGACGCTCTACGCCTGGTCGCTGACCGGCGCGCAGCTGTACTCGGTGACGACGGAGGCGGGCCAGTCGACCTTCACGCTCGACCTGCCGCGCGGCCACTACTGGCTGTTTGCGATGCCCGCCGATCCCGGCGCGCCACCGCTCTACGGCGCCTACACCGGATTCGCGGCCTGCGCCCACGCCGCCGAGGCGCGCGCCGCGGACTGTCGTTCGCACGCGCTGCGCGCGCTCGTCGTGGGCCCGCGCGGCCAGAGCGGCATCGAGCTCAGCGACTGGCACCTCGACGACGGCGTGACCGGCGACCTCGATCGCATCCTCGGCCGGCCCGACGGCGGCTCGGCCGACGAGGCGCAGCTGGCGGCGCCCAAGTTCTCCGAGTACCCCGCGGCCGCCCTCGGTGGCGCTCGCGCGACGTCGCTGGCCGCCGGCGGCGGCGATCCGCGCCTCGCGCGCGACCGCGAGCCGCTCGCGGCGGCGCTCGGCAGCGCGCCGAACTTCGCCGGGCGGATGGTGCTGGTGCTGCTCGGCTGCGGCAGCGGCTGCGAGCAGGCCGCGCTCGTGGACGTCGCGACCGGCCGGGTCGCCTACCCGCCGGCGCTCGCCGAACTGCCGGCGAGTACGCCATGCAGCCGCCGCGGCCCGCTCGTGTTCCGGCGCGACAGCCGGCTGCTGACGGTCACGGGGCGCGACAAGACCGAGCTCGTGACGCGCTACTACGTGTGGGACGCGGACTCGGGCCTGCTCCGCCTCGTCGCCTCGCTCGCCAGCGCCCTCGACGAGCGCTGCGTGCCGCGCGGCTGAGCTCAGGCGGCTTCGGGGCCGCGCGCGGGATTCAGGTTCGACGCGTGCAGGTGCAGGATCCGGTAGGCCTGCGGCTCGCGCCGGCAGATCAGGGTGCGCCGTCCGATCTTGTTGTCGACCGTGACCGTCGCGTAGGCCGCCGCGTGCCGCGCGTCGAGCACGAGGGCGGCGAACTCCTCGATCTTGAAGCGCACGTACGGCGGGCCGGGCGCGCGCGCGACGAGTTCCGTGAACATGCGCCGGAAGCGGTCGGCGACCGCCGGCTGGCCGACGATCAGGCCCGGCGGCTGGCCGAACTGGAAATGCATCGTCGCGTCCGCGCAGAACAGGCGCTCGAGCGACTCGAGGTCCGCGATCGCGATCGCGTACAGCAGGTCCTGGAGCAGCTGGCGCAGCTCCACCTCGGGCGGAGCGGCGTTCACGGTGCCACCTTCTGCGCACTGCGCTCGTCGCGCGCCGCGGAGGCGAGTTCGGCCGCGCGCCGCTGGATCGCCTGGACCCTGTCCGGCGCGAGCGGTACCGGGCCGTAGTGCTCGATGCGCACCGCGCGCGTCGCCCGCACGCCGCGAAACTCGGCGACGACCGGGACGCGCGGCGCGACGCCCTCGGCGCCGCTGCCGGGCTCGGCCGCCTGCTCGCCCTCGACGTAGAACAGCGCACCGTGCTCGAAGTAATAGCGGTTCTCGAGCGGCGGCCGCGGCGGGTCGGCGACGCTCTCCTCGAGCAGCGCGAGCTCCGCGCCGTCGAAGAACGCGCGCCACGCGGCCTCGCCCGCCGGCCCGTCGCGGTGGCCGGTGACGCTCGGCAACCGGGCGGCGGCGGCTCGGATCGCGGCCGCCCGCGTCGCCACGGTCATGGAACACAACCGCATGGGCGTGATGGGCCATTACTACGGCG
>JBBINS010000163.1:0-6211 GCA_037443765.1 Gammaproteobacteria bacterium
GATCCTCGAAAGCCTACGGCGGTTCTGTATGCGTACTTCTGACTCAAGACACTAGTGCGCGGGCTCCTTCGACGCCGACTCCGCATGGTCGAGCTTCCGCTCGGTCTTCTGGGCCGCGTGCTCGACGCCCTGCGCCGCCTTCTCGACGCCGTGCGCCGTCGCCTTCGCGACCTTGCGCGCCCCGTCCGCCGTCGCATGGCCGACCTTCTTTGCGGTCTCCTTGACGCTCTGGCCGACGGCCTTGGCGTCGTCCTTCAGCGTCTCGCCGCCCTCGGACGAGGACGCCGCCGGCTGGGCGGCCGAGGCGGACGCGGCCGGAACGGCCGCGCCCAGCGCGAAGCTGGCGATGGCCGCAGCCACCAGACCCATGGGTTTGATCATGTCGTAACTCCTCCGGAGCGATTCTGATCGCGCGTCGCGTCGCACGGCTCAGGGGCCGGCGGCCCGCCGGTCGCGACGCGCGGCCAAGATTACCCGTCCGGAGGACGTTTGGGAGGCCCCGGCGCGTTTCCTGGCGACGACACCGTCACCCGGTGCCGCTGGCCCCGAGCGTCGGGTAGTCGGTATAGCCCGGGGCGCCACCGGCGTAGAAGGTCGTGCGGTCGGCAGCATTGAGCGGCGCCCGGAGCCGCAGCCGCTCGACGAGGTCCGGATTTGCGATGAACGGCCGGCCGAAGCAGACCAGGTCGGCCAGTCCGCGACGTCGCGCCTCGAGTGCGAGCTCGAGGTCGTAGCCGTTGTTCGCGACGTAGAGGCCGTGGAACGCGCGCCGCAGGATCTGCAGGTCGAAACCGCCTGCGACCTCGCGCGCGCCCTGCGTCGCGCCCTCGATCATGTGCAGGTACGCGAGCTTGTAGCCGTTCAGCCGCTCGACGACGTAGCCGTAGGTCCGCTCGGGCTCGCTGTCGAGCGCGGCCCCGTTCGACGGGCTGAGTGGCGAGAGCCGGACGCCGACGCGCGCACCGCCGCACTCGGCAACCACCGCGTCGACGACCTCGAGCAGGAACCGCGCGCGGTTCTCGCGCGGGCCGCCGTAGCCGTCGCTGCGCCGGTTGGTACTGTCGCGCAGGAATTGCTCGATGAGGTAGCCGTTGGCCGCGTGTACCTCGACGCCGTCGAAGCCGGCGTCGAGTGCATGGCGCGCCGCCCTGCGGTAGTCCTCGACGATCCCCGGAATCTCCGCGGCCTCGAGCGCACGCGGCGTGACGCACGGCTCGAAACCGGCGTCGGTGAAGGCGTTCGCCTGGGCGAGGATCGCCGACGGCGCGACCGGCAGCGCGCCGCCGGGTTGCAGCTTCGGGTGCGAGATGCGCCCGACGTGCCAGATCTGGTCGAAGATGCGCCCGCCGCGGGGATGCACCGCGTCAGTGACGCGCCGCCAGCCGGCGACCTGGGCATTGCTGTAGAGGCCGGGTGTGAACGAGTAGCCTCGCCCCTGCGGCGAGACGACGGTCGCCTCGGCGATGATGAGGCCCGCCGACGCACGCTGCGCGTAGTACTCGGCCATCAGCGGCCCGGGCACGCCGTCGGCGTCGGCACGGGCGCGCGTCAGTGGCGCCATCACGACCCGATTCGCGAGCCGATATGGCCCGAGTTGTACGGGCCCGAAGAGGTCGGTGCCCGCTTCGGACGCGGGCGTTGCGGCAGACATCGTGAGCCTCCGGGAAATGCAGCGGCGTCGGCACCGGTCGCGACCGACCGCGGCGGCAGCCGGGTCCCCTTATGGCCCCGTCCGGGGCGGCGCGGAATACGGTCTTTCCAGCGTCGGATCTCGGCCGGCGGCGTGCCGCCGGTCGCGCCGCGCCGACGCGGCGGCCGGTGTCTATATTATGGGGGTCGGGGCCGGCGATGCGGGCGCCCGTGCACCCCGGGATCCAGTTCGTGGAGGCTCATGATGAGAATACTCGTGGTCGGTGCCGGTGCGATCGGGGGCTACTTCGGTGGCCGGCTGCTCGAGGCCGGGCGCGACGTGACGTTCCTCGTCCGGCCGCGCCGCGCCGCCGAACTTGCCGCGAGCGGGCTCGTGATCCAGAGCCGGACCGGCGATTTCCGGCACCCACGGCCGGCGACCGTCGGGGCCGCCGAACTGAGCTCGCCCTACGACCTCGTGCTGCTGAGCTGCAAGGCCTACGACCTCGACGATGCGGTGCGGTCGTTCGCACCGGCGGTCGGTCCCTCGACGGCGGTCCTGCCGCTGCTCAACGGCCTGCGCCACCTCGACGTCCTCGACCGCCGCTTCGGCAAGGATGCGGTACTCGGCGGTCAGTGCGTGATCTCGGCAGCGCTCGGCGCGGCGGGGCGCATCGAGCACCTCAACGAGGCGCACCTGATCGCCTTCGGCGAGCGCGACGGGACGCGCTCCGAGCGCGTCGCTGCGATCGAGGAGGCGTTCGCTGGCGCGCGTTTCGAGGCGCGCCTCAGCGCCGTGATCGTGCAGGAGATGTGGGAGAAATGGGTGCTGATCGCGACCCTCGCCGGAATCACGTGCCTCATGCGCGCCAACATCGGCGACATCGGTACGGCCGGTGGCGCCGACGTGGCCACCGCGCTGCTCGACGAGTGCGACGCGATTGCGCGCGAGCATGGATTTGCGCTGCGCGAGGCCTCCCGCCGGCGCAACGTCGCAATGCTGACCGCGCCCGGCTCGAGCTTCGCGGCGTCGATGCTGCGAGACATCGAGCGCGGCGGCCCGACCGAGGGCGAGCACATTCTCGCGGACTTGCTGCGGCGTGGCGCGCGGCCGGCGGCGGCGCCGTCGCTGCTGCGGCTCGCGCATCTGCATGTCGCCGCCTACGAATCGCGGCGGGTGCGACTCGCTGCCGCGGCGCGCTAGTTCGCCGCGCGGATCTACTCGCCCGCGGAGCGCGCGGCCGGCGGCGCTTCCTCCGGCATGAGCTCCGGCTGCTGGAAGGCGAAGTCGAGCAGCAGCTGCTCGACGCCGGCCCGCATCGGGCCGAGCGCCGTGCACAGTCGCGCGGCGATGTCGCGGATCGCGTACGCGCGCATCGGGCCGAGGCCGGGGGAGTTCGCGGCTCCGATCTCACGCGCGGTGTAATGGACAAGCGTCGACGCCTCTGCCGCGCCGATCGCATCGAGGCCGTCGGCAATGCCGGTCACTTCCGCGAGCGGCGCGTCGCGGAGCAGCCGCTCGACGGCATTGTCGTCGAGCGCATGCAGCAGCGTGCTGACCCGCAGCAGCTGCCACTCGACGCGCGTCAGCGAGCCGGCGCCATGAGCGGTCAGCTTGTGACGCAGCGCCCCGGTCACGAGACTGGCGACGTCCCCCATCGGCAACTGGCTCCTCGGTCGCGCGGCGTCCGGGCCCGCCGGGCCATACCCGCGCGGGTGCGGGCTGAATGCGCGACCCGGGCACGACTCTAGTCAACTGCCGAGCCGAAGGACAGTGCCGGCGGGGGACTGCCGGCGCGAGGGGTTATGTTGCATCGCGCCCGTGCCGACCACCGACGGCGGCTGCGGTTCAGGCGTCAATCAGCGGCCGCCGGCCAGCGTGAATTTGATACTCTCGGAGTCATGCGCATGAAGAAGATCCTGTTGCCTCTTGCTCTCGCGGCCGTGAGCGTCCCTGCGTTCGCCGGCGATGTCGCGGTGTCGATCAGCGTCGGGGAGCCTGGGTTCTTCGGACAGATCGAGCTCGGCAATGCGCCGCCGCAGGCCGTCGTGTACGCGCGACCGGTCGTCGTCGAGAGCGTTCCCGAGTACCGCGATGCCGCTCCGATCTACCTGCACGTGCCCCCTGGCCACGAGAAGCACTGGAACAAGCACTGCCGCGAATACAACGCCTGCGGTCGCCCGGTCTACTTCGTGCGCGACGACTGGTACAACAACGAGTACGTGCCGCGCCACCGGCACTCCGATCGCGACCGTGATCGCGACGAAGGGCACGACCGCGGCCGTCACGAGGGCAGGCACCACGACGACGACCACGGCGACCGCGACCGCTGACGTACGGACGATCGTCGGCGTCGGGGCGCGCCTCGCGGGTTCGGGCCGGGGCGGCCTGCGCGGCCCTGAGCGCGCGCCGTTTTCATCGGTGGCGTGACCCGCCTACCTGCGCGGTTCGGCGACGCGCGCCGCCGTGCATCGCGCCTCCGCCGGAGCCGGCGCGAGCGCCGCTGCGTCGTCGTCGCGCTCCCCGGCGGATTGTCCCGTGCCGAGCGGGGGCCGGAACGCAAGACGTCGCGACTCAACGCGGTCGCGACGGTGATGTGGCCGACCCGCGCGCCACGCGATCCGGCGCGTGACCGGCCAAGCCGTTGATTTGAATGAACGTCGCGTCGCCCGCTGCGGGAAGCCCCAGTTCAGATTCGTTCGGCCCGGCCGCTGAAGGCACGGATGCCCTTGGAACACAGCACGGAGACCGACATGGACCTCAGCGCGGCAATCGATGCCCACATGCAGTGGCGGGTGAAGCTCAAGGCCGCGATCACGCGAGGTGAGCAGCTCGACGCCGCAACCATCTCCCAGGACGGCAGGTGTGACCTCGGCAAGTGGCTGAGCGGCGAAGGCCGCGGCCAGTTCGGCTCGAAGCCGGAGTTTCAGAAGCTTGTGGCCTCGCATCGGCTGTTCCATGTCGCCGCGGGCAAGGTCGCGGCGGCTGCCAACGCCGGCAGGACTGCCGAGGCGGAGTCGCTGCTGGGCGGCGCGTTCCAGGCACAGAGCCAGGACACGGTCGCCGCGATCCAGGCGTGCAAGAAGGTCTGCAAGTAGTCGGCGGCGTCCCGCCCGTTCGCGCTCCGCCGACGACGAGGCCAACGGTCCGCTCGCCTGCCCCGTTTCCTGAACCGGGCGCGCCGCAATTTCCGCCGCGGTCGACCGGTACAATGGGATGACCGGCAAGCGAGGAGCCCGATGGATCGCCTGGCAGCACTGCGAAGGAGCTACGAGCGCGATGCACTCGACGAGTCGCATTGTCCCGCCGACCCGCTCGAGCAGTTCCGTCGCTGGCTCGATCAGGCTGTCGCCGCGGAGCTGCCGGATGCCAACGCGGTGACCGTCGCGACGGTCGGACCGGACCAGCGGCCGTCGACGCGGATCGTGCTGCTCAAGGGCTGCGACGAACGCGGCTTCGTCTGGTACACGAACTACCTGAGTCGCAAGGCTCGCGAGCTCGACGGCAATCCCTGGCTGGCGATGCAGTTTCACTGGGCGGAGCTCGAACGCGTGGTCCGCATCGAGGGCCGCGCCGAGCGCACCACCGACGCGGAGTCGGACGAATACTTCCACTCGCGCCCGCTCGATTCGCGGATCGGCGCCTGGGCGTCGCCGCAGAGCGAGGTCATCGCCTCGCGCGCGGTCCTGGTCGGCAATGCCGCAAAGTACGCGGCGCGGTTCATCCTGAGTCCACCGCGGCCGCCGCATTGGGGGGGCTACCGTGTGGTGCCCGACAGCTACGAGTTCTGGCAGGGGCGGCCGTCCCGCCTGCACGATCGTCTGCGCTACCGGCGCGTGGATGCGCATTGGCTTCGGGAGCGGCTCGCACCGTAGAACGTGTCCGCCGCGGGCCGCGATGTGCTGCGACCACCCGTTCGAGTGGCGCTCCAGGCTAGAGCCGGCTCTCGGTCAGCGCATCGGCGATGCCGCCGTAGTACCTAGCGAGCGCGTCCGTGAACACGCGGTCGCCGGTCGAGGCGCGCGCGAACAGCGTCATCGACGATCGGAACTTGAGGTCGTCGGGGGAGCCCAGGATCTCGCCGATCGGGGTCGACGGCACCGCGAGCACGAGCTCCGTGCAGTCCCGCAACCTCGGGCCGAGTACCGGGTGTGCGAGGAACGCCCGTGCCTCGGCGAGCGACTCGATCCCGTAGCGGAGCGCCATCGGGCTCGAGCCGAGGCCGCGCAGCTGCGGGAAGACGAACCACATCCAGTGTGATCGCTTGCGCCCGGCGCGAAGTTCTGCGACGACCCGCTCGATGACTCCGGCCTGGGCGTCGACGAAGCGCTGCAGGTCGTAAGGGTCATCCACGGCCGCTCACTCCGGTGGTTCCCGCGACGCACGCGACCCGCCCGCGGAGCGCGCACCGGGGGAGTCTATACGCGAGCGCGCCGATCCGGCCGGCGAGCCCGCGGCTCGCAGACCCCGATCGATGGTCGGACGCTGCCGGCCCGCGCCGCGCGGTTAGGGCGCCCTTCCAAATCGTTAAACACACCGACATAAGTAATGCAGCATACTGATATGATTGCGTGTCCCTTC
>JBBINS010000164.1:0-6171 GCA_037443765.1 Gammaproteobacteria bacterium
CCTCCCAGCCGGCGCCGCCCGGCAGCCCGGCCTCGGCGGCGGCGAGGCGCGCGAGCGGCGTCGTCGCCTGGGCGCTCGCGCTCATGCCGCGGCCGCCTCTGCGCGCACCCAGTCGTAGCCGCGGCGCTCGAGCTCGAGCGCGAGGCTCGCGTCGCCCGACTTCAGGATCCGTCCGCCGGCGAGCACGTGCACGTGGTCCGGCACGATGTAGTCGAGCAGCCGCTGGTAGTGGGTCACGAGCACGATCGCTCGGTCGTCGCGCTTGAGGCTGTTGACGCCGTTGGCGACGACCTTGAGCGCGTCGATGTCGAGGCCGGAATCGGTCTCGTCGAGGATCGCGAGCGTGGGCTCGAGCACGGTCATCTGCAGGATCTCGTTGCGCTTCTTCTCGCCGCCCGAGAAGCCCTCGTTGACGCCGCGCGACAGGAAGCTCTCGTCCATCTGCATCAGGCGCATGTTGTCGCGCACGAGGCCGAGGAACTCGAACGCGTCGACCTCGGGCTGCCCGAGATGGCGGCGGCGCGCGTTGAGCGCCGCCTTGAGGAGATAGACGTTGTTCACGCCCGGGATCTCGACCGGGTACTGGAACCCGAGGAAGAGCCCCCGGCGCGCGCGCTCCTCGGCGGCGAGCGCGAGGAGGTCCTCGCCGAGGTAGCGCACCGTGCCCGCCTTGACGTCGTAGTCCGGGCGCCCGGCGAGCACCTGCGACAGCGTGCTCTTGCCGGCGCCGTTCGGGCCCATGATCGCGTGCACCTCGCCCGCGCGCACCGTGAGGTCGAGCCCCTCGAGGATGCGCTTGCCCTGGACCTCGACCGCGAGGCCGCGGACCTCGAGGATGACGTCGCCTTTTCGGATGTCGCTCATGTTGCGTGCCTTGTTCCTGGTCCTCAGCCGACCGCGCCTTCGAGGCTCACCGCGAGGAGGTTCTGCGCCTCGACCGCGAATTCCATCGGCAATTCCTTGAACACCGTCTTGCAGAAGCCGCTGACGATCATGTTGACCGCGTCCTCGGCCGACAGCCCGCGCTGCAGGCAGTAGAAGAGCTGGTCCTCGCCGATCTTCGAGGTCGTCGCCTCGTGCTCGACCGTCGCCGTGGGGTTGCGCACCTCGACGTACGGAAAGGTGTGCGCGCCCGAGCGCGCGCCCATCAGGAGCGAGTCGCACTGCGTGTAGTTGCGCGCGCCCTCGGCGGACGGCAGCACCTTGACGAGGCCGCGGTAGGTGTTCTGGGCGTGGCCGGCGGAGATGCCCTTCGAGACGATCGTGCTCCGGGTGTTCCTGCCGACGTGGATCATCTTGGTGCCGGTGTCGGCCTGCTGGTAGTGGTTCGCGACCGCGACCGAGTAGAACTCGCCGACCGAGTTCTCGCCCGTCAGCACGCAGCTCGGGTACTTCCAGGTGATCGCGGAGCCCGTCTCGACCTGGGTCCAGGAGATCCGCGCGTTGCGGCCGCGGCACTCGCCGCGCTTCGTCACGAAGTTGTAGATGCCGCCGACGCCCTGCTCGTCGCCCGGGTACCAGTTCTGCACGGTCGAGTACTTGATGCTGGCGTCGTCGAGCGCGACGAGCTCGACGACCGCCGCGTGCAGCTGGTTCTCGTCGCGCTGAGGTGCGGTGCAGCCTTCAAGGTATGAGACGTGGCTGCCGGCGTCGGCGATGATCAGCGTGCGCTCGAACTGGCCGGTCTTCGCGGCGTTGATGCGGAAGTACGTCGACAGCTCCATCGGGCAGCGCACGCCCGGGGGGATGTAGACGAACGAGCCGTCGGTGAAGACCGCGGAGTTGAGCGCCGCGTAGAAGTTGTCGGTCGGCGGCACGACGCTGCCTAGGTACTGCTCGAGGAGCGCCGGGTGCTCGCGCACCGCGTCCGAGAACGGGCAGAAGACGACGCCCGCCTCGGCGAGCCGCGCCTTGAAGGTGGTCGCGACCGAGACGCTGTCGAACACCGCGTCGACCGCGACGCCGGCGAGCCGGGCGCGCTCGTGGAGCGGCACGCCGAGCTTCTCGTAGGTCGCGAGCAGCTTGGGGTCGACGTCGGCGAGGCTCTTCGGCCCGTCGGTGTTCTGCTTCGGCGCCGAGTAGTAGGAGATCGCCTGGTAGTCGATCGGCGGGTACTGGACGTGCGCCCAGTGCGGCTCGGTCATGGTCCGCCAGTGGCGGTACGACTTCAGCCGCCAGTCGAGCAGGAACGCGGGCTCGCCCTTCTTGCGCGAGATCATCCGGATCACGTCCTCGTCGAGGCCGGGCGGTACGGTGTCCGCGTCGATGTCCGTGACGAAGCCGTGCTGGTACTTCTGGGCGACCAGCGCGTCGAGGTCGGTGGGAGTGCTCGCCATGGTGTTCCTCAGGCCCGGACGCGCACGCCCGGGCGCGCGCCGAGCGAGATCGTGAGGTCCGGCACCGGCACGGCGGCGCCGTCGCGGCCGGTCAGGTGCGTGAGCTTGACGTCGGCGAGCGCGCGGTGGATCGCGACGTTGACGCGCTGCCAGCTGCGCCCGACGCGACAGCTCGACTCGAGGTCGCACTGGCCGGGGTGGGTCGCGCACTCGGTGAGCCCGACCGGGCCCTCGACGGCGTCGATGATGTCGGCGGCGCTGATCGCGGCGGCGGGGCGGGCGAGTGCGTACCCGCCGTGCGCGCCGCGCGTCGAGACGACGAGTCCGGCGCGCTGCAGTTCCTTGAGGACCTTGCTCGTCGTCGCGAGCCCGATGCCGGTCAGCTCGGCGAGTTCGACGGCCGTGCGCCGCCGCGCGTCGTCACCGGCGAGGTGCGCGAGGGTCACGGTCGCGTAGTCGGTCATCTTGCTGATGCGGAGCATCGGTGCGAGGCCTCCAGATACAGGACCATTTTAGTCCTAGTTAGGCCTCGGCGCCAAGTCGGCTGCGTTGGCGCCACGATGGCGGCCCGGGGCGATCCGCTATCATTGGGAACTTCGCTTCGAGAAGCCGGTCCGTCCACGTGGCGGCGGCGCCACAATGAGGAGTCGGGTCATGAATCACGCTGAGCTCGCGCGCATCGCGCACGCCATGGTCGCCAAGGGTCGGGGCATCCTCGCCGCGGACGAGAGCACGGGGACGATCAAGAAGCGCTTCGACAAGATCAAGGTCGAGTCGACCGAGGAGAACCGGCGCGCCTACCGCGAGTTGCTGTTCGCCGCCCCGGGGGCGGCCGACTACATTTCGGGCGTGATCATGTACGACGAGACGCTGCGGCAGTCGACCAAGGGCGGCGAGCGCTTCGCCGACCTCCTGGCTCGCCTCGGCGTGGTGCCCGGCATCAAGGTCGACGCGGGCACGAAGCCCATGCCGAACTTCCCGGGCGAGGTCATCACCGAGGGCCTCGACGGGATCGCCGGCCGGCTCGCCGAGTACCACAAGCTCGGCGCGCGCTTCGCGAAGTGGCGGGCCGTGATCGACATCGGCGCCGGCATCCCGACGCGCACCTGCATCGAGACCAACGCGGAGCTGCTCGCGCGCTACGCGGCGCTCTGCCAGGAGGCCGAGATCGTGCCGATCGTCGAGCCCGAGGTGCTGATGGACGGCGGCCACACGCTCGAGCGCTGCGAGGAAGTCACCAACGCGGTGCTCGCCGAGGTGTTCGCGCGGCTCGACGCCCACCGCGTCTATCTCGAGGGGATCGTCCTCAAGCCCAACATGGTGATCTCGGGCCAGAAGTGCCCCGAGCGCGCCGGTCCCGGCCAGGTCGCCGAGGCGACGGTGCGGTGCCTGAAGCGCCACGTGCCGTCGGCGGTGCCCGGCATCGCGTTCCTGTCGGGCGGCCAGAGCGAGGCCGAGGCGACCCTGCACCTCGACCTCATGAACCGCATCGGCGGCCTGCCGTGGACGCTGTCGTTCAGCTATGGCCGGGCGCTGCAGTCGACGGCGCTGTCGGCCTGGGCCGGCGCCGCCGCCAAGGTCGCGGCCGCGCAGCGCGAGTTCGTCAAGCGCGCCCGCCTCAACGGCCTCGCGACGCAGGGCAAGTACGACCCGGCGCTCGAGAAGCAGGCCGCCTGAACGCCGCCCGCCGCAGAGCGTCATGATCCCCGCCACCGACCCGACCGCACGGGATGGGGCCGGCTGCATCGCGCGGCTGGCCGGCGTCGCCTATGCGATCGGCGGCCGGTCGGTGTTCGACGGCCTCGACATCGAGATCGAGCGCGGCAAGGTGACCGCGATCATGGGGCCGTCCGGCACCGGCAAGACGACCCTGCTGCGGCTGATCACCGGCCAGATCCGCCCGTCCGCCGGGCGGATCGAGGTCGACGGCGAGGACCTCGGCCGGCTCGACACCGACGGCCTCTACCGGCTCCGGCAGCGCATGGGCATGCTGTTCCAGAACGGCGCGCTGCTCACGGACCTCGACGTTTTCGAGAACGTGGCGTTTCCGCTGCGCGAACACACGGACCTCCCGGAATCGCTGATCGCGCGCATCGTGCTGATGAAGCTGCAGGCGGTGGGCCTGCGGGGCGCTGCGCGGCTGATGCCGTCCGAGCTCTCCGGCGGCATGGCCCGTCGCGTCGCGCTCGCGCGCGCGATCGTCATGGACCCCAAGATCCTCATCTACGACGAGCCCTTCGCGGGCCTCGACCCGATCGCGATGGGCGTCGTGCTGCGCCTGATCCGCAGCACCAACGACGCGCTCGGGCTGACGAGCATCGTCGTCTCGCACGACGTGCAGGAAATCGGCCTGCTGGCCGATTGCGCCTACCTGCTGTCGGCGGGCCGGGTCGCCGCGTCCGGGACGCCCGCGCGGCTCGCGGCCGACCCCGCGCCGGTCGTGCGGCAGTTCATGACCGGTGAGGCCGACGGCCCGGTGCCGTTCCACTACCCGGCGCCCGACTACGAGGCGCAGCTGCTCGGCGCCGAGGTGCCCGAATGAGCTTCGTCGCCGACGTCGCCGGCAGCGGCCGCGAGCTCGCCCAGAAGTGGGGCCGCTTCACGCTGTTCACGTCGCGGCTCTGCGCCGTGACGCCGCGCGCGCTGCTGCGCCCGCGGCTGCTCGTCGAGCAGGTCCACAACTCGGGCGCGCAGTCGCTCGTGATCATCATGCTGTCCGGGCTGTTCGTCGGCATGGTGCTCGGGCTGCAGGGCTTCGACCTGCTGCGCCGCTTCGGCTCGACCGAGTCGCTCGGCTCCGCGGTCGCGCTCGGGTTGCTGCGCGAGCTCGGGCCGGTCGTGACGGCGCTGCTGTTCGCGGGGCGCGCGGGCACCGCGCTCACCTCCGAGATCGGCCTCATGAGCGCGACCGACCAGCTGTCGGCGATGGAGATGATGGCGGTCGATCCGGTGCGGCGCGTGTGCGCGCCGCGCTTCATCGGCGGCGTGATCGCGATGCCGCTGCTCGCGGCGATCTTCAGCATGACCGGGATCTTCGGCGGCCAGCTCGTCGGCGTGACGCTGATGGGCGTCGATGCCGGCCAGTTCTGGTCGCAGATGCGCAGCGCCGTCGAGCTTCGCGACATCACCGAGGGCGTCATCAAGAGCGGGGCCTTCGGCCTCGCCTGCAGCGCGATTGCCGTCTACGAGGGCTACCACGCGGTGCCGACCGCCGACGGCGTCGGCCGCGCCACCACCCGCACGGTCGTGACCTCCTCGGTCGCGGTGCTGGTGCTCGACTACATGCTGACGGCGGTGCTGCTGTGACCTTAGGAGACATTCGATGAGTCAGACACGGACGATCGAGCTCAGCACGGGCTTGTTCGTGATGCTCGGCTTCGCCGCGCTCTTCTTCATGGTCACGCAGATCACGAACAAGGGCTTCGTGTTCCACGAGCAGAACTACCACCTGACGGCGCGCTTCGACAACGTCGGCGGCCTCAAAGTCGGCTCGCCGGTGTCGATCGGCGGCGTGACGGTCGGCCGCGTCGAGTCGATCGACTACGACACCAAGAGCTACAAGGCGGTCGCCCGGCTCGCGATCCAGAGCCGCTACGCCAAGATCCCCGACGACAGCGACGTCGCGATCTACACCGCCGGCCTGCTCGGCGGCCAGTACGTCGGCTTCACGCCCGGCGGCGCGGAAACTTATTTCAAAGACGGCGATCAGATAGAGCTGACCCAGTCGGCCGTCGTGCTCGAGAACCTGATCAGCAAGTTCCTGTTCGACAAGGCGGGGCAGGGCGACACCAAGAAGACCGAAGGAGCCGCCAAGTGAATCACCGTCTGACGCTGA
>JBBINS010000165.1:0-6158 GCA_037443765.1 Gammaproteobacteria bacterium
TGCGCGCGGCCTGGTCGGACGTCGCGCTGCCGGCCGCGCGCGGCGTCCTCGCGCACGCGCGCGGCGAGTACGCGACCGCGCGTCGCGAGCTCGGGCCGACGCTTGGGCGGATGCTCGAGGTCGGCGGCAGCCACGCGCAGCGCGACCTGTTCCAGCAGCTCTACCTGGACAGCCTCGTACGCTGCGGCGCGCGCGTGCCCGCACAGCAACTGCTCGAGGAGCGCCGCCGCTTCGAGCCCGACGGTGTCGCGCTCAATCGCACGCTCGCGACGCTCTACCGCGAGCTCGGACTGCCGGCACAGGCGGCGGAGGCCGCGGCGCGCGCGCGCCGCTAGAACGGAATCCGGCCGAGGAACCCGACGACGTCGCGGACCGATTTCTCCGGAATCTCGACCTGCGGCAGGTGTCCGACGTTCGGGTACGTGATCAGCACCGCCCCGGGGATCGCCGCCGCGAAGCGCCGGCCGCTCTCGAGCGGGATCAGCGGGTCGGCCTCGCCGTGCAGCACCAGCGTCGGCACGCGGATCGCGCCCAGCGTCGCCGCCGAGGCCGTCGCGAAGCTGCCGAGGTCGGGTGACATCAGGATCGCGCGATGGCCGGGCGCCCGCTGGAACTCGGCCCAGCGGTCGACGAACGCCGGCGTGATGACCTTCGGGTCGTAGACGTCCTTGCGCAGGCCCTCCTCGATCAACGGCCGGTTGTCGATGTGCGCGAGGAACCAGCGCCCCGCCCGGTACTGGAGGATCCGGAATGCGAGCGGCAGGTCCTTCGGCGGCGGCGTCGGCCAGCCGGCAGCGTCGACCAGCACGAGTGCCGCGAGCCGGTCGCCGTGGCCGAGCGCATACCGCCACGCGACGCCGCCGCCCATGGAGTTGCCCGCGATCGCGAAGCGCGGCAGCGCGAGCGCGGTCGCGAAGGCGTCGACGACCCCGGCCAGGTCGTCGGCCGACAGCCGATAGCCCTGCGGCGCCCGCGTCAGGCCGTGGCCGGGCAGGTCGATGCTGAGCACCCGGTGCCGCGCGGCAAGCGCGCGGGTCCACCCCTCCCAGGACGTGCCCGAGTCGCCGTAGCCGTGCACCAGTACGACCGCCGGCGCGGCCGGATCGCCGTCGGCCCGGTAGTGCAGGTGGACGCCGCCCGGCAGGTCGACGAACGCCGAGCCGCGCGCCGCGTACTTCGCCTCGAGCGCCGCGTACGGAATGTCGGGGCCGCGCAGCTTGAGCCACGCGGCGGCGAGCAGCACGACCAGGACCGCGAAGATCACCGCGACTGGCTTGCCGGCTGCCATCGTCCACCCGGCCTCGCGCCCGCCGGGCTCAGAACGACCAGTCGAGGCGCACGCCCGCGGTCGTCGGCTGACCGGCGGCGCCGATGTTGTTGCTGAACACCGGCGGCGTCGGGCTCGTGAGGAAGAAGTTCTTCGTCAGGTAGTACTTCTGGTTGGTGATGTTGTGGGCCCAGACCGATACGGTCCAGGATTTCCCGACCGCCGGCGACAACGCGATGCTCGCGTTCGCGAGCCAGTAGGCGTCGATCTGGAAGTTGGGCGGGCCGCTCAGGTTGCCGTTCCCGTCCGCGGTCTCGAGCAGGAACACCTGGTCGTACTTGTCGTGGTAGCTGTAGTTGAACTCGCCCCGGAGCCGGTAGCCGCCGACCGGCAGCCCGTAGGCAAGCTGCCCGCCGTAGCTCAGCTTCGGGAAGTCGATGTCCCGGCCGTCGAAGTTCGAGCCGCTGCTGTTGTAGACGGCGGCGGTGTACTTGCCGGTCTTGTAGCCGAGGTACTGCGACAGCTCGAAGCCGTTGCCCGGCACCCAGTCGAGGCTGACCTCGCCGCCGTCGATCCGGGACTTCGGCGCGTTGATGAACGAGCCGATGTAGCCGGTATTGGTCAGGAACTTCGACAGCACCTGCTGGTCGGTGTAATCGTAGTAAAACACCGAGGCGTTGACGCGCAGTGCGCGCGTGATGTCGGACTTCACGCCGACTTCGTACGCGAGCAGCTTCTCCGGGGCGAACGGCGGGCTGGCAGCGGTCAGGTTGTGTGCCGTGAAGCCGCCGGACTTGATGCCGCGGCTGATGCTGCCGTACAGCAGCGTATCCTTCACGAGCTCGAAGTCGAGTTCCGCCTTGCCGGACACGTCGGTGTTGGAGATCGACTGGTTGGTCGGCCCGGACGCGACCGCGCCGCCGAACACCGTCTCGAGCCCGATCATGTCGCGCGTCTCGCGATCGGGGCGCACGCCGAGGATTCCCTTCAGGCGATCGGTGAACTGGTAGCTGCCCTGGGCGAACACGCCGAGCGAATGGCTGTCCTGCTTGTAGCGGGTCAGCGCCGACGCGCCGTAGATCGCGGTGAAGTCGCCGAAGAAGTTCTCGGTGAGCGAATCGGTCGCGAAGTAGGCGCCGCCGACCCAGCCGAACGGGCCGCTGCCGGTGGAGGCCAGCCGGACCTCCTGGGAGAACACCGCGACGTCGTCGTGGAAGTAGACGTCGGACTCGTTGTACTGCGTCGCGTCCCAGTCGACGAGTTCGCGCCGCACGAACTTGTCGTAGGCCGTGATGCTCGTCAGCCGCGCGGACCCGAGGTCGGCGTTGATCGTGAGGTCCGCGCCGTTGTTGGAGTTGTTGACGCCGGGCTTCGAATTCGGCGCGATGCCGACGGTCTGCGCGAACGCAGGCGTGAGGCTCCAGCCGGTCGCGTACGGGCTCGTGTCGGCGGGGATCACCGGCCCGACGGGCGTCGGCGAGTACGGCGACGGGATGAACGGCGCGATCAGCTGCGTGCCGTACGCGTCCGACTTGTCGACCGACGAATGCAGCGACAGGCGCACGCTCGTGCCCGGCGTCGCATCCCATTCGAGCTGCGCGCGGCCGCTCACCTTGTCCTTGTCGCCGAGCTTCTGGCCGGTGGCCCGGTTCCACTGCCACGCTCCGCCCTGCTCGGTCGCCACCGACAGACGCCCGAGGAGGTTCTCGGCGATCGCGCCGGACGCGAAGCCCTCGGCCGTCAGCGCCCCGAACGAGCCGTAGTCGACGCTGAGGCCGGCGTGCGTGTCGGCCGTCGGCTTGTTGATCACGAAATTGACGGCGCCGCCCGTCGTGTTCAGCCCGTACAGCGTACCCTGCGGGCCGCGCAGCACCTCCACGCGCGCGAGGTCGAACAGCGCGCCCTCCGTCTGGATCGGGAACCGCAGCGGCACGTCGTCGACGCTGACGCCGACGGCGGAGGTATTGTTCGAGGTGTAGTCGATGAAGCCGACGCCGCGCAGGCGGAACTGAGGCTGGCCGCTCGAGAACGCAGGCTCCACTTCGAGGCTCGGCGTCACGTTCTGCAGGTCGTTGACCTTCTCGACGCCGCTGTCCTTGAGCGCCTGGACCGAGAGCACCGAGAGCGCGATGCCGACGGACTGGGCCGACTCCGTGCGCCGCTGCGCCGTGACGACCACTTCCTCGAGCCGCCCGGCATCCGCGGACGGGGCGACGGGCGCGTCGGCGCGCGCCGCGCCGAGCGCGCTCGCGACCGCGAGCGTGAGGGCGAAGGAGAGCTGGATCGGGCGTTTCATGGGACGGGCTCCGGTCGACTGCGCCCCCGTTGAGGGCTGCCGTCGCGGGCGCGAGCGGCTACCGGCAGCCCCGTTCTTATTCACGCGCGGGCGGTCGTTGCAGATCCGCGACGCCCCTCGCCGGAGCCTAGCGCCAAACCGGGATCCCCCGCAAACGGGTCGCCGCGCCTAAGCTGCCACCGGCGGACGCCCGCGCTCATCACCTCCGGTCAGGTCGTGATCACTTCATCGTCGGCATGACGAAGTCCGCGCGCACCGCGTCCGGCTCCGGCCACCGCTGGGTCACGGTCTTGAGGCGCGTGTAGAAGCGCACGCCCTCGGGCCCGTGCATGTGGTGGTCGCCGAACAGCGAGTGCCGCCAGCCGCCGAAGCTGTGGAACGCCATCGGCACCGGGATCGGCACGTTGACGCCGACCATGCCGACCTCGACGTCGCGCGTGAACGCGTGCGCGACCGCGCCGCTCGAGGTGAACACCGTCGTGCCGTTCGCGAACTCGTGGCTGTTGACGAGCTTGAGCGCCGCGGCGTAGTCGGGCGCGCGCACGACCGACAGCACGGGCCCGAAGATCTCCTCGCGGTAGATGCGCATGTTCGGCCGCACGTGGTCGAACAGCGTCGGTCCCACGAAGAAGCCCTCGTCGCAGCCGGCGACGCGCACGCCGCGGCCGTCGACCACCAGCGTCGCGCCTTCCCGGACGCCGTCGTCGATGTAGCCGCGCACGCGCTCGCGCGCCGCGCCGTTGACGAGCGGCCCCATGTCGGCGCCGGGGGCGTCGCCGGCGCCGACCTTGAGCGCGGCGATGCGCTTCGTCAGACGCGCAACGAGCGCGTCGGCCGTCTGCTCGCCGACCGCGATCGCGACCGAGATGGCCATGCAGCGCTCGCCGGCCGAGCCGTAGGCCGCGCCGATGACCGCCTCGGTGGCGGCGTCGAGGTCGGCGTCCGGCATCACGATCGCGTGGTTCTTGGCGCCGCCGAGCGCCTGCACGCGCTTGCCGTGCCGGATGCCCTCGGCCTGGATGTAGCGCGCGATCGGCGTCGAGCCGACGAAGCTCACCGCGGCGATGCCCGGGTGCTCGAGGATCGCGTCGACCGCGACCTTGTCGCCCTGCACGACGTTGAACACTCCGTCCGGCAGACCCGCCTGCTTCAGCAGCTCGGCGAGCATCAGCGACATCGACGGGTCGCGCTCGGAGGGCTTCAGGATGAAGGCGTTGCCGCAGGCGAGCGCCACCGGGAACATCCACATCGGCACCATCGCCGGGAAGTTGAACGGCGTGATGCCGGCGACGACGCCGAGCGGCTGGCGGATGCCGTAGCTGTCGACACCGGTGCCGACGCTCTCGCTGAACTCGCCCTTGAGCAGCTGCGGCGCACCGCACGCGAACTCGACCACCTCCATGCCGCGGGTCAGCTCGCCCTCGGCGTCGCCCAGCGTCTTGCCGTGCTCCTCGGACAGCGTGCGCGCCAGCGCCTTGGTGTGCTGCATCAGCAGCTCCTTGAAGCGGAACAGCACGCGCGCCCGCTGCAGCGCGGTGGTCCGGCCCCACGCCGGCTGCGCGGCCTGCGCGCTCCGGACGGCCGCGTCGACGTCCGCCTTTTCGGCCATCGCGACCTCGCGGACCGGGCGGCCGAGCGCCGGGTTGAACACCGGCGTGCGGCGTGCGCCGCTCGCGGCCACGATCCGGCCGTCGATGTAGTGACTGACGACCGCGGCCGGTGCCGGAACGCCGTTCGACTGCAGCTGTGCGCTCATGCTCGTGCTCCTCAGACGGCCACGGCGCGCAGCGCGCGCCGGATGCCTTCGACCATGGACTCGACCTCGGCGACCGAGCTGACGAAGGGCGGCGCGACCGCCAGCGTCTCGCCGCCGAAACGCACCAGGAACCCCTCGTCGAGCGCGCGCTCGAACACCCGGATCGCGCGCAGGCCCGGCTGGCCGTCGATCGGCGCGAGGTCGATGCCGGCGGCGAGTCCGAGGTTGCGGACGTCGACGACGTGCGGCTCGCCCTTCAGCGAGTGCACTGCCTGCTCGAGGACGGGGGCGAGTTCGGCGGCACGCGCGATCAGCTTCTCGTCGGCCATGACGTCGAGCGTCGCGTGGCCGGCGGCAATCGCGAGCGGGTGCGCCGAGTACGTGTAGCCGTGGAAGAACTCGATCATGTGCGACGGGCCCGTCATGAACGCCTGGTAGATGTCGTCGCGCGCGATCACGCCGCCGAGCGGCACGGTCGCGTTGTTGACGGCCTTGGCGAACGTCGTCAGGTCCGGCTGGACGCCAAAGTAGTCGGCGCCGAACGGCGTCCCGAGCCGGCCGAAGCCGGTGATGACCTCGTCGAATATCAGCAGGATGCCGTGCTTGGTGCAGATCTCCCGCAGCCGCTCGAGGTAGCCCTTCGGCGGCACGAGCACGCCGGTCGAGCCCTGCATCGGCTCGACGATCACCGCGGCGATCGTCGACGCGTCGTGCAGGCCCACGAGCCGCTCGAGCTCGTCGGCGAGGTGTGCGCCCCAGGTCGGCTGGCCGCGGCTGTAGCGCATCTCGGCCGGGTTGTAGGTGTGCGGCAGGTGGTCGACGCCGGGGATCATCAGCGG
>JBBINS010000166.1:0-6107 GCA_037443765.1 Gammaproteobacteria bacterium
AGGTAGCGCCCGGCGAGCCGGACGTGCGCGTAGCGCGACGGCGCCCGCGACGCGGGCGGCAGCGGCAGCGGCGCGGCGTCGTGCTCCGCGTACGCCGCGAGTTGCGCGCGCCGCTGGCCGGCGCGGTCGAGCTGCCAGCTGCCGAGCCAGACGAGCAGCGCGAGAACCAGCAGCATCGGCAGCGTCGCCCAGAGCGATGGCGCGAAGGTGCGTCGCCCGATCGAAAGGCGCAGCACTATACTGTCCTCAGCAAAGGAGCCGCCCCTTGGAACTGATTCGGCTGCTGATCATCGGCACATTGCTCGCCATCCTCGTGAGCCTCGGCGTGGCGCTGCTGCAGCTCGGCCGACGCAAAGGCGACCCGGCCAAGATGCTGCGCGCGCTGACCTGGCGGGTCGGGCTGTCGGTCGCGCTGCTCGCGCTGCTGGTGGTCGCCGCCCGCCAGGGCTGGATCGTGCCGCACGCCTTCGGCCGATAGCAGGCCGCGGCGGCCGGGACGCCGCGGGCCCGGGTCCGGTCTTAGAGCCAGTACACGAAGAGGTAGAGGCCGAGCCAGACCACGTCGACGAAGTGCCAGTACCAGGCGACGCCCTCGAACGCAAAGTGCCGCTCCGGCGTGAAGTGGCCCTTCATGACCCTGAGCCAGATCACCGTCAGCATGATCGCGCCGATCGTGACGTGCAGGCCGTGGAAGCCGGTCAGCATGAAGAACGTCGAGCCGTAGATGCCGGTGCCGAGCGTCAGCCCGAGCTCGGTGTAGGCGTGGTGGTACTCGCCCGCCTGCAGGTAGACGAACACGAAGCCGAGGACGAAGGTCGCGGCCAGGAACAGCTTCAGCACGCCGCGATGGCCGGCGCGGAGCGCGTGGTGCGCGATCGTGATCGTGACGCCGGAGGTCAGCAGGATCGCGGTGTTGACGAGCGGCACGCCGAGCGCCGGGATCGTCTCGAAGCTGCCGTCGGCGCGCGGCCCGAGCGCCGCCGGGCCGTTGGTCGGCCAGCCGCCCTCGAAGCCCTTCCAGAGCAGCAGGTTGGTCATCTGCTTCGCGCCCTCGCCCGACAGCCACGGCAGCGCGAGGTTGCGCGCGTAGAACAGCGCGCCGAAGAACGCCGCGAAGAACATCACCTCGGAGAAGATGAACCAGCTCATGCCCATGCGGAACGAGCGGTCGACCTGCAGGTTGTAGACGCCCGCCTGGTTCTCCTTGATCACGGTGCCGAACCAGAAGAAGAACAGCGTGAACAGCAGCAGCAGCCCCGCGCCGAGCAGCAGCGGGCCGCCGCTCGTGCGCTCGACGGTCAGCGCGGCACCGGCCATCAGGATGAACAGCGTCACCGAACCGAAGAACGGCCACGGGCTGCCGTGCGGAACGTAGTACTTGCCGGGTGCGGGCGTCGAGGGGGCGTTGGCCATGGGCATTCCTGGGAAGGGTCTGGTGTTAGCTGAGGATCATCGGCCGGCCGCCGCGGGCTGCGGCAGGTCGAAGAAGGAATACGCGAGCGTGATGCGGTCGACGTCCGGCGGCAGGTCGGGGTCGACGATGAAGCGGATCGGCATCTCGCGCGACTCGCCGGTGGCGAAGTGCTGCGGCGTGAAGCAGAAGCACTCCGTCTTCTTGAAGTAGCGGGCGACCGAGTTGGGCGCGATCGACGGCACGGCCTGCGCCACGACCGGCGCGCCGATCAGGTTGCGCGCGTGGTAGGTCGCGGAATAGAGCTTGCCCGGGTGCACGCGCATCGAGGTCACGTGCGGCGCGAACTCCCAGTCGCCGGCACGCGGCACGTTGGCGACGAACTCGACCGTGATCAGCCGGTCCGCGACCGGGCGCTCGACGACCCCCGCCTCGGCGGTCTGCGTGCCGTACCAGCGGTTGCCGGTGTCCCAGACCTTGCAGAGCACGCTGTAGAGCGGCACCAGCGCGAAGCCGAACGCGAAACTGCCGGCCGTGAACAGCAGCAGCCTGCCGACGAGCGCGCGATGACGGGGCGGATTGGCCACGCTCAGCCCTTCGCCCGCATCACGGCCAGGACGATGTAGCAGACGTAGACGCCGGCCGCCGCGAGCACGAGCAGCAGCGTCAGGCGCCGCCCGCGGGCGCGCCGGGCGTCGTCGGAGGGGCGGGACAGGGTCGGGGTCACGGGCGGCGCCTCACTTCACCTCGGGCGCGCTCTCGAACGAGTGGTACGGCGCCGGCGAGGGCAGCGTCCACTCGAGGCCGGTCGGCAGCGCGTCGCCCCAGACCTTGTCGCTGGCCTTCTCGCCGGACGAGACGCACTTGACGATCGCCCAGACGAACAGCAGCTGCGAGAAGCCGAACACGAAGCCGCCGACCGAGGACACCATGTTCCAGTCGGTGAACTGAGTGTTGTAGTCCGGGATGCGCCGCGGCATGCCGGCGAGGCCGAGGAAGTGCTGCGGGAAGAACAGCACGTTCACCGAGATCGACGACAGCCAGAAGTGCCACTTGGCGATCGACATGTCGTACATGTGGCCGGTCCACTTCGGCAGCCAGTAGTACACGCCCGCCATGATCGCGAACACCGCCCCCGGCACGAGCACGTAGTGGAAGTGCGCGACCACGAAGTAGGTGTCCTGGTACTGGAAGTCGGCCGGCGCGATCGCGAGCATCAGGCCCGAGAAGCCGCCGATCGTGAACAGGAACAGGAACGCGAGCGCGAACAGCATCGGCGGCTCGAACGACAGCGAGCCGCGCCACATCGTCGTCGTCCAGTTGAACACCTTCACGCCGGTCGGCACGGCGATCAGCATCGTGCTCAGCATGAAGAACATCTGGCCGGCCAGCGGCATGCCGACCGTGAACATGTGGTGCGCCCAGACGATGAACGACAGGAACGCGATCGAGGCGGTCGCGTAGACCATCGCGTCGTAGCCGAACAGCGGCTTGCGGGAGAAGGTCGGGATGATCTCGGAGACGATGCCGAAGGCCGGCAGGATCAGGATGTAGACCTCGGGGTGGCCGAAGAACCAGAAGATGTGCTGGAACATCACCGGGTCGCCGCCGCCGGCGGGGTTGAAGAAGCTGGTGCCGAAGAAGTGGTCGGTCAGCAGCATCGTGACGGCGCCGGCGAGCACCGGCATCACGGCGATCAGCAGGTACGCGGTGATCAGCCAGGTCCAGCAGAACAGCGGCAGCTTCAGCAGCGTCATGCCGGGAGCGCGCATGTTCATGATCGTCACGATCACGTTGATCGCGCCCATGATCGACGACGCGCCCATCAGGTGGATCGCGAAGATCGTCAGCGGGAAGCTCGTGCCGCCCTGCAGCGACAGCGGCGGGTACAGCGTCCAGCCGCCGGCCGGGCCGCCGCCGGGCGTGAGGAACGACGACAGCAGCAGCGTGAACGCGAACGGCAGGATCCAGAAGCTGTAGTTGTTCATGCGCGGCAGCGCCATGTCCGGCGCGCCGATCTGCAGCGGGATCATCCAGTTGGCGAGGCCGACGAAGGCCGGCATCACGGCGCCGAAGATCATCACGAGCGCGTGCGTCGTCACCAGCGAGTTGTAGAACTGCGGGTCGAAGAACTGCATGCCGGGCTTGAAGAGCTCGAGCCGGATCAGCAGCGCCATCGCGCCGCCGACGAAGAACATGATCAGAGCGAACACGAGGTACATCGTGCCGATGTCCTTGTGATTGGTCGCGAACAGCCAGCGGCCGATGCCGTTCGGCTTCTCGTCGTGGTGGGCGTCTGCGTGCGTGTCAGCGTGTGCCATTTGCAAGAACTCCAGGAGGCGGGTCAGAGCGCCGCGGCGGGGGCCGCCGCGGGCGTCGTCATTGCGGTCGTGGCGGCGGGCTGCGCGCCGGCGGCGGCGGCCTTGGCCGCCTCCTGCTTGGCGGCGAGCCACTTGGCGAAGTCGTCCTTCGACAGCACCTGCACGACGATCGGCATGAAGCCGTGGTCGCGGCCGCACAGCTCCGCGCACTGGCCGGTGTAGCGGCCGATCTTCTCGGCCTTGAACCAGGCCTCGTTGATGAAGCCCGGGATCGCGTCCTTCTTGACCGCGAAGTCCGGCACCCACCACGAGTGGATCACGTCGTTGCCGGTCAGCAGCAGGCGGACCTTGGTGTCGACCGGCACGACCAGCGGGTTGTCGACGTCGAGCAGGTAGTCCTTGACCTGGGTCACGTCGACGCCGGAGTTCAGCTGCCGCGCCTGGTTCGACTCGGCGGCGAGCGTCGAGTAGAACGCCACGCCCTTGCCGAGGTAGTCGTACTGCCACTTCCACTGGTAGCCGATGACCTTGACGGTGAGCTCGGAATTGCGCGTGTCCTCCATCTTGACCAGCGTCTTGGCCGCGGGGATGGCCATGCTGATCAGGATCACGACCGGGATCACGGTCCAGACCACCTCGATCTTGGTCGAGTGGGTCAGCGTCGGGTCCGGCACCGCGCCGCTCGACTTCCGGAATTTCCAGATCGAGTAGATCATCGCGCCGAACACGACGATCGCGATCGCGACGCAGACCCAGAAGATCAGCATGTGCAGGCCGTGCACTTCACGCGAGATCGGCGTGACGCCGACCGGCATGTTGTAGCTGCTCTCGTAGGCGAATGCGGGCACGGCGGCGAGGAGGCCTCCGAGCACGCTGGCGACTTTACTGTTCAACATCTAAGCCCCTTAGCCTGTCATCCGTTCGGTCTGTCACTCATCCCCCGCGGCGGAGCCCGCTTCGCGCCCGGCCAGCGCCGGCGAATCGCTCGTGCGGCCGACCAGAGCCGTCAGGCGCCGGCCCAGCGCCCGGCGCTCCTCCTCGGTGAGGAACGCGCCGATCTCGCAGGTCCGGCCGTGCGACTCGATCAGCAGCCGAGTCGGCTGCCAGCCCCGGGGGTCGCGCAGTGTAACCCTCGCCCAGTGCCGGGAAAACTGTGTCGCGCGTTCGCCACCGGGGCCGCGCGACGTGATCGTTATGTCCGCATCGCCGATCTCGACCGTCTCGAGGTAGTGGCGGCGCTTCAGGCTCGCGCTGAGCGCGAACGCCAGCAGCGCAAGTTCGAGCCCGGCGAACGGCAGCACCGGCCAGTAGCCGTTGGCCACGAAGAACCCGGCGATCGAGAGCGACGTGACCGCGACGAGCCCGAAGAACCGCCAGGCGTCCGCGGGCGTCAGCGAGCAGTTCGGCAGCAGCTCGATGCGCCGCGAGTCGCCGGCCGGCGCAGGGGCGCGGGCCTCGGGCTCGGTCGCGGCGCCGTCGGCCATTGGGGTCTGTCTCCTGCCGCATTCGGCGCCGGGCGCGGGGTGCGGCCGGAGTCTAACCGCCAGCACTAAAGCCTGCAACGACAGAGACTTGCGCTCGCGCCCGCGGCCCGCTCAGCGGCGTCGGAGGCTCTCGATCGGGATCACGGTCTCGCCGCGCCGGCTGCGGACCGGCGGCGTGCCGCCCGGGCACCAGGCCTGGCCGTAGACGACCTCGATCGTGGCGGCGATGCGGCCGTCCGCGTCGCGATGCCGCTCGTACGCCGCCGCCATCGCCGCGAGCCGCCCGCGGCCCATGAGGCCGGCGCGACGGCCGGCGAGCGCATTGCTGCCGCCGACCCCCTGCAGGTCCCGCATCAGGGCCCGGGCCGAGGGGTAGGTGAGCCGGAAGTGGTCGACGTCGAGGACCGGGTCCGCGAACCCCGCCCGGGCGAGCGCGTCGCCGATGTCGTGCATGTCGAGGAAGCGGTGGACGTGCGGCGCGAGGTCGGCCTCGGCCCAGGCCGCGCGCAGCTCCATCAGCGTGTCGGGGCCGAGCGTCGCGAACGTGAAGTAGCCGCGCGGGCAGAGCGCGCGGCGCACCTCGGCGAACGCCGCCCCGAGGTCGCCGACCCACGGCAGCAGCAGGCAGGAAAATACGAGGTCCACGGCGCCGGGTCGCAGCGGCAGCCGGAGCGCGTCGGCCTGCACCCGGTCGAAGCCGCGCAGCCACGTGCGCTGCGCGCGCGCCGCGGCGAGCATCCCCGGCACGCGGTCGAGCGCGATCACCGTGGCCCGCGGCCAGCGGCGCCTGAGCGCGCGCGCCGCGTGGCCCGTGCCGCAGCCGAGGTCGACCACGGCCGACGGCTCGAACGCCAGCAGCGCGAGCCGCTCGAGCATCGCCTCGCGCACCCG
>JBBINS010000167.1:0-6106 GCA_037443765.1 Gammaproteobacteria bacterium
CGCGCCCGCGCGCGCGGCGCCGGCCGCGGCCGCGCCGATGGCGCCGCCGGTGGCCTCATCCTCACCCTCTGAAACGGTCGCCGGCCGCACGCCGGTCGAGGAGATCGGCTTCGCGCGCAGCCACGCGAGCCCGTCCGTCCGCCTGCTCGCGCGCGAACTCGGCGTCGACCTGACGCGGGTGCAGGGCACCGGGCCGAAGGGCCGCGTCACGCATGACGACGTCAAGGGCTGGGTCAAGCGCGCGCTCGCGGGCGCGGCGCCGGCCGCCGCCGGCGCGCCGGGCGGCGGCCTGCCGCGCGTGCCCGAGGTCGACTTCGCGCGCTTCGGGCCGGTCGATGTCCAGCCCCTGACCCGCATCCAGAAGATCTCGGGACCGCGACTGCACGCCAGCTGGGTCAACCTGCCCCACGTGACGCAGTTCGACGAGGCGGACATCACGGCGCTCGAGGAGGTGCGCGCGCGGCTCAAGCAGAAGGCGCTCGACGAGGGCATCAAGCTCACGCCGCTGGCGTTCATCCTGCGCGCCTGCGTCAAGGTGCTGCAGCAGTTCCCGCGCTTCAACGCCTCGCTCGACGCCCGCAACGAGAACCTGGTCTACAAGAAATACCTGCACCTCGGCTTCGCGGCCGACACGCCCAACGGCCTCGTGGTGCCGGTGCTGCGCGACGCGAACCGCAAGGACGTCTACGAGATCGCGCGCGAGCTCGGGGTGCTCTCGGACAAGGCGCGCACCGGCAAGCTGACGGCCGCCGACATGCAGGGCGGCTGCTTCACGGTCTCGAGCCTCGGCGGGATCGGGGGCACCGCCTTCACCCCGATCATCAACGCGCCGGAGGTCGCGATCCTCGGCGTGTCGCGCTCCGGCATGAAGCCGGTCTACGTCGACGGCCAGTTCGTGCCGCGGCTGATGCTGCCGCTGTCGCTGTCGTACGACCATCGCGTCATCGACGGTGCCGAGGCCGCGCGCTTCACGACCGCGCTCGTCGCGGCGCTCGCCGACGCGCGCGGACTGCTCGAGGCGGTGGTGCCGTGACCGACGGTCCGGGGAGCCTGCGCGAGGTCCGCGTGCCCGCGCTCGGCGACTTCAAGGACGTGCCGGTCATCGAGGTGCTGGTGGCGGTCGGCCAGACCGTCGCCGAGAACGATGCGCTGGTCACGCTCGAGAGCGACAAGGCGACCATGGACGTGCCCGCGCCGTTCGCGGGCGTGGTGCGCGAGGTGCGCGTCAAGGTCGGCGACCGCGTCGCCGAGGGCAGCGTCCTCGCGCTGGTGATGACTGACGGCGGACTGGCGGCGCCGGCCGCTCCGCCAGCGGCCGCGGCGGAGCGCGGCGGCGACACGATCCGCATGCAGCGGCCGCCCGCGCTCGAGGCGATCTCGGCGGGCGCCGCGACGGCGGCCGGCGACGAGCCGGCGGCCGACGTCTTCTTTCCGCTCGTCGTGCTCGGCGCCGGGCCCGGCGGCTACACGGCGGCATTCCGCGCCGCCGACCTCGGCCTCAAGGTCGGGCTCATCGAGCGCGCGCCGACACTCGGCGGGGTGTGCCTCAACGTCGGCTGCATCCCGTCGAAGGCGTTGCTGCACGCGGCGAAGGTCGTCGAGGACGCGGCCTCGATGGCCAGCGCCGGCGTCGTGTTCGGCGCCCCGCAGATCGACCTCGACCGCCTGCGGGCCTGGAAGCACCGCATCGTCAGCCGCCTGACGTCGGGACTCAACGCACTCGCCAAGCAGCGCAAGGTCGAGATCGTCCGCGGCGAGGCGCGTTTCGTCTCGCCGCACCGGATCGCCGTGACCGGCGAGGCCGGCACGCGGATCGTCGGCTTCGAGCAGTGCATCGTCGCCGCAGGTTCCGAGGCCGTGCGCATGCCCGGCGCGCCCGACGATCCGCGGATCATCGACTCGACGGGCGCGCTCGAGCTCGCCGGCCGGCCGGAGCGCCTGCTGGTCGTCGGCGGCGGGATCATCGGGCTCGAGATGGCCTGCGTCTACGGCGCGCTCGGCACCAAGATCACCATCGTCGAACTGCTGCCGGGGTTGATCCCGGGCTGCGACCGCGACCTGGTGCGGCCGCTCGAGAAGCGGCTGCGCGCCCACTACGAGGGCATCTACACCGGCATCAGGGTCGCGCGCGTCGAGGCGGCCGCCGACGGCCTCGCGGTGACGTTCGAGGGCGAGGGCGCGCCGCCGCCGCAGCGCTACGACCGCGTGCTGGTCGCGATCGGGCGCCGCCCGAACGGCCGCAGCATCGGCGCCGAGGCGGCCGGCGTGCGCGTCGACGAGCGCGGCTTCATCCCCGTCGACCGCCAGCTCAGGACCAACGTCCCGCATATCTTCGCGATCGGCGATGTCGCCGGGATGCCGATGCTGGCGCACAAGGCCAGCCACGAGGGCAAGGTCGCCGCCGAGGTGGCGGCCGGCCAGAAGCGCGCCTTCGACGCACGCGTGATCCCGTCGGTCGCCTATACCGATCCGGAGATCGCCTGGGTCGGTGTCACGGAGACCGAGGCCCAGGCGCAGGGGATCCGCTTCGGCAAGGGAGCCTTCCCGTGGATCGCGTCGGGGCGCTCGCTCGCCCTCGGCCGCGAGGAGGGCTTCACGAAGCTGCTGTTCGACCCGGAGACGCACCGCGTGCTCGGCGCCGGCATCGTCGGCACCAACGCCGGCGACCTGATCTCGGAGGTCGCGCTCGCGATCGAGATGGGCGCCGACGCCCACGACATCGGGCTCACAGTGCATCCGCACCCGACGCTGTCGGAGACCGTGGCCTTCGCGGCCGAGGCGTTCGAGGGGACGCTGACCGACCTGTACATGCCGAAAAAGCACTAGTCGGGCGGGCGCGGCCGCCGGCGCATCAGCCCGCCCCGTTCCCGGCGGCGAGCGGAATCTCGAGCACCACCCGCAGTCCCGGCTCCGCATCGGCGAGCGTGAGTTCGGCGTGGTGCAGGCGCGCCACCGCTGCTGCGAGCGACAGCCCGAGGCCGGAGCCCGGCAGCCCCGAACTCCCCGGCAGGCGCCGGAACCGCTGCGTCGCGAGCTCGCGGTGCTCGGCGGGGATGCCGGGGCCGCCGTCGGCGACCTCGAGCCGGGCCCGCGCGCCGACGCGGTGCAGGCTGAGGCTCACCGGCGTGCCGCCGCCGTACTTGAGCGCGTTGTCGAGCAGGTTCGACAGCGCCTGCGCGAGCAGCTGGCGGTGCCCGCGCACCACGAGTCCCGGGTCGACCGCGATCGACAGCTGCCAGGGCTCCGCGACCGGCTGGTAGAACTCGGCGAGGTCGAGCGCGACCGCGCTGAAGTCCACGTCCTCGAGCGGCGCGGTGCCGGACTCCGCGAGCGCGATCCGCAGCAGCCCCTGCAGGGTCTCGCTCAGCCGGTCGATCTCGGCGAGCACGGTGTCGGTGGCGGCCGTCGCGGCGGCGCCGGACGCCGCCTTGCGCGCGTCCTGCGCGGCGCCGCGGATCCGGTTCAGGTGCCCGCGCAGGTCGTGCGCGGTGCTGTCGAGCACGGCTCGCATCGTCGTCGTCAGCGACTCGACGCGACCGAGCAGTTCGTTGAAGCGCGTCACGAGCGCATCGATCTCGTCGCCGCTGCCGGACACCGGCAGCCGCCCGCCGAGGTTGCCGGCGGCGATGCGGCCGGCGCTCGCGCTGATCGCCTGGGCGGTGCGCGAGATGCGCCGCCCCAGCCACCAGCCGCCCAGCGCGCCGAACAGCAGCGTCACCAGCACCGCCCAGGCGAGGCTGCGCAGCATCACGGCGCGGAACGCGCGCAGGTCCTGGACGTCGTGGCCGACCAGCAGCCGGAAGCCGCCGCCGAGGTCCTGCACCTTGGCCCGGATGCGCCGGCTCGCGTTCGCGTCGCCGCGCGTGACTGCGACATCGAACTCGGCCCAGCCGCCGGTCTGGACGGCGAGGTCCGGCAGCACGACGACGTTGCCGGCGAGGAAGTCGCCGCTCGGACCGCGCAGCTCGTAGACGCCGCCGCGCACCCAAGGGTCGTCGGCGCGGTCGACGACCGCGGTCACGAAGGCGTCGAGGTCGCGCTCGCGGAACTCCGCGGCGAGCCCCTGGGCCTCGAGCGCGATCAGCTGGTCGCCCTCGGCGGCGATCAGCCGCGAGGTGCCGAGGTAGACGCCGCCGAGCACCGCCATCATCGACACCGCGATCAGCGTGCCGTGCAGCAGCGCGAGGCGGGCGATCGAAGAGCGCGCGAAGCTGACGAGGGCCACGCCGCGGGATGCTCAGGGGTCTTCGGTCAGCGTGTAGCCGGCGCCCCGCACCGTGTGCAGCAGCTGCCGCTCGAAACCCTTGTCGATCGCCTGGCGGAGCCGGCTGATGTGCACGTCGATGACGTTCGTCTTCGGGTCGAAGTGGTAGTCCCAGACGCCCTCGAGGATCATCGTGCGCGTCACGACCTGGCCGGTGTGGCGCATCAGGAACTCGAGCAGCTGGAACTCGCGCGCGGTCAGCTCGATCTTGCGGCCCGCGCGCGTCACGCGGCGGGCGCGGGCGTCGAGCTCGAGGTCGGCGATCTTGAGCTTGCCGACGAAGCCGGCCTCGCCCTGGCGGCGCGACAGGGCGTCGAGGCGCGCCGCGAGCTCCTCGAGGTGGTAGGGCTTGGCGAGGTAGTCGTCGCCGCCGGCGCGCAGGCCCTGGATCCGCTCGTCGACCTCGTCGAGCGCGCTCAGGATCAGGATCGGCACGCTGCTGCCGGCGCCCCGCAGGCTCTTGACGATCTCGAGGCCATCGAGCTTGGGGAGCATGCGGTCGAGGACCAGGACGTCGTAGTTGCCGGTCTCGGCCGCCTTGAGGCCGGATTCGCCGTCGAACGCCTGTTCGACCACGTGACCGAGCTCACGCAGGCCCTTCGCCAGGTATTCGCTGGCGCGGCGATCATCCTCGACGAGCAGAATCTTCATGGCGGCGTCTCGATGGCAAGGATACGGCAACTTCGGCGGCGGCGAACGGCGCAACCTTAAGGACTCTTAACGCGAGCGTAAGGCGCCCGGGGTCGTCGGCGGGCTAGGCTGACGTCGTGACATCAAGAATCCCGAGCGAGGCACGGCCGGGTCGACGGCCGGGAACGCGGCGGCGGCTCGCCGCGTGGGCTGGCGTTGCGGGACTGTTCCTGGCCGGCCTCGCGCTGGCGGCGGCGCCCGCCGCTCCGGCTGCGACGCACCCGGCGTCGCCCGCCGCGCCGGCGGCGACGCTCGCCGACTGCCAGAACCTGCTCAAGCAGTTCGACGTGGCCTGGCCCGCGCACCGCGAGTCGGCGCGCGCCGCGAGCGCCCGGCACAACCGCGATCTCGGCGAGGGCGACTGCCAGGCCGGCCGCTACGGCGACGCCGTTCACAACCTGCGGCGCGCTCTGCACGACATCGGCGTCAAGCCCGTCAAGAGCGTTTCGCTCGCCCCGCAGCACTGAGCGGGCGCTCCGGCGCCGCCGCCTTGGGCCGGAAGCCGCACTCGGCGCGGACCAGGCATCGCCAGCATTCCGGCTGCCGCGCCTTGCAGGTGTAGCGGCCGAGCAGGATCAGCCAGTGGTGCGCGTGCAGGCGGTACGTCGGCGGCACCGCCGCGAGCAGCCGCTCCTCCACCTCCCCGACGCTGCGGCCGGGCGCGAGGCCGGTGCGGTTCGCGACCCGGAAGATGTGGGTATCGACCGCGATCGTCGCCTCGCCGAACACGCAGTTGAGTACGACGTTCGCCGTCTTGCGGCCGACCCCCGGCAGCGCCTCGAGCGCCGCGCGCTCGCGCGGCACTTCGCCGCCGTGGCGCTCGATCAACAGCCGCGACATCTCGATGATGTTGTTCGCCTTCGAGTTGAACAGGCCGATCGTGCGCACGTAGCGCTTCAGCCCCTCGAGCCCGAGCGCGACCATCGCGGCCGGCGTGTTCGCGACCGGGTAGAGCTGCGCCGTCGCGAGGTTGACGCTCTTGTCGGTCGCCTGCGCCGAGAGGATCACGGCTACGAGCAGCTCGTAGGGGCTCGAGTACGCGAGCTCGGTGCGGGGCTCCGGGTTCTCCGCCGCGAGCCGTGCGAAGAACGCCTCGCGCTTGGCGGGCGTCACGGGGCGCTTCCGGCGGGACCGCGTGCGCCGAGGCGCGCC
>JBBINS010000168.1:0-6104 GCA_037443765.1 Gammaproteobacteria bacterium
CCGGCGCTCCCGCGGCGGCGGCGCCCGGCGTGCGCAGCCAGCGACGCAGCACCGCGGCCAGGCGGTCGAGGTCGACCGGCTTCTCGACGACCGCGTCGGCGCCGGCCGCGAGGCAGCGCGCGCGGTCCTCGGGCAGCAGGCCCGCGGTGACGACCACGGCGGGGGTCCGCGGCCGGCCCGCGGCGCCCTCGGTCGCGCGCAGTTCGGCAATCGCCGCGAGGCCGTCGAGGTCCGGCATGCGCCAGTCGACCAGCAGCAGGTCGAACGGCGCGCCGCGGGTCGCATCGAGGAGCTCGCGGCCGGTCGCGACCTCCACCACCGGCGCGCAGCCGGCCTCGCGGAGGAAGCGCGCCAGGAAGTCGCGCGTCTCGGGGACGTCGTCGGCGATCAGTACCGCGCCCGCGAAGGCCTCCGGCACGCGCCGGCCGAAGCGCACCGCGGGCGGCGGCGCGGGCTCCGCGCTCTGCACCGGCACCTCGAACCAGAACGTCGAGCCGACCTGCGGCGTGCTGTCGACGCCGATCCGCCCGCCCATGCGCTCGATGGTCGAGCGGCTGATCGCGAGCCCGAGGCCTGCACCGTCGGAACGGGAGCCGGTCGCCGCGTCGAGCTGCGAGAACGGCTCGAACAGCCGCGCCCGCAATTCGGGCGCGACTCCGCCGCCGGTGTCGGCGACCTCGACGCGCAGCCACGGCAGCGGGCCGTCGGCCGGCACGAGCCGCGTCGACAGCGAGACGCGGCCGCGCGGGGTCTGGCGCAGCGCGTGGATGCCGAGGTTGAGGAGCACCTGCCGCAGTCGGTCGCGGTCCGCGTGCAGCCGCGCCGGCATCCCGTCGCCGAGCGTGCAGCCGATCTCGAGGTCGCGCGCGTCCGGGTGCGAGCGCAGCGCCGCGACCACCTCGTCGAGCAGTTCCGCGGGCACGAAGTCGCTCTCGTGCAGCGCGATCTGGCCCGCGTCGATGCTCGCGACCAGCAGCAGGTCGTTGACGATCGAGAGCAGCGCGCCACCGGCGCCCTTGATGCGCGCGAGCGCCTCGGCGCGGCGCCGTTCGGTCTCGTCGCGCAGCAGCAGGTCGCTGTAGCCGAGGATCACCGTCAGCGGCGTGCGCAATTCGTGGCTCATGTGGCCGAGGAACCGCGACTTCGCCTCGCTGGCGAGCCGCAGCTCCGCGTTGGCGGCGTCGAGCGCGTCGCGCTCCGCGCGCAGACGCGCGGCGAACTCCGCGTTCTCGCGCACCAGGCGGGCCTGCTCGCGGGCGGTGCGCGCGGTGCGCGCGGCCGCGCCGACCATGACCAGCAGGAACATCAGGTACACGACGCCGAGGACCTGCCGCGGCCAGAAGCCGGTCGCGATCTGCCACGCCGCCATCGGCAGGATGAACGGGATCGCGAGCGCGGCGTAGCCGCCCGCGACCGGCGACAGCGCGCTGAAGCCCGCGGCCAGTGCGACGATCAGCGACATCGCGACCAGCGATTCGCGGACCGGCTGCCCGACCGGCAGCAGGACGGTGCCGCCGCACGACCACGCCGCGCCGACGACCGCCGTCAGCGCGAGGACCAGCCACAGCCAGCGCCGCGCCTCCGCCGGGCTACGCGGCCGCGCCAGGTAGGCGCGGCCGGCGAGCACGCGGGCGACCGCGAGCAGCGCGAGCGCCGCGACCCACGCCGCGCGCGCGGCGACGCTGACGGTCGGACCCATCGCGAGCGCGACGACGGTGGCCGCGGGGACCGTCGCCGTGGCCGGCAGGAACAACAGGCGACACGTCATGGCCAGCTGGTCCGGCAGGTTCTCGGCGGCCGCGCGTTCGCTCATCGGGCGATTGTGCCCGCCGGGCCCGGCCGCCGATAGGTCGGGAAGTTCCTCAGGCGGCGTCGGTCAGGCGGCCGCTGCGGAAGTCGCGCACCGCCTGCTCGATCTCCGCCACGGTGTTCATGACGAACGGCCCGTAGTGGACGACGGGCTCGCGCAGCGGGCGGCCGCCGATCACGAGGATCCGCGCGGCGCCGGCGCCGGCGCTGAGCTCGAGCGACGTGCCGTCGCCGAGGAGGCCGAGCTGCCCCTTGGCCAGCGTCCGCGCGCCGACGCTCGCCTCGCCCTCGAACACGTACGCGAGCACGCGGTGGCCGGCCGGCGTCGCGAGCGCGAGCGCCGCGCCGGGCTCGAGCCCGACGTCGACGTAGAACGGCGCCGTCGCCCCGCCCGTTATCGGTCCGGCGACCGGCGCGCCGCCGCTGCCGGGCGGCGGCGCGAACTCGCCCGCGACCACGCGCACGCTGGCGGGGCCCCGTACGACTCGCGGGATGCGCTCCGGGTCGAGGTCCTGGTAGGCGGCGGGCTTCATCTTGTCGGCCGCCGCCAAGTTGATCCAAAGCTGGAAGCCGCGCATGCGGCCCGCGACCTGCTGCGGCATCTCGGAGTGGATGATGCCGCGGCCGGCGGTCATCCACTGCACGCCGCCCGGCTTGAGGTCGCCGCGGTGACCGAGGTGGTCCTCGTGCAGCATGTGGCCGTCGAGCATGTACGTCACCGTCTCGAAGCCGCGGTGCGGGTGCGACGGGAAGCCGGCAATGTAGTCGGACGGCGAGCTCGAGTCGAACTCGTCGAGCAGCAGGAACGGATCGAGACCCTGCTCGGGACTCACGACCCGGGTCAGCCGCACGCCGCCGCCGTCGGCGGTCGGTCGCCCGGTGACGATGCGTTCTACGGTACGGGAGGTCATGGCGTTGCTCCTTCAGGCGGCGCGCCGGGCGGCCAGCGAGTCTATCTCGACCCTGGCGCGATCGAGCGCGGCCTCGCGCGGCTCGGCGCCGAGCGCGAGGCCCTCGGCGTACACGACGGCGACGTCGGTGATGCCGACGAAGGCGAGCATCGTGCGCACGTAAGGCACGAGATGATCGTGCGGGCGGTCGCGGTGCACCCCGCCGCGCGTCGTCACGAGCGTCGCGCGCTTGCCCCGCAGCAGTCCCTCGGGCCCGTTGGCGGTGTAGCGAAACGTGACGCCGGCGCGGGCGAGATGATCGAACCAGCTCTTGAGCGTCGACGGCGCGCCGAAGTTGTACATCGGTGCGGCGATCACGACATGCGTCGCCGCCTCGACCTCGGCGATGACGGCGTCGGACTCGGCGGCGATCGCCGCCTCGGCGGGCGTGCGCGCCGCGGCGGGTTTGGCGAGCGCGCCGAGGCGCGAGGCGTCGAGGTGCGGCAGCGGCCGGGCGGCGAGGTCGCGGCGCACGACCCGCAGGCCCGGGTCGTTGGCCACGAGGCCGGCGACGAGGCGGTCGGCGAGCGCCGTCGAAGCGGCGGAGTCGCCGGCCAGGCTCGAATTGATCTGCAGAACGGTACTCATGGGACCCTCGGTGCGGTGTGGCGAGGGCTCCCAATCTATATCTGATTAGTGGATAATCAACGGGACATTTTAGCTCAAATTGATCTTATTATCGGATTTGACGTGATCAAGGTGCCGAGGACCTCGTTGGAGCAATGGGCCGTGCTGGCCGCCGTCGTCGACGAGGGCGGCTTCGCGGCGGCGGGCGAGGCGCTCGACAAGAGCCAGTCCGCCGTGAGCTACGCCGTGCAGCAGCTGCAGGCCGAGCTGCCGGTCGCGCTCACCGAGCCGCGCGGCCGGCGCACGGTGCTGACCGAAGCCGGGGCGACGTTGCTGCGGCGCGCGCGCGCCGTGCTCGCCGACGTCGAGAGCCTCGAGGCAGTCGCCCGGAACCTCGCCCAGGGCTGGGAGGGCGCGATCCGCGTCGCCGTCGACCTCATCTTCCCGCCGGCGTTGCTCTACGAGGCGCTCGGCGCCTTCGGCCCGGTGTGCCGGGCGACGCGCGTCGAGGTCCTCGAGTCCGTGCTCTCCGGAACGACCGAGGCCCTCCTGAAGCGCGAGGTCGATCTCGCGATCGTCGGCCAGCTGCCGCCGGGCTTCCTCGGCACGCGGCTGATGGCAGTGGAGTTCGTGCCGGTGGCGCACCGCGACCATCCGCTGCATGCGCTCGGTCGCCCGCTGGCGCTCGACGAGCTGAAGCACGAGCGCCAGATCGTCGTGCGCGACAGCGGCACGAAGCGCCGGCTCGATGCCGGCTGGCTCGGCGCCGAGCAGCGCTGGACGGTCTCGCACCTCAAGACGTCGATCGAGATGCTGAAGCTGGGGCTCGGCTTCGCGTGGGTCCCGCGCGAGCACATCCGCGCGGAGCTCGGCAGCGGCGCGCTCGTGCCGCTGCCACTCGCCGACGCCGGCAGCCGCGTCGTCGACCTGCACCTCGTGTACGCCGACCGCGACGGCGCCGGTCCTGCCACCCGCGAGCTCGCCCGGCTGGTGACCGCGGCCTGCGCGCGCGCCGCGGCACGCGAACCGCCGCAGCCGTTCTCGGCTCCGGACGCCGGGCGGTGAGCGCCGCGCGCTCCGGCGCCGGACCGGTCGCGAACGGTCGTCACCCGCGCGCCGGGCGGTTAGTGGCCGGCCGCGTTGCTGGGCTATAGTCTGGCGACACGATCGGCCACCGGCACGATCGAATCAATCAGGGGGAATCATGACGTCCCGGCTACCCATCCGACTCGCGATCACCGGTTGTCTGTCCGCCGCGGTGCTGCTCGCGCCCGGCGCATCGTTCGGGGCGCAGACCGCGCAGCAGGAGCGGGCGAAGAAGGAAGCCGAGATCCCGACCTGCACCAAGAAGTACGGCGCGATCGCGGTCGTCGAGCCGGAGCGCAACTGGTGGGCCGAGTACCACCTCGGCTCGCCCGAGGCGCTGCTCAAGATCTACGTCAGCAAGTCCGGCTGCTTCACGCTCGTCGATCGCGGCAAGGGCATGGCGGCGGCGAAGGCCGAGCGCGACCTGGCCGCGTCGGGCGAACTGCGCGGCCGCTCCAACGTCGGCAAGGGCCAGGTCAAGGCCGCCGACTACGTGCTGGTGCCCGATCTCGTGTCGGAGAACAAGAATGCCGGCGGCAACCGGATCGGCGGCATCCTCGGCGGGCTCGTCCCGGGCGGCGCCGGCATGATTCTCGGCGGCATCAACATCAAGAAGAAAACCGCCGACGTCACGCTGACGGTCACCGACGTGCGTTCCTCGGAGCAGGTGGCCCTGACCGAGGGCCACTCGACCAAGACCGACCTCGGCTGGGGCGCCGGCGGCGGGCTGTTCGCCGGCGGCGCCTTCGGCGCGGGCGGCGCGACCGGCTACGCCGACACCGAGATCGGCCAGGTGATCGCGCTCGCCTACCTGCAGGCCTACACCGACCTCGTCGCCAAATTCGCGGAGCTGCCCGACAACGCGAGCGCGGCGAACGAGCAGCAGGCGGTGACGATGGCGAAGCCCGGCCGCATGTACTCGACCGCAGCGCCGACCAGCAAGGTCGTGCGCACGCTCGATCCGGGCATGATGCTGTACCCGACCGGGCAGAAGCAGGACGTGATGTGGGAGGTCGAGGACGAGCTCGGCAACAAGGGCTGGGTCTCCTCGGTGCTGTTCCAGCTCGCGAAGTAGCGCGCCTCAGCCGCCGCGGCGCGCCTCGTCGCGCGGCCGCTCCAGCATCGCGAGCACCGCGGTGCGCGCGGCCGGCGAGTGCACGAGCAGCGCCAGCACGTCGCCCGGGCGCGCCCACTCGAGCGCGCAGCGTGCCGCGTCGAGCTCCGTCGCCCGCACCGGCAGCGCCGACTCCGGCAGGCCCGCGGCGAGCAGCGTCGCGCGAATCAGTCGCGGGATCTCGCCGGGCGCGCGACCGCGCAGGTGCGCCTCGTTCTCCTTGACGACGACGAGGTCGGGCCGGAAGCCGGCGGCGACGCGCGCCACCGCCGCAATGTCCGCGTCCTGGCGATTGCCGGCGTGGCCGAGCAGCATGCCGAGCCGGCCGTCGCCGCGCAGGTGGGCGGCGACGCCCAGCAGGCCGCGCAGGCCCTCGGGGTTGTGCGCGTAGTCGACGAGCACCCGCACGCCGCCGACGTCGAAGCGCATCAGCCGGCCGAGGTTGTCGGCCGGCCGCGCCCCGAAGCGCGCGAACACGCCCGCCACGGTCGGCGGCGCGATGCCGAGCGCGACCGCGGCGAGCGCGGCCGCGGCGAGGTTGGCGACGTTGTAGGCCGCGGCGCCGTCGACGCTGAGCG
>JBBINS010000169.1:0-6050 GCA_037443765.1 Gammaproteobacteria bacterium
CGCAGCCGGTTGCTCGCCGGGGTGCCGAGCGACGCGGAGCACGCGGCGCTCGCGCGCACCCGGCCGTGGCGGAGGCTGCCGCCAGCGCTGCGCCCGCGCCTCGCGGCGCTGGTGCGCGTGTTCCTCGCCGAACGCGAATTCGTCGGCTGCGGCAGGCTCACGGTCACCGACGCGATGCGCACCGAGATCGCGGCGCAGGCATGCCTGCTGGTCCTGAACCGCAGCGAGCACGTGTTCGACGAGCTGCGCTCGATCCTCGTGTACCCGAACGAGTTCGTGGTCCGCGACCACGTCGAGGAGCACGGCGTCGTCACCGAGCGCGAGCGGACGCTCGCCGGCCAGTCGTGGGACACGACGCGGGTCCTGCTGTCGTGGCGCGACGTGCGCGACGCCGGCGACGGCTACAACGTCGTGATCCACGAGTTCGCGCACTACCTCGACCAGGAGGAAGGCGCCGCGAACGGCGCGCCGCTCCTCGACGGTCCGCGCGACTACGAGCGCTGGGCGAAGGTCATGCAACGCGCCTTCGACGAGCTCGAGGCGCGCGCCGACGCCGGCGAGGACACGTTGCTCGACCCGTACGGGATCGAGGACGAGGCGGAATTCTTCGCGGTCGCCACCGAGACGTTCTTCGAGCTGCCGCGCGATCTGAAGGCCGGGCACCCGGAGCTCTATGGCGAACTCGCCGGCTTCTACCGGCTCGACCCGGCGACCTGGTGAGCCGCCTCAGCCCATGTGCAGGCCGCCGTTCAGCGAGAAGTCGGCGCCGGTCGCGAACGCCGATTCCTCGGACGCGAGCCAGGTGACGATCGCACCGATCTCCTCGGGCTGGCCGAGGCGCTTGACCGGGATCGTCGCGACGATCTTCTCGAGCACCTCGGGCTTCATCGCCTTCACCATGTCGGTGGCGATGTACCCCGGCGAGACGGTGTTGACGGTGACGCCCTTGCTCGCGACCTCGAGCGCGAGCGCCATCGTGAAACCGTGGATGCCCGCCTTGGCGGTCGAGTAGTTCGTCTGTCCGAACTGGCCCTTCTGGCCGTTGACCGACGAGATGTTGATGATCCGCCCCCAGCCACGGTCGAGCATGCCGTCGATGACCTGCTTGGTGACGTGGAACAGGCTGTTGAGGTTCGTCTCGATGACGGCGTGCCAGTCGTCGAGCGTCATGCGCCGGAAGGTGCCGTCGCGCGTGATGCCCGCGTTGTTGACGAGGATGTCGACCGGCCCGATCTCGTTGCGGACCTTCTCGAAGGCCGCGCGCGTCGACTCCCAGTCGCCGACGTTGCCCTCGGAGGCGTGCACGTCGAAGCCGCGGCCGCGCATCTCGGCGAGCCAGCGGTCGCGGCGTGGCGAGCCCGGCCCGCAGCCGGCGACCACCGTGTGGCCGGCCTCGCACAGTCGCGTCGTGATCGCCGTGCCGATGCCGCCCATGCCGCCCGTAACGTACGCAATCCGCTTGCCCATCGTCGTTCCCCCAATCTGCCGCCGCTGCCGAGAGGCAGCCATGATTGACGATCGTCGGGGACGACACAAGCGACCTTGGTCGTAGCCGCGCAAGCGTTTCTCTTGCAGTGCACCAAGCACTGCTCAGTTTTTGAACGCGCCTCAGGCGGCGCTGGCGAGGTGCTCGCGCGTCTCGCGGAACCGCACGCCCGGCCAGCGCTCCATCGTCAGCTCGAGGTTGACGCGCGACGGCGCGAGATAGACGAGCTCGCCCGCGTGATCGAGCGCGAGGTGCTCGTAGCAGCGCTCGCGGAACTCGGCGAGCTTCTTGGGGTCGGCGCAGTCGATCCAGCGCGCGGTCGCGACCGAGATGCCCTCGAACACGCACTGCACGCTGTACTCGTCCTGCAGGCGGAAGGCGACCACCTCGAACTGCAGCGGACCGACGGCGCCGAGGATCGAGTCGTTGTTCCTGAGCGGGCGGAACAGCTGCGTCGCGCCCTCCTCGCACAGCTGCGCGAGCCCCTTCTGCAGGGCCTTGGCCTTCAGCGGATCCTTGAGCACGGCGCGACGGAAGAGTTCGGGGGCGAAGTTGGGGATGCCGGTGAACGTGAGCTTCTCGCCGTCGGTGAACGTGTCGCCGATGTTGATGGTGCCGTGGTTGTGCAGCCCGATGATGTCGCCGGCATAGGCCTCCTCGGCCTGCTGGCGATCGGCGGCCATGAACGTCAGCGCGTCGGCGACCCGCACCTCCTTGCCGAGACGCACGTGGTGCAGGCGCATGCCGCGCTGGTAGCGCCCCGAGCAGATGCGCAGGAAGGCGATCCGGTCGCGGTGCGCCGGGTCCATGTTCGCCTGGATCTTGAACACGAAGCCGGAGAAGCGCGGCTCGACGGCCGCGACGTCGCGGGTCAGCGTCGCGCGGGGCCGCGGCCCCGGCGCGTGCTCGACGAACGCCGCGAGGAGCTCCTCGACGCCGAAGTTGTTGATCGCGGAGCCGAAGAACACCGGCGTCTGGCGCGCCGCACGGTAGGCGTCGAGGTCGAACTCGGCGGTCGCGCCGCGCACGAGCTCGATCTCGGCGCGCAGCGCGTCGCGCCGGTCGCCGAGCAGCTCCGACGCGGCCGGCGAGTCGAGGCCGTCGATCACGAGGTTGGTGCCGGCGCGCCCCTTCTCGGCCGCCGTATATACGTAGATGCGGTCCTCGCGCAGGTGGTAGACGCCCCGGAGCTCGCGTCCCATGCCGATCGGCCAGGTGATCGGCGCGCACCGCAGGCCGAGCACGCGCTCGATCTCGTCGAGCAGCTCGATCGGCTCGCGGCCCTCGCGGTCGAGCTTGTTGACGAAGGTCATGATCGGCGTGTCGCGCAGCCGGCACACCTCCATCAGCTTGATCGTGCGCTCCTCGACGCCCTTGGCGCAGTCGATCACCATCAGCGCCGAGTCGACCGCCGTGAGCGTGCGGTAGGTGTCCTCGGAAAAGTCCTCGTGGCCCGGGGTGTCCAGCAGGTTGACGATCCGCTCCCGATACGGGAACTGCATCACCGAGGAGGTCACCGAGATGCCGCGCTGCTGCTCGAGCCGCATCCAGTCGGAGGTCGCGTGGCGCGTCGCCTTGCGTCCCTTCACGGTGCCCGCCATCTGGATCGCGCCGCCGAACAGCAGCAGCTTCTCCGTCAGCGTCGTCTTGCCGGCGTCCGGATGGGAAATGATCGCAAAGGTTCGGCGCCGTTCGATCTCGGCGCTCAGGGTCGACTCGTTCATGGGGGGGACTACGGCGTCGCGGGGCCGCAATGGTAGCCGGTCAGCCGTCCCGCCGCACAGCGGGCGCGACGCGCGCGCGGGCCTCGCCCCAGGCGTCAAGGTCCAGCCGGTAGACGATCGCGTCCTCCCGGCCGCCGACGGCCTGGTAGTAGCCGCGCCGCAGCCCGACCGGTGCGAAACCGAGCGACTCGTAGAGCAGGATCGCCGGTCGGTTGGACGGCCGGACCTCGAGGAACACCCAGCCCTGACCCGCGGCGCGGGCCTCGTCGAGTAGCCACACCAGCAGGCGCCGGCCGGTGCCCTGCCCCCTCAGGTCCGCGCGGATGCAGACGTTGAGGATGTGCGCCTCGCCGGCGCCCATCGACATGATGCCGTACCCGCCGATGCCGTCCGGCGCCTCGAGCACTCGGCAGGCGTAGCCGACCCGTAGGCAGTCGCGGAAGATCCCGAGGCTCCACGGGAACATGTAGGCCGCGTTCTCGAGCGCGACGACGGCGGGCAGGTCCGCCTCCGCCATGCGCCGGTGCGTGATGCGCGGCTCGCGCAACTCGTCATGCGCTGCGGCCACGGGCCACCTCCATCGCGAACTTGAGGTCCGCCCAGCTCTTGCGCTTCTCCCCGGGCGAACGCAGCAGGTAGGCCGGGTGGTAGGTCACCACGACCGGCGTGCCGAAGGGCTCGAGCTCGTGCGTGCGGCCGCGCAGCTGGCCGAGCGGCGTGTCGACGCCGAGCAGGTTCTGGGCCGCGATCCGCCCGACGCAGAGGATGAGCCGCGGCGCGATCAGCGCGATCTGCCGGTGCAGGTACGGCAGGCAGCAGCGCACCTCCTCCGGCAGCGGGTCGCGGTTGCCCGGCGGGCGGCACTTCAGGACGTTCGCGATGAACACCTGCTCCCGGCCGAGGCCGGCCGCGCGCAGCATCGAGTTGAGCAGTTGGCCGGCGCGGCCGACGAACGGCTCGCCCTGACGGTCCTCGTCGGCGCCGGGCGCCTCGCCGACGATCAGCCAGCGCGCCCGCCGGTCGCCGACGCCGAACACCGTCTTCGTGCGCGTCGCGGCGAGGCCGCAGCGGGTGCAGCCCGCGACCGCAGACGCGAGCCCGTCCCAGTCGAGCATCGCCGGATCGGCCGCGGCGGCGCCGGTGTCCGGCAGCGGGGCGCGGGCCACGAACCGGTCGATGCCGATGGTGCCGAGGACCGCCGCCCGGCGCGGGTCCATCAGTGTCTACCCGCCCCGGCGCCAGGCGGCGGCCGGCGCCGCAGGCGGCGCCACAGCGCGACCCCCGGGGCCGACAGTGCGAAGCCTCCGAACAGCGCGAGCAGCACGAGCGGCGGCTCGACCGAGATGACGACGAAGACGAGCGGAATCAGCACCGCGTAGGTGAAGCGCACCCGGCCGGTGAGGCGAACGCCCTTGAAGCTCGAGTAGTAGAACCGGCTCACCATCAGCGCGCCGGCGAGCGCCGTCACGCCGAACGCGATCACGAGCCCGTTGAGCCCGCCGAGTCCGTACTTGTGCGCGCACCAGATGAACGAGGCGACCACCGCCGCCGCCGCCGGCGAGGGCAGGCCCTCGAAGTAGCGCTTGTCGACCGAGGCCGTGCGGGTGTTGAAGCGCGCGAGCCTGAGTGCCGTCGCGACCGCGTAGAAGAACGTCACCAGCCACCCGATCCGGCCCCAGGCCTCGTTGTACTCGGCGAGCCGGGCCACGCCCCACTGGTAGACGATGATCGCCGGCGCGAGGCCGAAGGCGACGAGGTCCGACAGGCTGTCGTACTCCTTGCCGAACTGCGTCTCGGTACGCGTCCAGCGGGCGACGCGGCCATCGAGGCCGTCGAACAGCATGCCGATGAAGATCGCGATCGAGGCGCGGTCGAAGTTGCCGTCGATCGCCGCGACGATGCCGTAGAAGCCCGCGAACAGGTTGCCGGTGGTCAGCAGGTTGGGCAGCAGGAACACCCCGCGGCGGCGGCGCTGCGGCGGCCGGACGGACTCCTCGTGGGCGGCGGCGGGTTCGGACATGGCGCGATGATAGGGCCCCCGGGTGCCGCCAACAACCGCGCCGCGGGTCGCGCGCCCCCGCCTGATAAGATGCGGCTCCGTCGCGCCCCCCCGGGCGCACCCGCCGATCGAGGCCCCGTCCCGCATGCGCCTGTCCGCCTACCCGATCCCGAACCTCAAGGAACTGCCGGCCGAGGCCGAAATCGTCAGCCATCAGCTGATGCTGCGTGCCGGCCTCATCCGCCGCCTCTCGGCCGGCCTCTACAGCTGGCTGCCGATGGGCCTCAGGGTCCTGCGCAAGGTCGAGCGCATCATCCGCGAGGAGATGGACCGCGCCGGGGCGCTCGAGCTGCTGATGCCGACGATCCAGCCGGCGGAGCTGTGGCAGGAGTCCGGCCGCTGGGAGCAGTATGGTCCGGAGCTGCTCAGGATCCAGGACCGCCACCAGCGCGATTTCGTCTACGGCCCGACGCACGAAGAGGTGATCACCGACATCGCGCGCCGCGAGCTCAAGAGCTACCGGCAGCTGCCGGTGAACTTCTATCACATCCAGCTCAAGTTCCGAGACGAGATCCGTCCGCGCTTCGGCGTCATGCGCGCGCGCGAGTTCATCATGAAGGACGCGTACAGCTTCCACCTCGACGATGCCTCGCTCGAGGAGGGCTACCGGCTGATGTACGACGCGTACGTGCGGATCTTCGCGCGCATGGGCCTGAACTTCCGGGCGGTGCTGGCCGATCCGGGTGCGATCGGCGGCACGGGCTCGCAGGAGTTCCACGTGCTCGCCGCCTCCGGCGAGGACGCGATCGCGTTCTCCGACGGCGACGACTACGCCGCCAAC
>JBBINS010000170.1:0-6035 GCA_037443765.1 Gammaproteobacteria bacterium
CGCGGCCGGGCGGCCTCGGCGGCCGGCGCGCCGCCGGTGCCGGCCGGCTGCCAGGCGGGCACCAGCTGCTGCTTGCCGCTGCCGATCAGGTCGGCGCGGCCCATGCGCTTCAGCGCCTCCCGCAGCAGCGGCCAGTTGTTGGCGTCGTGGTAGCGCAGGAACGCCTTGTGCAGGCGCCGGACCTTCAGGCCCTTCGGCACCAGCACCTCCTCGCTCGCCCGGCTCACCCGCCGCAGCGGGTTCTTGCCCGTGTGCCACATCGCGGTCGCGGTCGCCATCGGCGACGGCAGGAAGGCCTGGACCTGGTCGGCGCGGAAGCCGTTGCGCTTCAGCCAGAGCGCGAGCTCGAGCATGTCCTCGTCGCTCGTCCCCGGGTGGGCGGCGATGAAGTACGGGATCAGGTACTGCTCCTTGCCCGCCTCCTTCGAGTAGCGGTCGAACAGCTCCTTGAACTTGTCGTAGCTGCCGATCCCGGGCTTCATCATCTTCGACAGCGGCCCCTCGCCGATCGCCTCGGGGGCGATCTTGAGGTAGCCGCCGACGTGGTGCTGCGCGAGTTCCTTGACGTACTCGGGCGACTCGACCGCGAGGTCGTAGCGCACGCCGGACGCGATCAGCACCTTCTTCACGCCCCTGAGCTCGCGGGCGCGGCGGTAGAGCCTGACGAGCGGCGCGTGGTCCGTGTCGAGGTTCGGGCAGATGCCCGGGTAGACGCACGACGGCCGCCGGCAGGCGGATTCGACGGCCTTCGACTTGCAGTGCAGCCGGTACATGTTGGCGGTCGGGCCGCCGAGGTCGGAGATGACGCCGGTGAACCCCGGCACCGTGTCCCGGACCTGCTCGATCTCGCGGATGATCGACTCCTCGGAGCGGCTCTGGATGATCCGGCCCTCGTGCTCGGTGATCGAGCAGAAGGTGCAGCCGCCGAAGCAGCCGCGCTGGATCGTCACCGAGAAGCGGATCATCTTGTACGCCGGGATCTTGGCCTCGCCGTAGAACGGGTGCGGCACCCGCTGGTAGGGCAGCTCGTACACCGCGTCCATCTCGCGGGTCGAGAGCGGGATCGGCGGCGGGTTCAGCCAGACGTCGCTGTCACCGTGGCGCTGCACGAGCGCGCGGGCGTTGCCCGGATTCGACTCGAGATGCAGGATCCGCGAGGCGTGGGCGTACAGCACCCGGTCGTCGCGCACCGCCTCGTAGGACGGCAGCCGGATGACGCTGCGGGCGCGGTCGGCGTTCCTGACGAGCCGCGCGAAGCGCACCACCGCGACGCCGGGCTCCGCCGCGGGCGGCGCGTCGTTCGCGGCGCGGATCTCGCTCTCCATCGCATACGGATCGACCGGGGGGTTGAGGGGGCCCGGCGTATCGACGGTCGTCGAGTCGATCTCGATCGCATCGCCCGGCGGCCCGCGCCGGACGAACGCGGTGCCGCGGATGTCGGTCAGCGCCGCGACCCGCTCGCCGCCGGCGAGCCGGTGGGCGATCTCGACCACCTGCCGCTCGCCGTTGCCATAGACAAGGAGGTCGGCGCGGGAATCGAGCAGCACCGAGCGGCGCACCTTCTCCGACCAGTAGTCGAAGTGCGCGATGCGCCGCAGCGACGCCTCGATGCCGCCGACCACGAGCGGCACGTCCGGGAAGGCCTCGCGCAGGCGCTGCGAGTAGACGATGACCGAGCGGTCGGGCCGGCGGCCGCCGACGCCCTCCGGGGTGTAGGCGTCGTCGCTGCGCACCCGTCGTTCGGACGTGTAGCGGTTGACCATCGAGTCCATGTTGCCGGCGGTGACGCCGAAGAACAGGTTCGGCGCGCCGAGGGCCGCGAACGCCGCCGTGCTGCGCCAGTCCGGCTGGGCGATCAGGCCGACCCGGAAGCCCTGGGCCTCGAGCAGCCGGCCGACGATCGCCATGCCGAAGCTCGGGTGGTCAACGTAGGCGTCGCCGGTGACGAGGATGATGTCGCACGAGTCCCAGCCGAGTTCGTCCATCTCGGCGCGCGACATCGGCAGGAACGGCGCCGTGCCGAAGCGGTGCGCCCAGAACTTGCGGCGGCCGAAGAGGTCGGCGGGGGGTGGGGCGAGGGCTTGCGGCATCTACGTATTCTCGCTGATTGGAGCTCGCGTTGCCCGGCGGTCGTGCCGATGGACCGGGCCCGCGCGGCCGCCCCCGGGGCGGCCGGCCCGCTCGGCCCCGCCGAATTTCCCGGCCGCGGGCAAGGTGATAGCTCGCAGCGAAATACGTAATGGCCGGGCTTTGTATCTCCGTTTTGACCGGTTAGTTTGGCGCCGCTTTCAAAAACAGGGTTCTGCTGAAGTTGAAGGAGCGGAAATGAACCTCGATCGTAAGGGGCTTGCCATCGCAGCCCGCATTCTGGCCCCGATCCTCGTCATGCTCGCCGCACCCGCGGCCCAGGCCGTGCCGAGCTTCGCCCGCCAGACCGGCATGGCCTGCGAGGCGTGCCACACCGTCTGGCCGGAACTCACCCATTTCGGTCGCGTCTTCAAGGCCAATGGCTACATCCTGGACAACCTGAAGCAGGTTCGCGGCGTCACGGCCCAGAAGGAGGAGATGCTGTCGCTCGCGAGCCTCCCGCCGCTGTCGCTGATGATCCAGGCGTCCTACACGTCGGTCGCGGCGGCCCAGCCCGACTCCTCCGGCACCGGCACCGCCCAGAACGGCACGGTCGCGTTCCCGCAGCAGGTGAGCCTCTTCTACGCCGGCAAGATCGCGCCCCACGTCGGCGCCTTCCTGCAGCTGACCTACGGCAACGACTCCGGCACGATCGGCATCGACAACACCGACATCCGCGTCACCGACCTCAAGGTGCTGCCGGGCGACCAGAGCCTGATCTACGGCCTGTCGGTGAACAACAACCCGACCGTGCAGGACCTCTGGAACACGACGCCCGCGTTCGGTTTCCCGTACGCGACGTCCAACAACGCACCGGGTGGCTCGTTCGGCACCCAGATCGACGGCGCGCGCGCCCAGGACGTCGCGGGCGTCACGGCCTACGCGTTCTGGAACGAGTCGCTGTACGGCGAGATCGGCCTCTATCGCTCGGCAAAGCAGGGCACCGCAGGCCCGCTTGACAGCAAGACCACGGGCGGAGTCGTCGACGGCACGGCGCCCTACTGGCGCGTCGCGTACGAGCACAACTGGGGCCGGCACTCACTCGAGGGCGGGTTATACGGCGCGACCTTCAAGATCTTCCCCGACCTGACCGGTAGCGGCTACGGCTCGCCGCTCACCGGGCCGAGCGACAAGTTCGAGGACGTCGCCGAGGACGTCCAGTACCAGTACGTCGGCGACCAGCACCTCTTCAGCGTCACGGCGACCCGCATCCACGAGAAGCAGACGCTGGACGCGACCTACGCGGCCGCGCTCGCCGCCTTCAACGCGTCGGGCGGCACGACGACCCTCAACAACATCAGCAACGACCTGACGACGATCCGCGGCAACGCGACCTACTACTACCGGCGCAAGATCGGCGGCACGGTCGGCTTCTTCCAGACCACTGGCAGCACGGATGCCGCGCTCGCGCCGAACTCGCCGGACACCAAGGGCTGGATCGCCGAGTTGAACTACATGCCGTGGCTCAACACCAAGTTCTCCGTTCAGTACACCGGCTACAGCAAGATCGACGGTCTGACCACGGGCACGCTCGGGGTGACCGGCCGCAAGGCGAGCGACAACAACACGATCTACATCCTCGCCTGGCTGTCGTACTGAGCCGCGTCGGACCTGAAGGAGACAATGCAATGAGACACGCAATAGTGACGACCCTCGGGCTCCTCTGCGCGTTCGGCCTCGGCGCCGCGCGCGCCGACGCGGTCGACGCCGCGACGCACGAGCACGCCGTCCGCATCGCCGTCGGCACCTGCGGCAGCTGCCACGGCCCCACGGGCGTCAGCGAGCAGCCGAAGTACCCGCGCCTCGCCGGCCAGAATGCCAACTACCTGGCCGCCCAGCTGAAGGCGTTTCGCGGGCAGACCCGCGGCGACGCCGACGCGATCGGCTACATGTGGGGCATGGCGGGCACGCTCGAGGACGACACGATCGACGCGCTGGCGCAGTACTACGCCTCGCAGAAGGCCGCGCGCGGCCACGCCGGCGACCCGGCGCTCGTCGCGAGGGGCCGGGAGATCTACGAGAAGGGCGTCGAGTCGGTCGGCGTGCCGGCCTGCGCCGCCTGCCACGGGCCGGACGCGCACGGCATGGGCGACTTCCCGCGCCTCGCGGGCCAGCACGCGCAGTACGTGATGAAGCAGCTCGCCTCGTTCCAGAGCAACATGCGCAACGTCGCCGTCATGCACGGCGTCGCGCAGGGGCTCAAGGTCGAGGAGATGCGCGCGGTCGCCGCCTACCTCGAGGCGCAGCAGTAGCGGCGCCCCTAGCCTGCCCCCGGAGTCCAGCGGCTCACCGCCGCCGGCTCCGGTCGCGGCAGGAGCGGCGCGCGGCACAGGTACTCGCCGCCGCGCCGAAATCCCACCGCCTCTGCGACGCGAGCCGCGATCGCGGCTTCCCGCTCGCCGTGGTTGACCATCCAGAACTCGCCGCCGGGCTCGAGGTTGTCGCGGATGCGTGCAAACAGCCGCTGCGGCGCGAGCACCGACAGCGGCAGCCGCCACGCGAGCACCGGCAGCGTCGTCACGAACGGGAAGAACGCGGTGACGAGGCCGGCACGGCGCGTCACGGAGGAGTAGTCCGCCACGACGAACTCGGTCGCGGGCAGGTCGCGGACATAGCCGAGCGCGCGCTCGGCGCGATTGACGCGTCCGCGCAGCCGCCGGTAGCCCTCGAGCTCGAAGCCGGTGAGCGCCGCCGGCCTGAACGCCGCGTGCAACGCTGCGGCGTACCAGAAGCTCGCCGAGCCGACGTCGTGGACGACGCGGCCGGCCGGCGCGTCGATCCCGAACGCGTCCAGGCTCTGGGCGATGAGTTCGAGACGCGCATAGTTCGCGAGCGCCGTCGGCGCGCCGTAGCGCGCCTCGAAGGCGACCCCGTAGCGTGCGGCGAGGCCCGCGATGCGCGCGCGCGTCGGCGCGGCGAGGTCCTCGCCGGCGAGCGACCGGGCCGGAACCTCCGGCCGCGGGCCGCGGACCCGGCCGAGTCGCTCGGAGAGCTTGAGCACGAGGCCATAGCGCGCCGAGCGCAGGCGATCGGTCAGGAACATGGGGGCGTTCGCCGCGGGGCGCGCTTCCGGCAGCGGGCCCGAGGCCCGGAGCCCGTAGTGTCGTCGAAGCGCCGGCGGCGGCCAAGCCGATCAGCGGCCGCGCGCGTAGCGGCCGATCAGCGCCGCCTCCTCGAGCACGTGGCCGGCCATCGCCTCCTCGAGGGCCGCCCGGGTCGGTCCCTTGAGATCCGGAAGCACCGTGTCGAGCGCGAGCAACCGGTGGACGTAGCGATGGCGTCCGACCGGCGGGCACGGCCCGCCGTAGCCCGCGCGGCCCCAGTCGTTGCGGCCGGTCAGCGCGCCCGGCGGCAATCCCCGGCGCGCGGCATTCTCGGCGAACGCACGCGTGGTCGGCGGGATGTTGTAGACGATCCAGTGCACCCACGTCATCTGCGGCGCGTCGGGGTCCGGCGCATCGGGATCCTCGATGACCAGCACCAGGCTCTGGGTGCCACCGGGTAGCCCCGCGAACGCGAGCGGCGGCGACGCATCCTCGCCGTCGCACGTGTAGCGCTCCGGGATGGCGGCGTCCGCGCCGAAGGCGGGCGAACTGATGGCGAGCGTCATGGCTTCTCTCTCGTCGCGCGTGGCGCGGTGCTGCGGGCACGACGAGCCACTAGTGGAACCGCGTCGTGCGCCAGCGCCAATGCGGACTTGCCACGCGCGGCAGCTCCATCGGCTCGACCGCGCACGCGCGGCCGCTCCGCGGGCGGCGGGACCGAGCCGCGCATCGTGGCGCCCCCGCAGCGGGAGTGTGAGAATCCCGGTGGGGCATGCCACGCCCCGACCAGTATCCCCGCCCGGAGCGCGCCCTGCCATGGCCGACCACCGCGATAACCCCGGCCTGCCGCCGGCATGCCCGGCG
>JBBINS010000171.1:0-6017 GCA_037443765.1 Gammaproteobacteria bacterium
CGGGCGCGAGCGCGCGACCGGCCGCGAGTTCGCCGGCCGTCACCAGCCCGTGCTCGCGGAGCAGTCTCTCGAGCCCACCGAGCCATTTGCCGTAGTAGTCGAGCGCGTCGTACTCGGGCAGTGTTTCGCGCGCCGCGCGCGACATGTCGATGTTCCAGACACCCGTCGCACCCATCGCGAGCGTGAGCGCGTGGACGCGTTCCTCCCAGCACGCGTGGAATGGGTCGCCTTCCGGCTCCGGCGTCACGGGCTCCTCGCACGGACGCCCGCCGAGGTCGGCGTGGGAGACGTAGTTCACGCGGCTGAGCCCGGCGGGCGGGCGAGGCCCGTGCCGATCATCGAGTCGCGCGTCACGAGGGCGGCGAGCTCCGTCTCGCCGAGATGCTCGGTGCCAGCCGGACGCCGCGGAATCACCAGGTAACGGACCTCCGCGGTCGAGTCCCAGACGCGGATCTCGGTCGTCGCCGGCAGCGTCACGCCGAAATCCGCGAGCACGCCGCGTGGGTCGCGCACGACGCGCGACCGGTACGGCGCGCTCTTGTACCAGACCGGCGGCAGGCCGAGCACCGGCCACGGGTAGCAGCTGCAGAGCGTGCAGACGACGACGTTGTGTCGGGCCGCGGTGTTCTCGACCGCCACCATGTGCTCTCCCTGGCGCCCGTGGTAGCCGAGCGACGCGATCGCGGCCGTCGCGTCCGTGAGCAGCCGGGCGCGGAACGCGGGGTCAACCCACGCCCGCGCCACGACCCGTGCGCCGTTGCGCGGCCCGATCCGAGTCTGGTACGTGTCGACCAGGATGTTGAGCGCGGCCGGGTCGACATAGCCCTTGGCCGTCAGGATGGTCTCGAGGGCACGTACCCGCACGTCCATCGCGCCCAACTCGCTGTGATCCCCGTGGTCGGGGTGGTCGTGCTCGTGCTCGCTCATGCGGGAATCTTAGCGCGACGACGGCGCCGGGGCGCGGCGCCGGTACTGACGCCGCGGGGCGTTGAAAGCTGGCGCCGCCGGATCTATCGTCGCGTGACTCGAGCTCGTCGCCGTAGCCTGCGCTCCGCGTGCGTCGATGCTGCGCTGCGGCCCCCCCAGGAGAACGACATGCAGCAGGCCCGTCCGCTCTGGTTCGCGTTGCTGCTCTGCTTCACGGCTGCGACCGACGCCGCCCCGCGGCTCAGCCCCGAGCAGGCGCTCGTCGCCGCCGACACCGCCCGCATGGAGGCGACCGTGGCGGGCGATGTGGCGACACTCGAGCTCGCGCTCGGTGACGACCTCAGCTACGGGCACTCGACCGGCCAGGTGCAAGGCAAGCGCGAGTTCATCGCGGATCTGCAGACCGGCGTGCGCAAGTACCGGGCGCTGACCGCCGTCGAGAGCACTGCCCGCGCCTACGGCTGCGCCGGCGTCGTCACCGGGACGTCGAACGCCGAGGTCGAGGCGCGCGGGGCCATGCTCTCGCTCCGGCTGCGCTACACCGCGACCTACGCGCGGCAGCGCGGTCGCTGGGTGCTCGTCGCCTACCAGTCCGGCAGTCTTCCCTGAACGACGCGTCGCCCGACGCTGCGCAGCCGGTTGAGGAGATTCCACCGTGGCCAAGACCAAGAAGCCCGTCCCGGCGTCCGGTTCGCGACCGGCGAAGGCGCGCAAGGCCTCCGCCTCGCGGCGGCGCCTGGCGCCAGCCAAGACGCAACGCGGCCTCGCCGCCGGCGACATCGCGCTCGAGCTCACCCACGCCGAGGTCGCGCCGCTCGTGGCGCTGATCCGCGCGGCGAGCGGCGCGGTACTCGGCGCCTACCGCGACCCGCTCGGCGGGCGCGCGCTCGTGCTCGCCACGCTGCCGCTCGCGGCGGTGCAGCCGACTCCGTTCCAGCGCGACCTCTCGTCGACGCACACCAAGCGTCTCGCCGCGAAGATCGACGAGGCCAAGGCGTTCCTCGATCCGCTGATCGTCGTACAGGGGCACGACGGCCGGTTCTGGACGCCGAACGGGAGGCATCGCCTCGCGGCCGCGAAGGTGCTCGGCCTCAAGCAGATCACCGCGCTCATCTCGCCCGACGAGGCGCTCGCCTACCGGATCCTCGCGCTCAACACCGAGAAGGCGCACAACCTCAAGGACCGCAGCCTCGAGGTGATCCGCATGGCGCGTGCGCTCGCCAAGCGCGAACCGCGCGCCACCGAGACCGCGTACCGCGACCAGTTCGAGGCGGCCGAGCTCCTGACGCTCGGGATCGTCTACGAGTCCTCGCCGAGGTTCGCCGGCGGCGCGTACAGCTCGGTGCTGCGCAAGGTCGACCGTTTCAGCGAGCGCACGCTGGCAGCGAGCCTGCGGGAGCGCGAGGGCTACGCGAACCGGCTGCAGGCGATCGACGCCGAGGTCAAGCGAATCGTCGCCGGTCTCCAGGAACGCGGCTTCAAGTCGCCGTATCTGCGCAACTACGTCGTCGCGCGGCTGAACCCGGTGCGGTTCATCAAGCAGAAGCCGGGCGACACGAAGCCGGCGATGCCGATCGGCGAGACGCTGACGCGGATGACCGCCGCCGCGAAGTCCTTCAAGCTCGACTCCGTGTCGCGCTCGGATCTCGCCTGGGTCGCGGTCGGCGCGAGCGCGCAGGAGTAGCGTGCCGCAGGCCGACGCGAGCCCAGGGACGTTGCCAGGCGGCCAGGAGCGCGGGCCGTGGTGGCTGCTCGGCACCGAGGCGGCCGTCATCGCGGCGGTGTTCGCCCTCGATGCCACCGGCCACGTCCCGGTCAGCAAGACGCCGTGGCTGCTGCTGCTCGGCTGGGTGTCGCTGCGGCTGCGCGGCGCGCGCTGGCGCGACGTCGGCTTTCGTCGCGGGCCGCGCGCCGGCCGGCTCGCCTACCTCGGCATCATGGGCGGCATCGCGCTCGAGACCTTCCAGCTGACGATCACCCAGCCGCTGGTCGTGCGGGCGCTCGGCGCGCAGCCGGACCTGCAACAGTTCGCGAACCTCGCCGGCGACTTGCCCCGCGCGGCGCTCTACCTGGTGCTCGTCTGGGTGATCGCCGCCTTCGGCGAGGAACTCGTCTGGCGAGGCTACGTCTTCAACCGCCTCGTCGGCCTCCTCGGCTGGATCCGCGCGCCGTACTCGGCTGCACTCGCAATCGCGAGCCTGATGTTCGGCGTCGCGCACTTCCATCAGGGCCTGCCGGGAGTCGTGGTCGATTCGGTCGGAGGCCTGATCCTCGGCGCCGCCTACGTCGGCTGCGACCGCAATCTCGCGATCCCGATTGCGGTTCACGGCGTCGTGGACACGATCGACGTCGTCCTCGGCTACCTCGGCCAGCTGCCCGGCACCTGAGACATGCGGCGCCCCCGACCGAAGAACACGAAGCCCGGGGCGCGCGGCCGCCGGCGGCGCAGTCCGACCGGCGAGGCCGAATCGGCACTCATGCGCCTGCGAGATCTGTGCGCCGGCTGGGAGGGGATCGAGGAAGGCCTGTCCTTCGGCCACCCGACGTTCCGCGTCGGTCGCACGCCGTTCGCGGTCCTCGACCGCTACGCGGGGAACGACTGCCTGTGGCTCAAGGTGCCGCCGGAAGCGCGCGATGCGCTGGTCGCGACGCCCGGTTGGTTCGCTGCACCGTACGACCCGAGGCGGACGGCGCTCTGCGTCCGGCTCGACGCTATCGACTGGCGCCGGATCCGCGCGCACGTCCGGGTCAGCTACGCGCTCGCCGCCACGGCCCGCAAGAGCCGCGGTCCCGACCGATGAATCGGCTGTTGCGACCGCTCGCGACGCTCATCTCCGGCCTGTACGCGGCGCGTCGCTCGATGGTCGGCGGTCCCGGGCACCGCGGACCCGCGTCCGATCACTTCGACGGCCGCGTGTTCCGCAACGTGACCGGCGGTGCCGGCAAGACCTTCGGCGACTTCTGGCGCTGGCAACGCACGCGGCGGCCGAAGCGCTGGCCGGCGTGGGTCGAGAACGTCGCGACACCAGCGCTGCCGGCGACGCTCGCCGCCGGCGAGGTCGCGCTGACTTTCATCAACCACATCACTTTCCTCGTGCAGTTCGAGGGCCTCAACGTGCTGACCGATCCGGTCTACTCCGAGCGCGTCAGCCCGTTCCGGTCGGCGGGCCCGCGCCGCGTCCGGTCGCCCGGCCTCGCGTTCGAGTCGCTGCCGCCGATCGACCTCGTGCTGCTCAGCCACAACCACTACGACCACCTCGACCTCGCGACGCTGCGGCGGCTCGCGGCCGGGCACGGTCCGCGCGTCGTGACCGGTCTCGGCAACGCGGCGTTCCTGCGCGAGCACGGCATCCCCGACGTGGTGGAGCTCGACTGGTGGCAGTCGACCCGCGCGCTCAGCGCGACCGTCACGCTGACGCCGGCACGGCACTGGTCCGGGCGCGGCGTCCGTGGCCGCAACCGGACGCTGTGGGGAGGCTTCGTGCTGCGCCGCGGCGCGACCCAGCTCTACTTCGCGGGCGACACCGGCTTCGGCGAGCACTTTGCGGACGTCCGCCGCCGCCTCGGCGCGGTCGACCTCGCACTGCTGCCGATCGGCGCATACGAGCCGCGCTGGTTCATGCAGGAGCAGCACATGGATCCGGACGACGCGGTTCGCGCGCACCTCGACCTCGGCGCGCGGATCAGCATCGCGACGCACTTCGGCTGCTTCCAGCTGACGGACGAGGGCATCGACGACCCGGTGGTCGAACTCGCCGGCGCCCGCACCCGGCACGGCGTGGCCGACACGGCGTTCCAGGTGCTCGAGGTCGGCGAGACGCGGCGCTATCCCCCGGGCTGAGGATGCGCGGGCGCCGGCCGGCACCGCGACGTGCTAGCGTGGCGCTCCGCGCCCCGCCGGGGCGCCACGATCCGACCCGTGGGAGATGCGCGTGAGCTGCTGTATGCGACGACCTTGCGCGCGGCGCCGATGACGCTCGCCAGCCTCATCGAGGGCCAGCTCGCGTACGGCATGACGCCGCTGCTCGACCGGGCGATCCTGACCGTGGCCGACGGTGAGCGCATCGGCCTCATCGGCCGCAACGGCACCGGCAAGTCGTCGCTGCTCGGCGTCCTCGCGCGACGCACGCCGCTCGACGAGGGCGAGCTGCAGTGGAAGGCCGGGTTGCAGGTCGCGGTCGTCGAGCAGGAGCCGGTGCTGCCGGACGCGGCGACGCTGCTCGAGAGCCTCAGGCTGCGCGGCGACTTCGAGTCGCACCACGACGAGCGCGCTCGCTGGCGGACCGAGGCGCGGCTCACCGAGTTCCTCGACCGGTTCGGGCTGTCGGCGTCGGTGGCGCCGGACCGTGCCTCGGGTGGCGAGCGCAAGCGCGGCGCGCTCGCGCTCGCCTTCGCGCTCGAGCCTGAGCTGCTGCTGCTCGACGAGCCGACCAACCACCTCGACGTCGACGGCATCCGGCTGCTCGAGGATCTGCTGATCACCGGCCCGAGCTCCGTGTTCGTCACGCACGACCGGTACTTCCTCGACCGCGTCGCGACGCGGATCGTCGAGCTCGATCGCGGCTTCCTGCGCTCCTACCCCGGCAACTTCACGGCCTACACGACGCGCAAGACCGACGAGCTCGCGGCCGAGGCGGTCGCGAACCGCAAGTTCGACAAGTTCTGGGCGCAGGAGGAGGCCTGGATCCGGCGCGGCGTCGAGGCACGCCGCACCCGCGACGAAGGCCGCGTCCGCCGGCTCGAGGCACTGCGCAACGAGCGCGCCGCGCGGCGCGAGCGCGTCGGCAACGTCAAGCTCGCGATCGATTCGCGCGAGCGCTCGGGCAAGCTGGTCGCCGAGCTCAAGGGCGTCAGCAAGCGCTTCGGCGATCGGCTGGTCGTGGACGACCTGTCGCTGACGATCATGCGCGGCGACCGCATCGGCCTGCTTGGGCCGAACGGCGCCGGCAAGTCGACGCTGATCAAGATGATCCTCGGCGAGCTCGCGCCGGATTCCGGCACGGTCCGCACCGGCACCAACGTGCAGGTGGCCTATTACGACCAGATGCGCGAGCAGCTCGACCTCGACCGCAGCGTCGCCGACACGATCA
>JBBINS010000172.1:0-6001 GCA_037443765.1 Gammaproteobacteria bacterium
CCGCGCGAGCCTGCCGGCGGCCGAGGCGCTGCGCACCGCGCTCGCGGCTGCGGTCGCGCCGCTGCCGGTGGACGCGGCGACGCTCGACGGCTTCGTCGCCGACGTCGAAGCGGCGCGGCAGGCGCCGCCGCTGACGCGCCGCGACCTCGACGGCACGGCGATGGCGTCGGTGGTCGACGCGCTCCTCGTCCGCCACGGCGAGCGCTACAGCGCGCTCGTGCCGCTCGAAGCCCGGCGCCAGGGCCAGGGGGCGGCGACGATCGACCTCGCGGCCGTGACGGCGGCGGTCGCGCCGCTGTCGACGCCGGGCGCCGAGGTCGTGGTGCTCGACCTGAAGCGCGAGTCGGACGCGCTCTACTCGGGCTACCTCAACGAGGCCGTGCGCCTGTCGCTCGCCGGGCTTGCGGCGATCCTGCTGCTGCTGGCCGCGACGCTGCGCTCGGCCGCGCGCGTCGCGCGCGTCGTGGCGCCGCTCGTGCTCGCGGTGCTCGTCGTCATGACGGGCTTCGCGCTCGCCGGGCGCCCGATGACGATCCTGCACCTCGTCGGATTGCTGCTGATCGTCGCCATCGGCTCGAACTACGCGTTGTTCTTCGACCGCGAATCGGCGGCGGGGGAGGCGGCGGCGGCCGAACGCACGGTCGCCTCGCTGCTGGTCGCGAACATCACGACCGTGATCGGCTTCGGCGTGCTCGCGATCTCGGACGTGCCGGTGCTGTCGGCGGTCGGCTCGACCGTCGCGCCCGGCACGCTGCTCGCGCTCGTGTTCGCCGCGCTGCTCGCGCGGCCGCCGGCCGCGGCGCCGCGCGCTTGAACGGCCGCGCCTGCGGTGGCACCCTCTGGCCCGGTTCGCGGCGCCGCCCGCCGAGCCCGCCGCCGGACCGCCCGGTTGCGCCGACCGCCACCGATTCCGAGGACGCCGAGCGCGAGCCGCCATGCCAGCGAGCGAGACTTCCGTGACGCAGACGCTCGGGCGGTGGCTGCCGTCGCCGTTCCTGAAAGGATCGCTCGCGTTCCACGCCGCCGCTGCCGTGGCCGTCGCGGTGCAGCCGGAAGCCTGGCCCGTCGCGCTCGCGGCGCTGGTCGCCGACCACCTGATCATCAGCGCGAGCGGCATCGTGCCGCGCGGCGACCTGCTCGGGCCGAACCTGACGCGCCTGCCGGTCTCGCCCGCGCGGCGTGTCGCGATCACCATCGACGACGGCCCCGATCCCGCGGTCACGCCGCCGGTGCTCGAGATCCTCGATCGCTACCGGGCGCGGGCGACGTTCTTCTGCATCGGCGACCGCGTCGCGGCGCATCCCGAGCTCGCGCGCGAGATCGTCCGGCGCGGCCACGCGATCGAGAACCACAGCCTGCACCACCCGTACACGTTCTCGTTCCTCGGGCCCCGCGCCATGACCGCCGAGGTCGCCGGCGCCCAGTCGCTGATCGCGGACGTCGTCGGCGTCAGGCCCGCGTTCTTTCGCGCGCCGGCGGGCTTTCGCAATCCGTTCCTCGAGCCGATCCTGCGCCGTCTCGACCTGCGGCTCGCGAGCTGGACGCGGCGCGGCTTCGACACCGTCGCGTCCAAGCCGCGCGTCGTCGCGCGCCGGCTGCTCAAACGGCTCGCGGCGCGCGACATCCTGCTGCTGCACGACGGGCGCGCGGCCCGCGGCGTCGACGGCGTGCCGGTGGTGCTCGAGGTGCTGCCGCAGCTGCTCGCCGCCAGCGCGGCGGCCGGCCTCGAGTGCGTCACACTGCGCGCGGCGCTCGACTCATGAGGCGCGCCGGGGCGGGGCGCGGGCGGCGATGAGCGCGGTGCTGTTCGTGGCGTACGTCGTGCTGTCGTACCTCGGCGTCCGGCTCGACAACGGCGGGCTCGCGATCGCGGCGCTCGCGCTGCTGCTGGGGGCGCCGCTGGCGGGGCCCCTCGTATCCGGCCGCGCGTGGGCGTGGGCGGTGGCCGTCGCGCTGCTCGCGCTGGCGCTCGTCGCAAGCCGCACGGCGCTCGCCGGCGCGCGCGTCGCGGTGCTCGTGGCGCCGGCCTGCATCAACCTCGGCCTCGCGTGGTTCTTCGGCCACACGCTGCTCGATGGGCGCATGCCGCTCGTCGAGCGCATCGTCCGCCTGCTGCATGCGCCCGAGGACATCCGCGATCCGGCCGTGTGGGGTTACGCGCGCACGGTCACGGTGTGCTGGGTGGCGCTGTTCCTGTTCAACGCCGCCGTTTGCGTGCTGCTCGCGCTGATCGCCGCGCCGCGCGGGCTGCTGCTGACGCTCGGCTACCAGCCGCCGCTGACGGTGCCGCTCGCGAGCTGGGCGCTGTACGCGGACTTCGGCTGCTACGGGCTCGTCGCGCTGCTGTTCCTGGTCGAGTTCCTGTACCGCCGCCGCCGCTTTCCGTGGCAGCCGTACCGCAGCCTGTTCGAGTTCCTGAAGAGCGCCGCGGGCGTCGGCCCGGCGCTCGCCGCGGAGCTGTGGCCGCGCAAGCCGCCGGCCCCCTGACCCGCGATGTCCGACACGCCCGACCCCGCCAGCGAATTCACCGTGCCCGCCGACCACCCGTGCCTGCCGGGGCACTTCCCGGGTGCGCCGGTGGTGCCGGGCGTCGTCGTGCTCGACCACGTGCTCGCGCTCCTGCCGGCGCCGTCGGGGTCCGAGCGCCGGCTCGCCTGGGTGAAGTTCGCGCGACCGCTGCTGCCCGGGCAGCGCGCCGAGGTCCGCTTCGTGCGCGAGCGGGGCGAGGTGCGCTTCACCGTCTCGCACGCCGGCGAGACGCTGGTGCGCGGCGCGCTCGCGCGACCGGCCGCGGCGGGGGAGCGCTGATGGCGACCCCAGACCGCGTCGCATGGATGCAGCGCCCCGAAGGCGGCGGCCGCTTCGCGTTGTGGCTGATCCGGACGATCGCGCTGCGCATCGGCCGCGCGCCGGCGCGCCTCGTCCTCGTGCCGGTCGCGGCCTACTTCGTGCTGCGCCGCGGCCCAGAGCGGCGCGCGTCGCGTCGCTTCCTGGCGCGCGCCCTCGGTCGCCGGCCGACGCTGTCGGATGTCGCGCGGCACGTGTACACCTTCGCGGCCGTGACGCTCGACCGGGTGTTCCTGCTCACCGACGCGTTCCGCGGCTTCGACATCCGCACCTTCGGGCTCGAGGAACTGCATGCCGCGCTCGACCTCCAGCACGGCGCGCTCCTGATCGGCGCCCACGTCGGCAGCTTCGACGCGCTGCGCGTGCTCGCGCTGCAGCGGCCGGAGCAGCAGGTCCGCCCGGTCATCGACCTCGCGCAGAACCCGACGGTCTCGGCGATGCTGGCGGCGCTCAACCCCGCGATCGCCGCGAGCATCATCAACGCGCGCCAGGATGGCACGACGACGGCGCTCGCGATTCACGAGGCGCTGAAGGAGCACGCGCTCGTGACGCTGCTCGCCGATCGCGCGCGTCCCGGCAACACGACGGTCGCGGTCGACTTCCTCGGGGCGCGGGCGGCGCTGCCGACCGCCCCGTGGCTGCTCGCGATCACCCTCAAGGTGCCGGTGGTGCTGTGCTTCGGCCTGTACCGCGGCGGCCGCCGCTACGACCTGCACTTCGAGGCCTTCGCCTCGTCGCTCGACATCCCGCGCGCCGGGCGCGAGGCCGCGGTGGCGGCCGTGGTGCAGCGCTTCGCGGACCGGCTCGCGCACTACGTGCGCCTCGCGCCCTTCAACTGGTTCAACTTCTATGACCTCTGGGTCTGAGCCGGCAGCGCCCGCGGCCGCGATCGCCGACCTCGTGCCGCACGCGGGGCTGATGTGCCTGCTCGAGCGGATCGTCGCCTGGGACGAGCGGCGCATCGTCACCGCCACCGCCAGTCACCGTCGCGCCGACAATCCGCTGCGGCGCGACGGCCGCCTCGACGCGGTATGCCTGTGCGAGTACGGCGCGCAGGCGATGGCGGTGCACGGCGGCCTGCTCGCGCGCCGCGACGGCGGTCGGGCAGCGCCGGGCCTGCTGGTGTCGTTGCGCGAGGTCTGGCTCGCGGCCGGCAACGTCGCGGCGCTGCCCGGCGAGCTCGAGGTCGTCGCCGAGCGACTGCACGGCGACGGCAGCGGCTGGCAGTACGCGTTCCGCGTCAGCCACGAGAACCGGCCGCTCGCGACCGGTCGCGCCGCGATCATGCTGCGGGGCTGACGGCGGGCCACGCTCAGGCGGTCAGCGGGTACTCGAGCATGTCGCCGCCGGCGAGCGCCGCGCGGCCCGCCAGCGTCAGCACGCGGCGCGCTTCGGGCCAGTCCGCGGCGGCGGGGTGCTCGGCGATCACGCGCCCGACGACCTCCGCGGCCAGCGAATCCAGCTGCGACACGGACAGGGCGATGCGCTCGACGAACGCGCCGTCCTCGAGTACCGGCGCCAGATCGCGGTTCAGGCGGTCGAACCACGCGAGGCCCGCCTGATCCAGCAGGCACGGACGGTTGCGTCGCGCGCTGACGGCGGCCCAGGCGCGAAAGAACAGCTGCACGGCCTCGTTGAGCCCGCGCGTGTGCATGAGCGGCTCGCGGATCCTGCCGAGCATGGCGACGTCGGTGAGCCGGTTCTGGAAGAACAGCTGGCAGAGGATGCCCCAGTAGTAGGTGTAGTCCCAGATCACCTTGCCGGCCAGCACTTCGGGATCGCCGAACAGCCCGTACTGGCCCTTGAAGAGCGACAGCGTGCTGTCGTAGAAGGACTGGAACAGCGCGTCGTAGATGCCGACGTAAGCGCCGATCGGCTCGCCGCGCCGGTCGCGCGCGATGAGATCGACGACGTAGGTGTTGGCGATCGCGATGAAGTCGCTGCCGGGCGAGTAGAAAGGGTCGAGGAACGCGCCGGCCTCGCCGGTGAGCGCCCACCGGTCCGCCGAGAACAGCGTCCGGCAGCCGTAGGAAAAGTGGCGCAGGAACAGGAAGTCGGCCGGCGTCGCACCGCTGTCGTCGATCGCCTGCGCGAGCCGTGGCTGGTGCGCGCGCAGCCACGCCATGGCGCGCGCGAAGGTGCTCATCGTGTCGAGCGGATGGCGCGCCGCGTCGGCGACGATGCCGATCGAGTGGAACCCCGACGACAACGGGATCAGCCACACCCAGTAGCCGTCGCCGACCAGGTGGTTCGTCGAGCGCCAGCGCTGGCCGTGCTCGCAGCGCCCGAGCCAGGTCTCGTCCGACGACCAGGCCTCGATGTCGATCCGCAGCGGCAGCCGGAACCAGACCGCGTTAACGTCGTGCCCGTTCGGCTCGCCGAGGCCGAGCTGGCGCTTGACGAGGCCGGCGCGGCCGGAGGCGTCGACCAGCCAGCGCGCCTCGGCCTCGTGGGTCTCGCCGCCGCGCCGGTAGCGGACACGGTGCGGCTCGTCCCCCGGCGGCCCGGCGAGCGCGATCGCGTCGACCGACGCCTCGGTCTCGACCTCGATGCCGGACGCAAGCGCCCGCTCCAGCAGGAAGTTCTCGAAGATGCCGCGATCGATCTGGTAGGTGGGCACGCTGAGGTAGCGGCTCACGCCGATCTCCTGCACGCCGTCGATGTCGCCGCGGCCGTCCGAGTGGAAGAAGCGGAAGCCGAACTTGCGCAGGTGCCGGCCGTCGAGGTGCGACGCGAGTCCGAGCACCGATGCGAAGTAGTGGGCGCCGATCTCGACGGTCGACTCGCCGACCTTGTGCGTCGCCGGCGGCGCCGGGTGCGAGCGTCGCTCGAGCACGCGGATCCCGAGGTCGGGACACGTCTGCCGCAGGTGCAGCGCGCACGTCAGGCCGGCGAGTCCGCCGCCCACGATCAGCACGTCACTGGCGCGACTCATGGTCATGTCCCCGCGGCCGGGCGGCCGACCTCGAGCGCGAGGCGGCAGCCCCGGCCGACATTCCAGACTAGCCGGAAATCCCCCGCGCCGGCGAGCGCCGCGAACAGCGCGAGGCTCGGGCGCATCGCGTTCGCGCCGACGGCCTCCTGCCACGCCGCCGGCGGCGGCATCCCGCCGGCGGGCGCCACGCCCGGCTCGACGACGCCCACGAGGTGCGCG
>JBBINS010000173.1:0-5989 GCA_037443765.1 Gammaproteobacteria bacterium
CGCGCCCGCCGCCGCCACCGGTTGCATCCTCCCGCCCCGCTGCGCCGGCGGCGCCTGCCGCACCGGCGCACGTACCGCGGACCCAGGCAACGCCCGCCCGCCCGGCGCCGACCCCGCCGCGCGGCGGCCCCAAGCGCGATTCGAAGGCCGCGACCGGCAAGGGCGCGCGGACGCCGGCGCCCGCGCCCGGCTCGCCCGAGGCGCAGATCGTCGCCGACGCGGTGCGCCTGCTGAAGTGGGGCCGCCAGTGGCACGAGCTGCCGGAGTCGATCGCGCGCATCGCCGGGCGACCCGGCGTCGTCGAGGTACGCAAGTGCCTGCGCAGCTACAAGGCGGAAATCGAGAAGGAAGCCGCCGAGTAACGTCCGGGCGCGGCGGTTGGCAGCCGCCGGCCCCTTCAGTAGTCTCTGGTCCCCCGGTGCCGCCGGCACCGACGACCAAGGACTCCCGCATGCCGCTCGCCCGCCCCGCCTGGTTCGCGCTCGCAACGCTGCTCGCCGCCTCCGTCACCGCCTCCGCAGCGCCGCAGTCGCCGGCCGAACGCGCCATCCACTACCGCCACTCGGTCTACCACGTAATCGAGTGGAACGTCGCACTGATGGCCAACGCGATCGAGGGCAAGGCGCCTTACGACAAGGACGCGTTCGCGATGCAGGCGGCGCGGGTCGCCGTGCTCGCGCCGATGCTGCCCGAGGGTTTCCCGGACGGCTCGTACGTCAAGGGCAAGACCGACGCCAAGCCCGAGATCTGGCAGCACCGCGCGGAGTTCGACGAGCTGATGAAGCGCCTCGCCACGAAGAGCGCCGCGCTCGCCGACGTCGCCAAGGCCGGCGACCTCGCCAAGGCGAAGCCGGCCTTCAACGAGCTCACGCAGGCGTGCAAGAGCTGCCACGACAAGTTCAAGAAGAAGGACGACTGAGCGCTACAGCTCGAGCGCGGCGTCCGGCGCGCTCCGGATCAACCAGACGACGAGCGCCGCGAGGATCGCCAGGATCAGCAGCGCGAGCCCCGTGCGCTGCCGCTCGATCGCCGCGGCCGCGGCGACGCCGCGCTTGTAGCCGGTGACGAGCGGCCGCACGAGGTCGTCGCCGAGCACGAGGCGGTAGTAGAGCGCGGCGCCGACGTGCAGCACGACGGCGCCGAGGATCGTGTACGCGATTCGGACGTGCCACGCGCTCAGTCGGGTGCTGAGGTGGCCGTCGACGTACCCGTAGAGCGGCCCGGTATGGCTGATCTCGTCATTGGCGAACAGGCCGAGGCCGGCCTGCGCGGCGACGAGGCCGAGCAGCGCGAGCACCATCCAGCCGCCGAGCGGCGTATGGCCGGCGAGCCGGCGGTACGCGGCGCGCCTGAGCCCCGCCAGCGACGCGCGCACGGCGCGCGGACCGCGCACGAAGTCCGCGAAGCGCGCGTGCGCCGGTCCCACGAACCCCCACGCGACCCGGAACAGCACGAGCACGAGCGCGGTCGAACCGCAGACGACGTGCGCGCCGAAGGCCGCGGGCCCGACCCAGTCGGTGACGAACGCGCCGGTCACCGTGAGCGCGAGGCCCCAGTGCGACAGGCGCAGCGGCAGGTCCCAGACGAGCCGGGGTGTGTCGTCACCGGGCGGGGCCGGCGCAGGCGTCTCGGGTCTCATGGCGTACGGCCCCGGCGGAAGCGCGCATTGTACGCACCGCCCGCGGTGAGCGCCGCGGCCCCGGCCACGCCGCCCGGCATTGCGTCGCGCGCGGCGCTTTTGCAAAATCCCTGCGCGCCGCGGAAGGCACGGAACTCGCGGCGAGGCCCACAGTCACAGGCGACGAGATGATCGAAGTCAGCGCCCTCACCAAGCACTTCGGCGACATCGCGGCGGTCAGCGACCTCACGTTCCGGGTCGGGCCCGGCGAGATCCTCGGATTCCTCGGGCCGAACGGCGCCGGCAAATCGACGACGATGCGCCTGATCGCGGGCTTCATCGCGCCGACGTCGGGCACCGCCCTCGTCTGCGGCCATGACGTCGGGCGCGATCCGCTGCCCGCGCGCCGCGCGCTCGGCTACCTGCCGGAGGGCGCACCCGCCTGGCCCGAGATGACGCCGCGCGCCTTCCTCCGCTTCATCGCCGACGTGCGCGGGCTCGCCGCCGAGCACCGCCGCCGGCGGCTCGACGACACGATCGGCCGGCTCGGCCTCGGCCCGGTCCTGGACCAGCCGATCGAGACGCTGTCGAAGGGCTTCAAACGCCGCGTCGGCCTCGCGCAGGCGATCCTTCACGACCCGCCGGTGCTCGTGCTCGACGAGCCGACGGACGGCCTCGACCCCAACCAGAAGCACGAGGTCCGCGGGCTGATCCGCGAGATGGCCCCCGGCAAGACGATCGTCATCTCGACGCACATCCTCGAGGAGGTCCACGCGGTCTGCACCCGCGCGATCATCGTCGCCCGCGGCCGGCTGCTCGCCGACGAACGGCCGGCGGCGCTCGAGGCCCGCTCGCGCTACCACAACGCCGTCACCGTCGCGCTCGCCGACGCCGCGGACCTCGGCCGCGTCGCGCAGGCGCTCGCCGCGCTGCCGGCGGTCGCGGCGGTCGAGACGGACGCGGCGGAGGCGCGCCTGACGGCGCTGCCGCGCCCGGGCGCCGAGCTGTACTCGGCCGTGACCGCGCTCGCGGCGCGCGAGCACTTCGCGCTCCACGAGATCCGCCTCGAGAGCGGCCGGCTCGACGAGGTGTTCCGAACGATCACGACCGGCGACGGGGGCGCGCCGTGAACGGCCTGGCGGCGGTGTACCGGCGCGAGCTCGCGAGCTACTTCGCGACGCCGCTCGCCTACGTCTTCATCGTGATCTTCCTGCTGCTCGCCGGCGCCTTCACGTTCTGGCTCGGCGGCTTCTACGAGCGCGGCCAGGCCGACCTCGCGCCGTTCTTCAACTTCCACCCGTGGCTGTACCTGTTCCTGGTGCCGGCCGTGGCGATGCGCCTGTGGGCCGAGGAGCGCAGGAGCGGCAGCATCGAGCTGCTGCTGACTCTGCCGGTGCGCCCCGGCGTCGCGGTGCTGGCGAAGTTCCTCGCCGCCTGGACCTTCGTCGCGCTCGCGCTCGCGCTGACGTTCCCGATCTGGATCACGGTGAACTTCCTGGGCGCGCCCGACAACGGCGCGATCGTCGCCGGCTACCTCGGCAGCCTGATGATGGCGGGCGGCTTCCTCGCGATCGGCAGCTGCCTGTCGGCCGCGACGCGCAGCCAGGTGATCGCCTTCATCCTGACGGTGGTCGTGTGCTTCGCGCTGCTGCTCGCGGGCTTCCCGCTGGTGCTCGACGCATTCCGCGGCTGGGCGCCGCCGACGCTCGTCGACGCGATCGCCTCGTTGAGCCTGCTGACGCACTTCCAGGCGATCTCGAAGGGGGTGCTCGACCTGCGCGACGTCCTGTACTTCGCGATGACGATCGGCGCGTGGCTGTACGCGACGACGCTCGTGCTCGAGCTACGCAAGGCGGACTGACGCATGGGACCACTGCGCAGCAAGGGTGTCGGTGCCGCGACGTTCGTCGTCCTCGCGGTACTGTTCGTGGGCCTGACGGTCGTCGCCAACCACGTGTTCCGCAGCGCGCGGCTCGACCTGACCGAGAACCACCTCTACACGCTCGCGCCGGGCACCGCGCGCCTCGTCGGCTCGCTGCAGGAGCCGGTCAACCTGAACTTCTACTTCTCGCAGCAGGCCTCGGTCGCCGTGCCGCAGCTGCGCGCGTACGCGGCGCGCGTCCGCGAGCTGCTCGAGGAGATCGCCGCGCGCTCCGGTGGCAAGATCCGGCTGCATGTGATCGACCCGCAGCCGTACTCGGACGACGAGGATCGCGCCACCGAGCTCGGCCTGAAGTCGGTGCCGCTCGGCGCGGGCAACGAGCCGATCTGGTTCGGACTCGCCGGCAGCAACTCGACCGACGGCCACTCGGTGATCGAGTTCTTCCAGCCGGACAAGGAGGAGTTCCTCGAGTACGACGCGGCGCGCATGATCCACGAGCTCGGCGCGCCGTCGCGCAAGGTCGTGGGACTCGTCAGCGGACTGCCGATCGGCGGCGGCTTCGACCCCGCGAGCGGCGCCATGCGCCCGCCGTGGATGGTGGTCGCGCAGCTGCACGAGCTGTTCGACGTCAAGACCGTCGCCGCCGACGCGACCGCGCTGCCGGCGGGCCTCGATGCGCTGTTCGTCGTGCATCCGAAGGGCCTGTCGCCGGCGCTCGCGTACGCGATCGACCAGTACCTGCTGGCGGGCGGCCGCGTGCTGCTGTGCGTCGATCCCGACGCGCAGCTCGAGTCGGAGGGCGGCCCGGCGGCGGCCTTCGCCGGCGCGGACAAGAGCTCGACCTTCGAGCCGATGCTGGCGGCCTGGGGCGTCGGCTACAACCCGCGCGAGGCGATCGGCGACCTCGAGCACGCACTGCTGGTCGGGAACCCCTCGGGCGGCGCGCCGGTGCGTCACCTCGGCTTCGCCGGGCTCGGCGAGGGCAACCTCGCCAAGGGCGACGTCATCACCGCCTCGCTCGGCACGATCAACTTCGCGACGCCCGGCGCCCTCGAGCCGCACCCGATCGCGGGCGTCACGTTCGAGCCGCTGATCACCACCGGCACCGAGTCGGCGCCGATCCCGGTCGCGCGCTTCGCGCTCGCCGCGACGCCCGACAGCCTGCGGCAGGGCTTCAAGCCGACCGGCAAGCGCTACGTCATCGCCGCGCGGGTGTCGGGCACGCTGCCGAGCGCGTTCCCCGCCGGCCCGCCGGCGGGCGTGACCGCGGCGCAGCCGCACCTCGCGCGAGCGTCGCAGCCGGCCAACCTGGTCGTGGTCGCCGATACCGACTTCCTCGCCGACATGCTGTGGGTGCGCACCGGCAGCCTCTACGGCCAGCGCTACGCCGAGCCGTGGGCCAACAACGGCGACTTCGTCCTGAACGCGCTCGACAACCTGACCGGCAGCGCCGACCTCATCGGCATCCGCGGCCGGCCGACGTTCTCGCGGCCGTTCACTCGCGTCGACCGGCTCCGCGCGACCGCCGACGAGCGGCTGCGCGGCAAGGAGACCGAGCTCGAACAGCAGCTCGCGGACACCGAGCGCAAGCTCGGCGAGCTCCAGAGCCGCCGCGAGGACCGCCAGTCCCTGGTGCTTTCCGCCGAGCAGCAGCGCGAGCTCGAGCGCTTCCAGCAGGAGAAGCTGCGGGTGCGCAAGGAACTGCGCTCGGTCCGGCACGGGCTCGACGAGCAGATCGAGCGGCTCGGCTCGACGCTGAAGCTGGCGAACGTCGTCGCGATGCCGCTGCTGCTGTCGATCGCGGCGCTCGTGGTCACGTTCCTCGCGCGCCGCCGCCGGCGCGCCCGCCACGGGGCCTCCGGATGAGCTCGAAGCGCCTGTTCGTGCTGCTCTTGCTTGCGCTCGCCGTGACCGGCGGCGCCTTCTGGCTGAGCTCGCAGCGCACGCTGCCGCGCGACCCCGACTACGGCACGCCGGTGCTGCCCGGCCTCGCGGCCGAGCTCGACGCGGTGACCTCGCTCAAGGTCGTCGGCGCCGGCAGCCGCACGCTCGTGACGCTCGAGCGGCGCGACGGCCACTGGCTGGTCGCCGAGGCCGGCTACCCGGCGGACCCCGCCCGCGTGCGACGCCTCCTGGTCGCGCTCGGCGAGCTGCACGTGGTCGAGCCCAAGACCGAGGATCCGGCGCGCTACCGCGCGCTCGCGGTCGAGGACGTCGAGGACGCGCAGGCGCAGTCGCTGCGCCTCGAGGCCGGCGGACTCAAGGAACCGGTCGCGCTGCTCGTCGGCCACGCCGCCGCCGGCCAGGGGACCTACGTGCGGGTGCCCGGCCAGCGCCAGGCGCTGGAGGCGCGGCCGGCCCTCGACGTCGCGCGGGCGCCGCGCGAGTGGCTCGCGCGCACCATCGTCGACCTCGCCCCGGCGCGCGTTCACGAGCTCGAGGTGGAGCGAGCCGGCGCGCCGGCCTGGCGCGCCGTGAAGCCGGCGCGC
>JBBINS010000174.1:0-5830 GCA_037443765.1 Gammaproteobacteria bacterium
ACCTCGGCGTGGTTCTCCGGGACCAAGAACGTGCGGCGCCCGAGCTCCGGGCGCGCATCGCGGCGCTCGAGGCCGGCCGCCGCGTGCAGGTCGGCGGCGAGGAACTCATCTCGCACGTCGGGGTGCCGCGCGTCTACGAGGCGATCGGCCTCAAGCTGCTGTGGCAGGACCCCGCACGCTACGCCGCGCTCATGGACGTGATCCGCGGCGCGGCCGAGGACGGCCTCCGGCCCGACGACTACCACCTCGGCGCGCTCGCGCGGCTCGCGTCGGCCGGCGAGCGCGGGGTCGACGGCGATCTGCTCGCGACCGACGCCTACGTGATGCTGCTCTACGACCTCTACCTCGGCAAGGTCGACCCGGTCGCGATCGAGCCGAACTGGAACCTGCCGGTGCAGCCGGTGCGCGAGCGCCAGGCGCTCGAGTTCGTGGTCAAGGGGCTCACGAGCGGCGAGATCCGCGAGACCGCCGCCCGGGTCCGGCCGCAGCACTGGCTCTACGAGTACGGTCGCGCAGCGCTCGCTCGCTACCGCGAGATCGCGCGGACCGGCGGCTGGGGACCCGTCCCGAAGGGCGTCAAGCTCGAGCCCGGCGCGAGCGATGCGCGCGTGCCGGCGCTCCGGCGGCGGCTCGCCCGGAGCGGCGACTACGCCGGCCCCGAGGACGAGTCGCCGCTCTACGACGCGGCGCTCGTCGAGGCCGTGCGCGTGTTCCAGCGCCGCCACCTGCTCGCCGCCGACGGCGAGGTCGGCGCGACGACGCTGCGCGAGCTCAACGTGCCGGTCGGCGCGCGCATCGACCAGCTGCGCATCAACCTCGAGCGCGGCCGCTGGGTGCTGAACGAGATCGGCGACGGCGACCTGTTGGTGGTCGACATCGCCGGCTACGGCGTGCGATTCGTGCGCAACCACAAGGTCATCTGGCGCACGCGCGCGATCGTCGGCCAGCCCTTCCGGCAGACACCGGTGTTCCGCGCGCAGATCGAGAACGTCGTCTTCAACCCGACCTGGACCGTACCGCCGGGGATCCTCGCCAAGGACGTGCTGCCCGGCATGCAGCGCGGCGAGAACGTGCTCGCCCGCAAGCGGCTCAAGCTGTACGACCGCAGCGGCGCACCGGTCGACCCGGCGACGGTGAGGTGGTCCGACTACACCGCGCGCAGCTTTCCGTACGTGCTCCGCCAGGATTCTGGCGACGACAACTCGCTCGGCCGGGTCAAGATCAACTTCCCGAACCCGTACCTCGTCTACCTGCACGATACGCCGACCCGCTCGCTGTTCGACCGCAGCCAGCGGCCGTTCAGCTCCGGCTGCATCCGCATCGAACGGCCGCTCGAACTCGTCGAGCTACTGCTCGCGGACCCGGTCCGGTGGGACGCCGCCGCGATCCGCGCCGCGGTCGACGCCGGCACGACGCGCACCGTGACGCTGCCGCGCCGCGTGCCGGTGCTCCTGATCTACTGGACGGCCGACGCGGACCCCGACGGGCGCATCGTGTTCAAGCGCGACGTGTACCGGCGCGACCCGCGGCTGCTGAGGGCGCTCGACGGGCGCTTCAGCTTCGGTACGCGCGTCAGGGCCTGACGGCGCTCGACGCCGGGCGCTGCGTGCGGCCGCCCCCCGAAAGCAGAACCCCCGGGCCGGGCCGGGGGGTTCGCGTACCGCTCGGCCACCGTCCTCAGACGGTCTTGCGCCGCCTCATGAAGCCGACGCCGGCGAGACCGAGGCCGAACAACGTCAGCGTCGCCGGCTCCGGCACGGAGTTGACGACGATGTATTCCTGGCTCGCGCCGAACGGGTTCGCGGAGTAGATGTTCACGTTCGAGAACGACGAGGGATCGAGCCCGGCGACTTTGCCCTTGGCAAACGCGAGGTCGTTCTGCGCATTCGAGAGGTCGCTGCCACCGAGGTTGCCGAGCGCGGCGGGGTCGAACACGGCCCACAGCGCGAAGCTCAGGTCGCCGGCCGCCTGCGTCGACGGGTTGGTGCCCGCCAGCTCCTCGGCGAGGTAGGCGACGGTCATGTAGTCCTGCTGCTGCCGCTGAGCCGCCGCGAGGCCGGTGCCGGTCGAGTCGAACTTGAGCGTCGTCAGCGGGTTCGTGATGCCCGACAGCGCGCTCATGTTGGTGACGTTCGCCTGCCAGCTCAGGCCGACGTACACGTCGGTCGTGAAGTCGTCGCAGTAGACGGCCGTCGGGGCGCCGTTGATCGTGGCCGTGTAGGGACTCGTGTAGACGCCGCCGAGCGGGTAGCCCTGCACGCCCGTCAGCGTCATCGAGACGGTGCCCGCCTGCGCCAGCATCGGGCCGGCGAGCAAGCCGCAAGCCAGTGAGCCGAGAATCTTCATTCGCATCGCGCCGTTTCCTTGTCGTCAGTCAGTGGCCCGCGCCGTGGCGCGGCCATTCGGGGTCCTCACGTCCCGAAGAGAAGCAAACTTCGGGCCATCGCTTGGAAACCCCATCAGAACCAGAGTCTTGCGCTCGACCGGCCGCCGCCCGAGCCGCCACGATTTAACGTCTTGCGCCGCGGCGTAAGCACCGCCGACAGTCGCCCGCGCGGCGGCCGGGGACGTGTCGCGGAACTGTGACGCGGGTCTCAATCGCCTCGCGCCGCCGCCGCCGCGGGGCGATGCGGCGCGTGCCGGCGGCGGGTCTTCGCCCGTTTCGCTGTAAGAATTCCCGACAGTGCCCGCTCAGGCGCGGACGAGCCCGGTGAGCGGCGCGACGCGGTCCGCGCCGGGGAACACGTCGGTGAACGCCCGCGGCGGCACGCCGAGGTGCTCGGCGAGCAGTCCCTGCGCGACCGCCCGCAGGTCGGTCGTCGGCCGAAGGTCCCGGCCTTCGTAGCGCTGGCGCGGCGCGAGGCCCGGCCAGTCGCTGATCAGCCGGCCGCCGGCGAGCGCGCCGCCGACGAGCAGGGCCGCGGCGCCGGTACCGTGATCGGTGCCGCGCGTGCCGTTGACCTCGACCGTGCGGCCGAACTCGGTGCAGACGAGCACCGCGCTCCTCGCCCACGCGTCGCCGAGTCCGGCGCGCAGCGAGCCGAGCGCGTCGTCGAGCGTGCGCAGCCGGCCGGCCAGCTGGCCGTCGGCACCGCCTTCGCCCGCGTGGGTGTCCCACCCGCCGGCGTCCATTACCGCGACCCGCGGGCCGTCGGCCGCGGCGAGCATCCGGCCGGCCGTCTCGGCGATCGCCTTCAGGCGCGCGGCGTTGCCGGCGCGCGCCATCTTCTTCTGCCCGCCCGGCTCGCCCCCGCCCTCCTCGTCGGCCAGCGCACCGATGCGCGTCGCCTCATCGAGCCGCGCCGACAGCGTGGCGTCGTTCGAGTAGAGGTCGCGCAGCCGCGTCACGAGCTCGGGCTCGACCTCCGGCAGCAGCGACGGCGCCCACGAGCCGACCGGGGCGGGTCCGCGCAGGATCAGCGGCACGTTCTGGCCGAGGGCGAGTCCCTGGGCCCGCGCCGGCGGCAACGCGCCGAGCGCGCGGTTCAGCCATCCGCTCGCGGCGCCGGAAGGCCGGTCGCCGCCGTTCTCGAGCACGTTCTGGCCGTCGAAGTGCGAGCGCTCGCGGTAGGGCGAGGCGCAGGCGTGCACGACGATCAGCTCGCGCGCGCGCCAGCGCTCGTGGAGTCCGGGAAGCGCCGGATGCAGGCCGAAGAAGCCGTCGAGGTCGAGGGCGCCCTTCGCCTCGCCGGGGCGCGCGATCGCGAGCGGCCCGCGCGCCGCGACGTAGCCGGGGTCGCCGTACGGAGGCACGACCGACAGGCCGTCGAGCGCGCCGCGCAGGATCACCACGACGAGGCGCGCGTCGCCGGCCGCGGGCGCCGCGAAGCTGGTGCCCGGCAGCGTCGCGAGCCGCAGCGCGACGCCGGAGCCGAGGCCCATCCTGAGGAAGTCGCGCCGGCTGGCCATGCTCATCTCCTCTGGAACTCGGGGCTCATCAGGTAGAGGGCGAGCGCCTGCGACCCCGACGCGGCGCGCGCGAGCGCGGCGCGCGTGTGCTCGCTCGCGAGCGGCCCGAGCGTCGCGTCGAGCGTCGCGAGCGCCGAGTGTGACTCGCCGACGCGGTCGGCGAGGGCGACGCTCCACTCGATGCGCTTCATCAGCGCGTCGGCGCCGTCCCAGTCCTGCGAGCGGTCGGGCCAGCCGGCCGGCGAGCCGGGGCTGTAGTGGCGCTGGCCGATCACCTCGAAGCCCGCGAGCAGCCCCTTCTGCTCCTTCGGCACGACGTCGACCGCGCGCAGCGCGGAGTAGACGAACTCGGCGGGTGTCTTGAACTTCTGCGGCGTCGTCGACCACGCGCCCCGCCAGCCGACGAGCGCCTCGTAGACCGCCGGCAGGTCGCCGTCGCTCGCGCGGTAGGCGCGTGCGAGCTGGTCGACGAGCGCCGGAGGCGGCTCGTCGGCGACGGCGTGACGCGCCAGTTTGGTCGCGAGGTGGCGCGCGGTCGACGGATGCGCGGCGAGGTCGGCGAGCACCGCCTGGCCCTGGCGGAATTCCCCGTCGGCGTAGCGCCGGCCGAGCACCGTCTTCGAGCCCGGCTCGTGCAGCGCGGCGCGAAACTGGAACGTGCCGGGTGCGCCCTGCGCGAGCCGGCCCTTGCCGCCGCCGATCGACCACCCGGTCAGCACCGCGGCGAAGGTCGTGACGTCGCCTTGCGTGTAGCCGCCGTCGACGCCGAGCGTGTGCAGCTCGAGGATCTCGCGCGCGAGGTTCTCGTTGAGGCCGGTCCTGCCCCTCGGCCCGTCGCCGGCCTGCGCGCGCCGGTTGGCGCGCGCGCCGAGCGGCGAGTTCGGGCCGACCGACTGCTGGTTGTCGAGGTAGGTGATCATCGCCGGGTGCGTCTCGACGGCGAGCAGCAGGTCCGCGAACCGGCCGCAGACGTGCGGCCGGATCGCCTCGTTCTCGAGTGCGCCGGCGGTGCCGAGGCAGATCGGCTTGTCGATCGACACCGCGAAATGGTTGGTCCAGAACTGAACCAGCCGCTCGCGGAACGGCGCCGTCGTCGTCAGCGCGATGCGCGTGCGCGCCGCGGCCTGCGCGAGGTAGTGCGGCAGCAGCGCCGCGCGGATCCGGTGCTGCACCGGCGTGACGGGATCCGCGGTGCCGCGCGCCGCTTCGCGGCGCGCCTCGCGCTGCTCCTCGCGCGCGGCGAGGAAGCTCGCGAGGATCTGCGGCCCCGGCGACAGTTCCGCGAGCTCCGCGGGCGCGTTCACCCGGCGCGCCAGCTGGGCGAGCAGCCAGCCGCGCGCGTCCGCGGCGGCCTGTCCGAGCTCGCCCGGCCGGGCACCCAGGCCGAAGCGGCTGGTCGCGATCGCGGCCAGGGCGTCGTTCGCAGTGGTCATGGCGCGGCGGCGTCCTCCTCACCGGGCGAACGTCGCGCGGCCCCGCGCGTTGACACGGTCGCCGGGGTGCGGCGCGTCACGGTCCGGCGATGCGGCCGCCGCCGGCGTAGCCGAGGATGAAGTACGGCGAATCGAGCCGGGCGCGCTCGACGCCGCGACCCTGCCCCGGGGCGTGCACGAACTCGCCGCCGCCGAGGTAGATGCCGACGTGGTCCTCGGGCGCCGAGAAGAACACGAGGTCGCCCGGGGCGAGCGCCTCGAGCGGTACGCGCGGCAGCGTCGAGCGCTGCTCGGCGGCAGTGCGCGGCAGTGCGACACCGAGCTGGCGGTAGACGTAGACGACGAGCCCGCTGCAGTCGAAGCCGTCGGGCGAGCTGCCGCCGAACCGGTACGGCGTGCCGATCAGGCGCGTCGCGAGCGTGGCCGCGCGCGCGCCGAGCGCCGCGGCATGGCTGACGGACGCGTCGGCCGGCGGCGCGCGCGCGGGC
>JBBINS010000175.1:0-5818 GCA_037443765.1 Gammaproteobacteria bacterium
CGCGGCCGTCGTGCTCGTCGCGCTCGCGGTGCCGGCGCTCAGGGCCCTGCACACGGGCGAGCGCGCGGTGCCGGCCGCCCAGCTGCGGCTCGCGAGCGTCGTCCGCGGCCGCTTCGTCAGCGAGGTCTCGGCGCAGGGCGTCGTCGTCGCGGCGCTGTCGCCGACGCTGGTCGCTCCGGCCGCCGGCAGCGTCACCTACCGCGTCCGGGCCGGCGAGCCGGTCAAGAAGGGCCAGCTGCTCGGCGTCGTCGACAGCCCGGAGCTGCAGAACGAGTACTCGAAGGAGAAGGCCTCGCTCGAGTCGCTCGAGGCGACGCTGTCGCGCGAGCAGATCGAGAACCGCCGGAAGCTGCTCGCCAATCGCGAGGCCCGCGACGAGGCGGCGATCGACCTCAGGGCCGCCGAGCGCGAGTGGCAGCGCGCCGAGTGGGCGTTCGACCAGGGCGCGATGAGCCGCCGCGACCACGACAAGGCGGGCGACGTGCTCGAGGCGGCGCGCATCAAGGACCAGCACGCGAATGCGAGCGCGGCACTCGAGGACGACAGCCTCGCGCTCGAGCTCCGGACGCGCCAGCTCGACCGCGACCGGCAGCGCCTCGTCTGCGACGAGCTGAAGCGCCGCGTCGCGGAGCTCGAGCTGCACGCGCCGGTCGACGGCATCGTCGGCACGCTCGCGGTCGCCGAGCGCACCCAGGTCGCCGCCCAGGCGCCGCTGATCACGGTCGTCGACCCGTCGGTGTACGAGGTCGAGTTCACCGCGCCCGACGTCTACGCGGGGACCCTCAAGCCCGGCATGGCGGCCGAGGTCCTCGTCGGCAACGGCACGGCGCCCGCCACCGTCGTCGCGCTGTCGCCCGAGGTCCGGCAGGGCCAGATCGTCGGCCGCGCGCGCTTCAAGGGCGCGCAGCCGCCCGCGCTCAGCCAGAACCAGCGCGTCACCGTGCGCGTGCTCGTCGATGCGCGCGACGACGTGCTCCAGGTCGAACGCGGCGCGTTCCTCGAGTCGGGCGGCGGCCGCGTCGCGTACCGCGTCGACGGCGATCTCGCCGAGCGCGTCGCCGTGCGCCTCGGCAACTCGAGCGCCAGCGAGGTCGAGGTCGTCGACGGCCTCAAGGCCGGCGACACGATCATCGTCTCGAGCCTGGCGGGCTTCGAGGACGCGCCGCGCGTGCGGCTCACCCACTGAACTGCGGCCAGCCACCGAGGATCCCGATCATGCTCGACATGCAGCACATCACCAAGGTCTACCGCACCGACCTCGTCGAGACGCACGCGCTCCGGGACTTCAACCTCGCGGTCGCCGAGGGCGAGTTCGTCGCCGTGACGGGCCCGTCGGGTTCCGGCAAGACCACGTTCCTCAACATCGCAGGGCTCCTCGAGAGCGCCGACGGCGGCCACTACCGGCTCGACGGCGACGACGTCGGCGCGCTCGACGACGACGCGCGGGCCGGGATCCGCAACCAGAAGATCGGCTTCATCTTCCAGGGCTTCAACCTGATCCCGGACCTCGACGTGTTCGACAACGTCGACGTGCCGCTGCGGTACCGCGGCTTCCCGGCGCGCGCGCGCCGGGCGCGCATCGAGCGCTCGCTCGAGCTCGTCGGCCTCGCCGCGCGCATGCAGCACCTGCCGTCGCAGCTGTCGGGCGGCCAGCAGCAGCGGGTCGCGATCGCGCGCGCCATCGCCGGCGAGCCGCGCTTCCTGCTCGCCGACGAGCCGACCGGCAACCTCGACTCGCTGATGGCGCGGCAGATCATGGACCTGCTCGGCGAGATCAACCGCCAGGGCACGACGATCATCCTCGTGACGCACGATCCCGAGCTCGCGCGCCGCGCGCACCGCAACATCCACGTCATGGACGGCGAGGTGACCGACCTGAAGCCGTTCGCGGCGCGCGCCGGCGCGGCCGTCGCCTGAGGAGGCCGCGATGCTCGGCTACTACCTGCGCCTCGCCTGGCTGAGCCTCAGGCGCACGCCCGCGATCACGCTGCTGATGATCGGCGCGATCGCGCTCGGCATCGGCGCGACGACGACGACGCTGACCGTCTATCACCGCATGTCCACGAACCCGATCGCGCGCCGCAACGAGGTGCTGCGCGCCGTGACGCTCGACAGCTGGTCGCCGGATCAGCCGTGGGACCGCGACCATCCGGAGCTGCCGCCCAGCGAGGTGACCTACCGCGACGCCGTCGCGATCGCGGCCGGCGCGCCAGCCGCGCGCATCGTGCCGATGCGCAAGACGAGCCTGACGGCCGAGCCCGGCGGCGGACGGCCGCCGTTCCTCGTGATCGCGCGGCTCGCGACGCGCGACTTCTTCCCGATGTTCGACGTGCCGTTCGCGTATGGCACCGGCTGGGACGCGCGCGCCGACCGGAACGCGGAGCCCGTCGTCGTGCTCTCGAAGGAGACCAACGGCAAGCTGTTCGGCGGCGAGAACAGCGTCGGCCGCGTGCTCAAGCTCGACGGCCGCGAGTACCGCGTCGTCGGCGTGCTCGCCGACTGGCAGCCGACGCCGAAGTTCTACGACCTCAACAACGGCGCCTACGACACGCCCGAGGACATCTTCCTGCCGTTCGGCCTCGGCGCCGCGCTCGACCTGCAGCCCGGCGGCAACGTCAACTGCTGGAAGTCGGAGGCGCTCGCCGGCGTCCACGACCTGTTCGGCTCGAACTGCACCTGGCACCAGCTGTGGGCCGAGCTCCGGACGCCGGCCGAGGTCGAGCGCTTCCAGGCCTGGATCGACGGCTACGTCGTCGAGCAGAAGAAGCTCGGCCGCTTCCCGCGCAAGCTCAACAACCGCCTCTACCGGCCCGACGAGTGGCTCGCGCGCCACGAGGTCGTCGGCCTCGACAGCCGCGTGCTGCTGCTGGTGTCGTTCGCATTCCTCGCGGTCTGCGTGCTGAACGTCGTCGGGCTGCTGCTGTCGCGCTTCCTCGGCGCCGCAGGCTCCTGCGCGATCCGCCGGGCGCTCGGCGCGAGCCGCGGCGAGATCTTCCGCCAGCACCTCGTCGAGGTCGGGCTCGTCGGTGCGCTCGCGGGCCTCGGCGGCCTCGCGATCGGCGCGCTCGGGCTCAAGGCGCTCGAGCAGCTCTACTCGAGCTACGACCGGCTGACGCAGCTCGACCTGACGATGACGGTCGCGGCGATCGCGCTCGCCGTGCTCGCCGGCGTGCTGGCCGGCCTCTACCCCGCGTGGCGCATCTGCCGCGTGCAGCCCGCCAGCTACCTCAAGACGCAGTGACGCGAGGAGCCGTCGCCATGGAGATCCGCCCCATTCTTTCGGCGCTCTTGCGCAACCGCACCGGTGCGCTCCTCGTGGGCCTGCAGGTCGCGATCACGCTCGCCGTGATCGCCAACGCGTTCTTCATCATCGCCGGGCGGGTCGAGAGGATCCGGCGACCGACCGGCGTCGACTCGCCGAATCTGATCTTCGCCAAGAGCCAGGGATACGCGCCCGACTACGAGCACGCGGCGGCGCTGGCGACGGACCTCGCGCTGCTGAAAGGCCTGCCGGGCGTCGTCGCCGTGACCCCGACCGGCCAGGTGCCGCTGTCCGGCGGCAGCAGCATCAACACCTACCAGACGAGCCCCGACCCGAAGGCGCCGGAGTTCCCCGGCTTCTACTTCGAGGTCAACGCCGACTTCATCGACGCGTACGGCCTCAGGCTGGTCGCCGGCCGAGCGTTCCGCCCCGAGGAGTTCGTTGCGGTGCCGGCGAACAATGACCTGCCGCCGGTCATGATCGTCACCGAGACGATGGCCCGCACGCTGCTCGGCCAGGGACCGGCGGTCGGCAAGCGCCTCTACGACGACACGGGCAAGTCCGCCGAGATCGTCGGCGTCGTCTCGGACCTGCAGGGCTCCTTGTACCGCGACACCCGCCCGGGTCCGAGCGACGTGCTGTTCTACCCGCGCGGCGGGCTCGGCAACACCTGGATGTACGCGGTGCGCGTGCGGCCCGGCGAGAGCGACCGGCTGCTGCCGGAGATCGAACGGCTCCTCAATGCCTCGGGCCACGGCCGGGCGATCGACTGGGTGCGGACGCACGACTGGTTCCTGGCGCGCACCTTCCGCAGCGACCGGCGCATGGTGGTGTTCCTGTCGACGCTCGTGATCCTGATGACCGCGGTGACGGCGCTCGGTATCGTCGGGCTCGCGACCTTCCAGGTGAACGCGCGCCGCAAGCAGATCGGCACCCGCCGCGCGCTCGGCGCGCGCCGCACCGACATCGTCCGCTACTTCCTGGTCGAAAACGGCATGCTCGGTGCCGGCGGCGTCGTCATCGGGGCGCTGCTCGCTTACGGCGCGAGCAGCTGGCTGACGAGCGCCTTCCAGATGCCGCCACTGCCGCCGCTGTACGTGCTCGGCAGCGCGCTGGCACTGCTCGCGCTCGGCCAGCTCGCGGTGCTGTGGCCCGCGCGCCGCGCCGGCGCGATCGAGCCGGCGGTCGCGACCCGCACCGTCTGAGCGCGCGGCGGCGCTACACTGGCGGCGGACGCCGGGCCGCCCGGGCGGGCGGTCGCCGGCGTCCTGCCTGCCGGAGCCGCGGATGCCTCAGCCGACCGTCCTCGTGATCGACGACAACGCCGCGGTGCGCACGGCGCTCGAGGTGCTCCTGTCGCTGCACGGCATCGCGACGCTCGCGGCGGCGACGCCCGGCGAGGGACTCGAGCGGCTCGCCGAAGGCCGCGTCGACCTCGTGATCCAGGACATGAACTTCGCGCGCGACACGACCTCGGGTGAGGAGGGCGTGCAGCTGTTCCGCGCGATCCGCGAGGCCCGGCCGGCGCTGCCGATCATCCTCTTGACCGCGTGGACGCACCTCGAGACGGCGGTCGAGCTCGTCAAGGCCGGCGCGGCCGACTACCTGCCGAAGCCCTGGGACGACCAGCGCCTCGTCACGACCGTGAAGAACCTGGTCGCGCTCGGCCGCGCCACCGCCGAGCGCGAGTCGCTCGCGAGCGAACGGCGCGCGGTGCGCGCGGCGCTCGCGGCCCGCTACGACCTCCGGGGCGCGGTCTACGAGAGCGACGCGATGCACGAGCTGTTCGTGACCGCGACGCGGATCGCGGCCGCCGACGTGCCGGTGCTGCTGACGGGACCGAACGGCGCCGGCAAGGAAGTGCTCGCCGAGGTCATCCAGGCGAACTCGGCGGTGCGGCAGGGCCCGTTCGTGCGCGTCAACGTCGGCGCGCTGCCGGCCGAGCTGATGGAGTCCGAGCTCTTCGGCGCCGAGGCGGGCGCCTACACCGGCGCCGGCCAGGCGCGCGCCGGGCGCTTCGAGGCGGCCGACGGCGGCACGCTGTTCCTCGACGAGATCGGCAACCTCTCGCTCGCCGGCCAGGCCAAGCTGCTGCGGGTGCTCGAGACCGGCGCCTTCGAGCGGCTCGGCAGCACGACCACCCGGCGCGTCAAGCTGCGGCTCCTGTTCGCGACCAACGCGGACCTCAAGGCCGCGATCCGCGACGGCCGCTTCCGCGAGGACCTCTACTACCGGATCAACGTCATCGAGCTCAGGGTGCCGCCGCTCGCGTCGCGGCCGGGCGACATCCTGCCGCTCGCGCGCCGCTTCCTCGCGCCCGGCTGCACGCTCGAGCCGTCGGCGGAGCGGGCCTTGCTCGCCCATCCATGGCCGGGCAACGTCCGCGAGCTTCGAAACGCGGTGCAGCGCGCGTGCCTGCTGTCGCGGGAGACGCGCCTCGAGGCTGCGGCGCTCGGGCTCGAGGCCGAGGCCGCGGCCGAGCGCGAGCCGGACGCGGCCGAGATCCGCGCGGCGCTGGCGCGCGCCGGCGGGGTCGTCGCGCGCGCCGCGCGCGAA
>JBBINS010000176.1:0-5733 GCA_037443765.1 Gammaproteobacteria bacterium
TGACCGACCGCGCGCGCGCCGCCGTCGCGCGCACGGGCCGGGCATCGGGCGCGGCGATGCCGCGCCTAGTACTCGGACAGCGCGTCGCGCAGGCTCGCGGCGATCTGGTCGACGTCGGCGCGGCTCGCGATGAACGCCGGCGCGATGATCGCGACGTCGCCGGTCGTCTTCGCGTGCAGGCCCCGGTCGAAGAGCCGGGCCTGCAGTTCGCCGCCGCGGACGCCGGGCGCCGCCCCGGGCTTCACCTCGACGCCCGCCAGCAGGCCGTAGCCGCGGACGTCGTGCACGACCGCCATGTCCTGCAGCGCGAACATGGCGTCCAGGAAGTACCCGGACAGGTCACGGGCCTTGGCGAACAGCCGCTCGGTCTCGTAGATCTTCAGCGTCGCGAGCCCGGCCGCGCAGGCGGCGGGGTGTGCCGAGTAGGTGTAGCCGTGGAAGAACTCCGGCGCGCCGTCCGGGGCCGCGTCGATGATCGTGCTGTAGATGCTGTCGCGGACCGCGACGGCGCCCATCGGCTGCGCACCGTTCGTGAGCGCCTTGGCCATCGTGATGATGTCGGGCGTCACCTCGAACGAGGTGGCGGCGAACGGCTCGCCGGTGCGGCCGAATCCGCAGATCACCTCGTCGAACACCAGCAGGATGCCGTAGCGGTCGCAGATCGCACGGATGCGCTCGAGGTAGCCGCGCGGCGGGACGATCACGCCGGTGGAGCCGGCGATCGGTTCGACGAACACCGCCGCGATGCGGCGCTCGCCGACCAGCTGCACGAAGCGCAGCAGGTCGTCCGCCAGTTCCGCGCCGGTCGCGCCCATGCCGCGCGTCATGCGGTTTTCGGGCAGCAGCGTGTGGCGCAGGTGCAGCACGCCCGGCATCAGCGAGCCGAAGGCCTCGCGATTCTTGACCATGCCGCTCAGTGCCGTGCCGCCGATGTTCACGCCGTGGTACGCACGCTCGCGCGACACGAAGTAGGTCCGCTGCGCTTCCTTGCGGGCGAGGTGGTAGGCGATCGCGATCTTGATCGCTGTGTCGACCGCCTCGGACCCCGAGTTGCAGAAGAAGATGTGGTCGAGGCCCTTCGGCGTGAGTGCGGCGACGCCATTCGCGAGTGCGAAGGCGCCGGGGTGGCCGCGCATGAACGACGGCGTGAAGTCGAGCGTCTGCAGCTGCTCGCCGACCGCCTTGGCGATCTCCGGCCGGCAATGGCCGGCGGCACTCGTGAACAGCCCCGAGCTGCCGTCGAGGATCTTCTGGCCGGTCTGGCTCCAGTAGTGCATGCCGCTGGCGCGCACGAACAGGCGCGGCTCGCGCTTGAACTCGCGGTTGGGCGTGAACGGCAGCCAGTGCTTCTCGAGCGTCTCTTGCGTCAGTTCCATGTCGGTCTCCGTGTCGCCCGGCGGCCGCGCCGCGAGCGGGAAGTGCGTTGCCCTGTTGTCGTCAGCCTAACGTCGATCCGATATCCACGGCCGCGGCCTGCAGGCGCGGCACGAACTCGATGGCGCGCATCAGCGGCAGGCGCGCGGTCGCACCCTGAACCGCGAGCGACGCGATGACCTCGCCATTGCGGTTGCGCACCGGCACGGCGACGCAGGCGACGCCGAGCACGTACTCCTCGTTGTCGACCGCGTAGCCGGCGGTCACGATGCGGTCGAGCTCCGAGGCGAGCACCTGACGGTCGGTGATCGTGCGCTCGGTGAACCGCTGGAGCGCCAGGAGCTCGAGCAGCCGCTGACGCTCGGCGACCGGCCGGTAGGCGAGCAGCAGCTTGCCGCTCGCGCAGCAGTGCGGCGGAATCGCGACGCCGCCGACGGGGAGCTGCAGCCTCAGCGGCCACTCCGCCTCGATCCGGTCGAGATAGATCAGTACGCCCTTGTGCATCACCGCGAAATTGCAGCTCTCGCCGATGTCGCTGACGACCGCGCGCAGCACCGTGCGCCGCTCGGTCGCCGCGCGGTCGTTGCGGAGCACGTCGAGGCCGAAGCGCGACAGGCGTTCGCCGATGATGTACGCGCGGCCGCCGGGCTCGCGCGCGAGGAAGCCCGCTTCCTCGAAGAGCGCGAGCGTCCGGTGCAGCGTCGGCTTCGGCAGCTCGGTGGCCTGCATCAGCTCGGAGAGCGTCACCGGCCGCCCGGCGCGGACCAGCACCTCGAGCACGCCGAAGGCCTTGAGGGTCGAGGAGGTCTCGCCCGCGATCTCTCCGGGCTCCGCGACGAGGGACAGCACCTGGCTGCTCATGCGCTCCGACTCCAGTTCCGATTAACGATATGGGAAATGACCGCAGGCAAGATAGCTATTTGCCATTCGTGTGCTTCGGGGATATTGTAGCGCAAGATCAAGACTGAATGTCTCTATTAACGAAATTACCTGCCAGGGAGCCACGACGCCCGTGAGCCAGTCGCAACGCATGGGGCCATCCGAGGCCCTCGTCGAAACCCTCGCCGCCAACGGCGTCACCCACGTGTTCGGCATCGTGGGCTCCGCGTTCATGGACGCGCTCGACATCTTCCCGGCCGCCGGGATCCAGTTCGTGCCGGTCGCGCACGAGCAGGGCGCGATCCACATGGCCGATGGGTACGCGCGCGCCTCCGGACGCCATGGCGTCTGCATCGCGCAGAACGGCCCGGGCGTGACCAACTTCGTCACCGGCGTCGCCGCGGCGTACTGGGCGCACTCGCCGGTGGTATTCATCACCCCGGAAACGGGCTCCATGTCGATGGGACTCGGCGGCTTCCAGGAGACGGAACAGCTGCCGATCTTCTCGAAGATCACCAAGTACCAGGGGCACGTGAACAACCCCAAGCGCATGGCCGAGATCGCGGCGCGCTGCTTCGACCGCGCGATGCTGGAGATGGGACCGACGCAGCTCAACATCCCACGCGACTTCTTCTACGGCGAGCTCGACGCGACGATCTCCCCGCCGATGCGCATCGGCCACGGTCCGGGTGACGCGGCGGCACTCGACGCGGCCGCCGAAACGCTCGCGACCGCGAAATTCCCCGTGATCCTCGCCGGCGGCGGCGTCATCCTCTCCGGCGGAACCGCCGAGGCGATCGCACTCGCGGAGCTCCTCGGTGCGCCCGTCTGCAACAGCTACCTCCACAACGATTCCTTCCCGGCCTCGCACGCGCTCTCGGTCGGCCCGCTCGGCTACCAGGGCTCGAAGGCCGCGATGAAGCTGATCGCGCAGGCCGACGTCGTGCTCGCGCTCGGCACGCGGCTCGGGCCCTTCGGAACCCTGCCGCAGCACGGCCTCGACTACTGGCCGAAGCAGGCTAAGATCATCCAGATCGACACCGATGCGCGGATGCTCGGGCTCGTCAAGCCGATCTCGGTCGGCATTCACGGCGACGCCCGCGCCGCCGCTGCCGCCCTGCTGCAGCGGCTCAAGGCGCGCACGCTGGCGGCCAACGCCACGCGCGCCGAGCGCGCCGGCCGCATCGCGGCCGAAAAGTCAGCGTGGGAGACCGAACTCGGCGCCTGGACCCACGAGCGCGACCCGTACTCGCTCGAGGTCGCCCGCGACTCCAGGCACATGCATCCGCGCGAGATGCTGCGGGCGCTCGAGCAGGCGCTGCCGGCCAACTCGATGGTGTCGACCGACATCGGCAACATCTGCTCGGTCGCGAATTCCTACCTGCGCTTCGAGCGGCCGCGCTCGATGTTCGCGGCGATGAGCTTCGGCAACTGCGGCTACGCCTTCCCGGTCATCTGCGGCGCCAAGATGGCAGCGCCGGACCGCCCGGCCTTCGCCTACGTCGGCGACGGCGCGTGGGGCATCAGCTTCAACGAGCTGCTGACGTGCGCGCGCGAGAAGATCGGTGTGACGGTCGTGGTCTTCAACAATGGTCAGTGGGGCGCGGAGAAGAAGAACCACGTCGACTTCTATTCCCGCCGCTACCAGGGCGTGAACCTCGAGAACCCCAGCTGGGCGGGCATCGCCCGGGCCTTCGGCTGCGAGGGCGTGACCGTCGAGCGCCTCGCCGACGTGGGGCCCGCGCTGCGCGCGGCCGCGCACGCACAGAGCGAGGGCCGGACGACGGTACTCGAGATGATGGTCACGAAGGAGCTCGGCGATCCGTTCCGGCGCGACGCCCTGTCGAAGCCGGTGCGCCTGCTCGACAAGTACAAGGCGTTCGTCTGACGGCGACCCGTGGCGGGGCGCCGGCCGGTTGCGGCTAGAATCATGGCGCCTCCCCACGGACCGCTGGAGATGACGTGAACGACTCTCGCGCGCGGCGTACCGCCAGGTGGGCCCACGGCCCGCGGATGCCGCGTGCCGGGAGCCACCACTGATGGAGGCGCCGACCGGGCTCAGGCGGACGCTCAAGATTCGCCACATGCAGATGATCGCGCTCGGCGGGGTCATCGGCGCCGGCCTCTTCGTCGGCAGCGGGGTCGTCGTCAGCTCCGCGGGGCCCGCGGCCGTGATTTCCTTCGCGCTGACCGGCGCCCTCGTCGTGCTCGTGATGAGGATGCTCGGCGAGATGGCGGTGGCATATCCCGCGGTCGGCGGGTTTTACGAGTACAGCCACCTCGCGCTCGGCGACCTCGCGGCCTTCCTCACCGGCTGGATGTACTGGTACTTCTGGGTGATCGTCGTCGCGCTCGAGGCCGTGGCCGGCGCGAAGCTCCTCGGCGTATGGTGGCCGCACGTCGCGCCGTGGCAGCTGACGCTCGGCCTGATCGCGCTGTTCACGGCCGTGAACCTGCTGTCGGTGCGCTCCTACGGCGAGGCGGAGTTCTGGTTCGCGTCGATCAAGGTCGCGGCGATCGTCCTGTTCCTGTGCGCCGGCGCCGTGTTCGTGTTCGGCCTGTGGCCCGGCGACGCGGGCGGCCTGCGCCATCTGACCATCGACGGCGGGTTCATGCCGAACGGCATCGTCCCGGTGCTCACGGGCGCCGTGGCGGCGACGGGCTTCTACTTCGGTACCGAGATCGTGACGCTGGCCGCGGCCGAGTCCGCCGAGCCCGAGCGGGCAGTCGCGCAAGCGATGCAGTCGGTGATCTGGCGCGTCCTCACGTTCTACATCGGCTCGATCTTCCTGGTCGTGGCGATCCTGCCATGGAACGACGCGCTCAGGATGGAGCGCCCGTACGTCAGCGTGCTCGAGGTGCTGAAGGTGCCCGCGGCGGGGACCCTGATGAGCGCCGTCATCCTGACGGCGGTGCTGTCGGCGCTCAACTCGGGCCTGTTCGCGTCGTCGCGCATGCTGATGGCGCTGGCGCGCCGCGGTGACGCGCCGCGCGTGTTCGCGCGGCTCGACGCGCGCGGCGTTCCGGCCGCTGCGATCCTCGCCGGCACGGCCTTCGGCTACGCCGCCGTCGTGATGAGCTACGTCTCGCCGGACAAGGTGTTCGCGTTCCTGGTCAACTCCTACGGCACGGTGGCCATCTTCGTCTACGTGCTGATCGCGGTCTCGCAGCTGCGTCTGCGGCGCCGCCTCGAGGCCGAGGCCCCCGAGCGGCTCAAGATGCGCATGTGGGGCTTCCCGCACCTGACGCGGCTCACGATCATCGCGATGCTGGCGATCGTGGCCGCCATGGGCTTCATCCCCGACCAGCGCGCGCCGCTGGTGTTCGGCCTCGTCAGCGTGCTCGTGCTGCTCGGCGCGTTCGCGCTGCGCCGCGCGGCGGGGCCCGCCGCGGACCGCGCGCCCTGAACGCGCCGGCGCCCCGTGACGCCGCGGTCGTCGTCGAGGCCACCGCGGACCCGGTCCGGGCCCCGGGCGCGAG
>JBBINS010000177.1:0-5679 GCA_037443765.1 Gammaproteobacteria bacterium
CCGAACCGTCGCCGCCGGGTCCCTCCCCGCCGGGTCCCTCCCCGCCGGATGCCGACGATCCCGGCACCGGCTGACGGCGACCGCCCGGACGCCGCGCCCGCCGGCAGCCGGGCTCAGAGCATCTGCGCGAGCGCCCGCGCGCCGGTGAGCACGGCGAGCAGCATCAGCAGACGCAGCACCCAGCGCCGGAACTGCGTCGGGTCGGCGTGGACGAAGCCGCGGTTTCCGAGCCAGATGCCGGCGACGAGCGCCGGCAGGAACAGCGCCGCGCGCCAGGCGGTCGCCGGCGTCAGCAGCCCGTCCCAGCCCTGCCACGCGAGTCCCACGACGTCCGTCAGCAGGAAGAACGCGATCATCGAGGCACGGCCGGCGGCCGCGCCGGCGGGCGAGCTGAAGAAGAACAGAATCACCGGCGGGCCGCCGATGCCGAAGCCGCCGTTGAAGAGGCCGGACGCCACGCCGGTCGCCAGCGTCGCGCCGGGCCCGGGGAACGACTTCAGCGCATGGCCGCGCATCAGGAGAATCGCGGCCAGCAGCACGAACACCGCGAGCGCGACCGTCATCGGCGCCGCCGGCACGTGGGCGAGCGCGTAGACGCCGACGGGCGTCCCGACCAGGCAACCGAGGGTCAGCCAGAGGAGCGCGCGCCAGTGGATGTCGCGCCAGGCGCCGGGCAGGAGGTGCAGGCTTGCCGCGACCTCCAGCATGAAGATCGACGGCACGATCTCGGTCGGCGGCAGCAGCAGCGACAGCGAGCTCACGCTGAGCAGCGAGAATCCGAAGCCGCTGTAACCACGCACGACGGCGGCGCCTAGGATGCACAGAAACGCGAACACGATGGTCAGGACCTGCATCGGTCGGCGCGCGATCAGCCCGTGGCGACGGCGATGAGCGCCCGCTCGAGGATGCCGATGGCCGCATCGAGCTCGGCGTCGCTGATGACGAGCGGCGGGGAGAGGTTGATGACGTTGCCCTGCCCGACCTTGAAGCTGAGCCCGTTCGCGAGACACTCGTACATGACCCGCTCGGCCGCGTCGTGCGCGGGCGCGCCGCCGGGGAGCGCAAGCTCCACGCCGACCAGCGCGCCGATCGCGCGCACCTCGGCGACGAGCGGCGCGCGCGGCCGCAGGCTCTCCAGCCGGCTCCGGATGCGTTCGCCGATGGCGCCGGCGCGAGCCAGCAGGTCGTCCAGCTCGAGGCAGTCGAGCGTGGCGAGCGCGGCGGCGCAGCCGACCGGGCTCTTCTCGTGCGTGTAGTGGCCGAGCGCAACCGCGCCGGCGACCTCGAGGTGCTCAGCGGCAATTAGCGCCGCCATCGGCCAGACGCCGCCGCCGAGTCCCTTGCCGAGCACGACCATGTCGGGGACGATACCGTAGTGCTCGAAGGCGAACATCCGCCCGGTGCGGCCGAGGCCGATCGGGATCTCGTCGAGTATCAGCAGCGCCCCGTGGCGGTCGCAGCTCGCTCGCAGCCGGCGGTAGTACTCGGGCGGCGGGACCTGGACGTCCGTGCAGCGCACCGTCTCGACGATCACCGCTCCGACGTCCTCCTCCTTGGCGAGGATGTACTCTACGTAGTCCGCGCAGCGGGCCGTGCAGGTGCCGGCGCAGCCGTAGACGCACGCCCGCGGGTCGCACGGCGGCGCGTGCTCGGTCCCGGGCAGCAGCGGCCCGGCGTTGCGGCGAAACAGGGCCTCGCCGCCGATCGAGATCGCATCGAGCGACGCACCGTGGAACGAGTCCCACATCGACACGGTCTTGTGGCGTCCGGTGACCGCGCGGACGAGCTTGAGCGCCATGCCGATCGCCTCGGCGCCACCCGGTGCGAACAGCACTTTGTTCAGGTTCCCGGGCGCGAGCGCGGCGAGCCGGGCCGCGAGGTCGACGGCGTAGCGATTGGTGAAGCGGCGCGGCGAGAACGGCAGGGTGTCGAGCGCGGAACGGACGGCGGCGAGCACCCTCGGGTTGCGGTAGCCGACCTGGTGGACGTTGTTGCCGTGGAAGTCGATGAAGCGCCGCCCCTCGATGTCGGTGAGGTAGATCCCGTCCGCCGCCTCGAGTACGTCGAGACAGGGCGTCGACAGGGACTGGTGGAGGAAGTGGCGCGCATCGGCGCCGAGGATCACCGCCGTCGCCGGGCCGATCCGGCTCGCCTGCCACGCGGCCCGGTGGCGGGACTGGTTGACGTCGCCCTCCATCGATGCTGCCACCGGCGCGCCACGCCCGTCGCTCGCTGTGTTCATGCCGTTACCTGCACGCCGGAATGGAATAGGGACCGTGGCGCACGAGCGCCGGCCGCCAGAATCGCACAAGCCAGACTGCCGGCGCGAGCTGCTGCGGGGCCGCGCCGGGGCTGCCGGATGCGGCGTGTCCGGCGCAACGGGGTAGCGGCCGTGCCGCTACCAGCCGCCGCAGCCGTGGCCGACGAGGAACACCCTGGCGCTCGAGCCGGCGCCAGAAGTCGTAGGTGATCTTCGGGTTGCCGACGTAGACGTGTGCCTCGAGGTTCGTCTGCGCGGCCGCGCAGCGGCGCTCGGGCTTGGTCCGGCCGCTCGTGAAGCACCGCTCGAACGACGGCCCGAGCGTCTCGCCCTTGAGTCGCGCGAATCCGGATTCGTAGCCGTAGCGGTCGCCCACCTCGCGCGGCACGTCGAACTGGGTTGAGCCGAACAGGATTTGCGACGGCGGCGGTGCGCCGAGCGGGGGAGGGGTCGGCGTGCAGCAGCTCGTGGGTGTCAAGTGGCCGGAGCGCCGCCTTGCACAGCACCGAGAAGTCGCTCATCGGCGTCGCTGGGCGCTTGCCAGGGGGTAGGGCCACTCCGCCTTGTCGTAGATTGTGCAATTGATGATGGGGCGCGCTCCCTCCAGGGCTGATGCCCGTGATCCGGCGATTCGCCGGGAGCACGCGACGGGACCCGTTGGCGATGAATGGCAGTCACCGCACGCGCCCCGCTGCGTCGCGGACTTAGCTGCAGTCGCTGCCGAACGCCACCGGGGACCGCGCCTGGCCCGGGCAACTCGCGGACCCGAGGAATTCGTCGGCGGCACGCGCGGCGCCGGCGAGCAGCGAGCCCGCGACGATCGCGACGCGCCAGCCCCAGGACGCCGGGCGGGCAGCATCACCCAACCGTGACTCGGTGCGCTCGGGCGAAGGCGCGCCGGGGCGCCGATCCGGTGGTGCTCGCCGAGTGCCAGCCCTCATAAGCTACTGAATAAGCGTGAGAACTACCTTCCCGCGTCAGTGGCCAATCTTGCGGCGGCGGTCTAAGACAGGGTCCGGGCCCCGCGGCGCCAGGAACGGGTAGATCCGCGTCCGGATGGAAAGCGCATCGGGGAAATCATGTGCGGCGCCGCACCATTTGACAGTTGAAACGCCTGGTGACGTCCCTTTCCCTTCAGTTGCCGCGCCAGAGGCCGACTGAGGCGGAAGTCACCCGGAACCGCTGGTGCCCGCGATGCTCTCCCGATTGACTCTTGGCCCGAAGCTCGCCCTCCTCGGTGTGCTGCTCCTGTTGCCGCTCGCCTTCACGACGACCGTGCTGGTCCGTCGCTGGAGCGCGGAGATCGCGGTCGCCGAGCACGCCAACGCGGGCCTCGCTTACGCCCGCGCGATCCGCAACGTCTTCGAGCCGCTGACCGCGCACCGCGGCGCGGCGGCGCTGCTCGCCACGGGCGACGTCAACGCCAGCGGCGCGCTGACGGAGACCGAGACCAAGCTCGCCGCCGCGCTCGCCGCGCTCATCGAGCTCGACCACCGCGTCGGCGCGGAGCTCAATACCGGCCCGCGCGCCGAACGGATCGCCCACGACTGGGAAGCGCTCGCATCCGGGTACCGCGCGATGTCGGCGAAGGACAGCCGCGATGCGCACGTCGTACTCGTGAAGCAGGTGCTGGCGCTCAACCAGTACGTGCTGAACAGCTCGGGACTTGCGCTCGACAACCGACCGGAGACCCGGCACCTGATCGCTGTCGTCGTCGGCGAGCTGCTGCCGCTCACCAACAGCGTTGGCTCGAGCCGCAGCAGTGCCGCGCTCGCTGCCGGCAGCGGCCACCTCGAGGGACCGCAGCGCGAGGAACTGCTGAGCCTCATCGTCAGGGCCGAGGTGCAGATCGACACCGTCGGCGTCGACCTGCAGAACGCCATCGACGTCGGCGACTCGCGGCTGGCGGACCTGTCGCGCGCCGAGCGCGCTTGCCTCGACGAGCTCGCGGCGTTTCGCAAGCTGCTGCGCGAGAAGGTCCTCGATCCCGCGCAGATCACGATCGCGCCGCGCGACATCATGACGGCAGGAGCCCGTGCGAAGGACGCAAGCCTCGCGCTCTACGACGCGGCGAGTCCGCTTCTCGGGGCGCTCATGGCGGAGCGCGCGCGCGCGTCGTACCGCCTCATCATTGGGACGCTCGCGACGACGCTCGCGCTCACCTTGTTCGCGCTCGTCTGCGCCTGGCGCGTCCGCGGCTCGCTCGTCCGCCAGCTCGGCGCCGCGCGCGAGGCCTTCGGGCGAATCGCGACCGGCGACTTCTCGAGCCGGCTGGCCGCGGAGACGGCCGACGAGGCCGGTCAAGTCATCGAGCTGCTCGCGCAGATGCAGGTGGAGCTCAAGGAGAGGATCGAGAAGGACGCGCTCGTGGCCGCGGAGAACGCGCGCATCCGGACGGCGCTCGACAAGGTCGCTACCGGAGCGATGCTCGTCGATCCGCAGGGTAGGGTGATCTATCACAACGAGGCGCTCGGAGCAGTGTTCCGTAACCGCGTGACCGAAATCCGAACGAAGGCGCCCTCGTTCGATCCCGACGCGGTCATCGGCACCGCAATCGCGAACATCTATCCGCTGCCGGCGCAGCTCGACGGCACCCACACCGCGGACGTCAAGTACGGAGACGCGAGTCTGCGGATCGTCGCGACACCAGTCCTGAGCCGGAGCGGCGAGCGCCTCGGTAACGTCGTCCAGTGGATCGACCGGACGGCGGAGGCGTCGGCGTTCGCCGAAGTACAGTTCGTCGTGAGCGCCGCGAACGAGGGAGACCTCACTCGCCGAATCCGGCTGCTCGACAAGAGCGACTTCTACGAGACGCTCGCGAACGGCCTCAACTCGCTGCTCGAGACGAACGGCGCGCTGATTGAGGACGTCAAGGTGGCGGCCTCCGCCGTGGCCTCCGGCGCCGAGGAGATCGCGCAGGGCAACCTCAACCTGAGCCAACGGACCGAGGAGCAGGCATCGTCGCTCGAGGAGACTGCGGCCTCGATGGAACAGATGACGGCGACGGTCCGCGCCAACGCCGAAAGCGCGAGCCAGGCGAACCAGCTGGCTGCTGCGGCGCGTGCGCAGGCCGAGACGGGCGGTGCGGTCGTCACCAAGGCCGTCGAGGCGATGCAGGGCATCAACGCCGCGAGCCGCAAGATCGCCGACATCATCGGGGTCATCGACGAAATCGCGTTCCAGACCAACCTGCTGGCGTTGAACGCGGCAGTCGAGGCCGCACGCGCAGGCGAGCAGGGTCGCGGCTTCGCCGTCGTGGCCTCCGAGGTGCGCATGCTCGCCTCGCGCAGCGCGGAGGCGGCCAAGGAGATCAAGGCCCTGATCCAGGACAGCGTCAGCCGCGTGTCCGAAGGCTCCAAGCTCGTCGATCAGTCCGGCCAGACGCTGGTCGAGATCGTATCCGCGGTCAAGAAGGTCAC
>JBBINS010000178.1:0-5642 GCA_037443765.1 Gammaproteobacteria bacterium
GGCGGCGCCGCGCCCGTTCGAGGTTGTGCGCCCACGGCCGTTTCCGTACACATCGGCCGGTTTCCGCCGCAGCGCGGAACCGGCGCACCGCCGGGCCGGTCGAATTGGAAATTTTCCGGCCACGCGACCGGTCTAGGTAGGAGCCGGCGGTCCGCGACGGGCTTTGCGACCGCCCCCGCATGCCGATTCCCGACCCGGAGCCGCCGATGCTGATCCGCCGACCCGCCGACGTCCGCCCGTCCGAGATCACGCCACCCGAGGTCTACGCGGGCCGGCGCCGCTTCCTCGGCGGTGCGCTCGCGCTCGCGGCGACCGGCCTTGCGCCGGCCGCGCTCGGCGCCGCGGGCCCGACCGGGGCCAGCCTCGCGTACCGCCGCAACAGCGAGCTGAGCACGACCGAGGCGCCGAATTCGTGGGAGGACGTGACGACCTACAACAACTACTACGAGTTCGGCACCGACAAGGCCGATCCGGCCGCGAACGCCGGCCGGCTGCGGGTCCAGCCGTGGTCGGTCGCGATCGGCGGCGAGGCCGAGGTGCGCGGCAGCGTGCCGCTCGAGGATCTGCTGAAGCCGCACCCGCTCGAGGAGCGCATCTACCGGCTGCGTTGCGTCGAGGCCTGGTTGATGGTCATCCCGTGGGTGGGCATCCCGCTCGGCGAGGTGCTGAAGCGCTTCAAGCCGACGTCGCGCGCCAAGTACGTCGCGTTCACGACGCTCAGGGACCCGTCGCAGATGCCCGGCCAGCGCTGGCCGGTGCTCGAGTGGCCGTACACCGAGGGCCTGAGGATCGACGAGGCGATGCACCCGCTCGCGACGCTCGCGGTCGGTCTCTACGGCCGGGTGCTGCCGAACCAGAACGGCGCGCCGCTGCGGCTCGTCGTGCCGTGGAAGTACGGCTTCAAGAGCATCAAGGCGATCGTGCGCATCGACTTCACCGAGCGCATGCCGCCGACCAGCTGGAACCGCGCGTCGTCGGAGGAATACGGCTTCTACGCCAACGTCAACCCGTCGGTCGACCATCCGCGCTGGAGCCAGAAGACGGAGCGGCGCATCGGCGCGGGCCTGTTCGCGGCGCGCCAGCCGACGCGGCCGTTCAACGGCTACGACCGCGAGGTCGCGAGCCTCTACACGGGCATGGACCTGCGGAGGAACTTCTGAGCGCCGACTTCTGGTGGCGGCGGATCGGCAAGCCGGCGCTCTTCGTCGCGCTCGCGCTGCCGCTCGCGAGCCTCGCGGTGCGCGCCTTCGGGATCGGAGGCGCCGGCCTCGGCGCGAACCCCGTCGCGGCGCTCACCGACGCGCTCGGCCTCTGGGCGCTCAGGCTCTTGCTCGCGACGCTCGCGCTGACGCCGCTGCGCGTCGCGACGGGCCAGGCGCGCTGGCTGCTGTACCGGCGCATGCTCGGGCTGTACGCGTTCTGCTACCTGTCGCTGCACCTCTTGATGTACTTCGCGGTCGACCAGGGCTTCGACTGGCGCGTGCTGCTCGAGGACGTCGCCAAGCGCCGCTGGATCACGCTCGGCATGGCGGCGTTCGTGCTGCTCGCGCCGCTCGCGCTGACCTCGACGCGCTGGGCGCAGCGCCGGCTCGGGCGCCGCTGGCAGCAGCTGCACTACGCGGTCTACCCCGCGACGCTGCTCGGCTGCTGGCACTTCTACTGGCAGGTGAAGCGCGACGTGCGCGAGCCGCTCGCCTACGCGGCGGTGTTCGCGTTGCTGATGCTGGTGCGCGCCCTGCGGCGGCGGCGCGCGGCCCCGGCGCCGGCCGGCCCGGCGGAGCGCGCCGGCGCCTGAGCCTACATCGAGGTGCGCGCCGACCAGAGCTCCGGGAAGAAGCGCAGTTCCAGGGCCTTGGCGAGGTAGGCGACGCCGCTCGTGCCGCCGGTGCCGCGCTTGTAGCCGATGATCCGCTCGACGGTCTTCATGTGCGCGAAGCGCCACAGCTGGAAGCGGTGGTCGAGGTCGACGAGCTTCTCGGCGAGCTCGTAGAGGTCCCAGTGCGCGTCGATGCTGTGGTAGACGGCGAGCCACGCGGCCGTGACCTGCTTGTGGGCGACGTACGGCGCGGCGAAGTCGCGGTCGAGCAGCGACTCCGGGATCTCGAAGCCGCGCCGCGACAGCAGCCGCAACGTCTCGTCGTACAGCGACGGCGCCGCGAGCGCCTGCGCCAGCAGCTGGTACGCGACCGGGTCGGCGCGGTGCACGGCGATCAGCTCGCGGTTCTTGTTGCCGATCGTGAACTCGAGCAGCCGGTACTGCCACGACTGGAAGCCCGACGCGCGTCCGAGCTGGTTGCGGAAGCTCGAGTAGTCGAACGGCGTCAGCGTCGCGAGCACGTCCCAGGCCTGCAGCAGCTGGCGCTGGATGTGGCCGACGCGCGTCAGCATCTTGAAGCACGGCGCGAGCTCGTCGCGGCGGATGCAGTCGATCGCGGCCCTGAGCTCGTGCAGGCACAGCTTCATCCACAGCTCACTCGTCTGGTGCACGACGATGAACAGCATCTCGTCGTGCTCCGGGGAGCGCGGATGCTGCGCGGCCAGGAGCCGCCCGAGGTCGAGGTAGCCCGAGTAGGTCTGCGCCTGCGGCACGTCCCAGTGCACCTGCTCGTTGGAGACGTCGACGGCGCCGCTGCCGGCCGGCTCGGTCGTCTCGGGAACGGGCGGATCGCGCGGTGCGGACACGGCGCGGCTCAGCCGTAGACCCAGCCGGGGACGTGGCGCCAGCCGCGCGTGAGCTCGCGGTCGAGGACGCGGAAGTCCGGCTCGTGCTCGCCGACGAGGCGCCAGAAGCGCGGCGAGTGGTTCATCTGCCGGGTGTGGCAGAGCTCGTGGATCATCAGGTAACGCACCACCGGCGGCGGCTGGAACAGCAGGCAGACGTTGAGGCTGATGGTACCGGAGCGCGAGCAGCTGCCCCAGCGCGTGCGCTGGCGCCTGAGCTGCAGCCGCTCGTAGTCGAGGCGGCACTCGTCGGCGAGGCGCCCGAGCCACGGCTCGAGCGCGGTGCGGGCTTCGCCCGTGAGCCAGGTGCGCAGCAGCCGGCGCGCGGTCGGCGCGTGCGTCGGGTCGCCGTAGACCTCGAGCGACCGCTCGGCCGTGACCCGGATCCCCGGCCGTCGGCGCGCGACGTAGCGCACCTGCCAGGCGGCGTCGAGCGCCTGCAGGAACACGTGGCCGGGCAGCGGCTCGTGCTGCGGCAGCGGATGGGTCCGCAGCTCCGCGACGCGCGCGTCGATCCACGCCCGGTGGCGCGCGACGAAGTCCGCGACGGTCGCCGGGCGCACGCCCGCGGGGACCGTGACCTCGACCCGGCCGCCCGGGTAGACGCGCACCGTCAGCCGGCGCGCCCGCGCGCTGCGTCGCACGCCGAACTCGGCCGCGCCCGCCCGGGCGTCGAACAACGGCAGCTGCGGGGTCGTCGCGGCCGGCTGCACGACCGGCTCAGAGGCTCGCCGCGAGCTCGGCGCCCTGGCCGATCGCGCGCTTGGCGTCGAGCTCCGCGGCGACGTCGGCGCCGCCGATGAGGTGCACGCCGATGCCGAGCGCGGTCAGCGGCTCGACCAGCTCGCGCGCCGATTCCTGGCCGGCGCAGACGACGATCGTGTCGACCTCGATCAGCCGCGGCCGGTCGGCGATCACGACGTGCAGGCCCGCGGCGTCGATGCGCTCGTAGTGCACGCCCGGCACGAAGTGCACGCCGCGGCGCTTCAGCTGCGTGCGATGGATCCAGCCGGTCGTCTTGCCGAGGCCGTCGCCGACCTTGGTGGCCTTGCGCTGCAGCAGCCAGATCTCGCGCTCGGGCCGGCCGGCGCCGGCCGCGGGCGCGAGCCCGCCGCGGTGCTCGAGGCCGAGATCGATGCCCCACTCGTGCGCGAACGCGGCGATCTCGGCCGTGCCGGCCGCGGGGCCGGCGCGGGCGCCGTCATGCGTCAGGAACTCGGCGACGTCGAAGCCGATGCCGCCGGCGCCGATGATCGCGACGCGCCGGCCGACGGTCACGCGCCCGGCGATCACGTCGGCGTAGGAGACGACGCGCGGGTCCTCGAGCCCGGGGATCGCCGGCCGGCGCGGCGTGACGCCGGTCGCGAGCACGACCGCGTCGTAGCCGTCCGCGAGGCTCGCGGCGTCGGCGGCGGCGCCGAGCCGGACGTCGACGCCGGTGCGCTCGAGCCGCCGGCGGAAGTAGCGCAGCGTCTCGGTGAACTCCTCCTTGCCCGGGATGCGCCTCGCGAGGTTGAACTGGCCGCCGATCTCGGCGCTGCGCTCGAACAGCGTCACGCGATGGCCGCGCTCGGCGGCGACCGTCGCGCACGACAGGCCCGCGGGCCCCGCGCCGACGACCGCGATGCGCCGCGGCGCGGTCGCCGGCCGGTAGACGAGCTCGGTCTCGCGCGCGGCGCGCGGGTTGACGAGACACGTCGCGGCCTGACGCTCGAAGATGTGGTCGAGGCAGGCCTGGTTGCAGGCGATGCAGGTGTTGATCTCGTCGGCGCGGCCGGCGGCCGCTTTGACCATGAAGTCCGGGTCGGCGAGCAGCGGCCGCGCCATCGACACCATCGTCGCGCCGCCGCGCGCCAGGATCGCCTCCGCGACCGCCGGGTCGTTGATGCGGTTGGTGGCGACGAGCGGCAGGCGCACGTGCGGCCGGAGGCGGTCGGTGACCCAGGCGAAGGCCGCGCGCGGCACCATCGTCGCGATCGTCGGGATCCGCGCCTCGTGCCAGCCGATGCCGGTGTTGATGATCGTCGCGCCCGCGGCCTCGATGCCCTGCGCGAGCTCGACGACCTCGTCCCAGCTGCTGCCGCCGTCGACGAGGTCGAGCATCGACAGCCGGTAGATGATGATCGAGTCCGGGCCGACCGCCGCGCGCGTGCGGCGCACGATCTCGAGCGGGAAGCGGATCCGGTGCTGGTAGCCGCCGCCCCACTCGTCGCTGCGCCGGTTGGTGCGCGCGGCGATGAACTGGTTGATCAGGTAGCCCTCGGAGCCCATGACCTCGACGCCGTCGTAGCCGGCCTCGCGGGCGAGCTCCGCGGTGCGCACGAACGCCGAGATCTGCCGCTCGACGCCGCGGCCGGACAGCGCCCACGGCGTGAAGCGCGAAATCGGCGCCCTGACGGCGCTCGGCGCGACCGCGAGCGGGTGGTACGCGTAGCGCCCGGTGTGCAGGATCTGCATGCAGACGTGCCCGCCCTCGGCGTGCACCGCGTCCGCGATCAGCCGGTGGCGCGCCACCTCGCTCTTCGCGCTCAGCTTGCCGGCGAACGGCGCCCCCCAGCCGGCGCGGTTGGGCGCGATGCCGCCGGTGACGATCAGGCCGACGCCGCCGCGCGCGCGCTCGGCGAGGTAGGCGGCGAGCTTCGGGAAGTGCTCCTCGCGGTCCTCGAGGCCGGTGTGCATCGAGCCCATCAGCGACCGGTTGCGGAGCCGCACCCGGCCGAGGTCGAGCGGTGCGAGCAGGTGCGGATAGGGCGCGGTCGTCACGCCGCCGATGATATCAGGCGGCGCGCTACGGCTGGCCGCGCAGCGCCGCGAGTCGTCGCCGCGCGGCGCCGAACTCGGGCGCGACCAGCAGCGACTTCTCGTAGGCGTTGCGCGCGCCGAGCAGGTCGCCGCCCTCCTCGAGCGCCCGGCCGACGAAC
>JBBINS010000179.1:0-5621 GCA_037443765.1 Gammaproteobacteria bacterium
TGGGAGAGCGTCGCGTTCGCAATGCGAAGGTCGAGGGTTCGATCCCCTTCCGCTCCACCACTTTTCCGTCCCAGTCTGCAAAATTCCCCCCTCGGGGGAACGGAAGCGGGCTCCACTACGCCCCGGTAGCTCAGCTGGATAGAGCGCGCCCCTCCTAAGGGCGAGGTCACAGGTTCAACTCCTGTTCGGGGCGCCATTCCCTCCGCCGCGTTCCGCGACCCGGGGTCGGCCACCGGACGCCGGCGACGGATGTTTCGGCCGCGCGCCGTTTCGGTAGCCTCAGCGAATTGTCGGAATTTCTTACAGTTCGCGCCGGGGCGAACCGCCCGGCTTGATAACAAACAATGACTTATGTCCGCTGGCGCAGATCTTGCTAGACATACGGGTGTACTATTATTCGGTGTGATCTGGCGCCATCCGCAGTACTGGGATGTGTCGGCAGCACTGTGAGGACATCGCGATGATCGCCAACCGTATCGCCCCCCTGATTGCCGCCGGCGTGCTTCTCGCACTCAGCCCGACGCTGAGCCCGGCGCTCACGGTGCAGCCTCCGCCGCCCACGGTGACGCCGGTCGCCGACCTCGCGGGCAACTGGCTCGGCTCCTGGTCGGGTAACGGCATCACCGCGGACTTCACGATGGCCATCACCGACACGTCCGCCACCACGTTCAGCGGGGCCTTCGACTGGAGCTGCACCAGCGGCATCTCGTGCTCCGGCTACGAGTACTTCAGTGGCTCGTGGAGCGCGACGAACCCGTCGAGCTTCACCTTCTCCTCGGAGCCAGGCTCCGGCTCGATCGACCCGGCCGCGAAAAACATCGGGCCCTCGAACTACACCGGATCGGTCGTCAGCCTCGACACGACGATCGCCGGCACGGACTCGAACGGCGGCAGCTGGACGGCGACCCAGGTGCCGGAGCCGGCGACGCTCGGGCTCCTCGGCCTCGGCCTCGCGGGGCTCGGACTCGCGAGGCGCAAGCGCGCGAACTGAATCGGTTCACCGGTCGATCCAGGAACGCCCGCTCGACGCGGGCGTTCTCGTTTGGCGAGTCACGACGTTTCCTGCAGGAACTTTGCATAATCGAACCCGTGACGGCGGGTCGGCGGTCGCGATTACGGTGTAGTCTCGTCCCGGAACGAGAATACTCAGGGTCGGGGGTGCCGGGAGAGGCTGCGGTCACCGCGCCGGCCCGGCCGACGACGCACCGCCGGCAGGACGCCGCGCGCGGCACCGTAGAGCGTCCGGCAGCCAGGAGACGCGGGTGAGCAGCTCAGCGACGTTTTCCGCAACCCTCGTTCCGACCGTACTGGACGCAGCGCCGGATGCGATGGTCGTGATCGACGAGCACGGCCGGATCGTGTTCGCGAACCAGCAGGTGAGCGCGCTCTTCGGCTACGAGCGCGCGGAGCTGCTCGGGCTCGCGGTCGAGACCCTGGTGCCCGAGCGGTTTCGCTCGGGCCATGCGGCGCACCGGCAGGGCTACGCCGCCACCGGCCTGCGCCGCCCGATGGGCAGCGGCCTCGACCTCTACGCGCGACGCAAGGACGGCACCGAGGTCCCGGTCGAGGTGAGCCTGAGCCCGATCACCGAGGGCGCGACGGTGCTGGTCGCGGCGGCGATCCGCGACGTCACCGACCGGCGGCGGGTGCAGCACGAACTCAAGGCGGCGCGCGAGTCGGCCGATCGCGCCAACCTAGCGAAGAGCCGCTTCCTCGCGACCGCGAGCCACGACCTGCGCCAGCCGCTGCAGACGCTGTCGCTGCTGAACGGCAGCCTGCGGCGGCTGGTCTCCGACGCCGACGTGACGGGCGTGCTCGCCCAGCAGAACCAGGCCATCCAGGCGATGACGCGGCTGCTGAACGCGCTGCTCGACATCAGCAAGCTCGAGTCGGGCGCGATCCGGCCGGAGATCACCGACTTCAGCGTCGCGGCGCTGTTCGACGAGCTGCGCACCGAGTTCGCGGCGATCGCCGCCAACAAGGGCCTGCAGCTGGCCGTCGAGCCGTGCACGGATGCGGTCCACAGCGACCAGGCGCTGGTGGGGCAGGTGCTGCGCAACCTCGTGTCCAATGCCATCAAGTACACCCGCGACGGCTGCATCCGCCTGCGCTGCCTGCACGAACAGGCCTTCGTGCGCCTCGAGGTGCTCGACACCGGCATCGGCATCCCGGCTAGCCAGCTGCCCTACATCTGCGACGAGTTCTACCAGGCCGACGTGCCGCCCAACGTGGCGCGCGAGGGCTACGGCCTCGGGCTCAGCATCGTGCAGCGGATCACCCGGCTGCTCGACCTGCGGCTCGAGGTGCACTCCGAGGTCGGCCGCGGCTCGACCTTCTCGCTGACCGTGCCGGCGAGCCACGAGCGCCCGGCGCACGCCGCGGGTGTGACGGCGAAGGGCGTCGTGGCACGGCGTGCCGCGGCGCCGCTGCCGCACGTGCTGCTGGTCGAGGACGACGAGGCGGTGCGCGGCGCCACGCGGCTGCTGCTGCGCGTCGCCGGCTACCGCGTCAGCGTCGCCGCCTCGGTGCCCGACGCGGCGCTGCGCGTCCGCGAGCACGCCGACATCGAGCTCGTGGTCAGCGACTACCACCTCGGCGCGACCGAGACCGGGCTGCAGGCGATCGCCGCCGCGCGCACGGTGCTCGGACCCCAGCTGCGCGCCGTGCTCGTGACGGGCGACACCTCGACCGCGGTCCGCGAGCTGCAGATGGACGTCCACACCCGGGTCGCGAGCAAGCCGATCAACGCCGACGAGTTCCTCGCGCTGCTCGAGGAGCTGCGGACCGCGCATCCCGGCTGACCACGGCGCGCCCAGCGGGACGGCGGCGACGGGCCGGGCGGATCGCGCGCGAGCACCGCGGTGACCGCAGCGCGGCTCGCCGTGCCCGGGGCGGCGTGGTCCCGGCGCTCGAGCGGCTGCGTCGCCCAGCCGTGCCAGACCGGCCGGTGCGCGCGCGCGTCGAACAGGTCGATCGCGAGGATCGCGAGCGTGCCCTCGCGGTACTGGTGCACGTCGACGTCGCTACCGACGCAGCCGCCACCGCAGCGCCAGCCGCCCCGGAACTCGACCGGATACGGGCTGATGTCGGTGCGCGCGACGGCATCCGGCGTGACGTCGACGGCGAGGTCGGCACGCGCGAGGTCGCGCTCGAAGCGCAGGCCCCTGTCCTCGAGCTCGGCGCGGATCGGGTCCTGCACGCGCTGGACGCTGAGCGGGTTGCGGGCGGCCGGGTGTGTGTGCGGCAACCCGCCGAAGGACTGGAAGTCGGCGAAGTTCGACTGGCGGTCGAAGCCGGCGTCGGTCTTTAGCGTCGCGCAGGCGCCGAGCCCGACCGCGGCGACCCGCAGCGTGAGCGGCGCGCGTCGCAGGATGGCGTCCCGTCGCGAGGCCCGGATGGCCGGTCACCCGAGCGCATGCGCCGGGGCCGGCGGCACGCAGCGACCGGATTGGCGCAGGCGGGCTTCGCCACAGGGCCGGCGACGGCCGACTGTCGGCATCCTTTACGCCCCCGGCGCCGCCCGGGCGCCCGGGGCCTGTCCGATCAGGGCCCTAGGCGGGTGGAGCAGTTCTTGCAAGACTCCTGAGCAGGGGCGTGGGCGGGCGAGCGGGTCAGGGGGAACATGGCGCAGGCGACGGAATTGACGCTGGATGGGGGCGGGGTCCCGGTGCCCGAGCGCCGCGTCGCTGACCGCGACCGCCGCCGCAAGCTCATGTTCTCGCTCTTCTACGGCGGCCTGCGGCCGCGCCGCCGGACCGGGCGGCGCGCGTCGGACCACTACCGCCCGATCATCGACTGGCACGGGCCCGGATTGCTGACGAGCGCCGTGCTCGTGCTCGTGCTCTGCGTCGTCGATGCGTTCCTGACGCTGTGGCTGATGACCGACGGCGCGATCGAGGCCAATCCCCTCATGGCGCCGCTCATCGACGGCGGCGCCCGCGGCTTCGCGATCAGCAAGCTCGCGCTGACCGGCTGCGGCATCCTGACGATGGTCGCGATGGCGAACTTCCGCGTGTTTCGCCTGATCCGCGTCGGTACGCTCGTGCACACGATCCTGGCCGCCTACGTCGCGCTCGTCTGCTACGAGCTGATGCTGGTCGCCCAGAACGTCTGAGGCCCGCGCGACCGGCGTCACCGTTCGCCTAAGCGACTGATCGCCTTTTTGTCTGTGGCGGCGGCATCCGCTAGACTTTCGACATATTCAGTGTCGATCGCCCCCGCCCCGAGCAGACCCCCGGCATGAGTTCCACCCTTAGCGACTGGTTCGCGTCCACTCCTTTGTCGGGCGCCAACGCGGCATTCGTCGAGGAACTCTACGAGCGCTTCCTCGCCGACCCCGAATCCGTGCCGCCGCAGTGGTGCGCGTATTTCCGTTCGCTGCCGGCGGGCGCCGCCGCTAACGACGTGCCGCACGGCCCGGTACGCGAGGCCTTCCTCGCCCGCGCGCACGGCCCGCGGCTCGGCGCCGGAGCCGCCGCGGCCGGCAGCGAGACGGCCGCCAAGCAGGGCGTCGTGTCGCGGATGGCCCAGGTCTACGCGAACCGCGGCCACCTCGTCGCGCGGATCGACCCGCTCGGACTCATGAGGCGCGAGACGCCGCGCGTGCTCGAGCTCGGCTACTTCGGCCTGTCGGAGTCCGACCTCGACCAGGAGTTCTTCACCGGCTCCCGCTCGGAGGCGATCCCGTCGCGGATGAAGCTGCGCGACATGATCGCGCAGCTCAAGTTCATCTACTGCGACACGATCGGCGCCGAGTTCGCGCACGTGTCCGCGAGCGAGGAGCGCCTGTGGCTCCAGGACTCGTTCCAGGTCAGCCGACTGCGGCACCGGTTCACGGACGAGGAGCGGCGCAACGTGCTCTGGCAGCTGACCGCCGCCGAGGGCCTCGAGCGCTACCTGCACACGAAGTACGTCGGCCAGAAGCGCTTCTCGCTCGAGGGCGGCGACTCGCTGATCCCGATGCTCGACGACGTGATCCAGCACGGCGGCAGCCACGGCGTCGAGGAGTGCATCATCGGCATGGCGCACCGCGGCCGCCTCAACGTGCTCGTGAACCTGCTCGGCAAGTCGCCGTCGGACCTCTTCTCGGAGTTCGAGGGCCACTACGACCTGCAGGGGCTGAAGGGCTCCGGCGACGTCAAGTACCACAAGGGCTTCTCGGCGGACCTCAGGACGCCGAACGGCAACGTGCACGTCGCGCTCGCGTTCAACCCCTCGCACCTCGAGGTCGTGAACCCGGTCGTCGAGGGCTCGGTGCGCGCGCGCCAGGAACGCCGCGGCGACACGCGCGGCGACCAGGTGCTGCCGGTGCTGATCCACGGCGACGCCGCCTTCGCGGGCCAGGGCGTCGTCATGGAGACGCTGCAGCTGTCGCAGGCGCGTGGCTTCTACACGGGCGGCACCGTGCACCTCGTGATCAACAACCAGGTCGGCTTCACGACCTCCGATCCCGCCGACGCCCGCTCGACGCTGTACTGCTCGGACGTCGCGAAGATGGTCGAGGCGCCGATCTTCCACGTCAACGGCGACGACCCCGAGGCCTGCGTGTTCGTCATGCGCCTCGCGCTCGACTACCGCATGAAGTTCCACAAGGACGTCGTCATCGACCTCGTCTGCTACCG
>JBBINS010000180.1:0-5609 GCA_037443765.1 Gammaproteobacteria bacterium
CCCACCACGAGATCGCCGCCGGTGGCGCCGGCCGGCGCCGCGAGCGCCGCCAGCGCGGTCGGCAGCGCCTCGGCGCCGAGCGTGCTGGCCGCGGCGGTCCAGCCGTTCCCCGAGCGGATCGCGAGCGTGACGTCGAGGCCGGTGACCGCCTTCAGCTGCCGGACCGCGTCGTCGTCGAGCGCGAAGCCCATGACGACCCACGCGACCAGCAGCGGGCTGCGGACCGGCACCATCACCAGCTGGAAGACGTGGCCGTCGGACACCGTCACCGAGATCGGCTGGTCCGGCTGGTTGGCGCGCCGGAGCGCGTCCGCCTGCCGGAACGGCCGGCCGGCGACCACCGCCGGGTCCGTGCTCGCGAGCACCTTGCCGTCGAGCGCGACCAGCACCGCGAGCTTGGCGCCGATGCGCTTCTTGTGGTTCTGCAGCGCGGACTCGAGCGTTTCCGCGTCGCGCGACGCCACGGCCTCGCGGAAGCCGAAGTCGTCGGCCAGCACCTGGGCGGCGAGCACGAGCTGGTTGCGGTTCGACTCGAGCGCGGACCGGAACACGTTGCCGCCGAGATCGAACTGGTGGTCGATCTCGCGCAGGGCGTTGGTCTGGTTGGCCGCCGACACGGCGAGCAGCGCCGCCGCCAGCACGGCGCCGAGCAGCACGAAGAACGTCAGCGCGACGCGGGTCCGCAGCTGCACGGCGTCAGTCCGTCCACTCGGTGACCACCGACGGATCGGCGGCGGGCTGAGCCTGGACGTCGATCGTGCGCGGCTCGCCGGCGAGCGTCACCGGCCGCGGCGCGATCGGCTGGGCGAGGCCGGGGTGCCACAGCCGCAGCCGGTAGCGCCCGGGCGGCGCCTCGAGCCGCAGCCGGCCGCCCGCGTCGGTGCGCCCGAAGTAGGGCGTGTCGACGACCGCGACGAAGGCGACCATCGAGTCGTGGATGTTGCAGCCGAGCACGACGAGGCCTGGCCGGTCGAAGATCACCGGCGGCGCCGCCGTCCCGGCGTACAGCTTCAGGTTGAAGACCCGCGCCGGCGAGAACGAATAGACCTGGTGCCGGATCCGGTCGCTGTTGGGGAAGCGCACCGCGGTGCCGGTGCGGATCACCGACACCTGCGGCACGAACTGCTTGTGGACCTGGTCGATGAGCGCGGCCCCGGGCGCGGCGGCGGGCGGCGGGCCGTCGAGCGGGTCGAGCGCCGCGACCAGGTCGACGATCGGCGCGCCGGACGGCGTGCGGGCCTCGATCGACAGCGTCTCGGCGCGCGCGGCCGCGATCGACAGGAGCGCGAGCCAGAGCGCGCCGGCGGCGCGCATCAGCCGGCTCCGGCCGGGACGTCGACGACGTCGCGCTTCAGCGGCGCGAGCAGCCGCAGCAGCCGGTTGCGGTCGCCGAGCGCGACGCCGCGCGCGCGCAGGATGTCCTGGAGCGCCTCGACCATCCCGTAGAACTCCGCCTCGCTGATGGCGTGGCCGGCGTGCACGGCGCGCATCGAATCGCCGTCGTAGCGGCACGGTCCGCCGCTCAGCTCGCACAGCTGCGCGGCGAGGTGCTCGGCGATGCGCCGGCGGTTCGTGCCGTCGAAGCTGCGCCCGAGCCGGGGGTCGGCGGCGACGCGCTCGATCAGCGCGGTCGAGATGGCGGCGACCCCGGTCGCGCCGCCGAGGCGGTCGTAGAGGGTCGCCGACGGCGCGGCGCCGGCGGGTCCGGCGGCCCAAAGTCCGATGCTGGCGATGATGAGTGCGACGCGTGTCACGGTTCGACTCGCAGCGGCTGGGCCACGCTCTCCGGATGGATCGGAACGTGGCCATTTAACCGGGTGCCGGCGGGGCGGGGACGTGCGCGGTTGGCAAAAGCTGAAGCGGATCGCGATGCTCGTGCTGCTGCTCGGCGGCTTGCCGCCGAGCGCCGCGCGCGCCGGCGACCGGCTGGCCTGGACGGGCGGCGCGACCGAGGTCGAGGGCGCCGGGGGTGGCGGGCTCGTCCCGTGGGCGCTGATCGCGGGGCTCGGGACCGACGCCGAGACCGGCGGCAGCGCGTTCGCGACCCGCGTCACGACGGCGCGCTTCGTGCTGCAGAGCGCGGGTGCGGCGGTCGGCTGGCGCGACCGGGTCGAGCTCTCCTACGCGCACCAGGACTTCGACGCGGGCCGCGTGCTGCCCGGGGTCACGCTCGGCCAGGACGTGGTCGGCGCCAAGCTGCGGATCGCGGGCGACGCCGTCGCCGACCAGGACCGCTGGCTGCCGCAGCTGGCGGTCGGCGCGCTCTACAAGCGGACGCGCGACTTCGGCGACGTGCCGGCGGCGCTCGGCGCGCGCCGCGACAGCGGAATCGACTACTACCTGGCGGCGACGAAGGTCATTCTCGGCGGGCTCGCCGGGCGCAACGTGCTCCTCGACGCGACCCTCGGCCGCAGCAACGCGAACCAGCTCGGGCTGCTCGGCTTCGGGCCCGGCAACGCGGCGTGGCGGCCCTCGGGCAGCGCCGCGGTCTGGCTCGCGGACCGGTTGCTGCTCGGCGCCGAGTACCGTGCCAAGCGCGGGGCGCTCGGCGCGCCGCCCGAGGGCGACGCGCACGACGTGTTCGTCGCCTACGAGCCCTGCAAGTACGTGACGCTCGTGGCCGCGTACGCCGACCTCGGCCCGGTGGCCGGGCAGGGGATCGAGCGCGGCCCGTACCTGTCGGTGTCGGGCGCCTTCTAGCCGGCGCGGCGCGCGGCGGCGACCAGTGCCTCGACCGCGGCGGGCGCGATGTCGTACGACGTCACGAGCCGGACGACCGCGCCCTCGACGCCCGGCGGCGCCGGCCAGTCGTAGAAGTGAAACCCCTCGGCGCGCAGCGCCGTGATCACGCCGGGCGGCAACACGACGAAGAGCTCGTTGGCCTCGACCGGCTGGGCGAGCCGCGCGCCGGCGACGCTTGCCAGCCCGTCCGCGAGGCGCCGCGCCATCGCGTTCGCGTGGCGCGCGTTCGCGAGCCACAGGTCGTGCTCGAGGTAGGCGAGCAGCTGCGCGCTCAGGAAGCGCATCTTCGACCACAGGTGGCCGCTGCGCTTGCGGCGCAAGGCGAGCTCGGCGGCGAGCGCCGGGTCGAACGTCACGACCGCCTCGGCGGCGAGCGCGCCGTTCTTGCTGGCGCCGAAGGACAGGACGTCGACCCCGGCCCGCCAGCTGGCGTCGGCCGCGGAGCAGCCGAGTGCGGCGACCGCGTTGGCGAAGCGCGCGCCGTCCATGTGCACCTTGAGGCCGAGCTCGTGCGCGGCGGTCGTCAGCCGGCGCAGTTCAGCGATCCCGTAGACCGTGCCCCACTCGCTGGCCTGCGACACCGTGACCGCGGCCGGCTGCACGTGGTGCACGCCCATGCTGCGCGCGAACGCGACCGCCTCGGCGAGCTGGCCGGGCGTGAGTCGGCCGTCGCGCGACGGCAGCCCGATCAGCTTGGCGCCGCCCGTGTAGAACTCCGGCGCCCCGCATTCGTCGGTCATCACGTGCGCCGCCGTGTGGCAGTAGACCGCCTCGAACGGGCGCGCGAGCACCGACAGCGCGAGCGCGTTCGCGGCGGTGCCGGTCGCGACCGGCAGGATCGTGACCGGCCGCTCGAACAGCTCCGTGGCGCGGTGCGTCAGCGCCTCGCTGAGCGGGTCGGCGCCGTAGGAGGCGACCGTGCCGGCGTTGGCGGCGGCCAGCGCCGCGAGCACCTCGGGCGAGGCGCCGGTGATGTTATCGCTCGTGAAGTCCTGTCGCTGCGGGGCGGTCATCGCGGGGCTCCTCAAGGGGCGCGGGGGCCATGTACCATGCGCCCGCACGATAGCGACGGACGGCCCGCGATGCGAGGAGTGTGATGACCGATGCGCGCCGCGGAGGCGGACGGCCGGGGCGGGACGGACGTCCGGGGCCGCGCCGTGGCGCCGGCCCGGGCCGCGTCGCGGCCCCGAAGTTCCGCCGGATCGCGCGCGCCGAGCGCCGCGAGGCGCTGATCGCGGCGACGCTGCGGTGCCTGCGCAAGTACGGCCACGAGGGTGCGTCGGTGCGCCGGATCAGCGCCGAGGCTGGCGTCTCGATGGGGCTGATCAACCATCACTTCGCGGGCAGCGCGAGCCTGATCGCGGCCGCCTACGAGTCGCTGTCGGTGGCGCTGATCGAGGCGACCTGCCGCGACGCCGCGGCGGCGCGCGGCCTGGCGCCGCGCGAGCGGCTCGGCCGCTTCTTCGCGGCCTCCTTCGCGCCGGAGGCGCTCGACCCCGGGTTGTTTCGGATCTGGCTCGTGTTCTGGAGCATGGTGGCGCACGCGCCCGAGATCCGCGCCGTCCACCAGCGCACCGGCGAGCAGCACCGCGCCGTCCTCGAGGCGCTCCTCGGGGGGCTGCGCCGCACGCCGGGCGTGCCGCCGTTCCGCCTGACACCGGCGGCCGTCGGGCTCGCGGCGCTCATGGACGGGTTGTGGGTCGACCTCAGCCTCAACCCGGCGCGCCCGACCGCGGCGGCGGCGGTCTCGCTGTGCGACGACTGGATCGCGGCGCTCGCCGCCGGCGCCTTCCCCGGGCTCGCGAGCCGCGGGCCCGCCAACCGCCGGGCCGCGCTCAGTCGCCCGCGGCGCCCCTGACGCGCCCGCCGCGCACCACCGCGTGGCACGACCCGGTGCCGAGCCAGTAGCCGAGCTCGCGCGGGTGGCCGAGATCCCAGAGGCAGAAATCGGCGCGCTTGCCGGGCTCGAGCGTGCCGCGGGAAGCCGCGAGCCCGAGCGCGCGCGCCGCCTCGCGCGTCACCGCCGCGAAGCCTTCCTCCGCCGACAGGCCGAACTGCGCCCGCGCGAGCGCGAGCGCGAGGCTGAGCGAGGTGCACGGCGAGGTACCGGGATTGAGGTCGGTCGCGACCGCGATCGGCACGCCGTGGGCGCGCAGCGCGGCGAGCGGCGGGCGCTGTGTCTCGCCGAGCATCAGGAACGCTCCCGGCAGCAGCACCGCGACCGTGCCGCTCGCCGCGAGCGCGGCGACGCCCGCCTCGGAGGTGTACTCGACGTGATCGGCCGACAGCGCGCCGAACTCGGCGGCGAGCGCGGCGCCGCCCGAGTCCGACAGCTGGTCGGCGTGCACCTTGACGGCGAGCCCGTGGTCCCGCGCGGCGCCGAGCGCGCGGGCGCACTCGGCGCGCGTGAATGCGATCGTCTCGCAGAACACGTCGACCGCGCGCGCGAGCCCGGCCGCCGCGGCCGCCGGAATGAGCTCGCGGACCACGAGGTCGACATAGCCGGCGCGGTCGGCCGCGAACTCGGCCGGCAGCGCGTGCAGCGCGAGCAGCGTCGGCACGATCTCGACGTCGAGTTCGGCGCCGATCAGGCGCGCGGCCTCGAGCATCTTGAGCTCGGAGGCGACGTCGAGGCCGTAGCCCGACTTCACCTCGAGCGTCGTGACGCCATCCGCGAGCAGCGCGCGGGCGCGCGGCAGCGCCGCCGCGGCGAGTTCCGCCGCGCTCTGGCCCCGGGTACGCGCGACCGTGGAGCGGATGCCGCCGCCCGCGGCCGCGATCGCGGCGTAGGTCGCGCCCTGGGCGCGCAGGTCGAAGTCGAGGGCCCGGTCGCCGCCGAACACGAGGTGCGTGTGGCAGTCGACGAG
>JBBINS010000181.1:0-5561 GCA_037443765.1 Gammaproteobacteria bacterium
GCGCGCCGTCGGCGACCCGCCTCCACCCGGCAGCGAGGCCGACGTGCTGGCACTTCGCGGCCGCGCCTACCTCGCCGCCGGTCGCGCACTGGACGGCGTGCGAACACTGATGGCCCGCGAGCGCGCACTGCCGGCGGCGCAGGCCGCCGACGGCCGCCGCCTGCTGTGGGACTCGCTGCGGGCGGCGGCCGCGCGCGGCGCCAGCCTCGCCGTGCCGAAGGGCACCGACCCGGTCGCGGCGGGCTGGCTCGAGCTCGCGCGCGTGGCCACCCAGGGCCGACGCAATCCCTACGCGCAGCGAACCCAGCTCGCTGAGTGGCGCAGCCGCTATCCTCAGCACCCCGCGAACGGACCGATCGTCGACGCCATGCAGACCGAAGTGACTCCGCAACTGAAATTCCCGGCGCAGGTCGCCCTGCTGCTGCCGCTCACCGGCCGCCTGAGCGACGCCGGCGAATCGTTGCGCGACGGTTTCCTCGCAGCGTACTACCAGCAGGACGCGGCCACCCGGCCGCTCGTCAAGATCTACGACACCGCCGCCGACGCGGTCGGCGTCTATCGGCACGCGGTCGCCGACGGCGCCGGCTTCATCGTCGGCCCGCTCGGCAAGGAGAACGCGGCCGCGGTCAAGGCGGTCGCCGACGGCCGCGTCCCGACGCTCGTGCTCAACTTCCTGCCCGACGGCGAAGCGACGCCGCCGCACTTCTACCAGTACGCGCTCGCGCCCGAGGACGAGGCGCGCCAGGTCGCCGAGCGGCTGCTCGCGGAAGGCCGGCGCACGGGCGTCGCGCTGACGCCGACCGGCGAATGGGGTTCGCGCGTGCTGGCGGCGTTCCAGGCGACGTTCACCGCCGGTGGCGGCGCGCTGGTGACGACGCGGAACTTCGCCGCGGGCACGACCGACTTCTCGGATCCTCTGGTGCAGGTGCTCGGCTTCGAGGAGAGCCAGCGCCGCGAGCGCGCGGTCGCGGCGGTCGTCGGCGGACCGCTGCAGTTCACGCCGCGCCGGCGCGACGACCTGCAGTTCATCTTCTTCGCCGGTCAGCCGGTGCAGGGGCGCCTCGTACGGCCGCAGCTCAAGTTCCACTACGCGGGCGACCTGCCCGTGTACTCGACGTCGGACGTCTTCGATCCCAACCCGATCGCGAACCAGGATCTCGAGGGCGTGACGTTCATCGACGCGCCGTGGATGATCGCCGACGACCCGGCCGTCGCTGAGCTCCGCAGCGCCGTCGGCCAGCTCTGGCCGACCAACGCGCGGCGCCGCAGCCGCCTGTTCGCCATGGGCTTCGACGCCTGGCGGCTGATCGGCGAGCTGGCGACCGCCGAGGGGCCGGTGGCCGAGCCGATCGCCGGCATGACCGGGCGGCTGACCGTCGACGCCACCGGCCGCGTGCGCCGCGGTCTCGACTGGGCCGTCATCGGCGGCGACGGCCAGGCGCGGCCGCTGCCTGCCCCGAACCCGGAACTCTAGCGCCCCGGGGGCGCGGCGGGCCGGCGGCGCGCGAACACGACGCTCAGGTTGTTCGCCGGCATCGGCACGACCGCGGCGCGCTCGAAGCCGACCGCTGCCGCGTCCCCGGTGACCGCCTCGAGCTCGCGCACACCCCAACCGGGATCCTCGGCACGCAGCGATTCGTCGAACGCCGCGTTCGACGGCGAGGTGTGGCGCCCGCCCTGCTTGAACGGACCGTAGAGCACCAGCACGCCGTCGGGGCCGAGCGCGCGGCCCGCGCCCGCAAACAGCGCCGGCGTCGCCGCCGCCGGCGCGATGTGAATCATGTTGATGCAGACGATCGCGGCCACCGGGCCCTCGAGCGGCCACGGCGCGTCGCAGACGTCGAGCGCGAGCGGCTGGCGAACGTTGCCGAGCCGCGCGGTCGCGAGGCGCGCGGCGATTACCGCGCGACGCCGGGGATCGGGGTCCGACGGCTGCCACTCGAGCGCCGGCATCGCCGCCGCGAAATGCACGACGTGCTGGCCGGTCCCCGACGCGATCTCGAGCACCGTGCCGCGCTCCGGCAGGACGCCGCGCAGCACCTCGAGGATCGGCCCCTTGTTGCGCTCGGCGGCCGGGGACGGCGGGATGGGGTCCGGCATGGCCGCAGGATAGCGCAGCGAGCGCGCCCGCCGCGGCGCGCGGCGGCTACTTGACGACCTTGAGCTGCGGCCGGCGCGGCTCGTCGCCCCCGGTCGGCTTCGGCGCGCCGCCATTGGGCTCCGGCGCCGGCTCGTCGTCGGAGAAGATCATGCCCTGGCCGGTTTCCTTGGCGTAGATGCCGAGCACCGCCTGGACCGGCAGGCTGACGTCGAAGGCGACGCCGCCGAAGCGCGCGCTGAAGCCGATCGCGTCGTTCTTCATGACGAGGCCCGCGGTCGCCGAGTAGCCGACGTTGAGCACAATCTTGCCGTCGCGCACGTACTGGCGGGGCACGACCACGCCCTCGACGGCGGCGTCGACGACCAGGTGCGGCGTCTGGCCGTTGTCGGTCATCCACTCGTGCATCGCCCGCAACAGGTACGGGCGACGAGGCGTCAGCGGCTGTTCCTTCGCCATACGGCGGGACGCTCCGCCGCGTCTCAGTGGACGTCGCGCCAGTACTCTTTGTAGAGCAGGTACGCGAACGCTGTGAACACCAGCAGGAACAGCACGACCCAGACACCGAGGTCGCGCCGCTGCACCTCGATCGGCTCGCCGATGTACTGCAGGAAGTTCACCGTGTCGCGCACGAACTCGTCGTACTTCTCCGGCGACAGCGCGCCGGGCTGCACGAGCTCGAACTTCTCGAGGTCGGTCGCGACGGTGCCGCCCTCGCCCGGATGGGTCGTGAAGACCGCCTTCTGCACGCCCTGCAGGTCGGCGAGGATGTGCGGCATCGCGGTGCCCGGCAGCACGGTGTTGTTGACGCCCGTGGGCCGCGAGGGGTCGGCGTAGAAGCTGTGCAGGAACGCGGACAGGTAGTCGCTGCCGCGCGCGCGCGCGATCAGCGACAGGTCGGGCGGCACGGTTCCGAACCACTTCTTCGCGTCGTCCGGCGACATCGCGATCTTGATGGTCTCGAAGGTCTTCTCCGAGGTGAACATCAGGTTCGCCTTGAGCTCGGCGTCCGGGATGCCGAGGTCCTTGGCGATCCGGTTGTAGCGCACGTACTTCGCCGAGTGGCAGCCACTGCAGTAGTTCATGAAGTTGCGCGCGCCGCGCTGCAACGAGGCGCGGTTGCGGATGTCGTTGCCGGCCGGCGGGAACGAGCCGCCCTCCTCGGCGAACGACGCGAGCGGCAGGGCGAGGAGCGCGAAGGCGGCGAGCGCCGGCGCCAGCTTGTCAGTGCGCATGGTAGGTCACTCTCTTCGGAACCGGCTTGACGCTGTCGATTCGCGAGTACCAGGGCATCAAGAGGAAGAACGCGAAGTAGAGCACCGTGAAGATCCGGGCCAGCAGCGGGTAGATGCCGACCGCCGGCTTCATGCCGCAGACGCCCAGCACCACGAAGGTCACCGCGAACACGCCGAGCGCCACTTTCGTGATCGGTCCCTTGTAGCGGATCGACTTGACCGGCGAACGGTCGATCCAGGGCAGGAAGAACAGCAGCGCGATCGCCGCGAACATCACCAGCACGCCCCAGACCTGCGTGCCCGCGAACGACGGCACGGCGCGCAACATCGCGTAGAACGGCGTGAAGTACCACACCGGGGAGATGTGCGGCGGCGTGTTCATCGCGTTCGCCGGCTCGAAGTTCGGCGCCTCGAGGAACAGGCCGTTGAAGGTCGGCGCGAAGAACACGATGCCGCAGAACAGCAGCATGAAGCAGGCGATGTAGAACAGGTCCTTGACCGTGAAGTACGGGTGGAACGCGATGCCGTCCTTCGGGATGCCGCGCTCGTCGGTCTCGTCCCAGATCTCGACGCCGTCGGGGTTCAGCGAGCCGACCTTGTGCAGCGCGAGAATGTGCGCCACCGCGAGGAACACGAGCACGATCGGGATCACCGCGACGTGCAGCGCGAAGAATCGGTTCAGCGTGATGTCCGAGATGTAGTAGTCGCCCCGGATCCACTCGACCAGGGAGTCGCCGATGACCGGGAACGTGCCGAACAGCGACACGATCACCTGCGCGCCCCAGTAGGACATGTTGCCCCACGGCAGCAGGTAGCCCATGAACGCCTCGGCCATCAGCGCGAGGTAGATCACCATGCCGAAGATCCAGACGAGCTCGCGCGGCGCGCGGTACGACCCGTACAGGAGCGCCCGGAACATGTGCAGGTAGACGACGATGAAGAAGGCGGAGGCGCCGGTCGAGTGCAGGTAGCGGATCAGCCAGCCCCAGTCCACGTCGCGCATGATGTATTCGACGGAGCCGAAGGCCTCGGCGGCCGAGGGCTTGTAGCTCATCGTCAGGAACATGCCGGTCGCGAGCTGCAGCACCAGCACGACGCCGCTGATGACCCCGAAGATGTACCAGAAGTTGAAGTTCTTCGGCGTCCAGTACTCCGTGACGTGCTCTTTGAGCATCTCGTCGATCGGAAAACGCTCGGTGATCCAGCCCCAGAGCCCGGCGCTCTGGACCTTGACGTCGCTCTCAGTCCCCATCGTCTTCGCTCCTTGGTGCGTCCGGCCGGTCAGGCGGACTGAGCACTATCGCTGCCGACCAGAATGCGGCTGTCGGTCAGGAAGGTGTACGGCGGCACGACCAGATTCGAAGGCGCCGGCACGCCCTTGAAGACCCGGCCCGCGAGGTCGAACTTCGAACCGTGGCACGGGCAGTAGAAGCCGCCCGGCCAGTCGGCGGAGACCGTGACGTCCGCCGCCTCGAACTTCGGCAGCGGCGAGCAGCCGAGGTGGGTGCAGACGCCGAGCACGACGAAGTACTCCGGCTTGCGGGCGCGCGACTCGTTCTTCGCGTAGTCCGGCTGCACCGAGCCGTTGGAGCCCGGGTCGAGCAGGAACGGCGTGGCGTTGTCGAGCTGCTTGAGCATCTCGGGGGTGCGCCGCACGACCCAAACCGGCTTGCCGCGCCACTCGACCTTGAGCATCGCGCCGGGCTCGAGCTTGCCGACGTCGATCTCGATCGGCGCGCCGAGCGCCTTGGCCCGCGCGCTCGGCTTCCAGCTCGCGAGGAACGGAGTCGCGGCAAAGCCGACGCCGACGGCGCCGGTGAGTGACGTCGCCGCGATCAGCAGGCGGCGCCGACCCTGATCTACCACTTCGCTCATGAACTACCCCTGTGGAGCCTCAGGCAGGGCCCCGCACCGTAAGGCCCCCGTCCGAGCGAACGCCGCGCAAACGCATGCGCCGACTGAAGGTTTCGCCAATTCGAGGGATTGCGCATTATACACGGCGCGTTGCGGCACGCAGCCGCCCGGCGCCAACGGCAGCGCATAGGGGTTTATCCGTGTATCGCCTGACCCGAATTCTTGCCTACCTGTCGCCGTGGATTGCTCTCGGGCTCGCGGCGGCGCTCGTCGCGGTGCACCTGCACCCGTCGCTGCTGCCGGCGCCGCAGCGGGCGCCGGAGCCGGCCCGCGAGCCCGTCACCGCGGCCGCACCGACGCCGGTCGCCGCCGAG
>JBBINS010000182.1:0-5521 GCA_037443765.1 Gammaproteobacteria bacterium
GACCGGAACCCCCGCCCGGGCCAGCCGGTCGGCGGCTGCGACGAAGCGCGCTCGCGCCGATCCCCGATCGCGTAACCTCGTTCCCCGGGCGAGGCCCGTCACGGACGGGCGCCCGGGCGCCCTCCTCCGGGGCGGCGACCCGCGGCCGGCGGTGGGCGGCGCGCCCGCCGGTCGCGCACGTGGCCGGGAACGACCCGGGCCCCGCGCCTGTCCAATACCGGGCGGGCTATTTCGGCCAGTAGTAGGCGGCGAGCACCGCGATCGCGAGCCAGGTGCCGGCCTGGGCGAGCCACAGCCAGCGCTTCTGGCGCAGCGTGCCGATGAAGGCGTAGCCCGACACGAAGGCGAGGCCGAGGAACAGGAAGAAGCTCTTGAGCAGCGGGAAGTATTCGCGGGCGAGCGCGGGCTGCTCGCCGGACATGATCAGAAACACGACGAGGACCATGCCGAGACCGATGACAATCGTCACCGCCGACCCCAGAATGATGCCCGTCAGGACCGCCAATGGCGACATGCTGCCCTCCCAGGTCCCGGTACTTGATCCCGGCCCCCCCGGTCACTACGCTCAACCCTATGAAATACTTCGGAAGCGCGACGCACGCCGCGCCGCCGGCGCTGCGCCGGCCGCTAGTCTAACCTCCCCATGACCGACCACCCGAAAGCACCCGCCGGGCGGCGCCCGGGCCTAGGCACTCGCCTCGCGCTCATCGTGCCGCTGCTCGCGCTCGCGGGCCTGCTGTTCACGGGCTCGACCGCCAACAAGCCGGCCGCAGTGCCGGCGGCGCACGTCGCCGGCACCGAACTCGAGCCCTCCGAGCGGCACCGCAAGGTGGCGCGCCTCGTGGGCGAGGTCATCGAGCGCTCGCACTATCGCCAGGCGGTGCTCGACGAGAAGATGTCCTCGCAGGTCTTCGACCGCTACATCGAGTCGCTCGACCCGAGCCGCAGCTACTTCCTCGCCGCCGACATCGCCGAGCTCGAGCGCTTCCGCTTCAAGCTCGGTGAGGCGATCCGCACCGGCAACGTCGATCCCGCGTTCGTGATCTTCGCGCGCTTCCAGCAGCGCAACCGCTCCGCGATCAAGGGCGCGATCGCCGACCTCGAGACCGAGCCCGACTTCACGCTCGACGAGAGCTTCGCCTTCGACCGCACCAAGGCGCCGTGGCTCGCGACGCAGGCCGACGAGGACGACCTCTGGCGCCGGCGCGTCAAGAACGACGCGCTGTCGCTGATGCTCGCCAACAAGACCTGGCCCGACGCGCGCGACGTGCTCAAGAAGCGCTACGAGCGCGTGCTGAAGCGCGTCGACCAGGTCTCGAGCGACGACGTGTTCGAGAACTTCATGAACGCGTACGCGCACGTCTACGACCCGCACTCGAACTACCTCTCGCCGCGCTCGAGCGAGGAATACAACATCCAGATGAAGCTGAGCTACGTCGGCATCGGCGCCTCGCTGCAGCTCATCGACGACCACGTCACCGTCATGAACGTGATCCCCGGCGGACCGGCGGCGGTCAGCGGCCAGATCAAGGTCAACGACCGCATCACCGCGGTCGCGCAGGGCAAGTCCGGCGAGCTCGTCGACGTCGTCGGCTGGCGGCTCGACGACGTCGTGCAGCTGATCCGCGGCCCGGCCGGCACGGTCGTGCGCCTGTCGGTGCTGCCGGCCGGCGCGACGCCGGGCTCGAAGGAGTCGACGCTCGAGTTCGTGCGCAACAAGATCACGCTCGAGGCGCAGGCCTCGCAGAAGAAGGTGCGCACCGTCAAGCGCGGCGACCAGGAGTTCAAGGTCGGCGTCATCGACGTGCCGAGCTTCTACCAGGACTACGAGGCCAAGGTCACCGGCGACAAGGACTACCGCTCGACCACCCGCGACGTGGCGCGCCTCATCGGCGAGCTCAAGAAGGAGAAGGTCGACGGCATCGTCATGGACCTGCGGGGCAACGGCGGCGGCCACCTGTCGGAGGCCACGAGCCTCGTCGGGCTCTTCATCCGCAAGGGCCCGGTGGTGCAGCTCCGGGAGACCGGCGGGCGCATCGAGGTGCTCGACGACCCGGAGCCGGGCGAGATCTGGGACGGCCCGCTGGTCGTGCTCGTCGACCGCTCGAGCGCCTCGGCCTCGGAGATCTTCGCGGCCGCGATCCAGGACTACGGCCGCGGGCTGATCATCGGCCAGCAGACCTACGGCAAGGGCACCGTCCAGAACCTCTACCCGCTCGATCGCTGGGCGCTCGGCCCGAACGCCGGTTTCGGCCAGCTGACCGTGACGATCGGCAAGTACTACCGCGTGACCGGCGACAGCGTGCAGAACCGCGGCGTCATGCCCGAGATCGCCCTGCCCTCGCTGATCAGCACGACCGAGGTCGGCGAGTCGACCCGCGACAGCGCGCTGCCGTGGGACCGGATCCGCTCGGTCGAGTTCGAGCCCGAGCACGGCCTGCACGCGGCGCTCGAGGCGGTCGCGCGTGCCCACGATCGGCGCATGCAGACCGACCCCGACCTCAAGGAGCTGATCGGCGACGCCCAGGCGGTCGAGCAGCTGCGCGAGGAGAAGACCGTCTCGCTGAACCTCAAGGTCCGCAAGGCCGAGCGCGAGCGCCTCGACGCCGAGCGCCTGGCACGGATCAACGTGCGCCGGGCCGCACACGCGCAGCCGCCCCTGAAGTCGCTCGAGGAGATCAAGCCCGACGAGGAGCCGGACGCGAACCTCGGCGAGACCGCCGAGATCGTGACCGACCTCGACGAGGCCCTTCGGCAGGCCCCGGCCCGCCTGTCCCAGGTGCCCCCGCCCAAGAAGTAGTCTGCTCAAGGCCTTACAGACGTAATGGTGTTGTAGTTGACTACAACACTGTTCAGGCATAGCATGCGCTCCAGAGATCGCCGCTGGAGCCCGCCATGCGCACCCCCGAAGGCCCTGCCGCCCGCCCCGCCGGACGACGCACCCGGGGGCTCCTCCCGGCCCTGATCGGCCTCGCCCTGCTCGCGGGCGCCCTCTCGGGCTGTGGCCGCTCGGCGGCCGAGCAGAAGCCGAAGGACGCGGCCCCGGCGGTCGCCGTCGAGACCACCCGGCCGCTGCGCTCGGACATGGCCGCGGTCTACTCCGGCACCGCGCCGATCGAGGCCGACCAGGAGGCCAAGGTGGTCGCGAAGGTCGGCGGCGAGGTCCGCCGGCTGCTCGTCGAGGAAGGCGACACGGTCCGCGAGGGCCAGCTGCTCGCGGTGCTCGACGGCGACAAGCTCCGGCTCGAGGCGGCCGAGGCCAAGGCCAACCTCGCCAAGCTCGAGCGCGACTACGCCCGCAACCTCGAGCTCAGCAAGCGCGGCCTGATCGGCAGCGCCGCGTTCGACACGCTGCGCTTCGAGCTCGACGCGCAGCGCGCGATCACCGAGCGGGCGGTGCTCGCGCTCTCCTACACCGACGTGCGCGCGCCGATCGCGGGCGTCGTCGCCGAGCGGCGCGTCAAGGTCGGCAACTCCGTGCAGCCGAACGACCCGGTGTTCGTCGTGACGCGCCCGTACCCGCTGCTCGTGCACGTGCACGTGCCGGAGCGCGAGCTCGCCAAGATCGCGATCGGGCAGCGTGCCGAGGCCCAGGTCGACGCCGCGCAGGGCGCGTTCCCGGCCACGATCCGCCGCATCAGCCCGGTCGTGGACCCCGCGACCGGCACGTTCAAGGTGACGCTCGAGTTCGAGCAGAACGCGCGCCTGAAGCCCGGCATGTTCGCGCGCGTCAACATCGTCTACGAGCGGCGCGCGAACGCGCTGCTGATCCCGCGCGCGGCGCTGATCGACGGCGAGGCCGGCGCGACGGTGTTCGTCGTCGACCACGGCAAGGCCGCGCTCCGCAAGGTCCGGACCGGCCTCGCCAACGGCGGCAATGTCGAGGTGCTGTCGGGCCTCGGCGACGACGAGCCGGTCGTGGTCGTCGGCCAGAACGGCCTCAAGGCCGGCAACGAGGTCCGCATCGTCCCGCCCGCGCCGGCGACCGCCGGCCGCGCCGGCTGACGCCGGCCCGCGCCATGGGCCTGATCGACTTCGCCGTCCGGCGCCGCGTCACGGTGCTGATGTTCACGGTCGCGGTGCTGCTGTTCGGGCTCGTGAGCCTGACGCGCCTCAAGCTCAACCTGCTGCCGGACCTCTCCTACCCGACGCTGACGATCCGCACCGAGCTTCCGGGCGCCGCGCCGCTCGAGGTCGAGAGCCTCGTGACCCGCCCGATCGAGGAGGCGGTCAGCATCATCAGGAACGTCCGCCAGGTGCGCTCGGTGTCGCGCTCCGGCCAGTCGGACGTCGTGCTCGAGTTCGCCTGGGGCACCAACATGGACCTCGCGGGCATCGACGTCCGCGAGAAGGTCGACCTGCTGCAGCTGCCGCTCGAGGCCAAGCGCCCGCTGCTGCTGCGCTTCGACCCCTCGACGGAGCCGGTGATGCGCCTCGCGCTCCTCGACGCCGCCGGCGCCGCCACGGGCGAGGACCGGCTGAAGTCGCTCAGGCGCTACGCCGAGGACCGCCTGAAGCCCGACCTCGAGTCGGTCGAGGGCGCCGCGGCCGTCAAGGTCAGCGGCGGCTACGAGGACGAGGTGCAGGTGCGGGTCGACCAGCAGAAGCTGGCGCAGCTCGGCCTCGCGGCCGACGTGGTCGCGCGGCGCCTCCGGCAGGAGAACGTCAACCTCTCGGGCGGGCGGCTCGAGCAGGGCACGCAGCGCTTCCTGGTGCGGACGCTGAACGAGTTCGCGACCGTCGAGGACATGGCGAACGCGATCATCGCGACGCGCGGCGGCCAGCCGGTGTACCTCAGGGACGTCGCCCGGGTCAGCCGCGGCCACAAGGACCGCGAGGCGATCACGCGCGTCGACGGCAAGGAGTCGATCGAGCTCGCCGTCTACAAGGAGGGCGACGCCAACACGGTGCGGCTCGCGGGGCTGCTCAAGGATCGCGTCCAGGCGCTCGACAAGTCGCTGCCCGAGGGCGCGAAGCTGCGCACGGTCTACGACGAGTCACACTTCATCTCGGCGGCGATCGGCGAGGTCAAGGAGGCGGCGCTGATCGGCGGCGTGCTCGCGGTGCTGGTGCTCTACTGCTTCCTGCGCGACGCCCGCATGACACTGATCTCGGGCGTCGCGATCCCGGTGTCGGTGGTCGGCACGTTCATGCTGATGTATTCGGCCGGGGTGTCGCTCAACATCATGTCGCTCGGCGGCATCGCGCTCGCGGTCGGCATGCTGGTCGACAACGCCGTGGTGGTGCTCGAGAGCATCGTCCGCCGCCGCGAGCACGGCGCCGACCGCGCGACCGCGGCGCGCGAGGGCACGCGCGAGGTGTCGATGGCCGTCACGGCCGCGACGCTGACCTCGATCGCGGTGTTCTTCCCGATGGTGTTCATCAGCGGCGTCGCGGGCCAGCTGTTTCGCGACCAGGCGCTGACGGTGACCTTCTCGCTGCTGCTGTCGCTCGTGGTGGCGCTGACGCTGGTACCGATGTGGCCCTCTTCCCAAGGAACCCGTCATGGGGTTGAGGGGAC
>JBBINS010000183.1:0-5486 GCA_037443765.1 Gammaproteobacteria bacterium
GACTTCGGCGCCGCCGGCGCAGCGCCCGCGGCGGCGGTCTTGGCGGCGGGCTTGCGCCTGCCGAAGCGGCTGGTGCCGCGCAGCGGCGCCGCGGCGATCAGCGCCTGGCACTCCTCGAGCGTCAGGCTCGCGGGCTCGCGGTCCTTCGGGATGCGCGCGTTGCGCTTGCCGTCGGTCAGGTACGGGCCGAAGCGGCCGTGCAGCACCTGGATGTTGTCGACGCCGTAGTCGCGGATCAGCCGCGCGGCGTCGGCCTGCTTCTTCTCCTCGATCAGCTCGAGCGCGCGCGGGAACTCGACCGTGTACGGGTCGTCGGTCTTGATCGACACGTACTTCGCGCCGTACTTCACGTACGGGCCGAAGCGGCCGATGCCGACCGACACCGCCTCGCCGGTCGGCAGCTCGCCGAGCGTGCGCGGCAGCGTGAAGAGCTTGAGCGCCGCCTCGAGCTGGATCGAGTCCATCTTCTGGCCCGGGCGCAGCCCCGCGAACCGCGGCTTCTCGACGTCGTCCTTGGTGCCGAGCTGCACGAACGGCCCGTACTGGCCGATGCGCACGCTGACCGGCCGGCCGCTGACCGGGTCGGTGCCGAGCTGGCGCGCCTGCGCGACCTCCTCGCGGCTGACGGTCTTCTCGATGTCCTTGACCCGGTCGATGAACGGGCGCCAGAACGCCTTCATGACCGGGATCCACTCTTTGTCGCCGCGCGAGATGTCGTCGAGGTCGTCCTCGAGCCGCGCGGTGAACTCGTAGTCGACGTACTGCGGGAAGAAGCGCACGAGGAAGCTCGAGACGATCTTGCCGGTGTCGGTCGGCACGAAGTTGCGCCGCTCGTCCTCGACGTACTTGCGCGCGCGCAGCGTCTCGATGATCGCCGCGTAGGTCGACGGCCGGCCGATGCCACGCTCCTCGAGCGCCTTGACGAGGCCGGCCTCGGTGTAGCGCGGCGGCGGCTCGGTGAAGTGCTGCTCGGGGCTCAGCGTCACGAGCTTCGCGACGTCGCCGGTCGCGAGCGGCGGCAGCCGGCCGCCGTCCTCGGCGTCGTCGTCGTCGTTGCGGTCGACCTCGTAGGCGGCGAGGTAGCCGGGCTTGACGAGGGTCGAGCCGCTCGCGCGCGCGACGCCGGCGGGCGCCGCGCCGGGGGCCGCGCCGCCGGGGTGCAGCGTCACGGTCACCTGCTCGAAGAGCGCGTTGGTCATCTGCGAGGCGATCGTCCGCTTCCAGATCAGGTCGTAGAGGCGCCACATGTCGTCGTCGATGTGGCCCTTGAGCTTCTCGGGCGTGTTCGCGGCGAGCGTCGGCCGGATGGCCTCGTGCGCCTCCTGCGCGTTCTTCTGCTTGTTGGCGTAGCTGCGCGGCGCCTCCGGCAGCGCCTCGGGGCCGTACAGCGTGAGGATGGTCTCGCGGATCTGCCCGATCGCCTCGGCCGACAGCGACGTCGAGTCGGTGCGCATGTAGGTGATCAGGCCGACCGGGCCCTCGCCGAAGTCGACGCCCTCGTAGAGCTTCTGCGCGAGCTGCATCGTGCGCCGCGCGCTGAAGCCGAGCCGGTTGGCGGCCGCCTGCTGCACGGTCGAGGTCCGGAACGGCGCCTGCGGGCTCCGCGAGCGCGGCTTCGACTCGACGTTCGCGACCCGCAGGCGCCCGGCACAGGCCGCCGTGAGGCGACGCTCGGCGTCGCGCGCCGCGGCCTCGTTGGTGATGCTGAAGCGGCTCCTGGCGACGTCGGCCTCGACCTTCTTGCCGTCGACCTCGACGATGCGGGCGCGGAACGGCTGGCCGCCCTTCTCGGCCTCGACCTCGAGCGTCCAGTACTCCTGGCGCTGGAACGCGACGATCTCGGCCTCGCGGTCGCAGATCAGCCGGAGCGCGACGCTCTGCACGCGGCCGGCCGACAGGCCCGGCATGATCTTCTTCCACAGGAGCGGCGACAGGTTGAAGCCGACGAGGTAGTCGAGCGCACGGCGCGCCTGCTGTGCGTTCACGAGCGGCTTGGACAGCTGCTCCGGCGAGGCGACGGCCTTCTGGATCTCGTTCTTCGTGATCTCGAAGAACTTCGCCCGGTGCACGTCCTTGTCCTTGAGCACGCCGCGCTGCTTGAGGATCTCGTAGAGGTGCCACGAGATCGCCTCGCCCTCGCGGTCCGGGTCGGTCGCGAGATAGAGCGCGCTCGCCTTGCGCATCGCCCGCTCGATCGCGTCGACGTGCTTGGTATTGCGCTCGATCAGCTCGTAGCGCATCTCGAAGTCGTTCTCGGCGTCGACGGCGCCGTCCTTGGGCACCAGGTCGCGCACGTGGCCATAGGACGCCAGCACCTCGAAGTCCTTGCCCAGGTACTTCTTGATGGTCTTGGCCTTGGCCGGCGACTCGACGATGACGAGATTAGTGCTCATGGCTCCAAAAAAACGGAACCGCGGACCCGGAGGCCGCGGCTCGTTTCGACCCTGGCCGCCGACGCGGCCCCGCGGCTAGTGCAGGGCGTCCGACTGCCCCTCGAATACCAGATCTTCCATGCGCTGGTAGGCCTGCTCCTGGCCGGGCTGGCTGAACAGCACCATCAGCACCACCCACTTGACCTGCTCGATGTCGATTTCCTCGGCCTCGAGCGCCAGCAGCCGGTCGATCACCAGCTCGCGCTGCTGGTTCGACAGGATGCCGATGTTCTCGAGCTGCAGGATATAGCCCCGCACCTCGGGCGCGAGCCGCGCCTGCTCGTAGCCGCTGAACACCCGGAACGAGCGCGACTGCGCGTCGCCGACCTGCGGCGCGTCGCCCGACAGCCCCTCGAGCCACTCGAGCGCGCGCTCGATGCCGCTCTCGGCGAAGCCGGCGTGCTCGAGCTCCTCGCGCAGCACGTCCCGGCTCGGCTGCGGGACGACGTCTGACTCGAGGTAGTTCTCGAACAGATAGATCAGGATGTCGAGCACGTTGTCGTTCATCGGGTCTTTCATGTCGGGCGCCTCTGGGACGCGGCCGGGGCGCGGCGGCAGAAGCCGCCGGCGCCGGGCGCCCGCCGCTCCTCTTTCCTGAGGCACGGGAGCAGTGAGAACGCGGTCTGGGCGGTGAGGCCCGTTTGGGTGACCAACGTGTCGACGTCCGCCGGTTCGAAGCCGAGCGCATCTAACAGTATTTCGGCGGGCTTGTCCAACGCCGGCGCGGGCTCGGCGGCCGGCGATTCAACGTATTTGGGCGGGGAATCGTCGCGCGGCTGCGGAAAACGCCGGACGCGGCGCCTGGCGCGGCGGCCCCGGGGCGCGGGGCCGCGGAGTCCCGGCTCAGGGATTCTTGACCGGGTCGCCGACGTGGATCTCGCTGGTCGCGGTCATCACGAGCCCGTAGCTCAGGTGCTCGTAGGTCTTGAAGACCATGAAGTTGCCGGCGAGCTCGCTCGGCAGCTGCACGGTCCTGACGAACGGCTCGCTGAATTGGTTCGCGTTCGTGAGCCCGTCGCGGCCGCGGTCCTTGACCCGGTCGCCGACCTCCCAGATCCCGAGCACGTTGCCGGGCTCGAGGCCGTCGGCCTTGCCGCGGTTGACCACCACCACCTGGTACTGGCCGATCACGTTGACGCCGCCGATCACTGAGATGATCTTGCCGTTGACGGGCCGGGACGGCGCGTGCGGGATGAAATCGACCGGCACGTCGAGGTTGTCGCGCACCAGGCGGTCGCCCGGCAGCGTCTCGCGCGTCGACTCGGTCAGCACGAGCTTCGCGAGGCGGTCCCGGTCCTTGCCGGAGGCGGGCGTGCTCGGCTCGAGGCGCGCGCGGCCCGTGTAGATGCCCTGGTAGCCGAGCGCCCGGTGCGAGTCGGGGTCGGTGAGCTTGTCGCCGATGTGGATGACGTTGAAGCGCACACCCGGTTCGCCGTCGGCGACGCCGCGCACGTACAGCGTGTCGTCCATGCCGGCCGCCACCTTGTCTTCGCCGACCGCGACGACGTAGGGGAGCTTGTCCGCCTCCTCCTTCGGCAGCACGCTCGGCTTGGACATGAAGGCGGCGACGATGTCGTACGGGATCGCGGTGATCGACTGGCTGAGCGGCAGTTCGCGCACCTGCGGCGAGAGGTGCACCTCGTTGCCGCGCTCGACGGTGCCGCGCTCGACGCGGACCTGCGGCCGGCCGTCGGCGTCGTAGACCAGCCGGAGCGTGTCGCCCGGATAGATCCGGTGCGGGTTCTTGATATCCGGGTTCAGGTACCAGATCTCCGGCCAGTACCAGGGCTGGCTGAGGAACTTCGAGGCGACGCCCCAGAGCGTGTCGCCGCGCTGCACGGTGTAGCTCGACGGCGCATCGGCCGCGAGCGGCACGGAGGCGCTGCGTCCCGGGGCGGGCGTCGGGGCATCGGCTGCCAGGGCCGGTTGGCCGAGCAGCGCACCGAGAGCCAGTAAGCCTGCGAAATGGCGAAGGTTTTTCATGGAGTTACGTGCCCGCGTCCGGACCCTGAGGGAGGGCCATCCAGTTGTGACCCGATGCGGCCCGCCGCCCTATAATCGCTCCAGGTCGATTGCAGGCAGGCGACATTAAGTCCAATGCCAATCAGACTTTAGCAGCATTATTGCGCCGGTTGCACGAAATCCCCCACCCATAAACATGACGCGCCTCACGATTCTGGAATATCCCGACCCTCGCCTGCGGACCCGCGCCATCCCGGTCGCCGCGGTAGACGACTCGATCCGCCAGCTGGTCGACGACCTGCTCGAGACGATGTACGCGGCGAAGGGCGTCGGGCTGGCCGCGACCCAGGTCAACGTCCACCAGCGCATCCTCGTCGCGGACGTCTCCGAAGAGAAGAACGCACCGCTCATCTTCATCAACCCGCACATCCTCTCGCGCGAGGACGTCGGCACCATGCAGGAGGGCTGCCTGTCGGTGCCCGGCTTCTTCGAGGACGTCGACCGCGCCCACAAGGTCCGGGTGCGGGCCCAGGGGCGCGACGGCAAGCACTTCGAGCTCGACACCGAGGGCCTGCTCGCCGTGTGCGTGCAGCACGAGATCGATCACCTCGAGGGCAAGCTGTTCGTCGACTACCTGTCGGAGCTCAAGCGCACGCGGATCCGCAAGAAGCTCGAGAAGGACCAGCGCCAGCGCGGCACCGACCCCGTCCGCTCGCGCGGCCCGGCGATCTGACGCGTGCCGCTCGCGGTCGTCTATGCCGGCACACCGGAGTTCGCGGTGCCGGCGCTCGAGGCGGTCGTCGCCGCGGGCCACCGGGTGCCCGCGGTCTACACCCAGCCCGACCGTCCGGCCGGCCGCGGTCGCGAGCTCACGGCGTCCGCCGTCAAGCGGCGCGCGCTCGAGCTCGGCCTGCCCGTCGAGCAGCCGGCGACCCTGCGGGACCCGGCGTCGATCGCGCGGCTCGCCGCGCTCGCCCCCGACGTCGTCGTGGTCGCGGCCTACGGCCTGCTGCTGCCGCCGGAGGCGCTCGCGGTGCCGCGGCTCGGCTGCGTGAACATCCACGCCTCGCTGCTGCCGCGCTGGCGCGGCGC
>JBBINS010000184.1:0-5451 GCA_037443765.1 Gammaproteobacteria bacterium
CCGCGCTGACGATCGCGCTCGCGGGCGATCCGGAGCCGGAGGTGCGCCAGATGGCCGCGTTCGCGCTCGGGCTGCTGCGCGACCCGACGTCGGTCGGCGCGCTGCGCGCCGCGCTGCGCGACGCGTCGCCGCTCGTGCAGGGACGCGCGGCCGAGGCGCTGGCGGCGCTGGGCGACACGGTGAGCAGCGCCGCGATCGGCGACATCGTGTCGGCGGCGATCACGTCCGGCGCGGTGGCGGCCGTCGCGCCCGACGAGGTGAGCGCGGCGCACGACCCGACGGTCGAGGCGTTTCGCCTCGCGGTGCTGGCGCTGGGCCGGCTGAAGGCCTTCGACATCCTCTCGACGTGCGTCGTCGGCCCGAACTCGGCCCCGCTGGTGGCCTGGTGGCCGGTCGCCGCGGCCGTGCAGCGGACCGGGGACCGCCGCGCGATCGGCGTGCTGAAGGCGATGGCCGAGGGGCCGAGCGCCTTCGGCCGGGCGTTTGCGGCGAAGGGCCTGGGCGCGATCAAGGATCCGTCCGCCATCGGCACGCTGTCGGCGCTGGCGCGAGACTGGCGCCGCGACACGCGGTCGGCCATCTCGGCGGTGAGGGCGCTCGGCGCGATCGGCGACCCGCGGGCGGGCCCCGTGCTGCTCGAACTGGCGCGGACGCGCGACCTCGACCCGCTGCTCCGGATCGAAGTGGTGGCCGCGCTCGGGCCGACGCGCACCGCCGGCGCGGCGGACATGCTGCTCAACCTCGTGTCGGATGGCGCGGCGGCGATCCGCGCGGCCGCGTTCCGCAGCCTCCGCGAGATCGATCCGTCGGCCTTCCTCTCCGCGCTGTCGAGCCTCGACGCCGACCGTGACTGGACCGTGCGCGCCGCGATCGCCTCGACGCTCGGCACGCTCGACCGCGACATGGCGCTGCCGCGGCTGTCGCCGATGCTGCAGGATCCCGATGCGCGGGTCCTGCCGTCGGTGTACGCCGCGCTCGTGAAGATCAAGGCGCCGTCGGCGGGGCAGGTGCTGCTCGCCGCGCTCGGGAACAAGGACCCGGTCGTGCGCGCCGCGGCCGAGTCGGGCCTCGGCTCGCTGAAGGTGCCGGGGGCGGAGCGCGCGCTGGTCGACGCGTTCCACGCGGCGGCGGCCGACGACACCTACGTGGCCCGCGCCGCGGCGCTCGACGCGCTGGTCGCCTGCGGCGCCGAGGCGGCGCGGCCGGCGCTGCACGAGGCGCTCTCCGACAAGGACTGGGCCGTGCGGGTGCACGCGGCGGCGCTGCTCGCCCCGCTCGAGCCGAAGAGCGACCTGGCGTCGATCATCCGCCCCGCGCCCGTGTCGCGCCCGCCCGGGTTCTACGACGCCCCGGAGCTGGTCGCGCCGGCCGTGTCGCCGCACGTCTACCTCGACACCGCGCGCGGCACGATCGAGATCGAGATGGCCGTGCTCGACGCGCCGCTCACGTGCCTGAACTTCATGACGCTCGCGCGCCAGGGGTTCTTCAGGAACGCGGCGTGGCACCGCGTGGTGCCGAACTTCGTCGTGCAGGACGGAGACCCGCGCGGCGACGGCGAGGGCGGCCCCGGCTACACGATCCGCGACGAGATCAACGAGCGGCCGTACTCGAGAGGCACGATGGGGATGGCGCTCGACTGGGCCGACACCGGCGGCAGCCAGTTCTTCCTGACGATCTCTCCGCAGCCGCACCTCGACGGGCGCTACACGGTGTTCGGCCAGGTGGTGTCGGGACTGGACGTGCTGGACCGCATCGAGCCTGGCGACCGGATCTTGCGCGTCCGCGTCTGGGACGGAAGGACCATGTCGGGGCAATGACGACGAGGGCTTCGGCCTGCCGGCGTCAGGCTTCGGGCGGTGCGACGCCGCCTGCAGCCTGGAGCCCGACGCCTGAAGCCGGACACTCCGTACAATAAAAAAGGGGGCGACGCTCGCCCCCTCTTCGTGCGGAAGCCGAAGCTTACCGCTTCTTCCCGGCCTTCTTGGCGGGCTTCTTCGCGACCTTCTTCGCCATGTCCTTATCCCCCCCTTCGTCAGTGAAGTGTGCGTGAGCTTGCGAACCGGTCGGGCGCATCACTCCGCGTGCGGCCTCGAGGTTCGCGCTCCGCCTCGTTGCTCGCGCTCGCGCGCGAGGCGTTCCGGAATCGGGAGGCGTCGGCGAGTGGTGCTCTTCGCCGTTTGTCCTCCCGGCGACCTGCGGTTCAGTTTTCAAGAATCCGCCGAGGGATCACAAGGCGTGGCCTAAGCCCACCACGCTCATACTGGATGTAGATTATGGTTGAGAAAAAACTGATGTCAAGCGGAAAGTGACGACCGCGCGTCGCGATCGCGCGACCGGGCGTGCGATCGATCGCGCGATCGACCGCGCGATCGGGTCGTCGACGTGACGCGATCGCGCCCGCCGTCGCGTCGCCTCGACGCGCGCGACGCGCGACCTGGCGGGGCTCGTGAGGTCAGCGGTGCATCGCCGCGCGCGCCTGCTCGCGGACGTGATCGGGATCGTCGGGCGGGGCCGCGGCGATCGCCGCGGCGTAGGCGTCGTGCGCGCTGCCGCGCAGCCCCTTGCGGTCGCAGGCGGCGCCGAGCTTCAGCCACGCCGTCGCGATCGCGCCGTACGGCGCGGCCGGCCTCTCCGCGATCACCGCGCGCAGCAGGTCGATCGCCTCGTCGGGCTTGCCGAGCGCGGTCAGCTCGCTGGCCATTCCGAGGCGCGCGCGCACCTGGCTCATCTCCGGCATCGCGGCGCGGCCTTCGCGCGCGAGCGAGTACAGCTCGCGCCAGCTGGCGAGGCTCGCGGCGCGATCGTGGAGGTAGACGTCCTGCACCTCGGCGATCGACTGGAGGAAGAGCGGGTTGTGCGGGTAGGAGGCGTGCAGCCCCTCGAGCAGCGTCAGCGCCTCGTCCGGCTTGTGCTCGTACCAGAGATCGATCAGCTGCAGCTGGTAGTCCGCCTCGCCGCGCAGCAGCTGCCCGCGGTCGCGCGCCCGCCACATCTCCTGCAGCCCCCCGGCGCGGTTGCCGCCGGGCAGCGCCAGCAGCCACGCGAGGAACTTGAGGATGGCCGGCGCGATCCCCGCGTAGTAGTGGTAGAGCCCGATGCCGAAGTACGCGTCCTCGAGCGTCGGGTCGAGCGCGAGCGACGTCTCGAGCGCATCCTTGATCCGCTTGCCGTCGCGCGCGGCCGCGAGCCGCTCCCCGCGCAGCGCGAGGAACTGCACCCGCAGCCCGTAGGCGGCGCCGAGGAAGAACCACGCGTCGGCCCGCTTCGGCTCGCGCGCGGTCCACTGCGCGATCCGATCGATCGCCGCGTCGATCCCGGCCTCGAACGCCGGGTCCTTCGAGCGGTCGTTGGGGTTCAGCTGGATCTGCCACCAGAGCGCGTTGACGCGCATCAGCGCGCACGTCTCGGGCGGCGCCGGGCCGCACGCCTTCGCGATCTCCCGGTCGGCCTCGCCGAAGCGGGCGTCGAGGATGGCGGCGTAGCAGCGCGAGAGCACCGGCGCGTACGGGATCGACGCGGACGCGGTCCGCGCCGCGCCGAGCAGGGCGAGGCCGGCGAGCGCGGCCAGCGCGATGGCTGCCCGTCGGCCGCCACCGGCGGCCGTGCGGCTACGGATGGCTGGTGCGGAGAGGCTGTCTCGCGGCATGCCGCTCGAAGGCCAGGTCGACCAGGCGGTCGAGCAGCGCCCGGTAGCCGAGCCCGGTGGCTTCCCACAGCTTGGGGAACATGCTGATCGTGGTGAAGCCGGGAATGGTGTTGATCTCGTTGACGAGCAGCCGGCCCGTCTCGCGCGAGAGCAGGAAGTCGACGCGCGCGAACCCGGACGCCTCGACCGCGAGGAACGCCTCGGCGGCGAGCCGCCTCACCTGGCCGGCCGTCGCGTCGTCGAGCGGCGCCGGGACGATCGTCTTCGACTCCTCGACGTACTTGGCCTCGTAGTCGTAGAACTCGCGCGAGGGCTCGATCTCGCCGGGCACCGACGCCTCGGGCCGATCGTTGCCGATGACCGAACACTCGATCTCGCGCGCCGCGGGCACGGCCGCCTCGACGACGACCTTGCGATCGAACTCGAAGGCCAGGCGCATCGCCTCGGCCAGGTCGCCGGCGGCCTTCACCTTCGAGATCCCGACGCTCGACCCGAGGTTGGCCGGCTTGACGAAGACCGGGAACGACAGCCGCGCGGCGATCGAGGCGGTGACCTCGCCGGCCGAGGCCTCCCACTGGTCGCGCCAGACCACCTCGTGCGCCACGATGGGCAGCCCGCGGGCGGCGAAGGCCGTCTTCATCATCGCCTTGTCCATGGCGACCGCCGAGGCCATCACGCCCGAGCCGACGTAGGGGACGCCGGCCAGCTCGAGCAGCCCCTGCACCGTGCCGTCCTCGCCGAACGGGCCGTGCAGCACCGGGAAGATCACGTCGAGCGCGAGCCCGGCGACGTAGGCGTTCTCCCGCGCGGGGGTCTCGCTGACGGCCCGCTCGAGCGTGAGCAGCGTCTCCTCGCCGGGGTGCGGCACCAGGTACGCCTCGCGCCCGCTCCGCGTCGAGCGGTCGCCCTCCTGGCGGGCCTTCGCGATGACGTCGCCCGCGACCACCGTCGTCGGCGGACGGTCGGGGATCGACCACCGGCCGTCACGGTCGATCCGGATCGGCACCGGCTCGTAACGCTGCTTGTCCAGGTTCGCGATGACAGAGGCCGCCGAGGCGAGCGACACCTCGTGCTCGCTCGATCGTCCGCCGTAGATCACGCCGATGCGCAGTTTCCTCACGCGGTCGAACCCCCAGGTTGGTCACGACAGGCAGGTTGTCCGGGCACGAGGAAGCCACAGCAGCCGTGCGAGCAGGCGCGCCTTCCCAATCCCGTCATACTATACCGCAATGGCTGCGACTTTCGGATTCAGGCTGACCGCCGCCGACGGCGCGGCGCGCCGCGGCGAGATGACGACGGCGCACGGCGTCGTGCAGACGCCGGCCTTCATGCCCGTCGGCACGCAGGGAGCCGTCAAGGGGGTGCTGCCGCGCGACCTGGCCGACCTCGGCGCCGAGATCATGCTGTCGAACACCTACCACCTGCACCTGCGCCCCGGCGACGACCTGATCGCGCGGCACGGCGGGCTGCACCGGTTCATCGGGTGGGACCGCCCGATCCTCACCGACAGCGGCGGCTACCAGGCGTTCTCGCTCGGCGAGCGCCGCACGATCGACGAGCGCGGCATCTGCTTCCGCTCTCACCTCGACGGCAGCGAGCACCTGCTGACGCCCGAGAAGGCGGTCGAGATCCAGGCCAACCTCGGGTCGGACGTCGCGATGGTGCTCGACGAGTGCCTGGGCTACCCGGCGACCCGCGACGAGGCGGCCGCGTCGATGGAGCGGACGCTCAGGTGGGAGAAGCGGTGCCGGGAGCGGTTTCTGCGCCTACAGTCGGAGGGCGTCATGCTCGCGGGCGAGGACGCC
>JBBINS010000185.1:0-5447 GCA_037443765.1 Gammaproteobacteria bacterium
GGTCGAGCTCGACGCTGAGGTGGTCGGCATCGCGCAACGCTTCTTCGGGTTGCCAACAGACGAACCTCGGCTGCGGGTCTTCGTGTGCGACGGCCGCGAGTTCCTTGAGAATACCGCCGAGCGCTACGACGTCGCCTCGCAGGATCCGGCGCCATACGCCGGACGCGAGGTGACCGGTGCGCTGCCGCGTGGCCCCGACGCCGGCCGGCTGACGCGCCTGCTGACCGAACTGCAGATGTGGCTGCACGGCGCGCCGCCGGCGAGCCGCGAGGGGCTCGCGGTCAACGGCCTGTGGCTCTGGGGCGGCGGCGGCACGGCGCTCGCTGGCGAGCCGCGCTGGCCGGCGCTCGACGGCGGCGATGCCTTCCTCGCCCGGCAGCGCTGGAGCCTCGCCGCGCTCGCGCGCGAGGGCCGCGGCTTCGCGGACCTCGACGCGCGCCGCTTCGCGCCGCTCGCGGCGGCACTCGCGACGGGGCGCCTCGGGCGCGGGCGCGTCTACCTCGCGGGCCACGAGTACGTGCTCCGGCCCTGGCAGCGCTGGCGCGCGTGGGTCCGACCACGACCCTGGTGGGAGGTCTGCGCGTGATGCGCCGGCCGATCGCGCGGCGCGAGGTGCCGGCGACGTCGCTGCCGGCGACGCTCGATCCGGTGCTCGCGCGCGTCTTCGCCGCGCGCGGCGTGAGCCGCGCCGAGGACCTCGAGCTCGGCCTCGAGCGCCTGCTGCCGGTCGGCACGCTCGACGGCGTCGAGGCGGCGGCGGAGCTCCTCGCGAGCCACATCGGCCGCGGCGCGCGGATCCTGATCGTCGGCGACTACGACGCGGACGGCGCGACCGCGAGCGCGCTGATGGTGCGCGCGATCCGCCGCTTCGGGCACGCCGAGGTCGGCTTCCTCGTGCCGGACCGGTTCCGCTTCGGCTATGGACTGACGCCCGAGATCGTCGCGCTCGCCGCCGGGCGGCGGCCGGACCTGCTGGTGACGGTCGACAACGGCGTGTCGAGCCTCGAGGGCGTCGCGGCGGCGCGCGCGCGCGGCATGGAGACGCTGGTCACCGATCACCACCTGCCGGGCCCGGAGCTTCCGGATGCCACCTGCATCGTGAACCCGAACCTGCCGGGCGCGCGCTTCGCGAGCCGCGCGCTCGCCGGCGTCGGCGTTGCGTTCTACGTGCTGCTCGCGCTCGGCCGCCGGCTCGCGCGGCCGACGGCGCTGACGGCGGAGCTGCTCGACCTGGTCGCGCTCGGCACGGTCGCCGACGTCGTGCCGCTCGACCACAACAACCGCGTGCTGGTGCAGGCCGGGCTCGACCGGATCCGCGCCGGGCGTTGCGTGCCGGGCATCGCCGCGCTCGCGGCCGTTGCCGGCCGAACGCTCGCCGCCGCCGGCACCGCCGACCTCGGCTTCTTCATCGGCCCGCGCCTGAACGCCGCCGGCCGCCTCGAGGACATGTCGATCGGCATCGAGTGCCTCTTGAGCGACGACCCGGCGCGGGCGCGCTCGCTCGCCGAGCAGCTCGACAGGCTGAACCGCGAGCGGCGGGTCATCGAGGCGCGAATGCACGCCGAGGCGATCGAGATCGTCAGGCGCCTGCAGTTCGGGGAGGAGGGCGCCGCGCTGCCCGGGGCGCTGTGCCTCTACGACGCCGACTGGCACCAGGGGGTCGTCGGGCTGGTCGCCTCGCGCGTCAAGGACCAGGTGCACCGGCCGGTGATCGCCTTCGCACCGGCGGATGGCGGGCTCGCGCGCGGCTCGGCGCGCTCGGTGCCCGGCATCCACGTGCGCGACGCGCTCGAGGCGGTCGCGACCCGCGCTCCCGGCCTCATCGACAAGTTCGGCGGCCACGCGATGGCGGCGGGTCTCACGCTCTCGCAGGAGCGGCTGCGCGAGTTCGGCGTCGCGTTCGCCGCCGAGGTCGCGCGCCGCGCGACGCCGGGACTCCTCGACGGCCGGCTGCTCACCGACGGCGCGCTCGAGCCCGCCGAACTCACGCTCGCGACCGCCGAGCGGCTGCGCGCCGCGGGACCGTTCGGCTCGGCGTTCCCGGAGCCGAGCTTCGACGGCGAGTTCGAGGTGCTCGAGGCGCGCGTGCTCGGCGAGAAGCACCTCAAGCTCGCACTGCGGGCCGCGCCGCGCACGCCGCCGCACGAGGCGATCGCCTTCGGCTGGCTGACGCGCCCGGGGGCGCTCGTGCCGCGCGCCGAGTCGCGGATCCGGCTCGTCTACCGCCTCGACGTCAACGAGTACCAGGGCCTCCGGCGGCCGCAGCTGCTGATCGAGTACCTCGAGCCGGCGTGAGTCCGCCGCGTGCTATGATTCGGCAGGATTTTCCGCACAAAGTCAGTGGTCCATGCCCGCCGAAGTCGCCCCGCTCGTCGCCCCCATCCGCCGCCAGCTCAAGGATCTCGAGGAACGCCTCGCCTCCTTAAGGGGGTATCTTTGAGTACGACCGCAAGAGCGAGCGGCTCGCCGAAGTAAGCCGGGAACTCGAAGACCCCAAGATCTGGGACAACCCCGACCGCGCCCAGACGCTCGGCCGCGAGCGCGCGCAGCTGGCCGCGATCACCGAGCGCCTCGACCGCGTCAAGAGCGGCATCTCGGGCTCGCTCGAGCTGCTCGAGCTCGCCGAGGCCGAGGGCGACGGCGGCGCGATCGCCGAGGTCGAGCGCGACGCGGCCAAGCTCGACAAGGACGTCAATAACCTCGAGTTCCAGCGCATGTTCCCGGGGCCGATGGACTCGCACAACGCGTTCGTCGACATCCAGGCCGGCGCCGGCGGCACCGAGGCGCAGGACTGGGCGCAGATGCTGCTGCGGATGTACCTGAAGTGGGCCGATGCGCACGGCTTCAAGGTCGAGACGATGGACCAGAGCGACGGCGAGGTCGCGGGCATCAAGGGCGTGTCGCTGCGGGTCGAGGGCGACTACGCCTACGGCTGGCTGCGGACCGAGACCGGCGTGCACCGGCTCGTGCGCAAGTCGCCGTTCGATTCCGGCAACCGCCGCCACACCTCGTTCGCCTCGGTGTTCGTCTCGCCCGAGGTCGACGACGACATCAACATCGAGGTCAACCCGGCTGACCTCGAGGTCGACACGTTCCGCTCCTCGGGCGCCGGCGGCCAGCACGTCAACAAGACCGAGTCGGCGATCCGCATCCGCCACCTGCCGAGCGGGATCGTCGTCACCTGCCAGAGCGAGCGCAGCCAGCACAAGAACCGCTCGAGCGCGATGAAGATGCTGAAGGCCAAGCTCTACGAGCTCGAGATCAACAAACGCAACGCGGCCGCCAAGGTGCTCGAGGACTCCAAGTCCGACGTCGGCTGGGGCCACCAGATCCGCTCCTACGTCCTCGACCAGTCGCGGATCAAGGACTTGAGGACCAACGTCGAGGTCGGCAACACGACCGCCGTGCTCGACGGCGACCTCGATCCCTTCATGGAAGCTAGCTTGAAGCAGGGGCTGTGACGATGGCTGACGACGAGACGCAGGGACCTTCGGACGAGAACAAGCTGATCGCCGAGCGGCGCCAGAAGCTCGCGGCGCTCAGGGCCGAGGGCCAGGCGTTCCCGAACGACTTCAAGCGCGACGCGCACGCGGGCGACCTCGCCGCGAGCTTCGGCGACAAGCCGGCGGAGTGGTTCGAGGCCCACCCGATGCGGGTCCGCGTCGCGGGCCGGATGCTCGCCAAGCGCGACATGGGCAAGTCGAGCTTTGTCAGGCTCGTCGACTCCTCGGGCCACATCCAGCTGTTCCTGCAGGCGAACCTGCTCGGCGACGCCTACGCGGCCTTCAAGTCCTGGGACGTCGGCGACCTCGTCGCCGCCGAGGGCGAGCTGATGCGCACCCGCACCGGCGAGCTCTCGGTGCGCGCCGACAAGCTGCGGCTGCTCGTGAAGTCGCTGCGGCCCCTGCCGGACAAGTGGCACGGCCTCACCGACACCGAGGCGCGCTACCGGATGCGGTACGTCGACCTGATCGTCAACGCCGAGAGCCGCGCGGTGTTCGAGCTCAGGACGCGGGTCGTGCGCTACCTGCGGGACTTCCTCGACGCCGGCGGCTTCATGGAGGTCGAGACGCCGATGATGCAGCCGATCCCCGGCGGCGCCGTCGCCCGGCCGTTCGTGACGCATCACAACGCGCTCGACGTCGACATGTACCTCAGGATCGCGCCCGAGCTCTACCTCAAGCGGCTCGTCGTCGGCGGCTTCGAGCGGGTCTACGAGATCAACCGCAATTTCAGGAACGAGGGGCTGTCGACGCGGCACAACCCCGAGTTCACGATGCTCGAGTGCTACCAGGCCTACGCCGACTACCTCGACTTCATGGACATGGTCGAGCGCATGTTCAAGGGGCTCTGCGACACGGTGCTCGGGCGGCGCGACGTCACCTACCAGGGCGTGGCGATCGACTTCGACCGGCCGTTCCGGCGCGTCACGATCGAGGAGCTGCTGCTCGAGCACAACCCGGGCCTCGATCCGCTCAGCCTGCGCGACGCCGCGTACCTCAGGCGCGTGCTCGACGACCGCGGCATCGCGCACACCCCGGGCGACGGCCCGGGGAAGCTGCAGATCGAGCTCTTCGACAAGACCTGCGAGCACGCGCTCGTGCAGCCGACCTTCGTCTACGCGTACCCGACCGAGGTGTCGCCGCTGTCGCGCTGCAACGAGAAGGATCCCTTCGTCACCGACCGCTTCGAGTTCTTCATCGCCGGGCGCGAGCTCGCCAACGGCTTCTCCGAGCTCAACGACCCGGAAGAGCAGGCGGCGCGGTTCCGCGCGCAGGTGGCGCGCAAGGACGCGGGCGACGAGGAGGCGATGTACTTCGACGCCGACTACGTGCGCGCGCTCGAGTACGGGCTGCCGCCGACGGCCGGTCTCGGCGTCGGCGTCGACCGGGTCGTGATGCTGTTCGCGAACGCGCCGTCGATCCGCGACGTGCTGCTCTTCCCGCAGATGAAGCCCGAGGCCTGAGCGCGGCCGCGCCGCTCACGGCACCGGGTAGGGCAGCGGCAGCATCCGGCACTCGCGGCCGTCCGCGAGCGCGAGCGGCCGGTCGCGCGCGTCGAGGTTCACGACCGCGAGGCACTCGGTCGCGCCGTCCGCGGTCGCCGCGAGCACCACTTCGCCCGCCTTCAACCCGTCCGCGAGCAGCGGCTCCTTGACCCTGGGCGGCGCGCCGGCGGCGATCGCGAAGCGGAACATGCGCCGCTTGATGCGGCCGAGGTGCTGGGTCCGCGCGACGATCTCCTGGCCGGTGTAGCAGCCCTTCTGGAAGCTGATCGCGTCGAGCAGGTCGAGGTTCAGCATCTGCGGGATCCATTCCTCGCTCGCCTCGGCGCCGACCTCCGGCAGCCCCGCGCGCACCAGCGCGAGCGCGTAGGGATCGGCGGGGCCGTGCGCCGCGACGGGCGGGGTGCCGACCCGCGCCGCGAGCTGCGCCGCGAGCGCCGCG
>JBBINS010000186.1:0-5415 GCA_037443765.1 Gammaproteobacteria bacterium
GCGACGGTCGTGCGGCGCGACGCGAACGTGCTCGAGGCGGACGTCGACGTGGCCGGGGACGCCGCGCCCGGCCCGCGCGCGTTCCACGCCGGCGCCGCGGCCGGGCAGCTCGTCGTGTACCGGCGGATCGACCAGGTCGAGGTACGACCCGCCTACGGGATCGCCCGCCTCGGCGGCGGCAAGGTCGCGCCGGTGGCGGCACAGTTCGAGGCGTTCGCCGCGACGCGCCTGCCGGACGGCGAGCTCGTGGCGCTCGGGCCGATGGCCGCCGACTGGAACGCCGTGCCGTTCGACGACGAGGCGCGCCGCACCGCCGACGACAAGTACGCCGGCCAGATCGACCCGAGCGGCCGCTTCCTGCCGGCGGTCGCCGGGCCCAACCCGACGCGCGAGTACTCCGGCGACAACGTCGGCAACCTCGCGGTGGTCGCCAGCGTCCGCGACGGCGAGCACGCGGTCGAGGGCCGCGCGCACCTCGTCGTCACGGTGCAGCGCTGGATCTCCCCGCCGATCTACTGACGCGAGCCCGGGAGCCACCGCCATGACCGCAGCGACCGACCGGCTCGAGTACAACGCCGCCAACGGCCATCTCGTCGGCAGCGATCCCGACGCGTTCCTGCTGCACGTGCCGACGACCGCGCTCTTCGGCATCGACGCCGCGGGGCTCGCGGTGCTGGCCGCCTGCCCGCGGGGCGCGGGGCGCAGCGTCGACGAGCTGGTGGCGCACCTCGCGGCGCACTTCCCGCCGGAGCGCGTGCGCGCCGTCGCCGCCGAGCTCGCCAAGCTCGAGGTGCTGCAGCCGTCGGGGAGCCTGAGGCCCATCAACCCGGCGGGCGCGAAGATCGCCGAGTACCCGCTGTCGACGCTGGTGCTCAACGTCAACACCGGCTGCAACCTGTCGTGCACCTACTGCTACAAGGAGGACCTCGCCAAGCCCGCCGACGGCCGCCGCATGGACTTCCAGACCGCGGCGCGGAGCGTCGACCTGCTGTTCAGGGCGGGCGCGGCGCGCGACCGCATCCACGTCGTGTTCTTCGGGGGCGAGCCGCTGACCAACGTGCCGCTGATCCGCGACGTCGTCGGCTACGCCGAGGCGCTCGCCGCGCGCGCCTCGCGGCGCATCGACTTCTCGCTGACGACCAACGCGACGCTGCTGACGCCCGAGCTCGTCGACTGGTTCGACCAGCACCGCTTCGGCCTGTCGGTGTCGATGGACGGCCCGCAGCTGATCCACGACCGGCACCGCCGGAGCGTCGGCGGCAAGGGCACCTACGCCACCGTCGCGCGCAAGGTCGAGATGCTGCTCGGGCGCTACCGCTCGCGGCCGGTCGGCGCGCGCGTGACGCTCGGCCGCGGCAATACCGAGGTCGAGGCGATCCACGCGCACCTGCGGGGCACGCTCGGCTTCCACGAGGTCGGCTACGCGCCGGTGACCTCGGCCGCGGATGCGGGCCACGCCCTCACCACCGACGAGCTCGCCCTGGTGCACGCCGCGTTCGAGCGCCTCGGCCTCGACTATCGCGAGGCGGCGCTCGCCGACCGCAACAACGGCTTCTCGAACATGCACCAGCTGATGACCGACCTGCACGAGGGCCGCCGCAAGTCGGTGCCGTGCGGCGCCGGCATCGGCCTGCTGGCGGTCGACGGCGACGGCGAGCTCAATCTCTGCCACCGCTTCACGGGTTCGGACCTGCCGACCTTCGGCAACGTCGCGACCGGCATCGACGGCGACCGCCTCGGCGCCTTCGTCGCGAAGGCGATCGACCGCGAGGGCACGCACTGCGCGAGCTGCCGGATCCGCAACCTCTGCGCCGGCGGCTGCTACCACGAGTCGTACGCGCGCTTCGGCGACCCGCACCACCGCACCTACCACTACTGCGACCTGCTGCGGCGCTGGGTGGACTTCGGAGTCGGCGTCTACGCCGACATTCAGCGCCTGAACCCCGGATTCTTTGCCCGCCACCTCGAGCCGAGGAGTGCCAACGGATGAGCGAACTCAAACCCACCAACCGCAAGGCGGAGCTGCTGCTCGACGCGGTCGAAGGCGGCCACGTGGCCGAGGTCTACGCGATGGACACGGTCGCCGGCTGTGCGACGACCTTCGACCCGGGCTGGGAGGTCGATCCGTTCGGCGGCGTCGCCTCGCTCTGCCAGCCGATGGAGGCCGATCTCTACGGCTGCTCCGACCCGTGCTGGTGGCCGGCGCAGGTGCCGGACACGATGAATACCTATCCCGACTGGGATGCCGGCAAGCCGTCGGCGCAGAACGACTGGCGCGAACTCGACGCCGTGTTCCCGAAGAAGTGACGAGGAGAGCCCCGATGGCCCGTTCCAGCCGCATTGCCGCCCTGATGCTCGCCGCCGCGCTCGCGTGCGGCGCGACCGCCGCGGCGGCGGGCGACCTGATCCTCACGGGCGCCAAGCCCGACCGGGTGTTCGTGATCGACGCCGCGACGCGCAGCGTCCGCTCCGAATTCCACGTCCCCGGCGCCCACGGCCAGATCGGCACGATCGTGCCGTCGCCCGACGGCCGGGTCGCCTACGTGCTCGTCAACCGCATGGAGAGCATCGTCGGCATCGACCTCCAGGACGGCCACGTCGTGTTCCGCGCCGACCTGTCGACGCCGGGCGAGCGCGTCAAGGCGCTGTTCGCGTTCACGGTGACGCCGGACGGCAAGGAGCTGATCAGCTACGAGGTGCCGACCAAGCTGCTGCCGAGCGAGTACCAGGTCGAGGAGCCGCGCTTCGCGGTATTCCGCACCAACGCCGGCCTCAAGGCGAAGGCGGTGCGGCACTACCCGGCCCAGCGCCGCATCCACATGCTGCTGATGCGGCCGGACGGCAAGAGCTTCTACGCGCTCGGCTTCGACCTCTACGAGTACGACGTCCGCACCGGCAAGCTGCTCGGCACGCGCGGGATCCAGAAGTGGCAGCTGCCGGCGCACTCCCAGCCCGACCTGCTGGCGTTCTGGCCGGTGACGGAGCCGTCCGGGGTCTTCACGAGCCCGCTCTACTCGGACCTGCAGCAGGGTGCGACGCCGGCGCCGATGACGGCGCTGATGTCGCTCGACGTCGCGACCGGCGCGCTCGACTACCGCGATTTCGAGCCGCTGTCGGCGCTGATCTTCTCGACGGTGCTGAGCCCGGACCGCAAGACCGCCTACGGCGTGTACTCGACGCTGACCAAGGTCGACGTCGACGGACGCAAGCTCGCGGCCCGCGTGCCGCTCGACCACACGTTCTATTCCGTCAACATCTCCTCGGATGGCCGGGAGGTCTACATCGGCGGGGCGATGTGCGACGTGGGCTTCTACGACGCCGGCAGCCTCGAGAAGAAGGCGATGCTGAAGCTGCCGGGGTGCGCCGACCAGTCGGTCGCCTCGCTGCGTGTCGTCCACTCGCACTGACGGGCGGGCGCTCGCGGCCCTGCTGTGGCCGCACCTGCGGCCACGGCTCGGCCGCTTCGCGCTCGCGCTCGGCCTCGGCCTCGTGCTCGCGGCGCTGTCGGCCGCGCAGCCGCTGCTGACGCGCTACGCGATCGACGACGGCCTGATCGGGCGCCACTACGACCGGCTGGTCGCGGCCTGCCTCGGCATGCTGGCGCTCGCCGCGGCTGGCCTCGCGCTCGGGGCGCTGCACCGTTTCGTCTACGTCCGCGCCTCGGGCCGCACGCTCTTCTCGCTGCGCGGCGCCGCCTACGCGCACCTGATGCGCGTCTCGCCGCGACGGCTCGCCGAGTGGTCGGTCGGCGACCTCGTGTCGCGACTCGACGGCGACGTCGCCGAGGTGCAGCGCTTCGGTACCGACGCGGTCGCGAGCTTCATCAACGGCCTGCTGAGCCTCGCCGCGACCGCGGCCGTCATGCTGAGCCTGTCGTGGCGGCTGACGCTGGTGGTCGCCGCGCTCCTGCCGCTGCAGCTCGCGATCCGCCACTGGGCGCGGCCGCGGATCGAGTCGAGCACGCGGCGCCTGCGCGAGCAGTCGGGCGAGATCGGCGGCTTTCTCGTCGAGACGCTGGCTGGCGCGCGCGAGGTGCAGGGCGCGGGTGCCGCGCGCCTCGAGCAGGAGCGCCTCGCGACGCTCAACGAGCGCTACCTCGAGCGCGCGCTCGAGCAGCAGCTGATCGCCTACGGCACGGGATCGGCGGCGAGCCTCGTCGGCCACGTCGCGACCGCAGCGGTGTTCGTGCTCGGCGGCTACTACGCGCTCGACGCGCGCCTGTCCGTCGGCACGCTGGTCGCGTTCGTGGCGCTGCTCGGCCGCGGCGCCGGCTCCGCCGGCTCGCTGATGGGCCTCTACACCGGCTACCAGCGGGCGCGCGTCAGCCTCGAGCGGCTGGGCGCCCTCGTCGCGCTGCCGGCGGTCGCCGAGCGCGCCGACGCCGCGCCGCTCGCGGCGGGCGCGCGCGGGGAACTCCGCTTCGAGGGCGTCACGGTCGTCCTGCCGGACGGCCGGCGGCTGTTCGACGCGCTCGAGCTCCGCGTCGAGGCCGGCGCCAAGGTGCTGCTGCGCGGCCCCTCCGGCGTCGGCAAGACGACGCTGATCGACCTGCTGCGGCGCTTCGTCGAGCCCGACGCCGGCCGGATCCTCGTCGACGGCCGCCCGCTCGCGGAGCTGCAGCTCGAGGACCTGCGGCGCCGGATCGTGGTCGTGGAACAGGCGCCGCTCCTGTTCCGCGGCACGATCCTCGACAACCTCCGCTACGGCCTGCCCGACGTCAACGAGGCGGCCGTGCTCGAGGCCGCCGTGCTCGCCGGTGTCGACGAGTTCGTGCGCGACCTGCCGGAGGGCTACCGCACGCGGGTCGGCACCGGCGGCGCCGGGCTCTCGACCGGCCAGCGGCAGCGGATCGCGATCGTGCGCGCGGCGCTCGCGGACCCGCTGGTCGTGATCCTCGACGAGGCGACGAGCGGCCTCGATCTCGGCGCGGCGCGGGCTATCCACCGCGCGCTCGACGAGACGTTCCCGATGCGCACGCGGATCGTCGTCACGCACCATGCGGCGCAGGTCGAGTCGTACGACGTCGACTGGCTGATCGACGCCGGCGGCGTCAGCGTCGCGCCGCGCGCGGGCTGAGCCGTGCACTGGCGTCTCGGCCTGATCGACAGCGGCGCGGACCGAGTACCGCTGCTCGCGGCCGCGCGCTTCGACGCCGACGGCGGGCGCGGTGCGGCCGGCGACGACCCGACCGGCCACGGCACCCGGATCGCGCGCCTGCTCGCGGACGCGCGGCCCGGGCTCGAGTTCGTGCTGGCGCAGGTGTTCGAGTCCGGCAAACCTACCTCGGCGGCGGCGATCGCCGCCGCGCTCGACTGGTGCCGCGCCGAGGGCGCGAACCTGCTGCATCTCAGCCTGGGCCTCGCCGCGGACCGCGCGCCGCTCGCCGCGGCGGTCGCGCGCGCGGTGGAGGCGGGC
>JBBINS010000187.1:0-5402 GCA_037443765.1 Gammaproteobacteria bacterium
GCGCCCGCGCGGCCGAGCAGCAGCGGGCGGCCGAGCAGGCCGAGGCCCGCGCCGCGGACACCGCGGCGGCGACCGCCGCGCGGGAGGCTGAGGAGCGGGCCCTGTGGGAGCGGCGGGCCGCGGAGGAACAGGCGCATCGCGAGATCGCCGGCCTCATCCGCCTCGCGCGCGAGGCGCTCAAGGCGGGCAATTCCCGCAAGGCGGCGCGCTTGCGCCAGGGCATCGAGGAAGCCGCGAACGCGACGACCGCGCTGCCGGTCCCGCTCGCCAAGAGCCTCGAGCAGCTCGACGAGAAGCTCAACGAGTTGCGGCAGTGGAAGGACTACGTCGCGGCGCCCAAGCGCATCGAGCTGATCGAGGAGATGGAGGCGCTGGTGGGTTCGCAGGAGGAGCCGGCCGCGCTCGCCGAGCGCATCCGGGCCCTGCAGCAGGAGTGGCGGACGATCAACAAGGGCATCGCGAGCGACGCGCCGGCCGACACGGAACGCTTCCAGAAGGCTCACCAGGCCGCGTTCAAGCCCTGCCAGGAGTACTTCGCGGCCCAGGCCGCGGTGCGGCGGGCGAACCTCGCAGCACGGCTCGCGGTGCTCGAACGCCTGAAGGCGGTCGAGGCGGGCCAGCAGTCCGAGAACGCCGACCGCCGGCTGATCATCCACGTGCTGCGCGAGGCGCCGCGCGAGTGGCGCGGCCATTCACCCGTGGACCGCGACGCCGCACGCGCCGCGGAGGCCGAGTTCAACCGGTCGTTGAGCCGCCTGCGGAAGATCCTCAATGCCTGGTACGACGCGAACGAGTCGGACAAGAAGGCCCTGATCGCCGAGGCGCAGCAGCTGACGACGCTCGACGACCCGGGCGCCGCCATCGACGGCGTGAAGCGGCTGCAGCTGCGGTGGAAGGACACCGGCCCCGCATCGCGCGACCAGGCGGAGCGCCTGTGGGAGGAATTCCGCGCGCAGTGCGACGCGGTGTTCAAGAAGCGTGAGCAGGCCTATGCGGCCGAGTCCGCGGCCCTCGAGGCCACGAAGGCCAAGGCCGTCGCGCTGTGCGACGAGATCGAGCGGACCGCGGCGCCCGCCGCCGAGCGCGCCGCCGCCAAGGCGAAGATGGCGGCGTGGCGCGCGGCGTTCGAGGCGTTCGGCGAGCTGCCGCGCGGCGATGCGCGCAACGTCCGGGACCGCTTCGAACGCGCGCTCACGCGCTACGAGGCGGGGCTGGCGCAGCAGGACCGGCAGGACGCGGAGGGCGCGGTGTCGAACCTGCTCGCCGCCGCCCGGCACATCGGCGCGTACGAGCGCGCCGTCGCGGGCCAGGCCGACGCGGCCGAGAGCGACGCGCTGCGCGCCGCCGCCGAGGCGTTCGTCGCCGGAGTCCCGCGCTGGCCCAAGGGCGGCCTCGCGGCGGCCAAGCAGGCGCTGACGCGCGCCGGCTCCGCGGCGCGCGCCGACGACGCCGCGCGCGAGCGAGCGCTGCGGCTGCTGTGCATTCGCAGCGAGATCCTGAGCTCGACGCCGACGCCGGCCGAGGACGAGGCGCTGCGTCGCGAGTACCAGCTGCGCCTGCTGATGGAGAGCATCGGCCAGGCCATTCAGGCCGACGATCGCGACTGGGACGCGTTGCTGCTGGAGTGGGTGGCGGCGGGCACGGCATCGCCGGCCGTGCACGAGGCGCTCGAGGGTCGGTTCCTCCGCTGCCTCGCGAAGCGCCCGGTGCGGACCGCGACCGCCTCGCCGTTTCAGCACCACGACGGCCGCGATCGCCGCGCCGAGCGCCAGCGCGGTGACGGGCCCGGGCGCTTCGGCGACCGCGGCGCGCCGCGCGGCAGCCCGCGGCGCTAGCCGTCCCCGGCTGCGCCGCGCGCTACTTGCGGCTTCCCGGATCCGGGCCGCCGGGCACCATCGGCATCGGAAACGCGCTGACGTTGCCGCCGTCGTAGGCCGTGATCTTGCTGACGCCGGTCTTCTTGACCTCGTCGACCCGCAGCACCGCGTGCATCGGCAGCCAGGTGCGCTTGACCCCGGCGAACTCCGACTTGACCTTCTCCTCGCCGGGGTCGACGACCACCGACGAGCGCTCCCCGAACACGAAGTCCTCGACCTCGATGAACCCAAACAGGCCGCCGTGGGTCACTTTCCGGGCATAAATCTCCCAGACCTTGCCCTCGCGCACGAACTGGACCTTGAAAATGTGACTCGCAGCCATTGCCTTCGCCCGCCACCGCGCTAGCCTTTTGCCATATTACCCGGGGAGAGGGTATGGCGCTGAGACTCCGTGTGACCGGCCCGCGGGCCGCTGTGCTTGGCGAACGCGCGACGCGCGTGTTCGGCGTGCACGGCGGGCGGATCGGTCGTGCCGGAGACAACGAGTGGGTGCTGCCGGACAAGGAGCGCTTCCTCTCCGGCCACCACGCGGCGGTCGAGCTGCGCAGCGGCCACTGGTACGTGATCGACACCAGCTCGAACGGCACCTTTCTGAACCAGTCGACGATGCCGCTCGGGCGCGACAACGCCCACGTGCTCCGCGACGGCGACCGGATCCGGATGGGCGAGTACGACATGCTCGTCACGGTCACCCAGGAAAACGACTTCCCGCCGGACGACGACTCGGTCGCGGCGCTCGACCTCGCCGCCGAGGCCGACTTCGCGCTGGCGACGCACGGTGACCTCGGCGCCGACATCGACATCAAGCACCTGATCGCCGACCCGAACCCGCCGCCCGACGACAATCCGCCGCCGCGCCCGGAGCCGATCCGGGTCACCGACGCCTACGGCCAGATGGTGCCGCCGGCGGCCCTCAAGACCGGCCCGCGTCCCGCGGCACGGCCGGCGCCACCCGCCGGCGGCCACAACCCCTCGGTGCTCGCGTTCTTCCGCGGCGCCGGCCTCGACCCCACCCCGCTGTCGATCGAGCAGGCGAGCGCGGCGCTCGCGCTTGCCGGCCAGCTGCTGCGGGAAATGGTGCTCGGACTGATGACGAACCAGCAGACCCGGGCCGAGGCCAAGGGCCGCTACCGGATCGACGACACCGGCATCACGCCCGCCGAGCAGAACCCGCTCAAGGCGGCGACCAGCGTCGACGAGGCGCTGATGCGCCTGTTCGGGCCGCGCTCGACGCGCTTCCTGCTGCCGCTCGAGGCGGTGCGCGCGAGCTTCAACGAGCTCAAGCGCCACGACCAGGCGATCCAGATTGCGCTGCAGGACGCTATCGCGGATTACCTCCGTCGCCTCGCGCCCGACCAGCTCGAGCAGCAGTTCGCCGAGTCGCTCTCGCGCAGCGGGCCGCTGTCGGAGGACCCCGGCCAGAAGTACTGGGAAATGTACGGCGAGATCTACAAGGTGCTGGCGCAGACCTCGCCCGAGGGCCTGCCGCACGCCTTCGCCGAGGAGTTCGCGCGGGCCTACGCGACCGCGGTCGCCGAGCTCGCCGAGCAGGACCGGCGGCCCGCGTCCGCGATCCGGCGGGTACCGTAAGCGCAGCGGGGGCTCCGGGCAGCGCCCCGTCCGGCGGTGGATCCTGCGTTGAAAAGGTGGCGGAGAGGGTGGGATTCGAACCCACGGTGGGCGTAAGCCCACGCCTGATTTCGAGTCAGGTACATTCGACCACTCTGCCACCTCTCCGCGGCGCCGGTCGGAGCTGCGGGTATTCTACACCAATGGCGGGCCCGACCAGCACCCCGGACGATCCTCCGACCCGGTCGCGACGCCGCCTGCCGTGGCGGGCGGCGCTTGCGCTCGCGTGCGCCGCGGTGCTCGGCACCTGCAGCGCCCGCCCCGGCGTCCTCGAGCAGGTCCGGATCCTCGGCGTGCTCAAGGTCGCGACCCGCAACAGCCCGACCGCCTACTACCTCGGCGCGCAGGGCCCCGAGGGCCCGGAGTTCGACCTCGCCTCGCGCTTCGCCCGCGAACTCGGCGTACCGGTCCGGTTCGTGACGCTGACGACCCCGGCCGCGGTGCTCCGGGAGGTCGAATCCGGCCGGGCCCACTTGGGCGCCGCCGGTCTCGCGATCACGCCCGCCTGGGAGCGCCAGGTGGCCTTCTCGCGCCCTTATCAGCGGGTCCGCCTGCACCTCGTCCACCGCCGCGACCGGCCGCGCCCCGAGCGCCTCGCAGCGATGGGCAGCCGCACGCTCGAGGTCGTGGCCGGCAGCGCTCACGCCGCCGCCGTCGCCGAGCTCGCGCGGGTCGTGCCCGGCCTCAAGTTCACGACGGTCGAGGGCGTCGACACCCTCGACCTGCTCGACAAGGTCTGGAACGGCGACATCGACACGACGATCGCCGACCGCAACGAGTTCTCCCTGACGCGCAACTTCCACCCGGAGCTGCGCATCGCGTTCAACCTGCCGGGCGCGAGCGAGCTGGCATGGGCCCTGCCCCGCGGCGATCGCGCGTTCGCGGCACGCGTCGACGCCTTCCTCGCGTCGATCGAGCCCGACATGCCGGCGCTCGTGCAGCGCTACTACGCGGTCGACGACCGCTTCGACTACGCCGGCGCCCGCCAGCTGGTGCGCGACGCCGAGGACCGGTTGCCGGCGCTGCGACGTCACTTCGAGGACGCGGCCCGCGAGTTCGGCGAGGACTGGCGCGTGCTGGCGGCGATCGGCTACCAGGAGTCGCGCTGGGACCCGCTCGCGGTCTCGCCGACCGGGGTGCGCGGCGTGATGATGCTGACCGCCGAGACCGCCGACGCGCTCGGCGTCGAGGACCGGGCCGACCCCGCGCAGAGCATCCGCGGCGGCGGCAGCTACCTGCACCAGATGCGCGAGTCGATCCCGGCGCGCGTCCCGGAGCCGGACCGCACGTGGCTCGCGCTCGCGGCCTACAACATCGGCTACGGGCACCTCGAGGACGCACGCGTCCTCGCGCAGGCCCATGGCAAGGACCCCGACTCCTGGCAGGACGTCCGCGAGTTCCTGCCGCTGCTGGCGCAGGAGCGCTTCTACGTGAGCCTCAAGCGCGGCTATGCGCGCGGCTGGGAGGCGGCGCGCTTCGTCGACAACGTCCGCAGCTACCTTGACGTGCTCGAGTGGGTCTCGCCGGAGCCGTCGCCGCCCGCCGGCTAGAGCGCCGCTCTGACGAGGAATCCGCTCGGCCCGACCTTCGAGGGGTGCGGGATCCGCTGGCGGGTCTTGAACGCCTGCACCCTGTAATCGCTGATCGCATCGGACGCCGATGCGCGCCGCCGCGCTTTCGGCGCGACCGTGGCGAGTTCGTCGTAGACATCCGCCAGTACGTACAGCGCCGGCACGTCGCGTCGCGACGGAACGACTCGCGTCAGCAGCGCCCGCGCCCGCTCGAGCATTGCCATCACCTCGTCGCGGTGACCGCCGGCCGCTAGGGTCGATGGCGCTTACTTAAGCGGTATGCGCGCTGGGCTGTTGGACTCAAGTCACTGAACGTTAAGGAGAA
>JBBINS010000188.1:0-5278 GCA_037443765.1 Gammaproteobacteria bacterium
CCGCCACCGCCGAGCCGCTGCCGGCCCTCGAATGGCGCCTCATCGGCCCGTACCGCGGCGGTTGGAGCACGATGGCAGTCGGCGTACCCGATGCGCCCGATACCTTCTACGCCGGCGCCGCCGGCGGCGGCGTCTGGAAGACGACCGACGCGGGCCGCACCTGGCACAACGTCACCGACGCGCAGCCGATCACCGCCGTCGGTGCGCTCGCGGTCGCGCCCTCCGACAGCCGGGTCGTGTACGTCGGCACGGGCCATCCGGAGCCGCGCTACGACGTCGGTGCCGGGAGCGGGGTCTACCGCTCGGTCGACGCCGGCAGGACCTGGACGGCGCTCGGGCTCGGCGAGACGCGCCACATCGGTGCGATCTCCGTCGACCGTCGCGATGCCAACGTCGTGCTGGTGGCGGCGGTCGGCCATGTCTTCGGACCCGACGCCCACCGTGGTGTCTATCGCAGCGCCGACGGCGGCAAGACCTGGGCGCGGACGCTCTACGTCGACGACTCGACCGGCGCCGTCGACCTCGCGGTGGATCCCGTCGATCCGGATTTCGTCTACGCCTCCACCTGGACCGCGCGGGTCTGGCCGTGGCTCAGCTACTTCACGCCGCTCGAGGGGAAGGGCAGCGCCCTCTGGCGGTCGACCGACGGCGGCCGCACCTGGCAGCGCCTCGCGGGCGAGGGCTGGCCCGCGGTTCCCCTCGGCCGGATCGGCATCGCGGTGACGCGGGCCGGCGGCGCCACCCGGATCTACGCGACCGTCGCGTGCTCGGCGGGCGGCGGCCTCTACCGCTCGGACGATGGCGGCGGCCACTGGCGGCGCGTGAACGGCGTGCCGTGGCTCACGAGCTGGTACATGAGCCGCCTGACCGTCGCGCCGAACGACCCGGACACGCTCTACACGGTCGGGCAGTCGATCCACGCGTCGCGCGACGGCGGACAGACATTCACCGTGGTCCGTGGCGCCCCCGGCGGCGACGACTTCCACTACCTCTGGATCAACCCCAGGGACCCGACCCACCGCGTCGCGGCGAGCGACCAGGGCGCGATCGTGACCGTCAACGACGGCGCGACCTGGAGCGACTGGTACAACCAGCCGACCGGCCAGTTCTACTACCTCGCGGCGGACAACCGCTTCCCGTACCGGATCTACTCCGGGCAGCAGGACAGCGGCACGGTCGAGATCGCGAGCCGGGGCGACTACGGCTCGATCAGCCTCAGGGACTGGCAGCCGGTGGGCGGCGACGAGCGCGACTACGACGTGCCGGACCCCGAGGATCCGGCGATCGTGTTCGCGACCGGGCTCGGCGGGCGCATCGCGCGCTACGACTCGCGCACCGGCGAGGTCGCGAACGTGACCCCGTGGCCGATCGAGAGCTACGGCAAGCGCCCGACCGATTACCGCTATCACTACAACTGGTTCACGCCGCTCACGTTCTCGCGCCAGGCGCCGTACGCGATGTACGCGGGCGCGCAGGTGCTCTTCCGCTCGCTCGATCGCGGCACGCACTGGGAGGTCGTGAGTCCCGACCTCACGGCGCGGCGCGAGGGCACGACCGACTGCGGCGGCAGCCCCGACCCCGCCCGGGCGCTCGCCTGCGGCTACGGCGCGATCAACGCGATCGCGCCGTCGCCCGCCGACGGCGCCGAGATCTGGATCGGCACCGACGACGGTCTCGTGTGGCTGACCCGCGATGGGGCGAAGCACTGGGCGCGGGTGACACCCCCGGGCGTGCCCGCGTGGGCCAAGGTCAGCAGCGTCGATCTCGTCGCCGCGAGCCCGGGCACCGCCTACGTCGCGGTCGACGACCACCGCCAGGACGACGTCCGGCCGTACGTCTACCGCACCCGCGACTACGGCGCGACGTGGACCGAGATCGGCGGCGGGCTGCCCGCCGGCCACTGCGTCAGCGTCGTGCGCGCGGATCCCGAGCGCGCGGGCCTCCTCTACGCGGGCACCGAGCTCGGCGTCAGCGTCTCCTTCGACGACGGCGCGCACTGGCAGAGCCTGTCGCTCAACCTGCCGCCGGCCTGGGTGCACGACCTGCTGGTCAAGGATCGCGACCTGATCGCGGCCACGGTCGGGCGCGCGCTCTGGGTGCTCGACGACCTCGCGCCGCTGCGGCAGCGCGCCGCCGTCGCCGCGGGCGCCGCCGGCGCCCCGCGGCTCTACGCGCCGTCGCCCGCGTACCGGCTGCGCCAGAACCAGAACAAGGACACGCCGCTGATGCAGGAGACGCCGCTCGGCCGCAACCCGCCGACCGGCGCCCTCATCGACTACGTCCTGCCGGAGGCGGCGAAGGGGCCGGTCGTCCTCGAGATCCGCGACGCCGCGGGCACGCTCGTGCGCCGCTTCTCGAGCGCGGATGCGCCCGAGGACCTCGGCGCTGAGCCCTACTTCTCGTCGAGCTGGCTCAAGGAGCCGGCGCGGCTCTCGGCCACCGCGGGCGCGCATCGCTTCGCGTGGGATCTGCGCTACCCGCGGCCGAAGGCCCTCGAGTACCAGTGGAGCATCGCAGCCTCGCCGTTCGAGAGCGCCGCGCTGACGCCCTCGGGGCCGCTCGCGCTGCCCGGCGAATACCACATCACGCTCGTCGTCGACGGCCGGCGCCTCGAGGCGCCGCTCTCGATCCGGCCGGACCCGCGGGTCGCGGCGTCGCGCGCCGACCTCGAGGCCGCGCTCGCGTTCTCCGAGCAGCTCGGCGCCGACCTCGCGACGATCTGGCGCGGCTATGCCGAGATCGGCGCAGTCCGCAGCGCCATCGCCGAGCGCCGCGCGGCGCTCGCGCGCGACCCGAAGCGCGCGGCTCCCGATGCCAAGCTCGCAGCGCTCGATTCAGCGCTCGATCCGATCGCGGCTGGCGACGCCGAGGGGTCGTGGAGCCTCGCGCACGCGGGCGAGGTGCTCGCCGCGATCGAGACCGACGTCGAGGGCGCGGATCGCGCTCCGACGCCGGCGCAGCGCGAGGTGGTCGGGCAGATCCACGCGGCCACCGAGGCGCTGCTCGCCCGGTGGCAGGGCGTCCGGGGTGGCGCGCTCAAGGCCACCAATCGCGCGCTCGCGACGGCGCACCTCGCGCCGCTCACGGTTCCGGATGCGGCGCACCTCGTGCGCGCCGAGGTGCCGGCGGGCGAGGACCTGCCCTGAACCCGCGCCGCCGCGGGAGGGCTCAGCGGTAGCGGGCCATCAGCTTGCCGAGCGCGGCAGCGCCCGGCCCGAGGCGCTCGTAGGGCATCCGGTTGAGCGGCGCCGCCGCCGTGTGGTTGACGGCGTGCAGCTCGTTCGTCGCGCCGTCGGCCAGGTGGATGAGGCCGGTGACGAACTCGCCTTCCTTGAGCTTGCGCTCGATGTAGGCGTAGGCGGAGGCGCGGTCCGAGGCGTCGTAGGCCGCGTCGAGCTTCCTGAGGCGCACCCGGCTGCCGTCGTGGAGCCCGACCACCTTCGCCTCGCCCTCGTCGTAGTCGACCGCGATCTCCTCGGCCCGCGGCACGAAGTCCGCCTCGACGGCCTCGTGGTAGTGCTCGCGCGTGAACGCGTAGCTCTTGGTCGAGCCCTCGTGGTCGTTGAACGTCACGCACGGCGACAGCACGTCAATGATCGCGAAGCCCTGGTGGCGCATGCCGGCCTGGATCAGCGGCACGAGCTGGCGCTTGTCGCCGGAGAAGCTGCGCGCGACGAAGGTCGCGCCGAGCGTCAGCGCGAGCAGCACCGGGTCGATCGGCGGCTGCGTGTTCGCCTCGCCCTTCTTCGACTTGGTGCCGACGTCGGCGGAGGCCGAGAACTGGCCCTTGGTGAGGCCGTACACACCGTTGTTCTCGATGACGTACAGCATGTTGACGTTGCGGCGGATCGCGTGCGCGAGCTGCCCAAGGCCAATCGACAGCGAGTCGCCGTCGCCCGACACGCCGATGTAGCCGAGCTCGCGGTTGGCGGCGTTGGCGCCGGTCGCGATCGACGGCATGCGGCCGTGCACGCCGTTGAAGCCGTGCGCGCCGCTGACGAAGTAGGCGGTGGTCTTCGACGAGCAGCCGATGCCGGAGAGCTTGACGAGCCGCTCCGGGCGGATCGAGAGGCCCCAGCAGGCCTCGACGATCGAGGCGGTGATCGAGTCGTGGCCGCAGCCGGCGCACAGCGTCGACATCGAGCCCTCATACTCGCGCCGAGTCAGTCCGAGCTCGTTCTTCGGCAGCGACGGGTGGGCGATCTTGGGCTTGGTGATGGAGGGCATCGCGGTCTCCTAGCCGGCCACCGCGGCGCGGCGGGCGGTTCCGCCGAGCGCGGTGCGGACCGCGTCGGCGACGAAGTCGGCCGTCATCGGCAGGCCGTCGTAGTGCAGGATCGAGCGCAGCTTGTGCTTCTCGACGGCGGTCTCGAGCGTGAGCAGCGACTTCAGCTGGGCGTCGCGGTTCTGCTCGACGACCAGGATCGCGGCGTGCGAGGCGAGGAACGACTCGACCTCGGCGCCGAACGGGAAGCCGCGCACCCGGAGGTAGTCGAGCTGCACGCCCTCGCGCGCGAGCCGGCCGAGCGCCTCGCGGATCGGGCCGTCGCAGCTGCCGAGGCTCACGATGCCGACCTCGCGGTTGCCCGGGCCCTCGAGCACGGCCTTCGGCACGAGCGACGCCGCGGTCGCGAACTTGCGCTTCAGGCGGTCGACGACCTGGCGGTACTCGGCCGCGTCCTCGGTGTAGCCTCCGGTCTGGTTGTGGCCGGAGCCGCGCGTGAAGTAGGCCCCCTTCGGGCTCACGCCCGGCAGCGTCCGGTAGGTGATGCCGTCGCCGTCGCGGTCGACGTAGCGCTGGAACTTCTCGATCTTCGCGAGATCCTCGGCCATCAGCACCTTGCCGCGGTCGGGGCGGTAGGCGTCGTCCCACTTGAACTCCGGCACCATCCAGTCGTTCATGCCGATGTCGAGGTCGGAGAGCACGAACACCGGCGTCTGCAGCCGCTCGGCGAGGTCGAAGGCGACCGGCGCCAGCGAGAAGCACTCGGCGGGGTCGGCGGGGAAGAGCAGCACGTGGCGCGTGTCGCCGTGTGAGGCGTAGGCGCACAGCAGGAGGTCGCACTGCTGCGTGCGCGTCGGCATGCCGGTCGAGGGCCCGACGCGCTGCACGTCGAAGATCACGCACGGCACCTCGGCGTAGTAGGCGAGGCCGATGAACTCGTTCATCAGCGAGATGCCGGGGCCGCTGGTCGGCGTGAACGCGCGCGCGCCGTTCCAGGAGGCGCCGATCACCATGCCGATCGCGGCGAGCTCGTCCTCGGCCTGCAGCACGACG
>JBBINS010000189.1:0-5187 GCA_037443765.1 Gammaproteobacteria bacterium
CGCGGCCAACTGCGTCTGGCTCGGCAAGGACGGCGACACGGTGCGCTTTCGCCTCGAGCGTCGCAGCGACGCGCTCCGCACGCCGCAGACCGAGGAGCGCCTCGCGCAGGCGCTCGGCCGCCACTACGGTGCCGCGATCCGGGTGCTGATCGAGCGCGACGACGGCCCGGCCGCGGTGCCGGTCGCGGCCGACACGCCCGCCAAGATCGAGGCCCGCGCGGTCGCGGCCGAGATCGCCGCGGCGCGCGCGGCGCTCGAGGTCGAGCCCGCCGTGCGCGCGCTCAAGGAACGCTTCGGCGCGAGCGTCGCGCCGGACACGATCAAGCCCAACCGCTGAGGTCCGAGGAGCGACAGATGAAGGGTGGAATCGGCAACCTGATGCGCCAGGCGCAGCAGATGCAGGAAAATCTCCAGAAGGCGCAGGCCGAGCTCGCCTCGCTCGAGGTCACCGGCGAGGCCGGTGGCGGCATGGTCAAGGTGCTGATGAACGGCAAGCACGAGGTGCGCCGCGTGACCATCGACCCGAGCGTCGCGGGCGACGACCGCGAGCTGCTCGAGGACCTCGTGACGGCCGCCATCAACGACGCGGTCCGCAAGGTCGAGTCGACGACGCAGGCGAAGTTCGCCGGCATGATGGGCGGCATGCAGCTGCCGCCCGGGTTCAAGATGCCGTTCTGACGCCGTGAACTACTCGCCGGCACTCGCCCAGCTGATCGCGACCTTGAGGCGCCTGCCGGGCGTCGGTCCCAAGTCCGCGCAGCGCATGGCCTTCCACCTGCTCGAGCGCGACCGCGAAGGCGCGCTCGAGATCAGTCGCGCGCTCGCGCAGGCGGTGGCCACGATCGGCCAGTGCCGCCGCTGCCGGATGCTGTCCGATTCGGAGCTCTGCCCGATCTGCGCGAGCACGCAGCGGGACCCCGCGCTGCTGTGCGTCGTCGAGTCGCCGGCGGACGTCGTCGCGGTCGAGCAGTCGGGGGGCTTTCGCGGCCGCTACTTCGTGCTGATGGGCCACCTGTCGCCGCTCGATGGCGTCGGCCCGGCCGAGCTCGGCGTCGGCCAGCTCGAGGCGCTGCTCGACGAGGGCTCGGTGCGCGAGCTGATCCTCGCCACCAACCCGACCGTCGAGGGCGACGCCACCGCGCATTTCCTCGGCGAGCTCGCCACGCGCCGCGGCGTGCGCGCGACGCGCATCGCGCACGGCGTGCCGGTCGGCGGCGAGCTCGAGTACGTCGACGGCGGAACGCTCGCGCACGCGCTCGCCGGCCGCCAGCTGCTCGGTTAGCGCCGCGGCCGGCCCCCGGGCCGCCGGTCCGGGAAGCGCTCGCCGAGCCCGCGGGCGAGCGTCAGCAGCCGCCGGAAGCTCTCGTAGCGCCGCGACCGGATCAGGCCGCCCTCGACCGCCGCGCGCACCGCGCAGCCGGGCTCCTGGACGTGCAGGCAGTCCTGGAAGCGGCAGCCCGCCGCGGTGCGGTGGATCTCGACGAAGCCCGACGCGACGTGGCGTGCCTCCGGCACCGGCGGCGCGTAGTCGCGCACGCCCGGCGAGTCGATCAGGTCGCCGCCGCTCGCGAGCCGGTGCAGCACCGCGTGCGTCGTCGTGTGACGGCCCTCGTCGGTGGCGGCGGAGATCTCCTGGGTCACGGCACGCGCCTCCGGCGCGAGCGCGTTGAGGAGGCTCGACTTGCCGGTCCCAGACTGCCCGACCAGCACGCTGACCGCGCCCTTGAGGTGGGTCGCGAGCGTCGCGATGCCCGGCGCCGCGCGCGTCGAGCAGTGGACGATGCCGAAGCCGAGCGCGGCGTAGCCGTCGAGCTCCGCGGCGGCGTCGGCGGCGAGGCCGAGCTCGACCTTGTTGAACGCGATCAGCGCCGTGACGCCGCACCAGGCGGCGCCGGCGAGGTAGCGGTCGACGACGAACCAGTCGGGCGCCGGCAACGGCGCCGCGACCGCGACCAGCTGCGTCAGGTTCGCGACCACGGGCTCGACCCGGCCGTTCTGCGTGAGGCGCTCGAGCGTGTTGCGGCGGGGCAGCAGCTCGTAGACCGTGCCGTAGGACTCGCCCGCGCTCGCGTAGCCCCAGCGGGCCTCGTCGCCGCAGACGGCGGCGAGGCGGCGCCCGTGCAGCCGGCACGGGGTGCGCGCGCCGGCGGCGTCCTCGACGACGACCTGGCGGCCGTGGCTCGCGACGATGCGCCCGGCGGCGAGCGGCACGCCCGTCCCGCCGTCCGCGGCGCCGCGCTTCACTCAGCCGCCCCGCTCGAGGGCCGCGATCCGGGCCAGCGCCGGCGGATGCGAATCGTGCCAGGCGGAGTAGAGCGGGTCCGGCGTCAGCGCCGCGGCATTGTCGCGGTAGAGCTTGACGAGCGCCGAGGCGAGCAGCCGGGCCTCGGCGTGCGCGGCGGCGAAGCGGTCGGCCTGGTACTCGTGGCGCCGCGACCACCAGCTGCCGAGCGGTGCGAGCAGGAACGTGAACACCGGCACCACGAGCGCGAACAGCGCGAGCGCCGCGTGTGGCGAGGGCGTCGGCACGCCGAGCGCCGTGTAGAACCCGGGCGCCTGCGCGGCGCGCCCGAGCACCGCGAAGCCGACCAGCGCGCTCGCGAAGCCGAGCGCCAGCCGCTGGCGGATGTGATGCAGGCGGAAGTGGCCGAGCTCGTGCGCCAGCACGGCCTCGACTTCGCCCGGCACGAGGCGCTCGACCAGCGTGTCGAAGAGCACGATGCGCTTGTGGCGGCCGAAGCCGGTGAAATAGGCGTTGCCGTGGCTCGAGCGGCGCGAGCCGTCCATGACGAACACGCCCTCGCTCGAGAAGCCGCACTTGTGCATGACGCGCTCGACCGCCTCCCGCAGCGCGCCGGCCTCGAGCGGCCGGAAGCGGTTGAACAGCGGCGCGATGAACCGGGGCCAGAGGAAGCTGATGGCGAGGCCGAACGCGACCCAGGCGGCCCACGCCCACAGCCACCAGGCGCGGCCGGCGGCGTTCATCAGCACGAGGATCAGCGCCAGCAGCGGCACGCCGAGCGCGACGCCGAGGGCGAGCGAGCGGGCGAGGTCGGCGAGGTAGAGGCCGACCGTCGTGCGGTTGAAGCCGAAGCGCGCCTCGATGCGGAACGTCGAGTAGAGCTCGAAGGGCAGGCCCGCCGCCGACATCGCGAGCGCGAGCAGCCCGAGCGTCGCGACGCCGTACGCGAGCGGCGACCAGCCGAGGCGGGCCACCCACGCATCGAGCGCCGCGAGGCCGCCGCCGAGCGTGACGCCGAGCAGCACGGCCGCGTCCCACAGCAGTTCGAGGCGCGCGAGCCGGAGGCGCGCGGTCGTGTAGTCGGCGGCACGCGCGTGGTCGGCGGCGCTGATGGCGGCGGCGAACGGCGCCGGCACCTCGTCACGGTGGCGCAGGAGCGCGGCGAGCTGGCGGCTCGCGAGCCAGTAGCGGATCGCGACCATGGCGCCGAGCGCGAGCAGGAAGGCGGTGGTGAGGATCGGCATCCGGGTCCCCGAAGGAGGCGGCACTCTAGCCTCTGCTAGAATCACCGGCAACCCGAGCCCATGCCGCAGCACCAAGACAATCTCGCCTGGATCGATCTGGAGATGACCGGGCTCGTGCCCGAGTCCGACCGGATCATCGAGATCGCGACCGTCGTCACCGACCGCGACCTCAACGTGCTGGCCGAGGGGCCGGTGATCGCCGTGCGTCAGAGCGAGGAGGCCCTCGCCCGGATGGACGACTGGAACCAGCGCACCCACGGCGACAGCGGCCTGATCGCGCGCGTGCGCGCGAGCACGGTCGACGAGGCCGACGCCGAGCGGCGCACGCTCGCGTTCCTCGAGGAGTGGCTGCCGGCGGGCCGCTCGCCGATGTGCGGCAACAGCATCTGCCAGGACCGGCGCTTCCTCGCGTGCTGGATGCCGTCGCTCGAGCGGCACTTCCACTACCGCAACCTCGACGTCAGCACGCTCAAGGAGCTCGCCAGGCGCTGGGCGCCGCGCGTGCTTGCCGGCGTCACCAAGGGCGGCGCGCACCGCGCCCTCGACGACGTGCTGGACTCGATCAAGGAGCTGCGGCACTACCGCGCCACGTTCCTGCGCGTCGACGCCCCGTGACGAGGCTGCCGGCCGCGCGGCTGCTGGTGCTGCTCGTGCCGGTCGCGCTCGTGGGACTGATCGGGCGCGTCTACTACACGCCCGACGAGCCGCGCGAGGCGAGCATGGTCGTCGCCATGGCGCACCAGGCGGACCGGGCGCTGCCGGAACTCGCCGGGCGGCCGTTCGCGGAGAAGCCGCCGCTCCTCTACTGGCTCGGCGGCGCGTCCGTCGCGGCCTTCGGGCCGTCGCCCGCGGCGGCGCGGCTGCCGAACCTGCTCTACCTGCTGGTCGCGGCGCTCGCGACCGGCGCGCTCGTCGCGCGGGCGGCGGGCGCCGCCGCCGGCTTCGCCGCCGGCATCGCGGCGGCGACGATGCTGCAGCTCTACCAGGTGCTGATCTGGCTCGCGACCGACGCGCCGCTCGTCGCCGGCGTCGCGGTCGCGCTGCTCGGCGCCTACCTCGGGCTCACCGCCGCCGACCCCGCCGCGCGGCGCCGCGGCTACCTCGTGCTGCACCTCGGGCTCGTGGTCGCGTTCTTCGCCAAGGGCTTCGCCGGCTGGATGGTGCCGGGCTCGGCCTGGCTCACGGTCGTCGTGCTCGAGCGGCGCTGGCGCGAGTGCCTGCGCGCCGAGCTCTGGGCCGGCGCGCCGCTCACCGTGCTCGCGATCGGCGCGTGGGTGGCGTGGGTCGCGACCCGGGCCGACGGCGCGGCCTCCCTCAAGGTCCTGTTCTGGTACAACCTCGTCGGGCGCGCCGTGCCGCTCGCGTCGCCGTCCGGCTTCGCCTACGCGGCCGGCCACGCCAACTCGCCCGGCAAGTACCTGCTCGAGCTGCCGCTCTACCTGCTGCCGTGGACCGCGCTCGCGATCGCGGCGCTGCGGCGCGTGCCGCGGGGACTGCGGCGGCGCGATCCGGAGGGCACGGCGTGGCGGCTCGCGCTTGGCGCGTTCGCGCTGCCGACGCTGCTCCTGTCGCTGGCCGCGACCGCGCGCGGCGTCTACTACGCGCCGCCGGCGCTCGGCTTCGCGGTGCTCGTCGGGCTCTATGTCGGCAGCGCCGGCGCCGCGCTCGACCGCGCCGACCGCATCGCCTGGCGCGCCACCG
>JBBINS010000190.1:0-5182 GCA_037443765.1 Gammaproteobacteria bacterium
GCTCGAGGTGCGCGCCTCGGCGCCGCCAGCGCCGGCCGCCGCCGTGCCGCCGCCGCAGCGCATCGTCACGCTCGCCCCGCACCTGACCGAGCTCGTCTACGCGGCCGGGGCCGGCGACCGCCTGGTCGGCACGCTCGACACGAGCGATTACCCGCCCGCCGCGCGGCTGGTGCCGCGGGTCGGCGACGTCGACCGCCTCGACGCCGAGCGTCTCGTGGCGCTGCGGCCGGATCTCGTGCTCGTGTGGGGCGACGGCTCGCCCACGGCGCAGCGCGAACTGCTGTCGCGGCTGGGCCTCAAGTTCCTGAGTCTCGAGCAGCACTCGCTCGCCGACGTGCCGGCGACGCTCGAGCGCCTCGGCACCGTGCTCGGCACCGAGCCTGTGGCGCACGCGGCGGCCGACGCGCTGCGGCGCGAGATCGAGTCGCTGCGCCAGCGCTACCAGGGCGAGCGACGGCTGCGGGTGTTCTACCAGGTCTGGAGCATGCCGCTGTACACGCTCGGCGGCCACCACGTCGCCAGCGAGATGCTGCGCGTCTGCGGCGCGGAAAACGTGTTCGCCGACCAGCCGGTCAGCGCCTTCGTCGTCGACGAGGAGGCCGTCTACGCGCGCGACCCGGACGCCGTCGCGCTCGCCGGGACGGCGGCCGAGGATGCCGAGTGGCTGAACCGCTGGCGGACCCGCGCGCCGCTCCGCGCGGTCACGAGCGGCAACGTGATCACGCTCGATCCCGACCTCGTCAACCGCATGGGCCCGCGGATCGGGCAGGGCACGGCGGCGCTGTGCGCGCGGCTCGCCGAGCGGCGCGCCGCGCTCAACCCGCGCTGACCGCCGCCGGGGCGGCCGCTACTTCTTGAGCTCGACGAGGACCGCGTCGCAATCGTCGAGCGCCTCGTCGGCGTGCGTGACGGGCGGCCGGATCAGCGCCTCGCCGGCCTTGAGCTCGGCGTCCTTGGTCGTGCCGTCCGGGAACGTGTAGTGCACCCGGCAGCCCTTGGCGACGTAGACGACGGTCCCCGGGTGCGAGTGCATCGGCGTCTTGTCGCCCTTCTTCGGCGACCACTCGAGCACGCGGACCTTGTCGTCCTCGGCCAGTACCTTGAGGTGCTTGACGTGGTACTGCATCGCGTCCTGCGCCAGGGCGAGACCCGGCACGAGCAGCGCCGCAGTGGCAGTGATCACGGCCATCTTGTTCATCGTCTGTCCCCCTCCATCGAGCCCCGCGCGCGACCCCCGGGCGGGCCGGCGGCGCCCGGTCGGGCGCCGGCCGATACTGGCCCGCCGCCGCAGCGCCGGCAAGCGTCGGGCGCCTGTCGCGCAGCTTGCCGCCCCTGCGCCGCGGTGTGAGACTCGCGCTCCCGTCCCCGGGCGTGAAGGAGTAGGTCAGATGGTGCGTATTCGACGGTGGGTTCTCGCGGCGCTGCTTGGCCTCTCGCTCCCCGTCGTCGCGGCGACCCCGGCCAAGGAGCGGCCCGAGAAGCCCGACAAGTCCGCGGAGGCCGGCGAGGAGCGCGAGGCCCCGCGCCATCTCAAGGACGAGTCGCAGCGCACCTCTCAGTCCATCACGGTCGGCGGCCGCACGCTCGGCTACCAGGCCGAGGCCGGCGTGCTGGTCGTGCACGTCAAGGATCCGCTCGACGAGGAACCGGCCGCGCCCGCGGACAAGGCCGCGCCGGCACCGGCGGCATCGCCCGAGGCGAGCATGTCGTACGTCGCCTACTTCCTCGGCAAGGAGCCCGATCCCCGGCGGCCGATCACATTTCTCTTCAACGGCGGTCCGGGGTCGTCGACGGTCTGGCTGCACATGGGCTCGTTCGGGCCGAAGCGGGTACTCGCGGCCGACGGCAGCCACAGTCCGGCCGCTCCATACCGGGTCGTCGACAATGCGCACACCCTGCTCGCCGACTCCGACCTCGTGTTCGTCGACGCGCCGGGCACCGGCTTCGGTCACCTGCGCGGCGCCGACAAGGAGAAGACGTTCTTCGGCGTCGACCAGGACGCGCACGCCTTCGCGACGTTCATCACCGAGTTCCTGACGCGGCGCGGCCGCTGGAACTCGCCGAAATACGTGTTCGGCGAGTCGTACGGCACGATGCGGGCCGCGGCGCTCGCCTTCGTGCTGCAGAACGAGAAGGGCGTCGACCTCAACGGCGTGATCCTGCTGTCGCAGTGGCTGTGCGCGGACGACAACTCCGACACGCCGCAGTACAACCCGGGCGTGGACCAGCCCTACGCGCTCGCCCTGCCGACGTACGCCGCGACCGCGTGGTATCACAAGAAGCTGCCGAGCCAGCCGCCGGCACTCGAGCCGTTTCTCGCCGAAGTCGAGCAGTTCGCGCTCGGCGAGTATCTCGCCGCGCTCGCCGCGGGCGACCGGCTCGAGCCCGCGCGCCGCGCGGCGATCGTCGAGAAGCTGCACGCCTACACCGGGCTCGCGACCGCCTACCTCGAGCGCGCGGACCTGCGGATCAACGTCGGCGTCTTCAACCAGCACGTGCTCGGCGACCGGACCGCCGCCGGCCGGCTCGACACGCGCTTCACGGGGCCGACGATCGACCCGCTCAGCAAGGAGGCCGAGTACGACCCGCAGGCGGCGGCGATCACGTCGGCCTACGTGTCGGCCTTCAACGACTACGTGCGCCGCGAGCTCAAGTACGGCGACGGCCAGACCTACAAGGCCGAGGCCGACCTCGACAAGCTGTGGGACTACTTGCACCAGCCGCCGGGCCAGTCGCAGAAGGCGCAGCAGGCCGCCAACGTCATGCCCGACCTCGCGGCCGCGATGAAGCAGAACCCGAACCTGCAGGTGATGATGAACGGCGGCTACTACGACCTCGCGACGCCGTATTTCGCGGCGATCTACGAGCTCCACCACCTGCCGGTGCCGCCGTCGATCGCGGCCAACATCGAAATCAAGCTGTATCCCTCCGGCCACATGGTCTACGCCCACGAGCCGGCGCTGGCGGCGCTCGCGGCCAACGTCGCGGCGTTCATCCGCCGCACCCACCCGGCGCCGGGCAACTGATGCGGCTCGTTCCCGAGACGCTGTCGCGCGGCCTGGAGGCCAGTCTCGCGCCGGCCTGGCTGGTCGCCGGCGACGAGCCGCTGCGCGTCGGCGAGACCGCCGATGCGATCCGCACCCGCGCCCGCAGCCTCGGCTACACCGGCCGCGACGTGCTGTTCGTCGAGCGCGATTTCGACTGGGACGAGTTCGCCGCCGGGCTGCGCTCGATGTCGCTGTTCTCGGAGCGGCGCATCGTCGAGCTGCGGATGCCGACGCCCAAGCCCGGCGCCGACGGCAGCAAGGCCCTGGTCGCGGCGCTCGGCGACCCGGCGCCCGACGTGCTGCTGCTCGTGATTACCGACAAGATCGAGTACGCCGACCGCTCGAGCGCCTGGGTCAAGGCCTTCGAGGAGCATGGCTGCTGCATCGACGCCGAGCAGCTGCTGCCCGAGCAGCTGCCGGCGTGGGTCGAGGCGCGGATGCGGCGCATCGGCCTCGCGCCCGAGCCGGACGCGGTCCAGCTGCTCGCCGAGCGCTGCGAGGGCAACCTCGTCGCCGCGCACCAGGAGATCGAACTGCTGCGGCTGCTCGCGGGCGCGGGGCCCGTGACCGTCGCGAACGTCGCCGACTCCGTCGCGACGAGCGCTCGCTACCACGTGTTCCAGCTCGGCGAGGCGCTGCTCGCGGGCGATGCGCCGCGCGCGATCCGGATACTCGACGGGCTGGCGGCGGAGGGCGAGGAGCCGACGCTCGTCCTGTGGTGCATCGCCGAGGAGCTGCGCTCGATCCTGCAGTGGACCGGCCAGTCGGCCGGTGGGGCGCGCCGGCTCCACCGGGGCGGACGCCGCCGCAAGGAGCTGCTCGCGAGTGCCGCGAGGCGGGTGCCTCGGCGCGCGGTGCTCGAGCTGCTGACCGCCGCGGCGCGCACCGACGGCCTCATCAAGGGACCGCGCAAGGACGAGGCCTGGGGCGAGCTCGCCCGGATCGCCACCGAACTTTGCATCGCGGCGCGAAATCGGGCAGGGTGAGACCCGATGTCGACGTCTCGACCAAGCACACCGCCCCCGGCGGGTGCGGCGAGTGGCGGGCCGATGGGTATCTTCGGAGGTACCTTCGACCCGATCCACTACGGCCATCTCCGCACCGCCTTCGAGCTCCTCGAGACCCTGCGCCTGCCGGAGATGCGTTTCATGCCGGCGGGCAACCCGCCACATCGCGAGCACACGATCGCGAGCAACGCTCAGCGGCTCGAGATGGTGCGCGCGGCGACCGCCGGCCAGCCCGGCTTCTCGGTCGACGACCGCGAGATGCACAAGAGCGGGCCCTCGTACTCCGTCGAGACGCTCGCGGAGCTCCGGGCCGAGTTCGCGGCGCGGCCGCTGTGCCTGATCGTCGGCATGGACGCGTTCCTCGGGCTGCCGAAGTGGCACCAGTGGCGCGAGCTGCTGTCGCTCGCGCACCTGGTCGTCGCCCATCGCCCGGGCTGGCGTGCGCCGACCATGGGGCCGCTCGGCGAAATGCTCGTCGATCGCGGCACGGGCTCGGTCGCCGACCTTCACGAGAGTGTCGCCGGCCGCATCTACATTCACGCCGTGACCCAGCTCGAGATTTCGTCGACCGACGTGCGCGCCCTGATCCACGCCGGGCGCGACCCGCGTTACCTGATGCCCGACGGCGTGCGCCGAATCATCCGTGAATCGGGCTGTTACGCCCGAAAGGAAGAAGCAAGGGGATGACCGCCAGAAAGACTGCCCGCAAGACCGCCACCAAGACCGCCCCGAAAACCGCCAAACGGCCCGCCAAGGCCAAGAAGGCGGCCCGCCCCCGGCTCGCCGAGGTCGTGACCGCAGCCCTCGATGACCTGAAGGCCCAGAACGTCGCCGTGCTCGACGTCAGCGACCTGACCGACGTCACGGACACCATCGTGATCGCCTCCGGGACCTCCGACCGGCACGTGAAGTCGCTCGCCGGACGGGTGCTCGAGCGCGCCAAGGAAGCCGGCTTCCGCTCGCTCGGCGTCGAGGGCGAGCGCGAGGGCGAGTGGGTGCTCGTCGATCTCCAGGACGTCATCGTGCACGTGATGCTGCCGCGCATCCGCGAGTTCTATGCGCTCGAGAAGCTCTGGGACGTTCGCTCGACCGGACGCGCCGCGGCGCCGTAGGCCGATGCCCTAGCCC
>JBBINS010000191.1:0-5157 GCA_037443765.1 Gammaproteobacteria bacterium
GCATCGGTGCGCAGGGTGAATGCACCCTTGCGGGTGCCGATCCACAGCGTGGCGGCCATGATGCTTTTTAGCATCCACGCGGTGGTTGCGGCTGTCAAGGTGCAGTGCCGCGCCGCCGGCCCGCCCCGGGCGGCCGCGACCGCCTCGCCGGCGCCACGCGCCGAGGCGTCCGGCGGGTTTCGTGTCCAGCTGGGCGCGTTCGGCGACGGCAGCGCGGTCGCGGAACGCGTCTGGCACGAGCTCAGCGCCCGCTACCCCGAGCTCGCGGCGCGGACGCCGCTCATCACCGCCGCGAGAGCCGCGAACGGTCGCGAGATCCACCGGCTGCAGGTCGCCGGTTTCGACCGCGCAGCCGCGGAGTCGTTGTGCGCGACGCTCGCGACGCACAAGGACCCCTGCATCGTCGTCCCGCCGGCGGCCGGGCCCTCCAGGCCGCCCGGCTAGGGCCGGCCGGACCCGTCGGGCGCGTCAGAAGGTGACGCGACGCGTCAGTCGGCCGACGTCGGCTGCCACGGCCATCCGTGTAACTAATTGATTTTAAATTGATCCGCCGGCTGGCACGGGCCTTGCTTTGTCTAGCCTGCAAGTCTCAACTCCCCTGTGGTTTGAAATCTTGGCGCCGACGAGCTTCCCCCAGCTCCCGGCGCCTTCTTTTTTGCAGGGCCGGCCGGGGCCCGACCGGCCGGACGGCAAGCTCCGTTCGTCGCGGGCGCCGCACGCTTGGCCGCGTCACCTCCGGCATTGCCGAAGTGAGCGGGTAGAATCGCCGCCCTCAAGGCACCGGTGACCCCCACGTGAACGACGAAGTCCTGCCGCACGCGGAATCGCCCGCCGTCGATATCGGCGCTACCTCCTCGATCGCGCCGCCGGCGCCCCATGCCGCGGCGCCGGACCCGGGGCCCTGGTACCTGCGACGCGCGTATCTGGTCGCGGCGGGCGCCGTCCTCGTGGTGGTGCTGGGGCTGGTCGCCGCGATGCGCGGCGGCCCGGCGCCTACGGCCCCGAACCCGGCCGACGCGGCGCCGCTCGTGACCGCGCAGCCGCCCGGGCGCACGCCGTTCACCATGTCGGTCAGCTTCACCGGCGCGATCGTCGCGCGCTACGACGTCCCGATCGGCGTCGACAGCGAGGCCGGGCACATCTCGGCGGTCCTCGTCGAGGTGGGCGACCACGTCCGCGCGGGACAGGTGCTCGCGCGCCTCGACACGTCGGTCGTGGCGCCGCAGGTGGCGAGCCTCAAGGCCGCGCTCGAGCAGAGCCGCGCCGAGGCGGCGCGTGCCGAAGCCGACTATCGCCGCGCCGACGCGATCGCCGCGTCGGTCGGGGCGCTGTCCAAGGAGGAGGTCGGCAAGCGCCACTCCGACGCGGTGACCACCGCGGCGCGCGTCCGTGCCGCCGAGGCCCAGCTCGAAGAGGCCGAGGCGCGCCTCGGTCGCACCGAGATCCGCGCGCCCGCCGACGGCATCGTGCTGACGCGCGCCGCCGAGATCGGCCAGGCCGTGACCCCGGGCGGTCCGACGCTGTTCCGCCTCGCCCGCGGCGGCGAGGTCGAGATGCGCGCGCAGGCGGCGGAGCAGGACCTGCCGCGCCTCAAGGTGGGCCAGACGGCGGAGGTTCGCATCACCGGCGTCGCGACGCCGTTCAAGGGCACCGTGCGGCTGCTGGCCGCAGTCATCGACCCGATGACGCGCCTCGGCGAGGTGCGGGTCACGCTGCCGAAGGACCCGAACCTGCGACCCGGCGCGTTCGCGCGCGGCGAGGTCAAGGTCGGTACCGACGTGCGACCGATCGTGCCGCAGACGGCGGTGCTGTCCGACGCGCGCGGCAATTTCGTGCTGATCGTCGGCTCCGACGGCCGCGTCGTGCGGCGCGACGTGCGCTTCGGCGGCGCGCAGCCGAGCGGCATCGTAATCGCCGACGGGCTCGACGGCACCGAGCGCGTCGTGACGACGGCGGGCGCGTTCCTGCACGAGGGCGAGCAGGTGCGCGTCGCCGCCGCCAAGGAAAAGCCGTGAGAAATATCTCTGCCTGGGCGATCAAGCACCCGATCTTCCCGATCGTGCTGTTCATCGTGCTGGCGTTCGTCGGGACGGTCGCGTTCATCCGGCTGCCGATCAACCTCAATCCCGACATCAGCTTCCCGATGGTGCAGGTCTCCGTCTCGCAGCCCGGCGCCGCGCCGACCGAGATGGAAAAGCAGGTGATGCAGAAGATCGAGGGCGCGGTCGCGAGCGTCGGCAGCGTGCACAACATCACGTCGCGCGCCACCGAGGGCCAGGCCTTCATCTGGGTCGAGTTCCTGATCGGCACGCCGATCGATCGCGCCGTCAGCGACGTGCGCGACGCCGTCGCGCGGGTCCGCGCCGACCTGCCGGAGGGCATCCAGGAGCCGACGGTCACGCGCCAGGACGCCGAAGGCGGGCCGATCGCCTATTTCGCGGTCGGCACGACGTCGCTGACCCAGGAGCAGCTGAGCTGGTTCGTCGACAACACCGTCACGAAGCGCCTGCTCACGGTGCCGGGCGTCGCCCAGGTCGGGCGCAGCGGCGGCGTGGATCGCGAGATCCGCGTCGAGCTCGACCCGGCGCGGATGCAGGCGCTCGGCATCACGGCGGTGCAGGTGAACCAGCAGCTGCGCACGCTCAACCTCGACGCGCCGGGTGGCCGCGCCCAGGTCGCCGGCGGCGAGCAGTCGATCCGCGTGCTCGGCGGCGCGCGCACCGCCGCCCAGCTCGGCGCGACCCAGATCCAGGTGGCCGGCGGGCGCGTGGCGCGGCTCGACGACATCGCCGACGTCAGCGACAGCGTCGCGGAGGTGCGTTCGCTGTCGCGGCTCGACGGCCGGCCGGCGACGACGTTCTTCGTCACCAAGGCCCGCGGCTTCTCGGACGTCTCGACGCTCGATGCGGTCGAGAAGGAGATCCACAAGATCCTCGCCGAGAATCCCGGTGTCGAGGTCAAGATGGTGTTCACGACCGTCGAGAACACCAAGCGCACCTACCATTCCGCGATCGAGGCGCTGATCGAGGGATCGATCCTCGCGGTGGCCGTCGTGTTCCTGTTCCTGCGGGAGTCGCGCGCGACCGCGATCTCGGCGCTGGCGATCCCGTTGTCGGCGATCCCGACCTTCGCCTTCATGTCGTGGATGGGCTTCACGCTCAACTCGATCAGCCTGCTGGCGCTGTCGCTGGTGGCGGGCGTGCTGGTCGACGACGCGATCGTCGAGATCGAGAACATCGTCCGTCACATCCGCATGGGCAAGACGCCGTACCAGGCGGCGCTCGACGCCGCCGACGAGATCGGCCTCGCGGTCGTGGCGACCTCGGCGACGATCATCGCGGTGTTCCTGCCGGTCAGCTTCATGGGCGGCATCACGGGCCAGTACTTCAAGCAGTTCGGCCTGACGGTCGCGGCGGCGGTGTTCTTCTCGCTGCTCGTTGCGCGGCTCGTGACGCCGGTGGTCGCGGCGTTCACGCTCAAGCCGCTCGGCCACCACGCGCACCTCGAAGGCCCGCTGATGAGCCGTTACCTCCGGCTGCTGCGGACCTGCGTCCGGCACCGCTGGTGGACGCTGCTCGGGGCGGCGGTGTTCTGCGTCGTGTCGGTCGCCGGCCTGATGTCGATGTCGACGACCTTCTTCCCGCCGGACGACTTCGCGAGCAGCCAGATCATGCTCGAGCTGCCGCCCGGCGTGCGGCTCGAGGACACGGCGCGGGTCTCGGCCGAGGTGACGCGGATCGTGCGCAGCCACAAGGAGGTCACCGACGTCGTCGAGTCGATCGGCTCGGACGAGGACGGCCAGGTGCGCAGCGGCAACGTGTTCATCTCGCTCGTGCCGCGGAGCCAGCGCGCGATGTCGCAGAAGGACTGGGAGGACATGGTGCTGCCGGAGCTGCGCAAGATCCCGGACGCGCGCGTGCAGTTCCAGTCGCAGTCCGGCGGCGGCGGTGGCCGCGACGTGAGCTTCTACATCACCGGCGACGATCCGGTATTGGCCGAGGCGAGCGCGCACCGCGTCGTCGACCAGATGCGCGGTCTCAAGGAGCTGCGTGATCCGCGCATCGACGGCGACCTGCCCCGTCCGGAACTCGTCGTCAAGCCGCGGTTCGACATCGCCGCGGAACTCGGTGTCACCGTCCAGGCGATCAGCCAGACCATCCGGATCGCGACGCTCGGCGACATCCCCCAGAACGTCGCGAAGTTCTCGCTCTCGGACCGGCAGGTGCCGATCCGGGTGAGCCTCAAGGAGTCGTCGCGCCAGGACCTCGCGACCATCGAGAACATGCCGGTCCCGACCTCGTCGGGCGGCAGCGTGCCGCTCAAGGCCGTGGCCGATGTCAGCTTCGGCCAGGGTCCGGCCACCGTGCGTCGTTACAACCAGACGCGCCGGCTGATGATCGGCGCGGACCTCGCGCCGGGCGTGCAGTTCGGCGACGCCCAGAAGAAGTACGAGGCGCTGCCCGCGATCAAGGACCTGCCGCAGGGCGTGCATTACGTGCCCACCGGCACCGGCGAGTACATGCAGGAGCTGTTCACGAACTTCCTGCTGGCGATCGCGGCCGGCGTGCTGATGGTGTTCGCGGTGCTGGTGCTGCTGTTCGCGCGCGTCTTCCAGCCGCTGACGATCCTCTCGGCGCTGCCGCTGGCGCTCGGCGGCGCGGTCGGGGCGCTCGCGCTGCTGCGCATCCCGTTCTCGATGTCGGTGGTGATCGGCATCCTGATGCTGCTCGGCATCGTCGCCAAGAACTCGATCCTGCTCGTCGACTTCGCGATCGAGGAGATGCGCGCGGGCAAGGACCGCCTCACGGCGCTGCTCGAGGCGGGCCACAAGCGCGCGCGGCCCATCGTCATGACGAGTGTCGCGATGATCGCCGGCATGCTGCCGACCGCGATCGGCATCGGCGACGTCTCGGCGTTCCGGCAGCCGATGGCGGTCACGGTCATCGGCGGCATCATCACCTCGACGGTGCTGACGCTGGTGATCGTGCCGGCGATCTTCACGCTGCTCGACGACGTCGAACGCTGGCTGGGGCCGCGGTTCGGCCGGCTCCTGACCCACGAGCACAAGATCGAGCCGCACCTCGGGCGGCCGGCCGCGGCGCCGGCCAACCAGCCGGCCGTGGGCGGCCTCGCCGCCGGCCGCGCCCAGCGGGCGCC
>JBBINS010000192.1:0-5121 GCA_037443765.1 Gammaproteobacteria bacterium
GGCACCGCGCCACGGCCGGCGCGGCCGCGCGCGAGGACGGGCTCGTGATTCACGGGGTGCGCGAGTGCTGGGCCGAGGTCTACGCGCCGAGCGGCGCGCGCCTCGTCTACGACATGGTGCACCCGGGCGAGACGGTCAACGTGCCCGGCCCCGGGCCGTGGCGGGTGTTCCTCGGCTTCGCCGACGGCGCGCGCCTGACGGTCGGCGAGCACGCCGTCGTCGTGCCCCCCTCGCGGCGCGCCGCCGCGACCGCCCGCTTCGTCGTCGCCCGCGACGGCGCCGCCCAGTAACCCACGAGGACGCGATCGCCGTGAGCGAGACCATCGAGCCGCTGCGCGGCATGAACGACGTGCTGCCCGACGAGGCGCGCTGGTGGCAACGCCTCGAGGCGGCGGCGCGTGCGGTGTTCTCGCAGTACGGCTATCGCGAGATCCGCGTGCCGGTGCTCGAGCGCACCCAGCTGTTCAAGCGCGCGATCGGCGAGTACACGGACATCGTCGAGAAGGAGATGTTCAGCTTCGACGACCGCGACGGCCTCAGCCTCACGCTGCGCCCCGAGGGCACCGCCGGCATCGTGCGCGCGGCGATCTCGAACGGGCTGCTGCACAACCAGCGCCACCGGCTGTTCACCTTCGGGCCGATGTTCCGCGGCGAGCGTCCGCAGAAGGGTCGCTACCGGCAATTCCACCAGATCGACGCCGAGGCCTTCGGCTACGAGGGCCCCGACATCGACGCGGAGCTGATCCTGATCTCGGCGCGGCTGTGGCGGGTGCTCGGCATCAGCCGCGTGCGGCTCGAGATCAACTCGCTCGGTACGCCGGAGTCCCGCGCGGCGTACCGCGAGGTGCTGCGCGGCTACTTCGCGGCCCACGAGGCCGAGCTCGACGCCGACAGCCGACGCCGCCTCGGCGGCAACCCGCTCAGGATCCTCGACAGCAAGAACCCGGACCTCGCGGCGCTGATCGCCGGTGCGCCGCTGCTGACCGACCACCTCGATCCCGCCTCGCGCGAACACTTCGACGGCCTCAAGGCGCGGCTCGAGGCCGCCGGCGTCGGCTACACGGTGAACCCGCGGCTGGTCCGCGGCCTCGACTACTACAGCCGCACCGTGTTCGAGTGGGTGACCGACGCGCTCGGCTCGCAGAACGCCGTCTGCTCGGGCGGTCGCTACGACGGCCTCGTGCCGCAGCTCGGCGGCACGCCGACCCCGGCGATCGGCTGGGCGCTCGGCATGGAGCGGGTCGTGATGCTGATGCAGGAACTCGGCTGCGCGGCGCCTGCCGAAGTACCGCAGGTCTACTTCGTGCTGGCGGGCGCCGCGGCGGCGGAGCGCGGCCTGCGGCTCGCCGAGGCCGTGCGCGATGCGCTGCCGGGCCTCAGGATCGAGACCGACCTCGGCGGCGGCAGCTTCAAGGCCCAGTTCAAGCGCGCCGACAAGAGCGGCGCCGCGGTCGCGGTCGTGCTCGGCGACGACGAGATCGCGCGCGGGGTCGCCGCGGTCAAGCCGCTGCGCGGCGGCGGCGCCCAAGAGGATTGCGCGTTCGCGGACCTGCCGGCGTGCCTCGCGCGCGTGGTGACGGCGGCGCCGGTGGACGATGGCGGGGCGACTCGGCAAGATCCGGGCCGCTGAACGACGACATACAGGCGGGAGAAGTTCGTGGACGAGTATCTTTCGGAACGCCAGCAGATCGACTGGCTGCGGACCACGGTCAAGGACAACGCGCCCTGGGCGCTGGCGAGCGTGGTGATCACGATCGGCCTGTTCGTCGGCTACCAGCAGTGGAAGGCGTGGGGCGACCGGCAGGCCGCGACCGCGGCCCAGAAGTACGAGACGACCCTCGACGCGCTGTCGCGCGGCGACGCCGAGGGCGCGGGGCGACTCGTCAAGGAGCTGCGCGATTCCTACGGCCGCACGCCGTACAGCGACCTCGCGGCGCTCGCGCTCGCGCGCTTCGACGTCGAGGGCGGCAAGCTCGCCGACGCGGCGGGGCTGCTCGAGACGGTGATCAAGGAAACGCACGACGCCGATCTCGCGACCGTCGCGCGCCTGCGGCTCGCGCGCGTGCAGCGCGCCGACGGCAAGCCCGACGCCGCGCTCGCGACGCTCGCAGCCGCGCCGGCCGGCACCAGCTCGCCGGCCTACGCCGACGTCCGCGGCGACGTGCTGCTCGACAAGGGCGACAAGGCGGGGGCGCTCGCCGCCTGGCGCGAGGCGCTCGCCTCCAAGTCCGCCGGCGTCAACCGTGAGCTCCTCGAGCTCAAGATCGCCGCGCTCGAGCCGCCGCCGCCGGCGCCGGCCACGGCCGCCGCCGGCCAGAAACCGTGATGCGCCCGCACTTCGCGCGCGCGGGCGCGGCGGTGGCCGCGCTCGCGATCCTGCTCGTCGCGTGCGACAGCGACAAGGACATCGAGCCGCCGGCCGTGCTGGTCGCGATCGATGCCAAACTCGCGATCGAGAAGGCCTGGAGCGCCGGGCTCGGCGGCAAGGACCGTTCGCTGCGGCTCGGGCTCGCGCCCGCCGTCGAGGGCGGCAAGGTCTACGCGGCCGGCGACCGCGGCGTCGTCGCCGCGTTCGAGGGCAAGTCCGGCCGGACGCTGTGGCGCAAGGAAACCAAGATCGCGCTCGCCGGCGGGCCGGCGGTCGGCCAGGGCCTCGTGGTCACCGGCTCGAGCGACGGCCAGCTGATCGCGCTCGATGCGGCGACCGGCGCGCAGCGCTGGCTCGTGCGGCTGTCGGGCGAGGCGCTTGCGGCGCCGGTGATCGCCCCGCAGGCGGTCGTCGTGCGCACCGTCGACGGCCGCATCCGCGGCCTCGCGCTCGACACCGGCAAGGAGCTGTGGAGCAACGAAGAGCAGGTGCCGCGTCTGACGCTGCGCGGCGTCTCACGGCCGGTGCTGGACGGCGATACGGTCGTGTGCGGCTTCGACAACGGCAAGGTTGCCGCCTACAGCGTCGCCAACGGCGACGTGCTGTGGAACACGGCGGTCAGCCCGCCGCGCGGCAAGACCGAGCTCGAGCGGCTGGTCGACATCGACGGTACGCTCGCGGTCTCAGGCCACGATGTGTTCGTCGCCGGCTTCCAGGGCCGGGTCGCGATGATCGCGCTCGACTCCGGCCAGATCTGGTGGTCGCGCGAGGCCTCGAGCTACCGCGGCATCGCGCTCGCGGGCGAGACGATCTTCATGACGAGCGCCGACGGCAAGGTGGTCGCGATGCGCCGGCGCGACGGCACGCCGGTCTGGCAGCAGGAACGGCTCGCGCGGCGCGGCCTGACCTCGCCCGTGGTCGACGGCGACAGCCTCGTGGTCGCCGACTACCAGGGCTTCGTGCACTGGCTCGACCCGGCGAGCGGCGCGCTGATCGGCCGCTTCTCGGCCGGCAAGAAGCGCTTCACGAACGCGCCGGTCGCGGCCGACGGCTTCCTGTACCTGCAGAACGACGCCGGCGAGCTGTACGCGCTGCGCGCCCAGCCCCGGAAATGATCCCCGGGTGGGGCGCATGCTGCCGGTCATCGCTATCGTCGGGCGCCCGAACGTCGGCAAGTCCACGCTCTTCAACGTGCTCACCGGCACCCGCGACGCGCTGGTCGCGGACCTGCCGGGGCTGACCCGCGACCGCCAGTACGGCTACGGCCGCCGCGGCGGCCGCTACATCGTCGTCGACACCGGCGGCCTCGTGGTCGCGCCGTCGGGCGTCGAGACGCTGATGGCCGCGCAGACCGAGCGTGCGGTCATGGAGGCCGACCGCGTCGTGTTCGTGGTCGACTCGCGCTCGGGTCCCACGCCCGAGGACCGCTTCGTCGCCCAGCGGCTGCGGCGCACCGGCAAGCCCGTGATCGTCGCCGCCAACAAGAGCGAGGGCCAGGACGCGGACGTCGCCGCCGGCGAGTTCCAGGCCTTCGGGCTCGGCCAGCCGGTCGCAATCTCCTCCGCGCACGGCCAGGGCGTCGATGCGCTGGTCGAGCAGATGCTGGCGGACCTCGTGGTCTCGGGCGCCGAGCAGCCGGACCTCGATCCGGACGCAATCCGCATCGCGGTCGTCGGGCGGCCGAACGTCGGCAAGTCGACGCTGATCAACCGGATGATCGGCGAGGAGCGGCTGGTCGCCTTCGACCAGCCCGGCACCACGCGCGACAGCGTCCACGTGCCGTTCGAGCGCGACGGCCACCACTACGTGCTGATCGACACCGCCGGCGTCCGGCGCCGCGCGCGGGTCGAGGACGCGGTCGAGAAGTTCAGCGTCATCAAGGCGCTGCAGGCGATCGACGAGGCGCACGTCGTCATCGGCGTGCTCGACGCGCACGAAACGGTGGCCGAGCAGGACGCGACGCTCCTCGGCCACGTCGCCGAGCGTGGCCGCGCGCTCATCCTAGCGATCAACAAGTGGGACCACATCCCGCCCGACCAGCGCGACCACATCAGGAACCAGCTCGCGCTCAAGGTGCCGTTCCTCGACTTCGCGCCGCAGCATTTCATCTCGGCGCTGCACGGCACCGGCGTCGGCGACCTGCTGGGCGCCGCGCGCCGCGCCGCGCAGGCGGCGCTCAAGGAACTGCCGACGCCGGAGCTCACGCGGGTGCTCGAGAAGGCGCTCGAGGCGCACCAGCCGCCGCTCGTGCGCGGACGGCGGATCAAGCTCCGCTACGCGCACCAGGGCGGCAAGAACCCGCCGCTGATCATCGTGCACGGCAATCAGGTCGCGCACGTGCCGGAGGCCTACCGGCGCTACCTGGTCAACACCTACCGCGAGGCGTTCCGCCTGCACGGCACGCCGGTGAAGGTCGAGTTCCGCTCCGACACGAACCCGTTCGCGGGCCGCCGCAACGAGCTCAACGCGCGGCAGAAGGAGAAGCGCCGCCGCCTGATCAAGCACAAGAAGCGCTGAACGGCCCCCTCAGGGCTCGATCGCCTTGACGGTGGCGGAGAACCGCCCGGCGGCGGTCCGGGCCCGCACCTCATCCCCCGGCGCGACGTCGCGGGCGGCGCGCACGACGCGGCCGTCGGCGAGCGTGACGATCGCGTAGCCGCGCTCGAGCGTCGCGAGCGGGCTCACCGCGTTCAGCGTCCGGGCGGCCGCCGCGAGCCGGGCGCGGTCCTCGGCAAGCTCGCGCCTCAGCGCCC
>JBBINS010000193.1:0-5101 GCA_037443765.1 Gammaproteobacteria bacterium
CGCGGGTCGCCGGGCGGGCGAGCAACGGCCGTTTCGCGACCCAGCACACCGGGCTCCCGCCGCGGCCGGTCGCCGGGCGCAAGCGGTGAGCGGACCGCTGCCCGTCCACGAGCCCCGGCCGGGGCTCTACGACCCCCTGCTCGAGCGCTTCCGGCTGTCGGCCCGCGAGCGGGCGGTCGGGCTGGTCCTCGTGTGGCTGGTCCGCGTCCCGGGCGCCGTCCGGCTGCTGACGCTGTGGCACGCGCGGCGCAGCCGCGGCTGACCCGCCGCCGCCGCACTTCGCGCTTGCCCCGGGCGGGTACGCGCCAGTAGATTGTGCGCCGCAAACAAAGAGGCTCAGGGTTCATGACGCGTTCGAAGACCACGACTCCCGCCAACGACCGGCGCTGGATCGTCCACAAGTTCGGCGGCTCCTCGGTCGCCGACGCCGAGTGCATCACGCGGGTCGCGGGCATCATCGAGGCCGACCCGCACGCGCGGGTGGCGGTGGTGCTGTCCGCCTGCAAGGGCGTGACGGACGGCCTGCTCGAGCTCGTGGCGCTGGCCGAGGCCCAGGACGCGACCTACCTGCAGAAGCTGGCGGCGCTGCGGGCCCGCCACACCGGGATCGCGAACACGCTCTTGCCGCGCGCCTCCGCCGCGAACCCCTTCATCGCCCAGCTCGAGGCCGACTGCGCCGACATCGCCGGCATCCTGCACACCGTGAGCCTGATCCGGTCGGCCGCGCACAACATCCGCGACCTCGTCGCCGGCTACGGCGAGATCTGGTCGACGCGGATGTTCGCGGCACTGCTCGCCGAGCGCTCGAAGACGGCGCCGCCGGTGCGCTGGATCGACGCCCGCAAGGCGGTGGTCGTCGAGTGGGGGCCGCTCGGGCCCGCGGTGCAGTGGACCGAGTCGCAGGCGGCGATCGACGCGCTGGTGCCCGCCGACTTCGGCGGCACGCTCGTGATCACCGGCTTCATCGCCGCGAAGAAGCACGGCGTGCAGACGACGCTCGGCCGCAATGGCAGCGACTTCTCCGCGTCGATCTTCGGCGCGCTGCTCGACGCCAGCGAGATCGTGATCTGGACCGACGTCGACGGCGTGCTGTCGGCCGACCCGCGCCGCGTCCCGGACGCCAAGGTCATCGACTCGCTGTCCTACAGCGAGGCGATGGAGCTCGCGTACTTCGGCGCGAAGGTGATCCACCCGCAGACGATGGCGCCGGCCGTGTCGCGCGAGATCCCGATCCTGATCAAGAACACCTTCGCGGCCGGCAAGCCCGGCACGCTGATCTGCGCGCGGCCGACCTCGACCCACAAGGTCAAGGGCATCACGACGATCGACGCCGTCGCGCTCGTGAACCTGGAGGGCGCCGGCATGATCGGCGTGCCCGGCACGGCGCAGCGCCTGTTCGGTGCGCTCAACGACGCCGGCATCTCCGTGATCCTGATCTCGCAGGGCTCGAGCGAGCACTCGATCTGCTGCGCGGTGCCCGACCGCGAGGCCGCCGCCGCCGAGGGCGTCGTGCGCCGCGCCTTCTCGACCGAGCTGCGCGACGGGCAGATCCACAGCGTCGAGGTCAGCACGGACTGCGCGATCCTCGCGGTGGTCGGCGACGGCATGGCCGGCAGCCACGGCATCGCCGCCAAGGTGTTCGGCACGCTCGCCGACGCCGCGGTCAACGTGCGCGCGATCGCGCAGGGCGCCTCGGAGCGCAACATCTCGGTGGTGATCGAGGCCAAGCATTCGACGCGCGCGCTGAGGGCGGTGCACGCCGGCTTCTACCTGTCGCCGCACACGATCTCGATCGGCCTGATCGGCCGCGGCCACGTCGGCGGCGCGCTCCTCGGCCAGCTCGCCTCGCAGCTCGAGCGGCTGCGCCGCGACGCGCGCCTCGACCTCCGGGTGCGCGGCATCCTCGCCTCGCGCGAGATGCTGCTCGCCGACGGCGAGATCGACCCGGCGACGTGGCGCGAGGCGTTCAAGGCGAACGCCCGGCCGGCGGACATCGCCGGGTTCACGCGCCACGTGCACGCCGAGCACCTGCCGCACGCCGTCATCATCGACTGCTCCGCGAACGCCGAGGTGGCACGCCACTACCACGACTGGCTCGCGGCCGGCATCCACGTCGTGACACCCAACAAGAAGGCCAACAGCGGGCCGCTCGACTACTACGAGTCGCTGAAGGAGGCGCGCCGCGCCGGCGGCACGCACTACCTCTACGAGGCGACCGTCGGCGCCGGCCTGCCGGTGATCCAGACCCTGTACGACCTGCGCGAGACCGGCGACGAGGTGCGCTCGATCGAGGGGATCTTCTCCGGCACGCTCGCCTACCTCTTCAACGTCTACGACGGCAAGCAGCCGTTCTCGGCGATCGTCCGCGACGCCAAGCAGAAGGGCTACACCGAGCCCGACCCGCGCGACGACCTGTCGGGCACCGACGTCGCGCGCAAGCTGATCATCCTGGCGCGCGAGGTCGGCCTCAAGCTCGAGCTCGGCGACGTCACGGTCGAGAGCCTGGTGCCGGCCGCGCTCGCCGACTGCACGGTCGAGGAGTTCCTCAGCCGCCTGCCCGAGCACGACGCCGCGATCGCCAGGCGCCACGCCGAGGCCGCAGCCGCCGGCCGGGTGCTGCGCTACGTCGGCCGGCTCGACGCCGCCGCCGGCCGCGCGACCGTGGGACTCGTGCAGCTCGAGCGCAACCACCCGTTCGCGAACATCGCGCTGACCGACAACGTGGTGCGCTTCGAGACGCGCCGCTACTGCGACAACGCGCTGATCGTGCAGGGCCCGGGCGCGGGACCCGAGGTCACGGCGGGCGGGGTGTTCGGCGACCTGCTGCGCCTGTGCGCCTACCTCGGCGCCAAGATCTGAAGCCCGCACCTGGAGTAGACAGCTTGCGTAACAGCGCCACCGCGTTCGCACCGGCCACGGTCGGCAACGTCGGCATCGGCTTCGACATCCTCGGCCACACCGTCGAGGCGATCGGCGACCGCGTGCACGTCGCGCGCAGCGCGACGCCGGGGGTGCGGATCAAGGCGATCACCGGCGTCGCGACGGAACTGCCGCTCGAGGCCGCGCGCAACACCGCCGGGCAGGCGCTCAAGAGCCTGGCCGAGAGCGCCGGCCTCGACTTCGGCTTCGAAATGACGATCGAGAAGGGCATCCCGCTCGGCTCGGGGCTCGGCGGCTCGGCCGCCTCGGCGGTCGCGGCGGTCGTCGCCGGCAACGCGCTGCTCGCAACGCCGCTGACGAAGCTCGAGCTCCTCAAGTTCGCGATGCAGGGCGAGGCGGTCGCCTCGGGCTCGGTGCACGTCGACAACATCGCGCCCAGCCTCTTCGGCGGCCTCGTGCTGACCGTCGGCATCGACAACCCGCGCACCAAGCAGATCCCGGTGCCGCCGGGGATCCGCTGCGTGCTCGTGCACCCGCACATGTTCCTGTCGACCAAGGAGGCGCGGCGCATCCTGTCGAAGTCGGTGAGCCTGTCGGACCTCGTCTGGCAGTGCGCGAACCTCGCCGGCTTCATCTCCGCCTGCTACACGAACGACTTCGACATGATCCGCGACGCCTTCGAGGACGTCATCGTCGAGCCGCAGCGGCAGGCGCTGATTCCGGGCTTCATGGCGGTCAAGCAGGCCGCGATGGGCAACGGCGCGCTCGGCTGCTCGATTTCCGGCGCCGGGCCGACGACCTTCGCCTGGTGCCTCGCAGCGGATGCGCAGCGCATCCAGGACGCGATGGTCGCCGCCTTCGCGGCGCACGGCCTCGCTTGCGACCGCTGGATCTCGGCGATCGAGCCGACCGGCGCGCGGGTGATCGACTGATGCGCTTCATCTCCACGCGCGACCCCGGCCACTCGGCGACGCTCTCGGAGGCGCTGCGGCGCGGGCTCGCCCCCGACGGCGGCCTGTACGTCCCCGAGCGCTTCCCGACCGCCTCCGCCGGCGACTTCGGCGGCGCGAGCACGCTCGCCGAGGTCGCGCCGCGCTTCCTCGCGCCGTTCTTCGAGGGCGACGCGCTCGCGCCCGAGCTCGGCGCCATCGTCGGCGAGGCATTCGACTTCCCGGTGCCGCTCGTGCCGCTCGCCGTCGAGGACGACGCCGCGGTGCTCGAGCTCTTCCACGGGCCGACCGCGGCGTTCAAGGACTTCGGCGCGCGTTTCCTCGCCGCCTGCCTCGGGCGGCTGCACCGCGGCGCGGGCCGGACGCTGACGATCCTGGTCGCGACCTCCGGCGACACCGGCGGCGCGGTCGCCGCGGCGTTCCACGGCCGGCCCGGCATCGAGGTGGTGGTGCTGTTCCCGCGCGGGCTCGTGTCGCCGCGCCAGGAGCTGCAGCTCACCTGCTGGGGCGGCAACGTGAAGTCGCTGTCGGTCGCCGGGACCTTCGACGACTGCCAGCGGCTCGTCAAGGCGGCGTTCGCCGACCCGGCGCTCGCCGCGCGCCGCGAGCTGTCGTCCGCGAACAGCATCAACGTCGGCCGGCTCCTGCCGCAGGCCTGCTACTACGTGCAGGCCAGCCTCGCGACCTGGCGGCGCACCGGCCGCAAGGCGAACTTCATCGTGCCGTCCGGCAACCTCGGCAACGTGCTGGCCGCCGTCTGGGCGCGGCGCGTCGGCCTGCCGATCGGCGAGCTCGTGCTCGCCTTCAACGCCAACCGCACCGTGCCCGACTACCTCGCCACCGGCACGTGGCAGCCGCGGCCGTCGGTCGCGACGCTCGCCTCGGCGATGGACGTCGGCAACCCGAGCAACATGGAGCGCCTGCGCCACCTGCACCCCGACTGGCGCGAGCTCGGCGGGGCGGTGAGCGCGGTGAGCGTCAGCGACGACGAGATCCGCGCGCGCATCCGCACCGACCGGACGCGCCTCGGCCAGACCTGGTGCCCGCACACCGCGACCGCCGCCGAGGCCTACGCGCGCCTCGGGCCCGCGCGGCGCGCGGCGGGACCGTGGGTGCTGGTCGGGACCGCGCACCCGGCGAAGTTCCCCGAGACCGTCGAGCCGCTGATCGGCGCGACCGTGCCGGTGCCGCCGGCGCTCGCGCGCCTGCTCAGCCTGCCGCGCCAGGCGACCGAGATCCCGGCCACGCTCGACGCGCTCGCCGCCGTGCTG
>JBBINS010000194.1:0-5090 GCA_037443765.1 Gammaproteobacteria bacterium
GCGGTGCGCGCGCTCTACCCCGGCAGCCGTACGGTCGAGGACGCCGACGTCGCGGCCGCGGCCGCGCGCGACGGCGGCGCGACCGCGGGCCGAGCGGTCGGCGCCGAGCACGTGGCGATGATCGGCTTCACGTCGGGCAGCACCGGCGTGCCGAGCCGGCATGCCAAGCGCTGGGGCACGGTGGCGGCGAGCACTCGATTTAATGCGGCGGCGATCCGCGCCGCGCTGCCGCCGTCGGCCCGCGCGGCGCGGCCGTGGATCGTCGGCACCGTGCCGCCGCAGCACATGTACGGCATGGAGCTCACGGTGCTACTGCCGCTGCTCGAGGACATGGGCCTCCACGGCGCCCGGCCGCTGCTGCCCGCGGAGGTGGCCGCGGTGCTCGCCGAGACGCCCGCGCCGCGAGTGCTCGTCAGCACGCCGGCGCACCTGCGCGCGATCTTGGCCTCCGGCGTGCCGCTGCCGCGGACCGAGGTCACGGTGTCGGCGACCGCGCCGCTCGACGCCGAGCTCGCTGCACGCGTCGAGCAGGCGACCGGCGGCGTGCTCATCGAGATGTTCGGCTCGACCGAGACCTGCATCCTCGGCTCGCGCCGGACCGCCGTCGAGCGCGACTGGGCCGCGTACGCCGGCGTGCGCTTCACGCCGGAGGAAGCGACGACGCGTGTCGACACGCCGTGGTTCCGGGCGCCGGAGCGCCTGCATGACCGGATCGAGGTCCTTCCCGGGGAGCGGTTCCGCGTGCTCGGGCGCAGCTCGGACCTCGTCGACGTCGCCGGCAAGCGCGCCTCGCTCGCGGACCTGACGCAGCGCCTGCTGGGCGTCCCGGGCGTCGTCGACGCCGTCGTGTTCCAGCCCGAGACCGCGGCGAAGGGCCTCGTGCACCGGCTCGCGGCGCTCGTGGTCGCGCCCGGCCTCGACGCCGCGCAGCTGCGCGCGGCGCTCGCGTCGTCGATCGACCCGGTGCTGATGCCGCGACCGCTGCTGCTCGTGCCGACGCTGCCGCGCAACGCCGCCGGCAAGCTGCCGCGGGCGGCTCTCGAGGCCGCGCTCGCGCGTGAGGGTCGGGACTGCTAGACGGCGGGCCGCTCCGGCGGCAGCCCGGCGATCGCCTCGAGCTCGACCTCGAGGTCGGCGCGGCAGATGTCGGCGAGCAGCACGCAGCCGGGCGGCTCGCCCGGCCGGGCGGCGGCGATCTCGGCGGCGACCGCCGCCGCGTCCGCGGCATGGCGGACGTAGGCCTTGACCGCGCGTGGCCGGGCGCCGCCCAGCCCCGCCGCCGCGATCACGGCCTCGAGGTTCGCCATCGACTCGCGCACTTGCGCCCGGACGTCGCCGGCGTGAACGGTCTCGTGGCCGACGATGCTCGAGGTACCGGAGATCAGTAGCTTCGGCCCGAGCCGCATCGCGCGCGAGAAGCTCGGCGCGGCAGGACCGTACTGGCGCGGGTAGCGGTAGGCGCTGACCTGGCGCGGGCTCTCGACGGCGCGGCCGGGCGCGCGGCCCGCCAGCCAGATGACCTGCAGCGTGCGGTCGCCGTCGCGGCGCCCGAGCGCACTGCCGGCCGGATAGCCGTCCAGGTCCTCGCGCATCCCCTCGGCGCGGCCGAGGCAGAACTGCCGATAGCGCTCGTCGTCCCCGGCGCCGAGGTTGATGGCGTCGAGGAAGTTCCAGATGCGCCACACGTACGGATACTCTCCGCCCCGATGGATCCGCACGAGCCGCCGGTAGGCCTCGAACCCGGCGCCGCGCGGGCCGCCGTACTCGAGCTCCGGGAGCTCGAGTACGCCGAAGAAGTGATCGCGGCTCGTGCTGATGCGCGCGCCCTCGAGCGTGCGGGTCGCGACCGGTGCGTCGCCGTGCCACGCCTCGACGCGGGCGCTGCCTGCGGCGACCTCGAGCGGCACGGCGACCAGGCGGGGGTCGCCGAGGCGCCGGCACGCGTCGACCGCGTCGGCGCCGTAGACGAGCGCGCCGAGCAGCGTCGGCGGCGGTTCCTCGAGCCGGAGGCCGTAGCGGTGCTGCGGGGCGCGCGCCTCCGCCGAGCCGGGATCCACGGCGACGCTGCTCATCGCGTCCCGGGGCTCAGGGGATCGGCGACGAACACCTCGCGCATGCGCCGCAACCGCTGGCGCACGCCCGCGAGCGCGCCCCTGACGTCGGCGAGGCAGTGGAGCGTGTAGATCACCTTGAACAGCCGCAGCCGCCACGCGATGCCGCCGTCCCGGTACAGGTCGCCCGCCAGCATCGAGACGATGGCTTCCTCGAGGCGCCAGTCGTTGCGCGGGTGGGCGAACAGGTGGCGCATCACCGGCGCGTTGAAGCGCTCGATGAACCAGGTCACGCGCCGCAGCGCGGCGCGGTGCTGGCGGTGATAGCGCCGTTGCAACCGGCGCTCGAGGCCGGGCTCGTCGAGCACGGCTCCGACCAGGCGCGCGGCCTCGAGCGCGCTGTGCAGCGCGACGTGCACGCCGGAGGAGAAGATCGGGTCGATGAACGCCGCCGCGTCGCCGACCATGATCCAGCGGCGGCCGGCGATCCGGCTGCACTGGTAGGAGTAGTTGCCGGTCGCCTGCAGGTGGCCGATCACCTGCGGCTCGTCGAGACGCTCCGCGAGGCCCGGGATCGACCGCAGCACGCGCAGCAGGAAGGCCTCGCGCTCGCCGGCGCGCTGGCGCAGCGTGTCGGGCCCGCACACGAGGCCGACGCTCGCGACGCCGCCGGGCAGCGGGATCACCCAGACCCAGCCGTCGCTCACGCGGTAGATGCTGATGTTGCCTTCGTGCTCGCCGTCGCGGCGCCGCACGCCGGTGAGGTGCGCGAACAGCGCCGCGCTCTGGTGGCGCCGGTGCCGGCGCTTGACGCCCCACTGCCGGCCGAGCAGCGTGTCGCGACCGCTGGCGTCGATCAGGTAGCGCGCGCGGTAAGCCACCGGCGTGCCGTCGCGCTGCGAGCCGCGCGCCTCGACGCCATCGGCGTCGAATCGCACCGTGTCGATTTCCGTGTCCTGGATCGCGGCGACGCCGGCGTCGCGCGCGGTCGCGAACAAGAGCTCGTCGAGGTCCTGGCGGCGGATCTGCACGGCGTACGGCCAGATCGGGTGCAGCGTGCGGGTGAAGCGGAACACCGTGTAGCCGCCGGGCGTGTCGCTCGGGAAGTCGGCGCCGCGCTTGATCACGCCGAGCCGCTCGACCGACGCGCGAACCCCGAGCTCCTCGAACAGCGGCATCGACATCGGCAGCAGCGACTCGCCGATGTGAAACCGCGGATGGCGGTCCTTCTCGACCAGCGCGACGCGACGCCCCTGCCGCGCGAGCGCGGTGGCCGCGGCGGAGCCGCCCGGCCCGCCGCCGACGACGATGACGTCGACGGCCGTCGGCGCGGGCGCCACACTCGGACTCGGGACGGAAACGCCTCCCGGCTGCATCGCGGAGGCTCCTTGTCGCGCTGCGTGGTTTACGAGACTATACCGCACGTTTTCCGTCGCAGATACAGAGCCTTGCGCCATGAGCCAGCCACAGACGACCGCCGAATCGGAGATGGCGGCCCTGATCGTGCAGTCGCTAAACCTCGAGGACGTCGAGGCCGAGTCGATCGATCCGGAGGCGGCGCTGTTCGGCGGCGGTCTCGGGCTCGACTCCATCGATGCGCTCGAGCTCGCGCTTGAGATCTCGAAGCGCTACGGTGTGCAGCTGCGCTCCGACGACCCCGAGAACCGCAACATCTTCGCCTCGCTGCGCGCGCTGACCGCCCACGTGCAGGCCCGCCGCCCCGCGTGACGCCGCTCGCGGTCACCGCGTTCACCGCGACCACCGCCGTCGGCGTCGGCAACGACGCGCTCGCCGCGGCGCTCGCCGCGGAACGCGGCGGCCTGCGGCCGAACGATTTCACGACGCAGCCGCTCGCCACCTGGATCGGACGGGTCGACGGCGTCGAGGCGGCGCGGCTGCCGGCGGAGCACGCGCGCTGGGACTGCCGCAACAACCGCCTGGCCTGGCTCGGCGCGCGGGCCGACGGCTTCCTCGACGCCGTCGCTGCGGCGCGCGCGCGTTACGGCGCGGCACGCGTCGCGCTCGTCGTCGGCACCTCGACCTCGAGCATCGGGGCGACCGAGGAGGCCTATGCGCGACTCGGCGCCGACGGCCAGTTCCCGGCGGACCTGCGGCGCCCGGGCGTGCACATGCCGCATTCGCTCGGCGCATTTTTCGCCGAGGCCCTCGCACTCGACGGGCCGTGCGTCACGGTCGCGACTGCCTGCTCCTCGAGCGCCAAGGTGTTCGCGTACGCCGAGCGGCTGCTGCGACTCGGCCTCGCCGATGCCGCGGTCGTCGGCGGCGTCGACACGCTGTGCGGCAGCGTGCTATTCGGCTTCAACTCGCTGGCGCTCGTCTCGGACCGCCCGTGCCGCCCGTTCGACGTGGCGCGCAACGGCATCAGCCTCGGCGAGGCCGCCGGCTTCGCGCTGCTCGAGCGCGGCGGCGACGCACGCGCGTGGCTCGTCGGTCACGGCGAGTCCAGCGACGCGCACCACATGTCGTCGCCGCACCCCGAGGGGCTCGGCGCCCGGCTTGCGCTCGAGGCGGCGCTCGGCCGCGCCGCGCTCGCGCCGGCGCAGGTCGACTACATCAACCTGCACGGCACGGCCAGCCAGAAGAACGACGAGGTCGAGGCCGCGGTCGTCGCCGCGCTGTTCCCGGCGACGGTCGCCGCGAGTTCCACCAAGGGCTGGACCGGCCACACGCTCGGCGCCGCCGGCGTCGTCGAGGCCGTGATCTGCCTGCTCGCGATCCGCGACGGATTCCGGCCGGGCACGCTCAACGCGTCCGCGCTCGACCCGGCCTGCGGCCCGCAGGTACGCCTGCGCGGCGAGTCCGCGCCGGTCGCGGTCGCGCTGACCGAGAGTTTCGGCTTCGGCGGCAACAACTGCGTGCTGGTATTCGCGCGGGACGCCGCGCCGTGAGCGCGCCGCTCGAGGTCGTGGTCACCGGCATCGGGCTCTGGTCGCCGCGTCTGCCCGGCTGGGCGGTGGCGTGCGACGTGCTGGCCGGCCGGGCCGAGCCGCCGGCGACGCCACAGCCCCGCGCGGCGCC
>JBBINS010000195.1:0-5082 GCA_037443765.1 Gammaproteobacteria bacterium
CGAGCGGGTTGCCGTCGGGCGTGAACGTGAACGCGCCGTTGACCCAGCGGCGGATCCCGGCCTCGGCGAGCGACGGGAAGCGCGCGAAGCCGATCGCGAGCTCCGGGCTGATGCGGTCGATCTCCTCAGGGAGCAGGTCCATGCCGTAGTCCCAGTCGGCCCCCTCGGTCTTCCAGTGCCTGGGATCGCGCTCGTAGACGCCGAGCAGCACGCCCTTGCGCTCCTGCTGCAGGTACGTGAATCCCTCGAGGTCGGTCACGCAGGGCATCTCGTCGGCCCGGGCGACGAGCGCCGGCAGGTCCGCGGTGATGAGGTAATGGTGCTGCATCGGCGTCAGCGGCAGGTCGACCCCGGCCATCCGCCCGACGCGCCGCGCCCACAGGCCGCCGGCGTTGACGACGTGCTCCGCGGTCACCGGGCCGAGCTCGGTCTCGAGCCGCCAGTGACCGCTCGGCAGCGGCGCGAGCCCCAGCACGCGGTTGCGCAGGATCACGTCGGCGCCACGCTTGCGGGCCGCGATCGCGAACGCGTGCGTCGTCCCGTGGGGATCGACGGCCCCCTCGTGCGGGTCGAACAGGCCGCCGAGCAGCCCGGCCGGATCGACGATCGGGCAGTCGGCGACGATCTCCTCCGGCGTCGCGAGGCGCGCCTCGATGCCGAGCGTCTGGTAGACGGCAAATTCCGACCGCAGCCATTCCCAGCGGGCCGGCGTGGTCGCCAGGCTGTAGCCGCCGGGCATGTGCATGCCCACGTCCTGCCCGCTCTCGGCCTCGATTTCCTTGTAGAGCCTGATCGTGTAGGTCTGCAGTGCGGCGATGTTGGGGTCGTCGTTGATCGCGTGGAATCCGGCCGCCGCATGCCAGGTGGAGCCGGCGGTCAGCTCCGCACGCTCGATCAGCGCGACGTCCGCCCAGCCCTTGCGGGCGAGGTGGTACAGAACACTGGCGCCGACGATGCCGCCGCCGATTACGACCACGCGATAGTGACTCTTCACGCCGCTCCCCCTCCTTGTGTCCGGCTATTATGCGACAGCCGGGTCCGGTTTCGCGGTGTTATTGTACGGTCGCTCAGTTGCGGCGGCCCGGAGGGTCCGCGCTGGGAGTCCCTGCGGCGGGTTCGCAGCCCGGCGCGCCGCGCCGGAAGTACCGAGGATCCATGTCGCGACGTCTGATTCGCGCCTGCATCGTGGTCGCCGCGCTCGTATCGGTGGCGCTGGTCGCGGCCGCGTGGGCCGCACCATACCTTTGCGCCGAGTACGCGCTGCGCCAGCACGCGGCTGTCATTGGCCCGATGCCGGCGCAACCGGTCAGCGGCCGCTGGTTCGACGACTATTTCGTCGTCGAGGCGATCGATCCGTCAACCTTCGCGATCGGCGAGCCCCGCTATTACCAGGGCAACTACAGCTACCTGATCCTGGGGACCCGCCGCGCCGTGCTGCTCGATGCCGGTAGTGGCAATCGCGACATCGTCCGCGTCGTCCGGTCGCTGACCGCACTGCCGGTCACGGTCGTCCCGTCGCATCTGCACTTCGACCACGTCGGCGCCCTCGGCCGCCTCGATCGTACGGCACTGCTCGATGCCGGCGACCTCCGCGGTCGCGTCCGCGACGGGATCCTCGAGCTCGGCCGGTACGAGTTCCTGGGTTTCGCCGACGGGCTGCAGCGGCCTCGCGTGCACGTCGACGAGTGGTGGGCGCCGGCGAGCGCGGTGGATCTCGGCGGTCGCAGCCTGCGGGTGATCCACACGCCGGGTCACACGCCGACGTCGGTGTCGCTCTACGACGCGGAGCGTCGCCAGCTGTTCTGCGGCGACTTCATCTACCCGGGGCAGTTGTACGCGTTTCTGCCGGGCGCGAGCCGCCGCGCGTACCGCAACACGACCGATCGCCTGCTCGCGCTGATCGACGCGCGCACGACGCTGCTGACCGCACACATGGCCGACGAGGCGCCGGTTGTCGCCGCGCCCCGTCTCGCGGTGGATGACCTGCGCGCGCTTGCCACGACGTTGCGTGCCATCGATGCGGGCGAGGCCTCGGCGACCGGCTTCTACCCCCGCGTCTATCGCGTGAACGCGGCGACGCAGTTCGCGACCGGCTTCCCATGGAACGTGCATTGAAAGTCGCTCCGGCCGGGCGCGACCGGGGAGGCCGCACGATGGCCGCCGCGACGACGGGGCGATCGTGACGGTCTGGACCGAGATCGACGTGGCGGCGGTGCTCGCGCTCAACGCCGCGAACGAGGTGGAGACCTCGCCCCTCGACGCGGACGGCTTGCGGCAGCTGTGCGACCAGGCCTTTCACGTCGGTCTCATCGATCGCGGCCGCGCGGCCTTCCTGATCGCGTTCGACCAGGATGCGGCCTACGGCAGCCCGAACTTCCGGTGGTTCAAGGATCGCTATCCGAGATTCATCTACGTCGACCGCGTCGTGGTGTCGGCGGCCGCGCGCGGACAGCACCTCGCGACCCGGCTGTACCGGGAGCTGTTCTCGCTGGCGGCGGACGCGCGGCACACGCTCGTGACCTGCGAGGTGAACCTCCAGCCGCCCAACCCGGCCTCGTGGGCCTTCCACGCCGCGCAGGGATTCAGCGAGGTCGGCCGCCGCGCGGATGCGGACGCGCCGAAGATCGTCAGTTATCTGGCGCGGCCACTCGCGATCCCCGGCGGGCAACGTGGGCTCGAGCCGCCGTGACGCCCGACGTTGCCGAAATCCACGGGGCGACTCGCGCTTCCCGCGCCGGCCGCCATACCGCGCGCGCCTTCCACCGGTGTAAACTCCGACGGCTCATGACGCGCATGCTCCACCGCTTCCCGCCGCCAGCACTCGCCACTCCTTGCTCGACGATCGGCGCGGGCGTCGCCGGGGAACGAACGTGAGCGGACCGGTACCGCGTTACTCCGCCTGGGCGCTGCTGCGGGCGCGCCTCGCCGGCGAGGGCTACTGGCGGCCCCTTTGGACCGGCCGCAAGCTCAGGGACGGCTACGACGTCGTGGTCGTCGGCGCGGGCGGTCACGGTCTGGCGACGGCTTTCCACCTGGCGCGCGACCACGGCGTCAAGCGCGTCGCGGTGCTCGAGAAGCGGCTGGTGGGCTACGGCAACGTCGGGCGCAACACGACGATCGTGCGCTCGAACTACCTGCTGCCCGAGAACCACTACTTCTACGAGGACTCGCTGCGTCGCTGGGAGACGCTGTCTCGAGACCTCAACTACAACGTGATGTACAGCCCGCGCGGCGTCGTCGATCTCGCGCTCTCGGACGACGACGTGTCGGGCTCGGCGCGCCGCGGCAACGCAATGCGCCTCGCCGGGATCGACGCCGAACTCCTGGACCTCGCGGCGCTCGAGCGCTTCTGCCCGGAACTCGAGCCGCGGCGCGCGCGGCGCTTCCCGATCGTCGGCGCGCTGGTGCAGCGACGCGGCGGCACCGTCCGCCATGACGCGGTCGCCTGGGGTTACGCGCGGGCCGCGAGCGCACTCGGGGTCGACATCATCGAGGACTGCGAGGTCACGGGCGTGCGCACGGCGGCCGGCGTCGCAAGCGGCGTCGAGACGAGCCGCGGCTACGTCCGGGCCGACCGCATCGTGTTTGCCACCGCCGGCCACACCGGCATGATCGGCGCGATGCTCGGCGTGCCGCTGCCGATCGAGACGCACCTCTTGCAGGCGATGGTCTCCGAGCCGATCAAGCCGCTGTTGCACACGGTGCTCGTGTACGTCTTTCCGGGCCACGGCGAGACCTACATCACCCAGTCCGATCGCGGCGGCCTCGTCATGGGAGGCCACCTCGACGGCTTCCCGTCGTACACCCGCGAGGGCCGCTGGGACCGCCTCGAGGAGGTGGTCGAGGGCGCCGTCGAGCTGCTGCCGCAGATCGGCGGCGTCAAGATCCTGCGCCAGTGGGCCGGCACCAACGACATGACGATGGACGGCAGCCCGATCATCGACCGGCTGAATTACGACAACGTGTTCGTGAACGCCGGTTGGTGCTACGGCGGCTTCAAGACCATTCCGGCCTCCGGCGCCGCGTGCGCGAGCCTGGTCGCCACCGGCACGACCCCGGATCTCATCAAGGGCTTCCGGCTGTCGCGGTTCGCGACGGGCCACATGCTCGACGAGCGCGGCGGCGGGCCGTTCCCGGTGCGGCTGTGACGCGCCTCGTCTGCCCGTTCTGCGGCCCGCGCCACCTGCGCGAGTTCGAGTTCCACAAGACCGTTCCGGCGCCCGGCGCAGGCGCGTTCGCGCGGGTCTACGAGCGCGTCGACAACCTGACCCTCAGCATCGAGCGCTGGCAGCACGTCGGCGGCTGCCGCGGCTGGCTCGAGGTGCGCCGCAACCCGTCGACCGGGGCGGTCCTCGAGTGCCACCTCGTCGGCGGCGGAGGCCCGGAATGAGTGCCGCAGGCACGCGGCGCGGTACGCGGCTCGGCGACCGGCCGGTCCGCTTCACGTTCGATGGCCGCGAGTTCCTGGGCCAGGCGGGCGACACGGCGGCCTCGGCGCTGCTCGCCGCCGGCGTCCGCGCGATCGGCCGCAGCATCAAGTACCGCCGGCTGCGCGGCGTGCTCACGGCCGGCCCGGAAGAGCCGAACGCCCTGTTCACCGTCGGCACGGCGCCGGCCGTCATTCCCAATGTCGTCGCGCCGCAGCTCGAGCTCACCGACGGGCTCGTGCTGCGCAGCCAGAACTGCTGGCCGACCGTGCACTACGACCTCGCGTCGCTGCTGCAGGCGGGCGGGGGCTTCTTCGGCGCCGGCTTCTACTACAAGACCTTCATCTGGCCCTCGTGGCGCACCTACGAATCGATGATCCGCGCGCTCGCCGGCTTCGGCGCGGCGCCGGGCGCTTGCGACCTCGGGCCCGTGGCCATCGAGCACCTCGGCTGCGACGTGCTGGTCGCGGGTGCGGGCGCTGCCGGGCTGGCCGCGTCGAAGACCTCCACCTTGATCTGAAAGCGCTCCTCGAAGGCGCGCCAGGTCTGCAGCGTCTCCTCGAACAGCACGCCGGTGTCGATCGTCACGATCCGCACCGCCTCAGCGGTTCCCTGGTCCAGGCGCATGAGCTCGTCCACGAGCACCGACTCCTCC
>JBBINS010000196.1:0-5031 GCA_037443765.1 Gammaproteobacteria bacterium
CCTCGGCCGCGTAGGCCGGCGGCGGTGCACCCGCCTCGTCGTCGCGCCGCGCGCCCGCCGGCGCGGGCGCGGCGCCGGCGGGCTTGAACTTCGTCACCTGCTTCCAGGAGCGCACCAGCGCGTCGGCGAAGATCAGCACGAGGTCGCCGGGCTGGCCCATGCGCAGCGCCGCGTCGATCGCCTCCTGCTCGTCGGGGATCACCGAGATCGCGCCGGCCGCGACGCCCGCCGCCTTGAGCGCCGCGGCCTGGATGCGCGGCACCTCGTCCGGCGCGCGGTCGCGCAGGTTGTCGTCGCGCCGGCAGATATAGTGGTCGAAGCGGCCGGCCACCGCGTCGGCGATCGCGACGAGGTCCTCGTCGCGCCGGTCGCCGGGACCGGCGAGCACGACGATGCGGCGCCCGCTGACGTCGAGCCGCCCGGCGAGGTCGGCCATCGCCGCGACCGCGTGCGCGTTGTGGCCGTAGTCGAACAGCACCTTGAACGGGTGCTCGTTGAACACGTTCATCCGCCCCGGCGCCTGGAAGAACGTCGAGTCGAAGGTTCGCAGGCCCTGCCGGATCGCGTCGAGCTTGATGCCGAGCGAGAACGCCATCGCCGCCGCGAACATCGCGTTCTGGACGTTGTGCGTCGCGCGACCCTCGAGCGTCGCCGGGATCAGGTGCGTCCACAGCAGCGGGATGTGCCCGCCGCGGTCGTAGAGCGCGATCATCTGGCCGTTGACGCCGGCCTCGAGCGCGCAGGCGCGCCCGCCGGCGCGGACGTGCTCGCGCACCAGCGTGTGCTGCGGGTTGAGCGTCACGTAGCAGATGCTCTTGGCCTCGGTGTAGCCCGACATCCGGAGCACCAGCGGATCGTCGGCGTTCAGCACCGCGCAGTCGGTCGCGACCTCGACGACGACGCGCTTGACCTCGGCGAGCTGCTCGAGCGTGTCGATGCCCTTGAGGCCGAGGTGGTCGGCCTGGACGTTGAGCACGGCGCCGACGTTGACCTCGTTGACGCCCATGCCGGCGCGGATCAGGCCGCCGCGCGCGGTCTCGAGCACCGCGATGTCGATCTGCGGATCGGCGAGCACCATGCGCGCCGACACCGGCCCCGTCATGTCGCCCTGCACCGTGCGCTGGCCGTCGATATAGACGCCGTCGGTGGTCGTGAGCCCGGGGGTGAAGCCGGCCATCTTGGTAATGTGCGCGAGCATGCGCGCGGTCGTCGTCTTGCCGTTCGTGCCGGTGACCGCCGCGATCGCGACGCGCGACGGCGCGCCGGCCGGGAACAGCATGTCGATCACGGGTCCGGCGACGTCGCGTGACGTGCCCTCGCTCGGGCTGACGTGCATGCGAAAGCCCGGCGCCGCGTTGACCTCGCAGATGCCGCCGCCGATCTTGCGGTAGCTCTCGGCGATGTTCTTCGACAGGAAGTCGACGCCGCCGACGTCGAGGCCGATCGCGCGCACCGCGCGCTCCGCCATCTCGCGATTGTCCGGGTGGATGACGTCGGTCACGTCGGTGGCGGTGCCGCCGGTCGACAGGTTGGCCGTCGAGCGCAGGTACACCGCCTGCCCGGGCGCCGGCACCGACGCGGCCGTGAGGCCCGCGGCGGCGAGCATCTTCTCGGCCTGCGCGTCGAGCTCGAGACGGGTCAGCACCTTCTCGTGGCCGACGCCGCGGCGCGGGTCCTGGTTCACGAGCTCGATCAGCTCGACGACCGAGTGCTCGCCGTCGCCGACCACGCGCCCCGGCGTGCGGCGCGTCGCCGCCACGAGCTCGCCATTGACGACCAGCAGGCGGTGGTCGTCGCCCTCGAGGAACGACTCGACGACCACCGAGCGCGAGTGCTCGCGCGCGATCGCGAAGCCCTGCGCGACCTCCTCGTCGGTCGTCAGGCGGATCGAGATGCCGCGGCCGTGGTTGCCGTTGTACGGCTTGGTGACGACCGGCAGGCCGATGCGGCGGCCCGCGCGCACCGCCTGGCCCTCGCTCTGCACCAGCTCCTGCTTCGGCACCGGCAGGCCGAGCGTCGCGAGGATCTTGTTGGTCTCCTCCTTGTCGCTCGCGAGCTCGACCGCGATGTGCGGCGTGCGGCCGGTGACGGTCGCCTGGATGCGCTGCTGGTACTTGCCGTGACCGAGCTGCACCAGCGACTGGTCGTTGAGCCGGAGCCAGGGGATGCCGCGGCTCTCGGCGGCGCGCACCAGCGACATGGTCGACGGGCCGAGCGCGCGGCGCTGCGCGAAGCGGATGAATTCGTCGCGCGCCTCCGGCCAGCTCCAGCCGTCCGGGACCGTGTCGGCCGGCCGGATCGCCTCGGGCAGCAGCGAGCACAGCAGCCGCAGGCCGAGCTCGCCGGCGGCGATGCCCTCGTCGCGCTGCTCGTACTCGTAGACGACCGTGTAGACCCCCGGCGGGCCGGCGCTGCGGGTCTTGCCGAAGGTCACCGCCTCGCCGGCGATGTTCTGCAGCTCGATCGCGACGTGCTCGAGGACGTGGCCCAGCCAGGTGCCCTCGTCCTCGCGCATGCGGCGGTAGAAGCCGCCCGGCTCGCCGTAGGAGCAGCCGTGCTCGGCGAGGCCGGGCAACGCCGCCGCGAGCGCGTCGACGTACGCGGACCCGAGCCGGCCCGTGGGCCACGCCTCGAGGCTGCCGAGGTCGAGCTCGAGCCGGATGACCGGGAAGTGCGCGTGCAGGGACGGGCCGACGTAGACGGAACGATCGAGGATGCGCATGGGTTGCTGCTCAGTCGCTCTGGAGTTGTCGTTCGGCGGCCGCGCCGCGCCTCGCGCGCCGCGCGCCCGCACCTAAGGTCGTTCCGGCACGCGGCGCCGGCGCGCGCGGCCGCGGTCACTCCTTCGGCTGCACCAGCGCGCCGGGCGTCGCGACGCGGGTGTGCAGGTTGAAGGTCGCGCCCGCGACCAGGATGTGGAGCCTGAGGCCCAGCATGCAGACCGGCTGGCCTTCGCTGACGGCGTCCATCGACGAGAAGCTGACGTCGGCGCCGTCGACGATCGTCACGCCGCCGCTGCCCTCGACCTCGACGGTCTCGTCGGGCCCGATGAACGTGGCGGTGTCCTCGTCGAGTCCGATGCCGACCGCGAACGGGTTGTAGGCGAGCGCGGTCAGCAGTCGCCCGAGGCGGTCGCGCTGGCGGAAATGCTGGTCGATGATGAAGCGGTTCGTGAGGCCGAGGCCGGGCGCCAGCCGGACGCTGCCCGAGATCACCGACGAGCCCTCGTCGCCGAAGGCGATCATGTGCTCGGACAGGATGCTCGCGCCGGCACTGGTGCCGCCGACCGTGACGCCGTGGGCATTGCGGACCCTGATCAGCTTGGCGACGGGCGTGCCGCCGAGCAGCGTCGAGAGCCTGAGCTGGTTGCCGCCCGTGAAGAAGATGCCGCTCGCCTCCTCGAGGCGCCGCAGCCGCCCGGGCTCCTGGCAGTCGCGGCGCGTGTCGAAGTCCATGACGGTGACGCGCGCGGCACCGATGTCGCCGAACAGCTTCTCGTAGCGCGGGCCGGTCTCGTTCATGCGGCTCGCGGTCGGGATCACGACGATGTCCGCCTCGTGGCCGCCCGAGACCCGCACGAAGCGCTCGAGGATGTGCCGGTCGTTCTCCTTGTTCTCGGCACCGCCGATCGGAATGATCCAGCCGCGCGTCGCGCCGTCGGGGACTTTGCTCGGCATCCCGGTCGCTCCTCGTAGCCTAGGTTTCGAAGGTGCCGCGGCGGACGACGGCGCCGTCGCGCAGGTGCACCTTGCCGCGAATGATGACCGTCCGCGCCGCACCTGTCGCGTCGAGCGCGACGAGGTCGGCGTCCGCGCCGGCGGCGACCGTGCCCTTGCGCGGCAGGCGCAGCAGCCGCGCCGGATTGGACGTGAACGCCGGCAGCGCCGCCTCGAGCGGCATGCCGCGTGCGACCGCCTCGCCGAGCGTGGCGAGCAGCGCGCCGGCGGAGCCGACGTCCATGCGGCAGACCTGCCCGTCCGCGTCGAAGCACGGCAGGCAGCCGCCGGCGTCCGAACTCACCGTGATGCGCTCGGGCGGCGCGCCGCTCGAGGCGTAGCGGAGCAGCGCGTCGGCCGCCGAGTACGCGTCCTCGCCCTCGGCGACGGGGAAGGCCGTCAGGTCGACGGTGCAGCCCGCGCGCGCGAGCGCGACCGCCTCGTCGAACAGCGCCCGCCGCCGGTTGACGTGGGTCGGGTTCCAGACGCGCGCCGGCAGCTCGCTCTCCGCGAGCGCGCGGCGCACGAGCTCGAGGCCACGCGGCCCGTCGCCGAGGTGCAGGTGCAGGATTCCGGCCTTGCCGGTCATCAGGCCCGCGACGTGGGCGTCGGAGGCGAGGCGCAGCAGTTCGGGGAGCGTCGGCTGGCTCGAGCGATGGTCGCTGATCGCCACCTCGCCGATGCCGAGCAGCGCGTCGACGAACACGATGTCGCCGCGGGCGCTGCCCGTCAGCGTCGTCGGCGGCACGTGGTAGCCGCCGGCGTAGCCGTAGGCGTTCAGGCCTTCCTCGCGCAGCGCGTACAGGGTCGCGAGCAGCTCGCGCGGGCCGCGCGCGACGTCGTCGGTGCCGAGCAGGCCGACGACGGTCGTGATGCCGGCGCGCGTGAAGCGGCCGAGCGCCACCGGCGGCACGCGGGTACGAAAGCCGGCCTCGCCACCGCCGCCCGTGACGTGCACGTGCGCGTCGATCAGGCCGGGAATCAGCCGCGCGCCGGCGAGGTCGACGACCTCGGCGCCGGCCCGCAGCGCCGCCGGCAGGCCCGGCAGCTCGCGGCCGGGCCCGATCCAGAGCACCTCGCCGCCGGCGACGAGCAGGGTCTGCACGCCGAGAGGGCGCGGGGCGAAGACGTCGGCGTTCTGGATCAGGAGCATGGGCGATGGGCTGTCTTCAACCGATCATGCCCGACAACGCCCCGGGACCCAATACGAGCGGGCCATCCCGTCGCCGTCCTGCCACGTCCGCCGTCGCGGCGGAACCGCGCCCGGCCGCGGCGCCCGGGGTCACGGCCGCCGCGACCGCGGCCGCAGCGCGCC
>JBBINS010000197.1:0-4973 GCA_037443765.1 Gammaproteobacteria bacterium
CGTCCGGGCCCCGGCCGACCGTCTCGCGATAGAGGCTCACCGGCGCGTCCCGGACGCGGCGCGCGCGCGCGCGCGGGCGGCGCGACGGGTCGCGGCGGCGAGCGGGAACCGGCGGGGCGCAGTGACGGTCAGGGCGTTTCCTCGACGGTGGAACAGCAGCCGCCGTTCGGCGGGCGGCATGATGCAGGAGCGGCCGGCGCGTGACGAGACCGCGTCGCCGGCGTCGTCCGGGTCCGGCGGCCCTGTGAACAAAGTGTGAAAAGATTTATCGCGGCGCACAACCACCTACAATTCGCGCCGAAAAGCCGGCAAGATCCACCGCCATACCCGAAACGACCACGTGCGGCCCTTCGTGCTCAACGACTTAGCTTTCCTCCGCGCCCGTCTCGCGCCCCCCGGCCGGTCGGCGGCGCGCCGCCGGAGGCCCCGGTGAACGCCCCCGGTTCCGACGGTCGGCCACCGATGACGGCGCTCGAGCCGCTGCCGCGCGCGACGCAGTTCCGCTGGCTCGCGCTCGCGGCCGCCGCCTGCGTCGGCATCGCGCTCGCGGTCTTCTGGTTCACGCACCGCGCGCCGGAGTCCAGCGGCCCGGCGCCGCCGCCGCCCGATACGTTCAGGCCGACCGCGCAGCAGCTCAAGACCTTCACGATCGAGCCGGTCGCGACGCGCCCGTTCGCGACCGTCGAGGTCGCCGACGGCCGCATCACCGTCGACGCCGACCGGGCCACGCCCGTGTACTCGCCGTTCTCGGGCCGCATCGCGAAGCTCGACGCGGGGCTCGGCGACGCCGTCGCCGCCGGCAGCACGCTCGCGACGATCGAGTCGAGCGAGTTCGCGCAGGCGCAGAACGACCTCGCCGTGGCGCTCGCGCAGGAGCGCCTGACGCGTGCGGCGCTCGAGCGCAAGCGGGCGCTCCTCGAGGCGCAGGGCGCCTCGCAGCAGGACGTGCAGCAGGCCGAGGCCGACCATTCGACCGCGGCGGCGGCGCTGGCCGCGGTCGAGAACCGCCTCGCGATCCTCGGCAGGTCGGGCGCCGAGATCGAGCAGCTCAAGGCCGGCGCGCACGGCGACGCGCGGGTCGCGCTCAAGTCGCCGCTCGCCGGAGTCGTCGTCGACCGCCAGGCGGGCCCGGGCCAGTACATCCAGGCCGGCGGCGCGACGCCGCTCTACACGATCGCCGACACCAAGACCGTCTGGGCGATCGGCAACGTCCGCGAGAGCGACGCCCGCGAGGTGCGCGCCGGCCAGCCGGTCGAAGTGCGCGTGCCCGCGTGGCCCGAGCGGGTGTTCGGCGCCCGGCTCAACTTCGTCGCCGCCACCGTCGACCCGGCCACGCACCGGGTCACCGTGCGCGCCGAGCTCGCGAACGCCGACGGTGCGCTGAAGCCCGAGATGCTGGCGAGCCTGCGGATCGTCACGAGCGCGGCCGGCGCCTCGGTCGCGGTGCCCGAGGGCGCGGTCGTCTACGAGGGCGCGCAGGCCCACGTCTGGGTCGTGCGTGACGGCGACGTGATCGGCCTGCGCGAGATCCGCGTCGGCCGCACGAGCGACGGCTTCGTCGAGGTGCGCGAGGGCCTGAAGGCCGGCGAGCGCGTCGTGACGCGCGGCAGCCTGTTCATCGACCGCGCGGCGCGGCACGACTGACGATGAACGCGCTGGTCGCCTTCGCCCTGCGCCAGCGCGTGCTCGTGGCCGCGCTACTCGTGCTCGTGCTCGGCGCCGGCGCGGCGAGCTTCGCGGCACTCAACATCGAGGCCTACCCGGACCCGGTGCCGCCGCTCGTCGACATCGTGACGCAGTCGAGCGGCCAGTCGGCCGAGGAGATCGAGCGCTACATCACGATTCCGATCGAAGTGCAAATGGCCGGCATCCCGCACGTCCAGGCGATCCGCACGATCTCGCTGTTCGGGCTCTCGGACGTCAAGGTGCAGTTCACGTACGACTTCACCTACGAGCAGGCCGAGCAGTGGGTCATCAACCGCCTTGCGCAGCTGCCGCCGCTGCCGAACGGCGCGCAGCCGACCGTCTCGCCGACGAGCCCGATCGGCGAGATCTTCCGCTACCGGGTCGCCGGCCCGAAGGGCTACTCGGTCACCGATCTCAAGACGCTGCAGGACTGGGTGCTCGAGCGCCGCTTCAAGGCCGTGCCCGGCGTCATCGACGTCACCGGGTGGGGCGGCAAGACCAAGACCTACGAGGTCGCCGTCGACCAGCGCCGGCTCGCCGGCTACGGCATCGGGTTGCCGCAGGTGCTGCAGGCGCTCGGTAACGCCAACATCAACGTCGGCGGCCAGACGATCAACATCGGGCCCGAGGCGGCCGTGGTGCGCGGCGTCGGCCTCATCCACAGCATGGAGGACGTGCGCCGCACCCCGCTCGCGACCAACAAGGGCGTGCCGATCTACGTCGGCGACGTCGCGACCGTCAGCGTCGGCCACCAGCCGAGACTCGGCATCGCCGGCCGCGACGACGACGACGACATCGTGCAGGGCATCGTGCTGATGCGCCGCGGCGCCGAGTCGAGCCCGACCATCGAGCGTGTCAAGCGCGAGGTCGAGCGCATCAACGCCAGCGGCCTGCTGCCGCCCGGCGTGCACATCGAGCGCATCTACGACCGCAGCGACCTGATCCGCGTGACCACGCGCACCGTGTTGCACAACATGCTCGCGGGCGTCGTGCTGATCTTCCTGCTGCAGTGGGCCTTCCTCGGCAACCTGCGCACCGCGGCCATCGTTGCGCTGACGATCCCGTTCGCGCTCGCGTTCGCGATCACGCTGATGGTGCTGCGCGGCGAGTCCGCGAACCTGCTGTCGGTCGGCGCGATCGACTTCGGGCTGGTCGTCGACGCGACGGTCATCATGATGGAGAACATCTACCGCCACCTCGCCGAGACCGCGGCGCGGCGCCGGGAGGGGCCCTCGGTGCTGCACACGATGCGCACGCCGTCGGGCTTCCGCGGCAAGTTCGCGACGATCGCGAACGCCGCGGCCGAGGTCAGCCGCTCGATCTTCTTCGCCGCGGCGATCATCATCGCGGGCTTCGTGCCGCTGTTCACGCTGTCCGGCATCGAGGGCCACATCTTCGGGCCGATGGCGAAGACCTACGGCTACGCGATCGCCGGCGGCCTGCTCGCGACGTTCACCGTGACCCCGGCACTCGCGGCGATGCTGCTCCGGCGCAACGTCGAGGAGCGCGAGACCTGGCTCGTGCGCCAGATCCGCCGCGTCAACGAGCCGCTGATCCGCTTCGCGCTCGCCAACCGCGTGCTGGTCATCGGCCTCGCGGGCCTCATCGCCATCGCCGCGTTCGCCGCGGCGCACACGCTCGGCCTCGAGTTCCTGCCGAAACTCGAGGAAGGCAACCTCTGGATCCGCGCCACCTTCCCGACCGCGATCTCGCTCGAGGAGAGCAACGGCTACGTCAACCGCATGCGGCGGACGATCGGCAGCTTCCCGGAGGTCGAGACCGTGGTCTCGCAGCACGGCCGCCCGGACGACGGCACCGACGCCACCGGGTTCTTCAACGCCGAGTTCTTCGTGCCGCTGAAGCCGGCCGAACGCTGGCCGCCCGGCGTCGACAAGGAGCGGCTGACCGACGAGATGACCGGACGCCTCGAGCAGGAGTTCCCGGGCGTCGAGTTCAACTTCTCGCAGTACATCCAGGACAACGTCGAGGAGGCCGCCTCGGGCGTCAAGGGCGAGAACTCGGTCAAGATCTACGGCAACGACCTCGAGACGCTCGAGCAGACCGCGACGCAGATCGCGAAGGTGCTCGCGCAGGTGCCGGGCATCACCGACCTCGCGGTGCTGCGCTCGCTCGGCCAGCCGACGGTGCGCATCGACGTCGACCGCGCGCGCGCGGCGCGCTTCGGGCTGATGCCGGGCGACGTCAACGCGGTCGTGCAGGCGGCGGTCGGCGGCCAGTCCGCGGGCGATCTCTACGAGGAAAGCAGCGACCGCCACTTCCCGATGATCGTGCGCCTCGCGGCGCCGTACCGGCAGAGCCTCGACGCGCTCCGGCGGATCCCGATCGCGGCGCCGGATCCGACCGGCGGCGGCGGCGTGGTGCCGGTCGCGCTCGGCGACGTGGCGGACGTGCGGCTGGTGTCGGGCGCGTCGTTCATCTACCGCGAGCAGCAGCAGCGCTACGTGCCGATCAAGTTCAGCGTCCGCGGCCGCGACCTCGGCAGCGCCGTGCTCGAGGCCGAGCGGCGCGTCGACGCCGAGGTGCCGCTGCCGGGTGGCTACCGGCTCGAGTGGGTCGGCGAGTTCGGCAACCTGCAGGAGGCGCTCGCCCGGCTCGCGCTCGCGGTGCCGCTCGCGATCGTGCTGATCTGCCTGCTGCTGTACCTCAACTTCAACAGCCTTCGCGAGGTGCTGCTGGCGGCGAGCGTGATCCCGATGGCGCTCGTCGGCGGCATCTTCGCGCTGTTCGTCACCGGCACCGCATTCAGCGTCTCGGCCGCGATCGGCTTCGTCGCGCTGTTCGGCATCGCGGCGATGGACGGCATCATCGTGCTGTCGTTCTACAACCTCAGCCTCGCCGCCGGGCTCGACCGCGTCGCGGCGATGCTGCACACCTGCCGCACGCAGCTGCGGCCGGTGATGATGACCTGCATCGTCGCCTGCGTCGGCCTGATCCCCGCCGCGATCTCGACCGGCATCGGCTCGCAGGTGCAGCGCCCGCTCGCGCTGGTCGTCGTCGGCGGCATGCTGGTCGCGCCGGGGCTGATCCTGCTGGTGCTGCCGGTGCTGATCCTGCGCTTCTCGACGCGCGAGCCGAACCTCGACCAGGACGAGCGGCCGCCGGTCGCGAGCGTCGTCCCGCCTGCGGACGGCGCCGGCCCGGAGACGCCGGCGTGAGGCGGCTCGCTCCGTTCTGCTGCCTCGCGCTCGCGGCCTGCGCGGTCGGCCCGGACTTCCATCGGCCGGCCGCGCCGCAGGTGTCGGCCTACACGCCGGGCCCGGCGCCGG
>JBBINS010000198.1:0-4896 GCA_037443765.1 Gammaproteobacteria bacterium
CGCGAGCCCGGCCGCGACCGAGTCGCGCCGCTCGGCGCCGCCGACCACGGTCGCGAGGCGCGGGTCGCGGGCGACCGGCAGCGCCCGGAAGCGCTCGTCGCCCGCCGCGAGCGCGACGACGACGCCCTGGCAGGCGGGATCGGCGAGGAACGGCGCGAGCGCGTGCTCGATGACTGTGCGCCCGGCGAGCGGCAGGTACTGCTTCGGCGGCGCGTCGACGCCCGCCATGCGCCGGCCGCGGCCGGCGGCGGGCATGACGAGCCAGTAGTTCGGGGAGTCCACGCGCCGCGGAGCCGGCGCGTCAGTGCGACGTGCGCTGGACCGGCAGACGCTCGGGTCGTGGCGCGGCGGGTTCCGGGGGCGCCCCGGTGCGCGCGTCGGCGTCGACGACCTGGAAGAAGGTCTCGTTCGAGCCGATCATGCCGATGTCGTTGCGGGCCCGCTCCTCGAGCGCCGCCATGCCTTCCTTCAGGTCCTTGACCTCGGCGGCGAGCTGGTCGTTGCGGCGGACCAGCGTGCCGTTCTCGGCGAGCTGCGCCGCGACGCTGCGCTTGAGGCTCATGACCGAGCGGACGCCGTCGTCGGAGACCCAGAGGCGGTACTGGAGCCCGAGGAGCACGAGGAGCAGAACGCCGGCGAAGACCCTCATGAGTTCAATAAGTTAACACGGCGGGCGCTGCTTGCGAACCCCTCGCGCACCGCTCAGGCCCCCGGCACGGCGACCGGGAAGGCGGCGTGGCCTGCGTAGCGCGCCTCGCCGCCGAGCTCGGCCTCGATCCGAAGCAGCTGGTTGTACTTCGCGACGCGGTCCGAGCGCGACATCGAGCCCGTCTTGATCTGGGTCGCCGTGGTCGCGACCGCGATGTCGGCGATGGTCGAGTCCTCGGTCTCGCCGGAGCGGTGCGAGATGACCGCGGCGTACCGGGCGTCGGTCGCCATGCGGATCGCCGCGAGCGTCTCGGTGAGCGTGCCGATCTGGTTCGGCTTGATCAGGATCGCGTTCGCGACGTGCTTGGCGATGCCCTCGGCGAGGATCCGCGTGTTGGTCACGAACACGTCGTCGCCGACGATCTGCAGCCGGCCGCCGAGCCGCTCGGTGTGCAGCCGCCAGCCGGCCCAGTCGCCCTCGGCCATGCCGTCCTCGATCGTCAGGATCGGGTAGTCGGCGGCGAGCTTGGCGAGGTAGTCGGTGAAGCCCGCCGCGTCGAAGCTGAGCTTCTCGCTCTCGAGCGTGTAGCGCCCGTCGGCGTAGAGCTCGGAGGCCGCGACGTCGAGGCCGAGCCAGACGTCCCTGCGCGGCTGGTAGCCCGCCTTCGTGACGGCCTCGAGGATCGTGTCGAGCGCGGCGGCGTTCGACGGCAGGTCCGGCGCGAAACCGCCCTCGTCGCCGACCGCGGTCGACTGGCCCATGCCGTTCAGGATCTTCTTGAGCGAATGGAACACCTCGGCGCCGCAGCGCACGGCCTCGGCGAGCGACGGCGCGCCGACCGGCAGGATCATGAACTCCTGGATGTCGAGGCTGTTGTTGGCGTGCGCGCCGCCGTTGATGATGTTCATCATCGGCACCGGCAGCGTGATCGGCCCGGCCGCCGCGAGCCACCGCCACAGCGGCACGCCCGCCTCGCGCGCCGCGGCGTGCGCGGTCGCGAGCGACACGGCGAGGATCGCGTTGGCGCCGAGGCGCGACTTCGAGTCGGTGCCGTCGAGCTCGATCATCCGCCGGTCGAGCGCCCCCTGGTCGGCGGCGTCGTGGCCGATCAGCGAGCGCTTGAGCTCGCCGTTGACGTGGCCGACGGCCTTCGTCACGCCCTTGCCGCCGTAGCGCTTCGGGTCGCCGTCGCGCAGCTCCACCGCCTCGCGGCTGCCGGTCGAGGCCCCCGAGGGCACCGCCGCCCGGCCGACGGCGCCGGACTTGAGCGTCACGTCCGCCTCGACGGTGGGGTTGCCGCGCGAGTCGATGATCTCTCGGCCGCGAATGTCGACGATTGCGCTCATCGGGAACTCCGTTCGGACGCGGCCAGCAGGTCTTCCTCGTACGGCCCGCGTTTTGCCGTGCGGTCGAGCTCGACGAGGGTCGCGAGCAGGGATTCCATGCGATCGAGCGGCCAGGCGTTCGGCCCGTCGGAGAGCGCCCGGGCCGGGTCCGGGTGGGTCTCCATGAAGACGCCGGCGACCCCGGCCGCGACCGCCGCGCGCGCCAGCACCGGCACGAACTCGCGCTGGCCGCCCGAGGAGCTGCCCTGCCCGCCCGGCAGCTGCACCGAGTGGGTCGCGTCGAACACGACCGGGCAGCCGGTGCCGCGCATCACCGCGAGCGAGCGCATGTCGGCGACCAGGTTGTTGTAGCCGAAGCTGAAGCCGCGCTCGCAGACCAGGATCGCCTCGTTGCCGGTCGAGCGCGCCTTGTCGACGACGTTCTGCATCTCCCACGGCGACAGGAACTGGCCCTTCTTGACGTTGACCGGCAGGCCCTGCGAGCAGGCCTTGACGATGAAGTTCGTCTGCCGGCACAGGAACGCCGGGGTCTGCAGCATGTCGACGACGCTCGCGACCTCCGCGAACGGCGTGTCCTCGTGCACGTCGGTCAGCACCGGCACGCCGACCTGGCGCTTGACCTCGGCGAGCACCCTGAGGCCCGCCTCGAGGCCAGGGCCGCGGTAGCTCTTCGCGGAGGAGCGGTTGGCCTTGTCGTAGGAGGACTTGAAGACGAACGGGATGCCGAGACGCGCCGTGATCTCCTTGAGGCGGCCGGCGACGTCGACCTGCAGCGCCTCGCTCTCGACGACGCAGGGCCCCGCGATCAGGAAGAGCGGCGCGCGCGGCCCTGCTTCGAAGCCGAGGAGGCGCATGCTCAGGCGCTCGCCGCCTGCGGCAGCTGCTGCGCGGCGTGCTGGCGCGCGGCGCGCACGAAGCCGGCGAACAGCGGGTGCGAGTCGCGCGGCGTCGAGGTGAACTCCGGGTGGAACTGCACCGCCACGAACCAGGGGTGGCTCGGCAGCTCGATGATCTCGACCAGGCCGTCGTCGGAGAACGCCGAGAACCGCAGCCCGGCGGCGCGCATCCGGTCGAGGTAGTTGTTGTTGAACTCGAAGCGGTGGCGGTGCCGCTCGCCGATCACGTCCTTGCCGTAGATCGAGTGCGCGAGCGAGCCGGCCTCGATGCGCGAGGCCTGCGAGCCGAGGCGCATGGTGCCGCCGAGGTCGGAGCGCTCGTCGCGGGTGACGGTCTCGCCGCTGCGGTCGCGCCATTCGGTGATCAGCGCGATCACGGGGTCCGGCGTCGCGCGGTTGAACTCGGTCGAGTTCGCGCCCTCGAGGCCGAGCACGTCGCGCGCGAACTCGATGCAGGCGACCTGCATGCCGAGGCAGATGCCGAGGTACGGGATCCGGTGCTCGCGCGCGTAGCGCACCGCCTGGATCTTGCCCTCGATGCCGCGCTCGCCGAAGCCGCCGGGCACCAGGATCGCGTCCATGCCGGCGAGGCAGCCGGGGCCGGTCGTCTCGATGTCGGTCGACTCGATGTAGTGCACCTTGACGCGGGTGCGGGTCTTGAGACCGGCGTGCGTCAGGGCCTCGTTCAGCGACATGTACGAGTCGCGGATCTGCATGTACTTGCCGACCATCGCGATGTTGACGCTCGCCTCGGTCTGGTGCCGCGCGGCGATCACGGCGCGCCACTCGGGCAGGTCGGTCGGCTGCGCGGCGAGGCGGAACTTGTCGACGATGATGTCGTCGAGGCCCTGCTCGTGCAGCAGCAGCGGAATCTTGTAGATGTCGTCGGCGTCGACCGCCGAGATCACCGCGCGCTCCTCGACGTTGGTGAAGAGCGCGATCTTGCGCCGCTGCTCGTCGGGCAGCGCGTCGTGGCAGCGGCACAGCAGCACGTCCGGCTGGATGCCGATGCCGCGCAGCTCCTTGACGGAGTGCTGGGTGGGCTTGGTCTTGATCTCGCCGCCGCCGACCACCGGCACCAGCGTCAGGTGCATGAACGCGACGTTGGTGCGGCCGAGTTCGACGCCCATCTGGCGGATCGCCTCGAGGAACGGCAGCGACTCGATGTCGCCGACCGTGCCGCCGATCTCGACCATGCAGACGTCGGCGTCGCCGGCGCCGAGCTTGATGCAGCGCTTGATCTCGTCGGTGATGTGCGGGATCACCTGCACGGTGGCCCCGAGGTAGTCGCCGCGGCGCTCCTTGGCGATGACCCGCTCGTAGATGCGCCCGGTCGTGAAGTTCGAGTTGCGGGTGGCCGTGTAGCGCACGTAGCGCTCGTAGTGCCCGAGGTCGAGGTCGGTCTCGGCGCCGTCGGTCGTGACGAACACCTCGCCGTGCTGGAACGGGCTCATCGTGCCCGGATCGACGTTGATGTAGGGGTCCAGCTTGACGAGGCTGACCTTCAGCCCGCGCGCCTCGAGGATGGCGCCGAGCGAGGCGGAGGCGATGCCCTTGCCGAGCGAGGACACGACACCACCGGTGACGAACACAAAGCGTGTCATGAGGGCTCCCGTCACGATGAGGACCAACGAAAAAGGGCCTTGGCAAGGCCCTCGTGCGACGGGAGGCCAGTCTAAAGGAAAGGGCCCCGCGGCTCAATGAACTTGGCCGGCTCGAGCACCGCCGGTGCGTCCTGCCACTCGAGCGCGAGGCCGGGGGCGTCCGGCAGCGCGCGCCGCGACGCGTCGACGAGCGTCGCGTGCGGCAGCACCACGGCCACGAGTGCGTCCCGTTCGCGCACCAGCACCGCCCGCGCGCGCGTCCACGGCGGCACCCGCGCCTCGCGGAGCCAGTCCTTGAGCGGCCGCGCGGGGCCGTGCGGATCGAGCCGGAGCTTCTCCCCGCCCCGGCGCCGGTCGATCGTCAGGCCGTCGGTGTCGGTGACGTCGAGCGTCGCGGGTCC
>JBBINS010000199.1:0-4888 GCA_037443765.1 Gammaproteobacteria bacterium
CGAGGCGTTCGAGGCGGTTCCCGGCCGCGGCGTCGTGGCGCGCGTCGGCGGGCGCGCGGTGGCCATCGGCAGCGAGGCGCTGATGCGCGAGCACGGCGTCGACGTCGAGCCGGCGCGGCCGGCGATCGGTCGGCTGGCCCGCGAGGCGAGGACGGTGATGATCGTCGCGGCGTCGCCCGACGAGACCGGCACCCTGTCGATCGTCGGCCTGGTGGGTCTGGCCGACACGCCGCGGCCGGAGTCGGCCGCCGCCCTCGCGCGGATGAAGGCGATGGGCCTCGACATCGTGATGATGACCGGCGACAACCCGGCCACCGCCGAGGCGGTCGCGCGGCAGGTGTCGCCCTCGGGCGCGATCGGCCGGATCATGGCCGGCGTGCTGCCCGACCGGAAGGCGGCCGCCGTGAAGGCGCTCCAGGAGGAGGGGCGCGTGGTCGCCATGGTCGGCGACGGCATCAACGACGCGCCGGCGCTCGCGCAGGCCGACGTCGGGATCGCGGTCGGGTCGGGCACCGACGTGGCGATCGAAGCGGCCGGCATCACGCTCATGCGCAGCGATCTGCACGGCGTGGCCGAGGCGATCCGGCTCTCGCGCCGCACGCTCCGCGTGATCAGGCAGAATCTCTTCTGGGCGTTCTTCTACAACGTGCTCGGCATCCCGCTCGCCGCCGGCGTGCTCTACCCGTTCACCGGCTGGCTGCTCAACCCGATGGTGGCGGCGGCCGCGATGTCGTTCTCGTCGGTCTCGGTGCTCGGCAACAGCCTGCGCCTGCGGCGCGCCTGAGGGTTCGCGATGGACTCGGCCCAGATCGTCGTGACCGCCGCCGGCGCGCTGCTCATCGCGGCGGTGCTGCTCTTCTTCTTCGGACCGAGGCGGGGGCGCTAGACATCCGGGGCGCGCATTGTCCCTTATAATCTCCCGCGTGACCCTTCCAGCCGCCGACGCCCGGGACCACGCCTTCGCGCGGCTGTTCGATCACGTGCGGGTCGGCGCGTTTGTCGGCACTCTCTCCGACGGCGGCGACCGGACGATGGCCGCCAACGCGCAGCTCCGCCTGATCTTCGGCTACCCGCCGGAGACCGGCGAGGCCGCCGTGGCGCCGTTCGGCGTCGAGCGGTTCGTCGATCCGCTGGCGCGCCCGAAACTGATCGAGCGGCTCGTCCGCGACGGGTCGGTCACCGACTTCCTGGTCCGGGTTCGTCGGGCCGATCTCACGCCGATCTGGGTGGAGGTCACCGGCTGGGCCGAACCGGCGCCCGGCGGCGGCATCCGGCTCGAGGCGCTCGTCCGCGACGTCAGCGACCGCAAGAAGCTCGACGACCAGACGCGCGACCTCTACCACCAGCTGCTCCAGGCCGAGAAGCTCGCCTCGCTCGGCCAGACGATCTCCGGGATCGCGCACGAGCTGAACAATCCGCTCGCCACGATCCTGACCTGGGCCGAGCGGCTCTCGCACCGGCAGGCCGACGACCAGACGCGCCGCGGCCTCGACGTCATCCTCTCGGAAGCCGATCGCTCCGCCCGCATCGTCCGCAACCTGCTGACCTTCGCGCGCAAGCGGCACACGACGCGCGCGATGGTCGACATCAACCAGGTCGTCCAGGAGACGCTGACGCTCCGCGCCTACGAGCAGCGGGTCACCAACATCAACGTGATCCCGGCGCTCGCGGCCGGCCTCCCGCAGGTGTTCGCCGACCCGCACCAGCTGCAGCAGGTGCTGCTCAACCTGGTCATCAACGCCGAGCAGGCCATGCTCTCCGCGCACGGCCACGGCACGCTGGTCGTGCGCACGTGGCACGACGGCACGAGCGACCAGGTCGTGCTCGAGGTGAACGACGACGGCCCCGGGATCCCGGAGGAGGCGCGGACGAAGATCTTCGATCCCTTCTTCACGACCAAGGAGGTCGGCAAGGGCACGGGTCTGGGCCTGACCGTCGCGTACGCGATCGTGCAGGAGCACGGCGGGCGGATCTGGATCGGGACGCCGGAGCGGGAGGGCGGCGGGGCCTCGTTCTTCGTGGCGCTGCCGACCGGGGACGCGAGCGCGGTGCGCGCGCCGCAGCCCCCGCCGGAGGAGATCGCGAAGGATCTGCCGCGGGGCGCGCCGGTGCTGCTCGTCGAGGACGAGCCGGCGCTGGCGCAGGCCGTCGCCGACGGCCTGACCGACGCCGGGTTCAGCGTCGATCACGCGAGCGACGGCGAGCAGGCCCTGGCCCGCGTGGAGGCCAGGACCTACGATCTGATCGTGTGCGATCTGAAGATGCCGCGCGTCGACGGGATGCAGTTCTACCGGGCCATCGCCGCGACCAAGCCCGCGCTCGCGCGCCGGGTCATCTTCGTGACCGGCGACGTGGTCGGCGCGGAGGCGGAGCGGTTCCTCGAGGACACCGGCTGCCGCTGGCTCGCCAAGCCCTTCAGGCTCGCCGACTTGCTGCGGGCCGCGCGCGAAATGCTGGGATAAGAGAGCAGCGTGGCGACGGCCGACGGCCGGGACACGGGGGGCTCGGGCAGCGCGGCCTTCGCCGGCACCGGGCGGGCGAACGGCAGCACGGGCCGGGAGGCGAGCGGCACGCGCGGCGTGAACGCCGTGATGACCGGCGGGTGCTTGACCGCCCCGGTCGCGCGGGCGGCGGTCGCCGCGGGCTCGAGCGCGGCGCGCAGGCGCTGGATGGCGCGCGCGTGCAGCTGCGACACGCGCGACTCGTTCACGCCCAGCTCGGCGCCGATCTCCTTCATCGTCACGTCGCCGAAATAGTAGAGGCTCACCAGCCGGCGCTCGCGCGCGGGCAGCGTGGCCATTGCCTGCTTGATCCGCTCCTTCACCTCCGTGCGCTCGTAGGCGGCGTCCGGGGAGTCGGGCTCGGAGGGCACCAGGACCGCCGGCAGCGAGTTCTCGTCGACGCGGTCCGCGCTCGCCAGCGGCGACGTCGATTCGATCGTGTGGATCCGGACGATCGTGCGGCCGAGGCGCTTCTCGTCCGAACCGACCTTGGCGGCGAGATCGGCGAGCGACGGCTCGTGGCCCAGCTCGCGGCGCAGCGTCTCGCGCGCGGCCTCGAGCTCGCGGCGCACGCGGCGCACGCCGCGCGGCCACGCCTCGCGGCGCAGCGCGTCGATCATCGCCCCGCGCACGCGGCGCTCGGCGAAGGTCTCGAACTTGATGCCGCGCCCCTCGTCGAAGCGGCGCGCGGCGTCGATGAGGCCCATCACCCCGTCCTGCACCAGGTCCCCGATGTCGATCGAATGCGGCATCGAAGCGGCGAGGCGCCGCGCCAAAGCTTCGACAAACGGGAGCCCGGCGACAACGCGCTGGCTTTCGTGGGAGGGAATCGCTTGGGCCTGCATCGTGTGTTCTCCTCGGCGACGTGTTCGCGCCAACTGGCTGCCTGACGAGCCCTTCTATTCGCAACGTCAATGCCAGAAATGGACACGGGCCGCCGCCTTCCGCAGGCGCACGCGTCATGAACAAACAACTCGTTCATGAACAGATACTTAGCACTTCTTGTCGGAAAACATTACGGGCCGTCTCGAGATGCGGAGGCGCAGTTCGTTGCGTCAAGTAATTGACGATTGGCTTCTTCTGCCGTCAAAAACCTGACGCGAGATCACCGAAATGGCTTCTTCCGGCACACCACGAAACCGGTGCCGCCGGCGAGGGCGAGGAGGGAGCAGGCGCTACTTGCCGGATGACACGTCATCCACCTGGGCCCGAATCTGCCTGACCGTGCCCATCGCGTCGAGGGCGGCGGTCACGACCTGCGCGGCGCGCGAGCGGTTCTTGTCCCCGTCAGACTTGGCCTCGAGCAGCTCAGCGTGCGAGAGGATGACGCCAAGTTCGTTGTTCAGCCTGTGGAACAGTTCGCTCAGACCCTGGTGAGCGTTTCGATTGACGGATTCGATCACGGCATCCTTCCGCAAGGCGAGAGGGACAAGTCCATCCTGTCTATCGGCCCGACCGCGCGAAACCTGCAGGAAGCCGCCCGGCAACCGCTTCCCTCGGCGCATGAGCTGTGTCAAAATGTTGGCGCCCGACTAAATGCCTGATACCACGAAACATCTGCTCATCGTCGAAGATGAGTCCGCGCTGCGCGAGGTCGTGGCCGAGCGGCTGACCGACCACGGCTACTTCGTCGTCGAGGCCGCCAACGGCGAGGAGGCCCTCCAGCGCCTCGCCGACTTCGCCTTCGACATCGTCGTCACCGACCTGCGGCTGCCCGGCGTCGACGGCGGCAGGGTGCTCGACGCGGCCATCGCGCGCTATCCCGAGATCATCGGGATCGTGGTCACCGGCTATGGCACGGTGAAGGACGCCGTGGAGGCGATCAAGCGCGGGGCCGCGGACTTCGTCACCAAGCCATTCCAGTTCGACGAACTCCTCCACGCGCTCGACTCGGCGCTCGAGCAGCGCCGGCTGAAGTCGGAGAACGCCTACCTCCGCTCGCAGCTCGAACGCCGCTACAGCTTCAAGGGGATCGTGGGCCGCAGCCGGCCGATGCGCGATCTCTTCCAGCTGCTCGAGACCGTGTCGGCGACGGGCAGCACGATCCTCGTCACCGGCGAGACGGGCACGGGCAAGGAGTTGGTGGCGCGCGCGATCCACCACAACAGTCCGCGTCGCGGCGGCCCGTTTGTCGCGATCAACTGCAGCGCGATTCCCGAGACGCTGCTCGAGGCCGAGCTGTTCGGCCACGTGCGCGGTGCGTTCACCGGTGCCGTGGCCACGCGCGTCGGGCGGTTCGAGCAGGCGCACAAGGGCACGCTGCTGCTCGACGAGGTGGGGACGATGGGCGCGCCGCTGCAGATGAAGCTGCTGCGAGCGCTGCAGGAGCGCGAGGTGGAGCGGGTCGGCGACTCGCGGCCGATCAAGGTGGACGTGCGCGTCATCGC
>JBBINS010000200.1:0-4851 GCA_037443765.1 Gammaproteobacteria bacterium
TGTGCGGCCCGAACGCAACACCCGTCCTGGCGACCGTGTCGCTCCAACCCAGACGCCTTCGACGGCAACATCAACCGCCTGCACCGCGGCGCCGTCCTCAAGATCCCGTCGCGCGACGAGTGGCAGGCGCTCGACACCCGCGAGGCCTCGCACGAGGTCGGGCGGCAGATGAGCGAGTGGCGCGGCACCGCCACGGCCCGTGCCGCGGGCGCCGAGGAGGGCCGGCTGCGGCTCGTGCCGCCGAGCGAGACCGGCACCGGGTCCGGCACCACGCAGGGCAAGACTGCGGCCCCCGCCCCCGCGCCCGCGCCGGCCGCCGGCCCGAGCGAGGCCGACAAGCGGGCGACCGAGCAGAAGCGTCTGCTCGAGCTCAAGAACGCCGAGCTCGCGCGCATCCAGCAGCAGCAGCAGCAGGCCAAGCCGGCGACCGCGCCGACGCCGGCCCCGGTTCCGAAGGCCGCCACCCCGGCGCCGGCCCCGGCCCCGGCGGGCGAGACGCCGGCCGCGACCAAGCCCGCGGGCAAGCCCGCCGCGAAGCCCGCACCGGCCGCGGAGCCCTCGTTCCTCGACACGATCACCGACAACCTGCTCTACGTCGTGCTCGGCGGCGTCGCGCTGCTGCTCGCGGCGCTGGTCGGCGTCAAGGCGCTGCGGCGCCGCAGCGCGTCGTCGTCGTCGTTCGACCGCGCGATCGAGGCCGAGGCCGAGCCCGCGATGCCGCCGGCGCCCGCGCCCGTCAGCACCGGGCGCGCCCGCGGCCAGGACACGCACACGATCGTCGTCGAGGAGTCGGACGACGACTCGGGCGAGTTCGTCGCGCCGCCGCTGCAGGCGGCCCCGGTGCGGACGCAGTCGATCATCCGCGACACCGCGAAGGACACCGCGCCCGGCGGCTCGATCGAGGACACGCTGAGCTCGGAGACGGCAATCAACCTCGAGCAGGCCGACCCGCTCGCCGAGGCCGACTTCCACATGGCCTACGGTCTCTACGACCAGGCCGCCGACATCGTCAAGCTCGCGAGCGAGCGCGAGCCCGCGCGCCGCGACCTCAAGCTCAAGCTGCTCGAGGTCTACTTCGTCTGGGGCAACAAGGACGCGTTCCTCGAGGTCGCTCGCGACCTCGGCCGCTCGCGCGACCAGGGCGCGGCGGGCGAGTGGGACAAGGTCGTCATCATGGGCCGGCAGATCGCCGGCGACGACCCGCTGTTCGCCGGCGCCTCGGGTGGCGGCGCCGCGGCGGCGAGCGGGGTCGACCTCGACCTGGACGCGAGCGGCATGCACCGCATTGACCTCGAGCTGCTCGGCGAGCCGCCGACGCACGGCGGCGGCGATGCCGACGCGGTCGACCTCGACCTCAGCCAGGCGCTCGGCGGCGACGGCGCCAGCGACACCGGCGAGTCGCCGACGCTCGACCCCGACCGCATCGACCTGCTGCTCAACGACGAGAAGCCGGACGCCGGCGGCGGCACGACCCGCGAGATGCGCCCGCGCGTGGAGGCGCCGACCGTCGAGACGCCGGCGCTCAAGCCCGCCGCCGACGTGCCGACCATGGAGACGCCGTCGATCTCGGTCCACCAGGACAGCACCGTCGTCGAGAAGCTCGACAGCGCGACCAAGCGCGGCGACCGGCGCGTGGCGCCGGACGCGACCGCGGAGCTGTCGCTCGACGACCTCGGCTTCGAGATCGACAAGCTCGCCGAGAGCTCGACCTCGCTGGCGTCGCTGTCGGCCACCGACCACCCGTCGGACGCCCCGACGATGGTCGCGGGCCTCGACGACAAGTCGCGCGCGCTGCTCGCGTCGGCCCAGACCAAGGTCGCCGCCGACCTCGAGCCGACCCGCGAGACGCCGCGGCCGGCGCCCGACCTCGAGCCGACGCGCGAAACGCCGCGGCTCGCGCCCGATCTCGAGCCGACCCGCGAGACACCGCGACCGGCGGCGTCCGAGGCGACCGTCCTCGCCAAGCACATGGAGGGCACGACCAAGCTGCCGCGCCCGGCGCCGTCCGACGCCACCGGCACGCAGCGCGTGCTCGGCACGGGCGATCTCGACCTCGACCTCGACGAGCTCGCGAAGGCGCTCGAGCACGACACCGTGGAGCAGCCGCGCCGCGAGGAGATCGGCTTCTCGACCGACGTGTTCGGCACCGGCATCCGCAAGGCGCCGAACGGCATCGACCTCGATGTCGGCACGCCGCTCAGCGAGCACCGCGAGCCGACGGTCACCGAGCGCATCAGCGCCGAGGACCTCGACCTGCCGGAGCTCGAGCCGGTGACGCTGTCGGAGGTCGGCACCAAGCTCGACCTCGCCCGCGCCTACATGGACATGGGCGATCCCGACGGCGCGCGCAGCATCCTGCAGGAAGTGCTCAGCGAGGGCAGCGCCTCGCAGAAGACCGAGGCGCAGCGCCTGATCGAGACGCTGCCCGGCTGATCGCAAGCCGCGGGCGTGCGCCTCGCCGTCGGTATCGAGTACGCCGGCACGCGCTACGCCGGCTGGCAGCGGCAGGACCACGCCCCGTCGGTCCAGGCCGAGGTCGAGCGCGCGCTCGCGCGCATCGCGGACCACCCGGTGGCAGTCATTTGCGCCGGCCGCACCGACGCGGGCGTCCATGCACTCGGCCAGGTCGTCCACTTCGACACGCCGTCCGACCGCCCGCCGCGCGGCTGGCTGCTCGGCACCAACGTGCACCTGCCGTCCGACGTCGCGCTCAGCTGGGTCGCGCCGGTCGCCGACGAGTTCCACGCGCGCTACTGGGCGGTCGCCCGCACCTACCGCTACCTCGTGCTCAACCGGCCGACGCGCTCGCCGCTCGCCGCCGACCGCGTCTGCCAGTGGCGCACGCCGCTCGACGCCGCGCGCATGCACGCGGCGCTGCAGCTGCTGGTCGGCGAGCACGACTTCTCGGCGTTCCGCGCCGCCGAGTGCCAGGCGCAGGTGCCGGTGCGGCGCCTCGAGCGGATCTCGGTCGCGCGCGACGGGGACCTCGTCGTGTTCGAGGTGACCGCGAACGCGTTCCTGCACCACATGGTGCGCAACATCGTCGGATCCGCGCTGCCGATCGGCGAGGGCGTGCGCGACGCGGCCTGGCTCGCGGCGCTGCTCGCCGGCCGCGACCGGCGCGTGGCCGGGCCGACCGCGCCGCCCGGCGGCCTCTATCTCGCGTCCGTCGCGTACCCCGCCGCGGCCGGCATCCCGCGCGGGGCCCCGTACGGGGTTTCCGCTATGATCGGCCCATCGGCACGGCCGGAAGGCAGCGGATGACCTGGTTCGAGAAGATCATCCCCTCGCGGATCAAGACCGAGCGCCGCACGCGCTCGGTGCCGGAGGGGCTGTGGATCAAGTGCGAGGCCTGCGACGCGGTGCTGTACCGCGCCGAGCTCGAGCGCAACCTCAACGTCTGCCCGAAGTGCTCGCACCACATGCGCATCGACGGCCGCGAGCGGCTGAAGCGCTTCCTGGACACGGGCTCGGCGAGCGAGCTCGCGACCCGGGTCGAGCCCGAGGATCCGCTCAAGTTCCGCGACAGCAAGCGCTACAAGGACCGGCTGCTCGCGGCGCAGAAGGCGACCGGCGAGACCGACGCGCTGGTCGTGATGGCGGGCACGCTGACGGGCCTCGAGATCGTCGCCGCCGCGTTCGAGTTCAAGTTCATGGGCGGCTCGATGGGCTCGGTGGTCGGCGAGAAGTTCTCGCGCGCCGTCGACCACGGCATCCGCTACCGGATGCCGCTCGTGTGCTTCTCGGCGAGCGGCGGCGCGCGCATGCAGGAGGGGCTGTACTCGCTGATGCAGATGGCCAAGACCGCGGGCGCGCTGGCGCGGCTCGCGCGCGAGCGCCTGCCGTTCGTCTCGGTGCTGACCGACCCGACCACGGGCGGCGTGTCGGCGAGCCTCGCGATGCTCGGCGACGTCAACATCGGCGAGCCGCGCGCGCTGATCGGCTTCGCCGGCCCCCGGGTCATCCAGCAGACGGTGCGCGAGACGCTGCCGGAGGGCTTCCAGCGCAGCGAGTTCCTGCTCGAGAAGGGCGCGATCGACATGATCGTCGACCGCCGCGACCAGCGCGAGCGGATCGCGAACCTCCTGCGCCTCCTGATGCAGCAGCCGCCGCAGGCGGCCTGAGACCGTGACGCGCCGGACGCTGGCCGAGTGGCTGGAGTACCAGCAGCGCGTGCACCCGCGGGCGATGGATTTCACGCTCGAGCGCATCCGCACCGTGCTCGGGCGCCTCGGCGCGCTCGCGCCGCGGGCGCCGGTGATCACCGTCGGCGGCACCAACGGCAAGGGCTCGGTCACGGCGATGCTCGAGGCGGTGCTGCTCGCCGCCGGCCGCCGCGTCGGGCTCTACACCTCGCCGCACCTCAGCCGCTACGAGGAACGGATCCGGATCGACGGCCGCGAGGTCGAGGCCGAGCGGCTCGTCGGGCTGTTCGAGCGGATCGAGGCGGCGCGCGGCGAGATCACGCTGACCTACTTCGAGTACTCGACCGCCGCGGCGCTGCTCGCGTTCGCCGAGCAGCCGCTCGACTGCCTCGTGCTCGAGGTCGGCCTCGGCGGGCGCCTCGACGCCGTCAACGTCGTCGATGCCGACGTCGCGGTGATCGTCTCGGTGAGCCTCGACCACATGGACTACCTGGGGCCGACCGTCGAGGACATCGGCCGCGAGAAGGCCGGGATCTTCCGCGCCGGCCGGCCGGCGCTGTTCGGCAGCCTCGCGATGCCCGACTCGGTCGCCGCCGAGGCCGCGCGCGTCGGCGCCCGGCTCGAGCGGCTCGGGCAGCAGTTCGGCGCCGAACGCGAGGCCGCCGGCTTCGCGTTCTGGCGCGGCGCGACGCGGCTCCCGGGCCTG
>JBBINS010000201.1:0-4800 GCA_037443765.1 Gammaproteobacteria bacterium
CGCCCGCGGCTTCGGCGCCCGCCCCGGGCGCGGCGGCTACTTGCGACGGCGCGCGATCGCGACGCCCGCAACCCCGACCGCAAGCAGGCTCAGCGTCGCGGGCTCGGGGCCGGACGGCGCCGGGCAATAGGCGCTGCCCGGGTCGCAGCCCGCAGCGGCGGCCTGCGCCGCCGCGACCGCGGGAAGCAGCAGCAGGGCCGCAATGGCGCCGAGCACCCGCCCCCTCGAAAACTGGTCCGAGGTCTGCACTCCCCCTCCCCGTTCATGGCCCCGCGGCAGGAGCCAATGCACGTTGCGGGCCGGTCCGGACCCACGGCCTGATTTCAGCCACTTGCGGTCGCGTCGATCGGCTGCGGCGAATCCGCCTGTAAGGAAACCCGACGCCGGCCTCGTGGGTCGCGCCGCCGCGACGGCGGCTCAGCGCCCGGCGCGGCTCATGCGCCGGTGGTCGGCGACCGCGTGGTAGCGGCTCGCGAGCGCGGAACGCCGCAGCACGTCGACCCGGAAGCCGAGCCGCGCGTAGAGCGCCTCCGCGCGCGGGTTGCTCACCGCGACGTCGAGCGCGGCGACGCGGTGGCGCTTCGGGTCGGCGGCCGCGAGCAGGTGCCGCGCCAGGCGCTCGCCGATGCCCTGGCCGCGCCACTGCGGGGCGACGCCGAGATGCGCGATGTAGTACTCATCGGGCTTCGGCGGGTGGATCACGTGCTCGACCCGAAGGCCCCGCACGATCACTCCCCACGCGCGCAGCGGGCCGTAGAACCGGAGGATCCGCGCCGCGGCCGCGGCCGTGAAGCGCAATGCCACGCGCCCGTCCCACGCGGCGCCCGTGGCGACGATGGCGCCGTCGCGCAGCGCGACCACGTGGTTGCGGAAGCCGAACTCGCCACCGCCCGCGACGAACGCCGAACGCAGGAACGCGAGCGCGCGGCCCGGCCGGTCGTGCGAGAAGACGTAGTCGAAGGCCGCCGGGCCCGAGCTGTAGATGAGCGGCACCGCGGCGTCGGCGTCGCGGGGCTCGGCGGTACGGAAGGTCACGGTCGGATCGGCGTCGATGGGCATCGGCGGCACGCGGTCGGCGGAGTCCGCCTTAAGCTAGTCGATTCCGCGGCGCGACGCCCGACTGAAATACGTAATTGCCGCCGCCGTTCGCGGCTCGAGGCGCCGGCGCGCCGCTTGCCCGGGCGAATTGCGTCGGCGTAGTCTCGCCGCTCCATCGTCCGGGCCGCCCGGCCCGTCACCGCAGGGGCGCGCGCATGCTGAGCGTACTTCTCCTCCACGCCGCCGTCGCCGGCGGCTTCGTGCACCCGGCGCCGACGCCGCCCGCGGACCTGCCGGTCGAGGTCTACCAGGCGCGCCGCGCGAAGGTGCTCGCCGAGCTCGGCGGCTGCGTCGCGCTGATCTCGTCGCAGGGCGAGACGAGCGGCGTAACGGAGGACTACCGCCAGGACGCGGACTTCCTGTGGCTGACGGGCGTCAACGAGCCCGACGCGCACCTCGTGCTGCAGCCGAAGTCGCCCTACCGCAAGGTGACGCTGCTGCTGAAGCCGCGCGACCCGGAGGCCGAGCGCTGGACCGGGCCGCGCGAGCCGATCGCGCCCGACCTGCTGCGCAAGTACGGCGTCGACCGCGTGGTCCGCGGCGCGCCGGACGGCGTGCTGGCCGGCGCGGGCCTCCACCACGACTGCGTCGCCGTGATCGCGCCGCCGACGATGAAGAAGGACGATCGCGGCGACGCCGAGCTCGCGCTGCGGCTCGCCGCGCGCTTCGGCCTCAAGGTGCAGTTCAAGCGGGGCCTGCTCGCGAACCTGCGTGCCGCGCACGACGCGCAGGAACTCGAGCGCATGGAGCGTGCGATCGCGATCACCCTCGAGGGCCACAACGCCGTCGCGCGTGCGACGGTCGCGGGCGTCGCCGAGCGCGACGTGCAGACACAGCTCGAGTACGCGTTCTTCGCGGCCGGCGCCACGGGGCTGTCGTACTCGTCGATCGTCGGCAGCGGGCCGAACGGCGCGGTGCTGCACTGGGACAAGAACTCGCGGATCCTGCGCGACGGCGACCTCGTGGTCGTCGACGCCGCCGCCGAGTACGGCCGCTACGCCTCCGACGTCACGCGGACCTACCCGGTGTCCGGGCGCTTCACGCCGGAACAGGCCAAGGTCTACCGCGCCGTGTACCAGGCGCAGGAGGACGTCTTCACGGCCATCAAGCCGGGCGTGTCGATGGCGGACCTGCAGCGCGCCGCCGAGGAATCGCTGCGCCGCGCCGGCTACCTCGCCGACTTCATCCACGGCTTCGGCCACTTCGTCGGCCTCGAGGTCCACGACGCCGGCGACGTGGAGCGGCCGATTCCCGTGGGCGCGGTGTTCACCGTCGAGCCCGGCGTCTACCTGCCGGCGCAGGGCTTCGGCGTGCGCATCGAGGACGAGGTGCTGATCACCGACAAGGGCTACCGGCTGCTGACCGGAACGCTGCCGCGCAAGCTCGAGGACGTCGAGGCGTGGGTTACGCGCGAGCGCGAGCGCAGCGCGCCCTGATCGGGCGCGCGCGCCGCCCGCGGCTCAGGCCGCCGGCGGTGCGGGCTTGCGCGCGATGCTGGTCGCCATCGTCACGATCGCGGCGAGGTCGCTGAGCGGCGCCGGCACCACCAGCGTCGTGCTCTCCTTGGCGAGCTTGCCGAACTGGCGCACGTACTCCTCGCCGATCCTGAGCTGCATGGCCTCGATGCCGCCGCGGTCGCTGAGCGCGATGCCGACCTGCCGCAGTCCCTCGGCGGTCGCGGCCGCGACCGCGAGGATCGCCGCCGCCTGGCCCTCGGCCTCGTTGATCTGCTGCTGCTTGGTGGCCTCCGAGGCCTTGATAACCCGCTGCTTGTCGCCTTCGGCCTGATTGATCTTCGCGTCGCGCTCGCCCTCGGAGGTCAGGACGACAGCGCGCTTCTCGCGCTCGGCGCGCATCTGCTTCTCCATCGCCGACAGCACGTCCTTGGGCGGCGTGATGTTCTTGATCTCGTAGCGCATCACCTTGACGCCCCAGACGACGGAGGCCTTGTCGAGCTCGGCGACCACGTTGGCGTTGATGATCCCGCGCGCCTCGAAGGTCTTGTCGAGCTCGATCTTGCCGATCTCGCTGCGCAGCGTCGTCTGCGCGAGCTGCGAGATCGCGAAGTTGTAGTTGGTGATCCCGTAGGACGCCAGGTGCGGGTCGAGCACCTGCATGTAGAGCACCGCGTCGACGCCGACCTGCACGTTGTCGCGCGTGATGCAGATCTGTTCGGCGACATCGAGCGCCTGCTCCTTGAGGCTGTGGCGGTACGCGACGCGCTCGACGAACGGGATCAGGATGTGGAAGCCCGCCTGCAGCGTGCGGCTGTACTTGCCGAGGTTCTCGATGACGAACGCGCTCTGCTGCGGCACGACGATCGCGGTGCGCGCGAGCACGATGACCACGACGAAGGCGAAGGCGATGAAGACCAGCGAACCGTACATCGAGTGCTCCTTGCGTCGGCTCAGCCGTCGGGCCGGACCGAGAGGGTGAGGCCGTGCACGCGCGTCACGCGCACGTGGCCGCCGGCGGGGATCGGCGCGTCGCCGTCGTTGCGCGCGGTCCAGAACGAGCCGCGATACTCCACCTGGCAGCTGTCGCCCGGCGCGAGCGCGGTCGGCAGCGTCAGCGTGCCGCCGCCGGGCCCGGTCGGCACCTCGGGCGTGTGGCCGCGCAGGTAGCGGTAGACGCGCGCGCGAAAGCCCACCATCAGCGCGATGCTGAGCACGCCGAACGCCGCCCACTGCATCGCCGGGTCGAGCGCCGGAATGCCGAGTGCGAGGAGCCCCACGACGATCGACGCCGTGCCGACCAGCACGAGGTAGAACTGCGCGTCGACGACCGCGAGCTCGGCGCCGAGCAGGATCGCGCCGGCGATGATCCAACCCCACCAGGTCACGTGCGTCTCCGGGATGTCGAGGCGCGGGCGCGCCGTCGGTGCCGCGAGTATAGACCCGCCACTTCCGGCGCCCGCTCCCGGCCGGCCCGGGCCGCCGGGCGGGATTCGCCACCCTCGCCCGCCGGCCCATTCGAGCGTTGACCGGTCGTATGTGTCATGGTACCTTTTACCAACAAGGTAGCTTCGAAAACATGACTATCGACCAAAAACTGAGTCCGCTGCGCAAAGGCCTGCTCGAGTTCGTCGTGCTCAAGATCATCAGCGGCACGACCGTGTACGTCGCCGACATTCTGAAGCGCCTCGCCGGCACCGAGTTCGCCACCCAGGAAGGGACCCTCTATCCCCTCCTCAGCAAGCTCCGGCGCGAGGGCCTCGTCGACTACGAATGGCAGGAATCCGAGGCCGGCCCGCCCCGGAAATACTACCGGCTGACGCCGGCGGGCAAGGCCCAGCTCGCCGAGCTCGACGACTACTGGGCGCGCATCAACAACACCATCTCCGAGTTGGGGAACTGAACCATGCGACAGGTCATCACCGTGAGCCTCAACGGCCGCGCCTATCAGCTGGAGGACGATGCGTACGCCGCCCTGAGCGCGTATCTCGCGGAGGCGGCGGTCGCGCTCGCCGGGAACCCCGACAAGGACGAGATCGTCGCCGACCTCGAGCAGGCGATCGCGGACAAGTGCGACCGCTACCTCAATCCCCACAAGACCGTGGTCGGCCGCACCGAGCTCGCGCGGGTCATCGAGGAGATGGGCCCGGTCGACGGCGCGCCCCCCGCCGCGGGGCCCGCGCCGGCCGCTGCCGCCGGCACCGGCGCCACGCCCGGGGCGAGCGCCGCCGGCGGCGCCGGCCCGCCG
>JBBINS010000202.1:0-4737 GCA_037443765.1 Gammaproteobacteria bacterium
CACCGGTGGCAGCCCGAGCGCGGCGAGCGCGTTCGCGCCGAGCGCGAGCGCGAGCGCGACCGCGATCACCTTCTGCCCCGCGCGCGCGAGCGCGGCGCCCGTCGCCGCCGCCGCAATCACGTAGCCGAGCGAGCCCCACAGCCGCATCAGGCCGTAGCGCTGCGCGTCGCGGCCGAGGCGCTCGAGCGCGTGGGCGTCGTAGACCGGCATCAGGCCGTTGAAGGCGAGGCTGAAGGCGGCGAGCGCGAGCGACATCGGCAGCGGCGAACCGGCCGCCCACAGCGCGAGGCCCGCCGCGGCCGAGCCGAGCGCGAGCGCCCGAATCAACCCGCGCCGGTCGGCGCGCTGATCCGCGAGCCAGGCGGCGCCGAGCGGGCCGACCACCCGCACGGCGTTGACGAGCGCGAGCAGCAGGCCGATCTCGGCCGCCGGGAGTCCGAGCGCGGCGAGCCGTACCGGCCAGTACGGCTGGAAGACGCCGACCGCGGCGAAGTAGGCGAAGTAGCCGGCGGCGAGCGCGGCCTCGCCCGGCCTCACGTCGGCGGGCGGCGGGTGATCACGGGCGTCGGCGAGACGACGTCGGCATTCTGCGCGCGGTGCCGGAGCCAGTGGTCCATCAGCACGAGCGCGAGCATCGCCTCGGCGATCGGCGTCGCCCTGAGGCCGACGCAGGGATCGTGGCGGCCGGTCGTGACGACCTCGACCGGCCGGCCGTCGACGTCGATCGTGCGCCCCGGCACCTGGATGCTCGAGGTCGGCTTCAGCGCCATCGACACGACGACGTCCTGGCCGGTCGAGATGCCGCCGAGCACGCCGCCGGCGTGGTTCGCCGTGAAGCCGGTCGGCGTCAGCTCGTCGCGCGCCTCGCTGCCGCGCTGGGCGACGACGCCGAAGCCCGCGCCGACCTCGACGCCCTTGACCGCGTTGATGCCCATCATCGCGTGCGCGAGATCGGCATCGAGCCGGTCGAACACCGGCTCGCCGAGCCCCGGCGGGACGCCGGTCGCGACGACGGTGACGCGCGCGCCGACCGAGTCGCCGGCTGCCCGCACCTGCCACATCAGCGCCTCGATCTCGCCGATGCGGCCCGGGTCCGGGCAGAAGAACGGGTTCTGGTAGGCGCTCGGCGGGTCTACCGGATCGAGCGTCAGCGTCCCGATCTGCGCGAGGTAGCCGTAGATGCGGATGCCGAGGCGCTCGGCGAGATACTTGCGCGCGATCGCGCCGGCGGCGACGCGCATGACGGTCTCGCGCGCCGACGAGCGGCCGCCGCCGCGGTAGTCCCGCAGGCCGTACTTCTGCTGGTAGGTGTAGTCGGCGTGGCCGGGACGGAAGCGGTCCTTGATGCGCTCGTAGTCGCGCGAACGCTGGTCGGTGTTCTCGACCACGAGGCCGATCGGCGCGCCGGTCGTGCGGCCCTCGAACACGCCCGACAGGATCCGCACCTGGTCGGGCTCCTGGCGCTGGCTCGTGTGGTGCGAGGTGCCGGAGCGGCGGCGCTCGACGTCCCGCATCAGGTCCGCCTCGGCGAGCGCGAGCCCCGGCGGGCAGCCGTCGACGATCGCGCCGAGCGCCGGCCCGTGGCTCTCGCCGAAGGTCGTCACCGCGAACAGCCTGCCGAAGGTGTTGCCCGACATCGCTACCCCATCGCCAGAAGGAAGACCCCGCCCCCGCCGCGCTCGAAGTCGAGCCAGACGAACGGCAGCCGCGGCCAGGCGCGCTCGACCGCCGGCTGGCTGTCGCCGACCTCGACGACCAGGATGCCGCCCGGCGCGAGGTGGCGCCGCGCGCCGGCGAGGATCCGCCGCACCGCGTCGAGCCCGTCGCCGCCGGAGGCGAGCCCGAGCGCCGGCTCGTGGTGGTACTCGGCCGGCAGCGCGCGGACCTCCGCGTCCGGCACGTAGGGCGGGTTGCTCACGATGATATCGTAGCGACGGCTGCCGAGCCCCGCGTAGATGTTCGACAGCCGCGGGTGCACCCGGCCCTCGAGGCGGTGGCAGCGGACGTTGTCGGCGGCGACCTCGAGCGCCCCCGGCGAGAGGTCGGCGGCGTCGACCTCGGCGCGCGGGAACGCGTGCGCGCAGGCGATCGCGATGCAGCCGGAGCCGGTGCCGATGTCGACGATGCGCCGCACGCGCCTCGGGTCGATGAACGGCCGGAACTCGGTCTCGATGAGCTCGGCGATCGGCGAGCGCGGCACGAGCACGCGCTCGTCGACCCGGATCTCGTGTCCCGCGAACCAGGTGACGCCCGTGAGGTAGGCCGCGGGAATGCGCTCGCGGATGCGTCGCCCGACGAGCCGCCCGAGCTCGCAGCGCGCCGCGCGCGGCAGCGCCCAGCGGTAGGCGGCGGGCGCCGTGTCGTGCGCCCACCCCGCCGCGTGGAACACGAGCGCGGCCGCCTCGTCGACCTCGTTGTCGGTGCCGTGGCCGTAGCTCAGCTTCGCGCGCGCGAGCCGCCTCGCGGTCCACCGGATCGCGTCGCCGGCGTAGACGGGAGGCAGGTTCGCGGCGCTCATCCGGGCCAGTCTAAAGCAGCGGGGCGCCGGCCGACTCATGGGATAATGCCGCCATGACCGATTCCCCGCGCGCGCCCGCCCCGCTCCGCACGCTCGCCGTGCTCGCGACGTGCTTGGTCGCGGCCGTCGCGGGTGCGCTCATCGCCCGCCACTGGCTCGCGGCCCGGGGCGCGCCGCCGGCGACCGAGGCCGCCGCCGTCTACGCCGAGCCCCGCCCGCTGCCCGCCGTGGTGCTGGTCGCGCAAGACGGCTCGCGCTTCGACCGGGCGCGCTTCCTCGGCCGCTACACGCTGGTGCTGTTCGGCTTCACGAACTGCCCCGACCTCTGCCCGACGACGCTGCTGACGCTCGCCGACGTCGAGCGGCGGCTCGCCGACCTGCCGCCCGCCGAGCGCCCGGCGGTCGTGATGGTGAGCGTCGACCCGCAGCGCGACACGCCCGAGGTGCTCGGCCGCTACGTGCCGCACTTCGATCCCACGTTCGTCGGCGTCACCGGTGACGACGCCGCGATCGCGACCCTCGCCCAGGCGCTCGGGGCCGCCTACCAGAAGGGCGCCGAGGTCGACGGCAGCTACGCGGTCGACCACACGGCCGCGCTGTTCCTGATCGACCGCAGGGCGCGCCTCGCGGCGGTGTTCCCGACGCCGCACGTCGCGGCGACGATCGCCGCCGACTACCGCCGCATCCTCGCGGCCCGCGGCAGCGGCTGATGGGGCTCGGCCGGCGCCTCTTCGTCCTCTGCCAGTACCTGCTGCCGCAGCACCTCGTGACCGCGGTCGTCCACTGGCTCGCGCACATCGAGCGGCCGGGCGTGCGCGGCGCGCTGATCGCGGGCTTCCGGCGGCTGTACGACGTCGACCTCGAGGAGGCCGCCGAGCGAGACGCCGGTCGCTACCGGAGCTTCAACGACTTCTTCACGCGCGCCCTGCGGCCCGGGGCGCGCCCGCTCGCCGCCGGCGCGCTGACGCTCGCGAGTCCCTGCGACGGCACCGTCAGCGAGCGCGGCAAGATCGACGGCGAGCGGCTGCTGCAGGCGCGGCTCGCCGCCAAGAGCCGCTGGTACACGCTCGAGGAGCTGCTCGGCGCGCGCGAGCGCGCGCTGCCCTTCGTCGGCGGCGAGTTCGCGACGATCTACCTCGCGCCCCACAACTACCACCGCGTCCACATGCCGCTCGCCGGCACGCTGACGGCCGTGCACTACGTGCCGGGCGCGCTGTTCAGCGTCAACGGCGCGACCGCGGCGACCGTGCCGCGGCTCTTTGCGCGCAACGAGCGCGTCGTCTGCACCTTCGACACCGGGGTCGGCCCGCTCGCCGTCGTGTTCGTCGGCGCGCTCAACGTCGGCAGCATCGGCCTCGTCGGCTACGGCGACCTGACGCCGCGGCGCCCGCGCGAGGCCGCGAGCCTGCCGCCGTCGGCCCCGGCGCCGCACTTCCTGAAGGGCGCCGAGCTCGGCCGCTTCAACATGGGCTCGACGATCATCCTGCTGTTGCCCGCCGGGGCGGTGGCCTGGATGTCGCGCTTCGCCCCCGGCGCGCCGGTGCGCATGGGCGAGGCGATCGGCGAGTGCCGCAGCCGATGAGCTCCGCGGGCGGGGGCTTCGGGCCGCGCGCGCGCCTCGCGGTGCTCGGCGCCGGCGCGGCGCTGCTGGCGCGGTGCCGCGCGTTCTTCGCGGCGCGCGGCGTGCTCGAGGTCGAGACGCCGATCCTCGCCCAGGCGACCGTCACCGACGTGCACCTCGCCTCGCTCGAGACGCGCCTCGCCGGCCGGCCGCGGCCCTACTACCTGCAGACCTCGCCCGAGTACGCGATGAAGCGCCTGCTCGCCGCCGGCAGTCCCGACCTCTACCAGATCTGCAAGGTGTTCCGCGACGAGGAGAGCGGCCGGCTGCACAACCCCGAGTTCACGATGCTCGAGTGGTACCGGCGTGGCTTCGACCACCTGGCGCTCATGGACGAGGTCGAGGCGCTGCTCACGGAGCTGCTCGCCGGCCGCCTCGGGCTGCCGGCCGAACGGCTCACCTATCGCGCGGCGTTCGGCCGCGCGCTCGGCGTCGACCCGCTCGAGGCGCCCGTCGCCGAGCTCGCCTCGATCGCCGCGGCGCGAGCCGGCGCGAGCGGCCTCGGCGACGACCGCGACGCCGTGCTCGACCTGCTGATGGGGGCGATTGTCGGCCCGACGCTCGGCCGCGACCGGCTGACGTTCGTGCACGCCTACCC
>JBBINS010000203.1:0-4703 GCA_037443765.1 Gammaproteobacteria bacterium
CGCCTCCGGCGAGGACGCGATCGCGTTCTCCGACGGCGACGACTACGCCGCCAACGTCGAGAAGGCCGAGGCCATCGCGCCCGCCGGCCCGCGCGCGGCGCCCGCGGCCGCGCTCGCGACCGTGCCGACGCCGCACGTGCGCACGATCGCCGAGCTCGCGGCGATGCTCAAGGTGCCCGCGGAGCGCTGCCTGAAGACGCTGGTCGTCGAGGGCCGCGACGGCGGGCTGGTCGCGCTGGCGATACGCGGCGATCACGAGCTCAACGCCATCAAGGCGCAGCAGCTGCCGCTCGTCGCGAACCCGCTCAAGATGGCGGCGCCCGAGCGCATCGCGCGCGAGCTCGGCACCGAGATCGGCTTCCTCGGCCCGGTGGGACTCTCGTGCCCGATCATCGCCGACCACTCGGCGCGCGCGCTCGCCGACTTCGTCTGCGGCGCAAACCAGGCCGATGCGCACCTGACCGGCGTGAACTGGGGCCGTGACCTGCCGGAGCCCGTCACCGCGGACCTGCGCAACGTCGTCGAGGGCGACCCGAGCCCGACCGGCAAGGGCCGCCTGTCGATCGCCCGCGGCATCGAGGTCGGCCACGTCTTCAAGCTCGGCCGCAAGTACAGCGAGGCGATGGGTGCGACCGTGCTCGACGAACAGGGCAAGGCCGTGACCATGCTGATGGGCTGCTACGGCATCGGTGTGACGCGCGTCGTGGCGGCGGCCATCGAACAGAATCACGATGAACGGGGCATCATCTGGCCGGAGCCCCTCGCCCCCTTCGATGTCGTACTTGTGCCCATCAACTTCCAGAAGTCGGCGCGCGTCCGCGAGGCGAGCGAGCGGCTCTACTCGGAGCTCGGCGCCGCCGGCTTCGAGGTGCTGCTCGACGATCGCGACGCACGCCCCGGCGTCAAGTTCGCGGACGCCGAGCTCTATGGGATTCCGCACCGTATCGTCGTCGGCGAGCGCGGCCTCGACGCCGGGAAGCTCGAGTACCGCCACCGCCGCGCCGCCGACAGCGAGGAGTTCCCGCTCGCCGATGCCGCAGTCTTCCTCAGGTCGCGACAGGCCGGCTGACGCCGGCGCGCGACGCACGCGCCGCCTGCTCGCGGCGCTGGCGCTCGGCGCCGCGCTCGCCTCGCCGGCGCACGCCGACCGGCAGGAGGACCCGGAGCTGCGCGCCGTCGTCGAGCAGGCGATCGCGACGACGGATTGCAGCGGCCAGCAGGACCACTTCGGCGAGGAGGTGTTCTTCAAGCTGCAGGAGCCGCGGCTGCGCAAGGTCGTCGCGGATCCGGCGCTGCGCGTCGAGATCCTGCGCCACGTCTACTGCGAGTCGCACGCGGTCGTCGCCCGCTACAAGGACCAGCACCGCTTCGACCTGCTGCTGACGCCGGAGCTCGTGCTCGCGATCATCGACGTCGAGAGCCACTTCGACCGCTATGCGGTCTCGCACGCCGGCGCCGTCGGCCTCATGCAGGTGATGCCGTTCTGGCCGCGGCGGCTCGGCGTCGACAACCGGCTGTTCGGCAACGTCGATTTCAACGTCCGCCTCGGCTGCGAGATCCTGGCCTACTACATGCGCCTCGAGCGCAACGATTACCGCCGGGCCCTCGCCCGCTACAACGGCAGCGTCGGCCGACGCGAGTATCCGGATCTGGTGCTGACGCGGCTGTCGAGCCGCTGGCGCGGCTAGCCGGGGTCAGTTCGCGGGCGTCGTGCCGCGGCGCTGGGTCGCGGCCAGCGCGTCGGCGGCGCTCTGGCGCGCCGCGGCCGCCTCGCGACGCGCGCTGCGGTAGTCACCGACGCGGATCTTGTCTTCGGCACGCTTGAGGCCATCGCGCGCCGCGGCGAGCGACTGCGGCGCGACCTCGGCGGCGCCCGCGGCCTCGGCCGCCTGGATCGTCTGCCGAGTGTCGCTCATCGTCTGCACCGGCGCAGCCGCGCAGCCGCCGATCAACAGCGCCGTCGCGACGAGCCCGCAGAGTCGTGAACGGAAAAACATGCGATCATCGTCCCCGAGACATTGCCGAAGACGCTAGCAAGCGCCCGATTCCTGCGTCAAGCAAGCAGTTCCGCCGCGCCACGGCCAAATCACGATGCCGACAGTTCTGGTCTTGTATTACTCGCGCAACGGCAGCACCGCCGCGCTCGCGCGCCACGTCTGTCGCGGCGTCGAGAGCGTCGCCGGCGCGAGCGCGATGCTGCGCACGGTACCGCCCGTAACCACGGTAATAGAAGCTCCGGCGGCGCCGGTGCCGCCGGACGGGCCACCGTACGCGAGCCACGACGACCTCGCCCGCTGCGACGGGCTCGTGCTCGGCAGTCCGACGCGTTTTGGCAACATGGCGGCGCCACTCAAGTACTTCCTCGACGGCACGAGCGCGGCCTGGGCGAGCGGCGCGCTGGTCGGCAAGCCCGCGGGCGTATTCACCTCGACCAGCACGCTGCACGGCGGCCACGAATCGACGCTCCTGTCGATGATGCTGCCGCTCCTGCACCACGGCATGCTGATCTGCGGGCTGCCGTTCACGGAACCCGCGGTCGCCCGCACCGAGCGCGGCGGCGGGCCGTACGGCGCCGGAGCGATCGGCCGAGCCGACAGCGCGGGTCCGACGGACGACGAGCGGCTGCTGGCGCAGCGCCTCGGTGCGCGGGTCGCCGACCTCGCCGCCCGGCTCGCGCCGCGCAGCGCGACGTGATCGCCCGGTCGACGGCGCTGCGCGCCGCGCGCAGCGCCGCCGGCGCCCTGGTCGTCGGGCTCTGCGCGCTGTTCGTGTGCTGGCACGCGGCGCGCTACAGCGCGCACACCGCCGTGCTGGCAGCGGCACTCGGCGTCACCCCCTGGCTCGCGATCGGTCCAGGACTCTGGCGTGGCGAGCGACAGCGTCAGGTCGCCGCGACGCTGCTGACCGTCCCCTACCTCGGCTACGGCCTGATGGAGGTGCTCGCCAACCCGGGCGCGCGCCGTTACGCCGGCGCGCTGGTGCTGCTCGCGTTTGCGTTGTTCGTCGCGCTGCTCGCGTGCCTGCGGCTCAGTCGCCCGTCAGCTGCAGCACCGAGCGCACGAACGGCACCGTGAGGCGGCGCTGCTGCGAAAGCGCGGCCGCGTCGAGGCGGTCGAGCGCTTCGCACAGCGCGCCGAGGTCGCGCGGCAGGCGGCGCTGCAGGTAGAGCAGCGTCTCCTCGGGCAGCTCGATCCCGAGTGCGCGCGCACGGACCAGCAGCGCATGCCCCTGCTCCGCGTCGTCGAGCGGGCGCAGGTGCCAGACGACGCACGCCGCGAGCCGCGAGGCGAGATCGGGCAGCGCAACTGGCAGCGCCGCCGGGGCGCCGTTCGCGCTGATCACCAGGTTGCCGCCGCGCTCGGCGAGATCGTTGTAGAGCGCGAACAGCGCGCGCTCCCAGGCCGCGTCGCCGGCGACCCGCTCGAGGTCGTCGAGGCAGACGAGGTCGAGCTGCTCGAGTCCGGCGGTGATCTCGGCCGACGGCCACGGCTCGCGGAGCGGCAGGTAGCCGGCGCGCCGCCCGCGCGAGCCGGCGAGCGCGCAGGTCGCCTGCAGCAGGTGCGTCCGGCCGGCGCCCGGCGCGCCGTACAGCCACAGCGGCGGCAGCGCCGCCGTCAGGGCGCGCGCCTCGAGCGCGGCGAGGAGCGGCGCGTTCGGTCCCGGCTGGAAGCTCGCGAACGTCGACGCAGCGCGCAACCGCACGCCGAGCGGCAGCTGCTCCATCACCGCACGGCGCGCGACGGGATGCGGGTCGCCCGGACCGCCTCGCGCACGTAGGTCCGCACGTAGTCGATGCCGCTGACGACCGTCGTCACGAACGCCGCGGCGCCGACCGCAACGACGAGGGGCCGCGGCACGTTCTGCCACGCCGCGGCCGCGATCACCGCGAGCACGAACGACAGCTGCAGCAGCGTGTTGAGCTTGCTGATCGGCGTCGGGCGCCCCTCGACGTAGCCGATCAGGAGCCGGTAGGCGATCGCGCCGCCGACGATCAGGACGTCTCTCACGACCACCGTGATGCCGAGCCACAGCGGCACGAGCCCGATCCAGACGAGCGTGAGGAAGACCGTCGCGAGCAGCAACTTGTCCGCGATCGGGTCCAGGATCTTGCCGAGACGCGAGGTCCAGCCGAAGTGCTTGGCCAGCCAGCCATCGAGTCCGTCCGAGACCGCCGCGACGCCGAACAGCATCAGCGTCATCTCGTAGCGCCCCGCCAGGAGCGCGAGCGCGCTCGGTGCGACCAGCAGGATGCGCAGCACGCAGATCGCGTTCGGGATCCAGGCCAGGCTCACGGCCGCAGCACGAGTTGCAGTGCGCCCCCCGGCGGAGCGGCGTCGTCGGGCGTGAAGCGGCCGGATTCGCGCGCCGCGCGCCGCAGCGCGTCGGCGTCGCCGTCGAAGGTGACGCGGAAATGCAGCGCGTCGCCGCTCACTTCCTCGAGCGCCACGCCACGGACGTTGGCGAGCCCGGCAAGCGCGTTGCTCGCGAGCGCGTAGCCGGCCAGGTCGCGCACGCCGCGCACGACCGCGTCGATCTGCCCGGCGCGGACGCCGGCGGTCGCGAACTGGGCGCCGAAGCGATCGGCGAGCGCCTGGACGCCCGCGTCGCCGGGCCCCGCCGCGGCGCCCTCGCCCGCGGGCCCCGCCCAGGCCCACGTGGTGCCGGCGGCGGTGACGCTGCCGACCAGCAGCGCGTCGGCACCG
>JBBINS010000204.1:0-4693 GCA_037443765.1 Gammaproteobacteria bacterium
GGCGGCGGTGGCGGCGGTGGTGGTGGCTACGGCGGCGGTGGCGGCGGCTACGGGGGCCGGAGCTACTAAAGCTCCGCCCGCGCAGACACAATGACAAACTGACCCCGCCTGACCGGCGGGGTTTTTGTTACAAGGGGCACCTGAATGAGCCGGACGATTCCAGCGGCGTCTCGAACGCTCGCGCTGCTCTTCCTCGCGGCCCTTACGGCCGGCTGTGCCTCAGCACCGAAGCCGGGCGCGAAGCCCGCGGCGGCGACGTCCACGCCGGTCGCGGCGGCCTTGCCACGCAGCGACGCGGCGACGCTCCCCGCGCTCGAGCGCGTGCTCGCCGGCAGTCACCGCTCCGACGCCGAGCGCGCCCGCGACGTCTATCGACACCCGCGCGAGACGCTCGAGTTCTTCGGCCTGCGGCAGGACATGACCGTCATGGAGATCTGGCCCGGCGCCGGCGGCTGGTACACCGAGGTGCTCGCGCCGCTGCTGCGCGACCACGGTCGTTACATCGCGGCGGGCTGGGATCCGCGGTTCGACAACAAGTTCGTGCAGGACGGGATCCGTTCCTTCCAGGCGATGCTCGACGGCCAACCGGACCTGTACGGCAAGGTCGAGGTGACGGCGCTGCAGTACCCCGGAGCCCTCGCGCCGGTGGCGCCGAACTCGGTCGACCTGATCGTCACGTTCCGCAACCTGCACAATTGGATGGCGCGCGACGATGCCGCCCCGGCGATGCTGAAGGCGATGTTCACCGCGCTCAAGCCCGGCGGCGTGCTCGGCCTCGTGGACCATCGCGCCGATCCGGGCGCCCCCGTCGATCCGCGCGCCAAGCTCGGCTACGTCAACGAGCAGTACGCGATCGACCTCGTCAAGTCGGCCGGATTCGAGCTCGTCGGCGCCGCCGAGATCAACGCCAACCCGAAGGACACGCGCGACTACGAGCAGGGCGTGTGGACGTTGCCGCCGACCTGGCGCCTCGGCGACAAGGACCGCGACCGCTACGCGGCCATCGGCGAGAGCGACCGCTTCACGCTGAAGTTCAGAAAGCCCCTCGCCCGCTAGCCACCGGGGCCGCGACCGGCGCGGACGACGACCGGCGAGCCCGCGGCGCGGTAGACGAGCGCACCGCGGAACAGCGTCAGTTCGCAGCGCATGTCCTTGAGCTCAGCGGTCGGCACCGAGTACGGGTCGCGATCCCAGACCGCGACGTCGGCGCTCTTGCCGACCTCGAGCGTGCCGGCCTCGCCGTCGATGAACAGCTGCCGCGCCGCCCACGCCGTGTACGAGCGCAGCGCGGTGCGGACGTCGACCGACTCGCGAGTGCCGAACGGCTGGCGCCCGTAGGTGCCGAGCAACGTCTCGCGCGCCACCGACGCCCACAGCCCGTAGCGCGCCGGCAACGGCGTCACCTGGTAGTCGGAGCCCCCGCCCCACCGGATGCCGTGCTCGAGGTAGGTGTGGAACGGGTTGAGCCGCACCGCACGCTCCGGGCCGAAGGTGCCCGCGTACAGGTCGCCGATCCACCAGGTGAACGGCGCCTGCGATTCGGGGTAGCCGGCATCGTAGTCGCGCTGCAGCCGCGCCATCGTCTCGATCCCATGGTCGGTCGGGATGTTGGCGTGGATGATGCTGTGCCGCAGTCCCTTCGTCGGCTGCGCCGCCAGCACCTCGGCATAGGTGTCGACGACCCAGTCGATCGCGCGGTCGCCGATCGCGTGCGTGCCGACGTGGATGCCGGCCGCGTGGAACAGGCGGACCTGCTGCCGGTAGAGATCCGGATCGAGCGCCGGGTAGCCGCGGTTGCCGGCGGCGATCTCGACGCTCCTGCGGTGCCACTCGTCGTAGACCCAGGCGGTCGGTGCGCCGCCGCTGCCGTCCATGAAGATCTTGACGCCGCAGGAGACGAGGTTGCCGCCCGCGGCCGTCGCCGGCGGCCGCGGCAGCGCCGCGAGCCGCGTCACGTTGGCCTCGGCGGCGGCGAGGGTCGGCGCGGTGTACCAGAGCACGCAGACGTGGGCGCTCAGGCGACCGTCGCGGCCCAGGCTCGCGTAGGCCTCCCAGTCTTCGGGCTCGATGGCCGGATCCTTGACCGCGGTCATGCCCTCGCGGTGCATGAGATCGAGGCTCGCGAGGATGCCGGCGCGCCGCTGCTCGAGCGTCCACGGCGGAATGAGTCCGGTCACGGAGCGCTGCGCGGCTTCCTTGAGAACGCCCGTCGGCTGGCCCGCCGCGTCGCGGTCGATGGTGCCCGCGGGGGGATCCGCCGTCGCCGCGTCGATGCCGGCAAGCCGGAGCGCGGCGCTGTTCGCGACGCCGTAGTGCCCGCTCGTGTGCACGAGCCACACCGGGTTCGCCGGCGCCACCGCATCGAGATCGCGCGCGAGCACGTATCGGCCTTCCGCGAGCTTGCCCTCGTCCCAGCCGTCGCCGCGCAGCCACTCGCCCGGCTTGAGGCTGCGAACGCGCTCGGCGACCAGCCTCACGATCTGCGCGACGCTTCGCGCCTCGCCGAGCTCGAGCGCGTAGACGGCGCTGAGCCCGCCGTCCGAGATGTGCGCGTGCGTGTCGATGAGGCCGGGTGTCGCCGTGCGCCCCTGGAGGTCGATCACGGTCGTCGCCGGCCCCGCCAGCGAGCGCACCTCGCGGTCGGTCCCGATCCTGACGATGCGGCCGTCCTTGACGGCCAGCGCCTCGGCGACCGAGTCCCGGGCGTCGACGGTCAGGATGTGGCCGTGGACCAGCACGAGGTCGGCGCCCGCGGGCGCGGCGCCGGAGGGTGTCGCGCAGGCGGTGGCGAGGGCGGTGGCGAGGAAGCGGGCGCAGGTCACCGGTCGCGGCATGAAGAACGCCAGGTGTGAAGATTTCGGATCATCGGCCGCTCACCCGCCGAGCAGCTCGCCGACGGCGCGGTGCGCCTGCTCGATCGCCGCGTCCATGTACGCGAACGCGGCGGCGTCGGAATTCGCGATCGCGATGGCGCCGCGGCGCGCGCGGCCGCGCACGTTCGCGCGTTCCGCCTCCGGCACGGCGCGCTCCCACAGTGTATTGAACTCCGGTGCGTAGCCGTGCGGCCAGCGGTTGACGGTGATCGCCAGAATGTCGCGCCCGGAATCGAAACCGCCGGCGCCGAGCATGCGGTCGAGCTGCGAGCGCGCCTCGTGCTCGTAGCGCTCGAGCGTGGTCGCGAGGATCTCGGCCCTCCCGGCGCGGTTCTGGTCGTGCTCCGGCAGCCCCGGGGAGCACGGCGTTCGCTCGAGCCGAAGTAGTGTCGGGCGATCGGGCGCGCGCGGCGTCGCGTAGCGACCGATCGCCACGCACTCGTTGAGCGCGGTGTCGCTAAAGTAGGCGCCCGGGGCGTGGATCTGCGCGACGCCGAGCCGCGCCAGCGCCTGCCAGTTGCGGATCGCGACGCTGACCTCGATCAGCGGCGTCTTGACGAGTTCGTGCAGCGCCGCCTTCTGCTCGGCGGGCAGCTCCGGGCAGAGGTGCGGGATCATCGCGTTCCAGCAGGCGAGCACGCAGTGACGGCCCAGCACGCGGTGGCACAGGCCGCCGCGCACGTACTCGACGCGCACGCCCTCGCTGCCGGCACCGAGGTTGGCCACCTGGACGACCGTCGCGTTGAGGCGGATCCGTGCTGGCGCGCCCGGCCGGTCGAGCGCCGCGTAATCGGCGCGCGCCGTGACGAGCTCGTCCACCGTCGCGGCGCGCAGCGCCTCGGGCACGAGTGCGCGCACGAGCGCGCGCGCGACGGTTGCGCCGCCATCGGGCAGGTGCACGTCGACCGAGCCGCCCGTGTCGGCGAAGCCCGCGGCGGTCGGCCCCATGCCGGGCGCGGCGCCCTTCGGCAGGCCGAGCCCGGCGAAGCCGGGCAGCCCCGTCGGCCAGCATTCGATCGCCGGCACCGCCTCGATGCCGATGCCCCACAGGCCGTGCGTGCGCTGCTGGTAGAACGCGGCCGCGGCGCGATCGATCCTGGCGACGTCGGTGAGGAAGTCGCGGTAGCTGATCGAGGCGAGCTTCGCGAGCTTGCCCTCCGGCGGCAGGCCCCTGAGGTAGTCGGGCGGCGCCTCCTCGAGCCGGGCGATGTCGGCCTTGGCGCGCGCCGGCAGCGGCGCGGACGCGAGCGCGTGCGACCAGGAGTCCTTCGGGTCGTGGCGCACGAGGTGGTCGGCGCCGAAGGTCACGCGGTCGAGGAACACGCCGTCCACGAGGCCCTGCGAGGCGTAGAAGCCCGTGTCCTGGGCGCGCCGGGCCAGGTCCCCGGCGTCGATGCCGAGCCGGCGCAGGAGCCCGTCGGCGATTGCGCTGTAGGGACGCGGGCTCTCGATGCTGTAGGTGCCGCCGTTCATCAGTTGCAGCTCGCCGTCGAGCCGGAATTCGTTGCGCTTGGCGTGCCCGCCGAAGTCATCGTGGTTGTCGAGCACCAGCACGCGCGCTTCGGGGTGGCGTTCGCGATAGAGGAACGCGGCAGCGAGGCCGCTGATGCCGCCGCCGACGACGACGAGATCGAACACTTCGCCGGTGCTCGCCGCGGGCGGCGCCGGCCCGCCGTCGCGCAGCGCGTGGGCGACCTCGAAGGAGCCGGGGTGCGAGCCGCGCAGGCCGGTCCTGAGCGGCGGGTAGTAGCCGGGCAGGTCCTGCGCACCAACCGTCGGCGCAGGCGCCGCGCCACCGCAGCCCCCCAGCGCGAGCGCGG
>JBBINS010000205.1:0-4664 GCA_037443765.1 Gammaproteobacteria bacterium
GTCGAGGCCGAGCAGCCGGTCGCGCACCCAGCCGCCGACGACGAGCGCGCGGCCCGCCGCGTCGCGGACGGCCGCGGCGATCTCGCGGGCGCGGGAGATGTCGGGGTCAGGGGTGGACATCGGGGGGATGGTAGCACTGCGTCCCGGCAAGGCTGAAGGCCCGGAGGGGACCCCTCCGGGCACTGGCGCCGCTGCCCTGGTTCAACGGAAGGAACAGGGCTTCAAGCCCTGTTCGGCTGCGTAACCTGGCCGCAAGTCGCAAGTCGCGAGTCGCGGGCCGCGAGCCGTCTGCGCCCGCCTACTCCGCGACCGTCCCGGCCTTCGGCGGCGTGAGCAGATGCTCGATCGTCCTCGCGTAATAGCGGAGCAGCAGCCGGCTGCGGACCCTGAGACGCCCCCCCTCGGCCTTGATGACCCCGCGCCGCTCGAACGGCCGGATCGCCCCCGCCACCGCCTCGCGCCCGCTCTCGACCGAGAGGTTCGCGCCGCGCTCGCGCAGCCGATCGAGCAGCGCGTCGATCCGCGACTCGAGCTCGCGGCGCTCGATCGACGGCCGCATCGCCGAGGCGACCAGCGCGGTCGGCGTCACCTTGTAGAGCAGGCCGATCGCCTCGCGCGTGCGGTGCGCGAGGTCGAGCACGTCGCGCCGCGACGCCGGGTTGTAGTCGGCCGTGCGGATCGGCGTGCCGAAGGTGGTGAACGAGCGCGACCGGTAGCCGACCGCGTCGCGCATCATCTCGGCCAGCTCGCGCGTGAACGGCCGCTGCCCGCGCTTGACCCCCTGCCGCGCGAGGATCCGGTCCTCGAGCACCAGGTCGTACGAGATCGCCATCGGCAGGAGGACCAGCTCCTCCATCCCCGCCTGCATCGCGGCGTGGATCAGGCCGGTCTTGGGCGCCTTCAGCTCGCCGCTGTAGCTTCGGCCCCCCTCGATGTAGAAGAGCAGGTCGTGCGAGCGCAGCAGCTCGCCGACGTACGCCTTGAGCGTGATCAGATACGCCGGGTCCTTCGTGTTGCGCCGGATCGGGATCGCGCCGGTCACGTGCCGGTGCAGCAGGCCGAGCGGCCCGCCGAACAGGTTGATCCCGGCCGCGATGATCGGCGGCCGCAGGCCGTGGTCGTCGAGCGCCAGCGGCTCGAGCAGGTAGTCGGTGTGGCTCTTGTGATCGGAGGCGTAGATGACCCGCCCCGCGGCCGTCGCCGCGATCGCCCGCTCGACGTGCTCGACGTGCCGGTCGATCTTGCGGAGGATCGGGTAGACCGGGTGCTTGAGCGCCCGGTAGAGCGTGTAGCGCTGCGTCGTCTTCAGCTCGTCGAGGTAGGCGTACACCCGCTCGCGCGCCTCGCCGGCGTTCTCGCCGTGAGTGCCCTGCAGGTACCGCACGACTTCGTCGCGCGCGAGGACCGCCTGTGAGATGTCGTCGGCCATGACCCCGAGACTATAGCATCCGGCAGACGGCCTCGGCGAACGAGGTGGTCGTCGCCGTGCCGCCCAGATCCCTGGTCCGGCCCGACGGCTCCGCCATCGCCTTGGTGAGCGCCGCCCGGATGCGCGCCGCCGCGTCCTCCTCGCCGATGTGCCGCAGCATCATCAGCGCCGACAGCAGCAGCGCCGTCGGGTTGGCCATGTCCTGGCCGGCGATGTCGGGCGCGGTCCCGTGCACCGCCTCGAACACCGCCATCTCGTGGCCCAGGTTCGCGCTGCCGACCACGCCGAGGCCGCCGACCAGGCCGGCGCACAGGTCCGAGACGATGTCGCCGTAGAGGTTCGGCATCACCAGCACGTCGAACGTCTCGGGGCGCAGCACCAGGTGCATGCACGCGGCGTCCACGATCCGCTCGTCGTAGGTGATCCCGGGATACCCGGCCGACACCTCGCGCGCGCAGGCGATGAAGAGGCCGTCGCCCATCTTCATGATGTTCGCCTTGTGCACGCCGGTGACGCGGTGCCGCCCGTTCTTCCGCGCGTAGTCGAAGGCGAAGCGGGCGATGCGCGTCGAGGCCTCGCGCGTGATGACCTTCATGCTGACCATCACGCCGCGCACCACCTCGTGCTCGAGGCCCGAGTAGAGGTCCTCGGTGTTCTCGCGGACCAGCACGAGGTCGATGTTGCCGTAGCGCGAGGGGGCGCCGGGCAGGTTGAAGACCGGGCGCAGGTTGGCGTAGAGGTCGAGCGCCTTGCGCAGGCCCACGTTGACGCTGGTGAACCCCTTGCCGACCGGCGTGGTCACCGGCCCCTTGAGCGCGACCTTGTTGCGCCGCACCGAATCGACGAGGCTCGCCGGCAGCGGCTCGCCGTGCCGGTCCACGGCCGCCTGCCCCGCGTCCTGGGTGTCCCAGTCCACGCGGACGCCGGCCGCGTCGATGATCCGCAGGACGGCGCGCGTGACCTCGGGCCCGATGCCGTCGCCCGGAATGAGCGTGATCGTGTGTGCCATGACGCCTCCATTATAATAGGAGGTCCGGCCACCGCATCCGCGCGTCGCGTCACCTGGAGGTCACGAGTGTCCGCTGATACCGCCCTGATTTCGGCCCTGCACAACGTCGCCACCCGGCTGCGGATCGAGTCGATCCGCATGACGACCGCGGCTGGCAGCGGCCATCCGACCACCTGCTGCTCGGCCGCCGACATCGTGGCGGCGCTCTTCTTCGCCGAGATGCGGTTCGACCCCAGGCGCCCGCACGACGCCGACAACGACCGGTTCGTGCTCTCCAAGGGGCACGCGGCGCCGTTGCTCTACGCGGCCTGGGCCGAGGCGGGGGGGATCGACCGGGCCTCGCTCCTGACGCTCCGCGAGATCGGCTCCGACCTCGAGGGGCACCCGACGCCCCGCCTGCCGTTCGTGGACGTCGCCACCGGGTCGCTCGGCCAGGGGCTCGCCGCCGGCGTCGGCATCGCGCTCAACGCGCTGCGGCTCGGCTCGGCGGCCCGCACCTACGTCCTGATGGGCGACGGCGAGTCGGCCGAGGGATCGGTGTGGGAGGCGGCGAGCGTGGCGGCGCACCACGAGCTGACGAACCTCTGCGGCATCACCGACGTCAACGGGCTCGGGCAGAGCCAGCCGACCGCGTTCGGCCACGACATGGACGCCTACGCCAGCCGCTGGACCGCCTTCGGCTGGCACGCGATCGTCGTCGACGGCCACGACCTCGGCGCGCTGCTCGACGCGTTCGAGCGCGCGCGGCAGACCACCGACCGCCCGACGATGATCCTGGCGCGGACCATCAAGGGGAAGGGGATCTCGTTTGCCGAGGGGCTCAACGGCTGGCACGGGCGGCCGCTCAAGAAAGACGAGGCCGAGCGCGCGATCAAGGATCTCGAGGCGCAGTGTGTCGCCGACATCGGCGGGGAGCGCAGCGCGCCGCCGGCCATCCAGCCGCCGCCTCGCACGAGCGCCCGCGAGCCCGCCGGGCGCGCCGAGATCTCGGCGCCCGCCTACAAGATCGGCGACGCCGTCGCCACGCGCGAGGCCTACGGCACCGCGCTCGTCAAGCTCGGCGAGGTCGATCCGCGCGTCGTCGTCCTCGACGCCGACGTGATGAACTCGACCTACAGCGACAAGTTCCACAAGGTGTTCCCCGGCCGCTTCTACGAGAGCTTCATCGCCGAGCAGGCGATGGTCGGCGCGGCGATGGGGATGGCGAGCCGCGGCGCCATCGCGTTCCCCTCGACGTTCGCCGCCTTCCTGACGCGCGCCTACGACTTCATCCGCATGGCCGCGATCAGCCGGCTCAACATCAAGCTGGCCGGCTCGCACGCCGGCGTGTCGATCGGCGAGGACGGCCCGTCGCAGATGGCGCTCGAGGACCTCGCGATGATGCGCGCGCAGCCGAACATCGCGGTGCTCTACCCGTCCGACGCCGTGAGCACCGAGCGGCTGGTGGTCGAGGCCGCCTACCACGAGGGGCCGGCCTACATCCGCACCTCGCGGCCCAAGACGCCGGTCATCTACGGCCCCGACGAGCGGTTCCCGGTCGGCGGCTGCAAGGTGCTCTGCTCGAGCGACGACGACCGCGCGACCGTCGTCGGCGCCGGCGTGACCCTCTTCGAGGCGCTCGAGGCGTACGAGGAGCTGAAGAAGGCCGGGATCGCCGTCCGCGTGATCGACCTCTACTCGGTCCAGCCGATCGACGAGAAGACGCTCAGGCTGGCGGCCGCCGAGACGGGCGGGCGGATCGTGACGGTCGAGGACCACTACGCCGGCGGCGGGATCGGCGACGCGGTGGCCGCGGCCACGACCGGCGTGGCGACCGTCCGCATCCTCGCCGTGCGCGACATCCCGCGCAGCGGCAAGCCCGAGGAGCTGCTCGACCGCTTCGGGATCTCGGCGCGCCACATCGCCGACGCCGTGCGGTCGATGATTGCCTGAGACGCGCGAGAGAGCCATGACGAGCGCCACCGCCGCGCCGCCCGTCGTCCTGGTCACCGGGGCGTCTTCCGGGATCGGCAAGGCGACGGGCGACCGCGCGCGGAAGGCGTGACAGCGTGCAGCTGTAGGGCGACCCTTTAGGGTTGCCGCGTGGCGTGACAGCGTGCAGCTGTAGGGCGACCCTTTAGGGTTGCCGCGTGGCGTGACAGCGTATAGCTGTAGGGCGACCCTTTAGGGTTGCCGTCCCGCGCGCGGGGAGCGGCGCCCGGGAGCCCAGAACTTCACCAGAACCGC
>JBBINS010000206.1:0-4529 GCA_037443765.1 Gammaproteobacteria bacterium
GGCCAGCAACTCGCCGACCGAGCGCACGCGGCCGCCATCCAGCAGCAGCGGCGCGGCGGGGTCGCGCGCCGCGAGCACCGCCTGCGCCGGCCGCTCCGTGCTCATCGCGTCGCGTCCGGCGACCGCATCAGGCTTTCGCGCGCAGCGTCTCGACGTTGATCGCCTGCTGCAGCAGCGTCAGCCAGCGGTTGAAGTTGCGGTGGATCAGCCGCTTGTCGGCGTTGTAGTCGAGCCCCTCGCTCGCCGCGTACTTGATCGACAGCTTGCTGGTCGAGTAGAGAATGTCGATCTCGGCGCGGTAGTCCGGATGCGTCAGAACCGCGTGCACGTGCCCGGGCTCGACCGCCTGTCCCGCCCAGCCCTTGGTGGCGCAGCCGGCGAGCACCGCCGCCTGCATCTGGGTGAGCGTCCCGGCCTCCGGCGTCGACCACATCACCGGCGCGTCGACGATCTCGACGAGCGGGATCGGCCGGCCGCCGGCGGCGGCCGGCAGCGCCGCGAGGCACAGCAGCAGAGCGGCGAGGACGGCGAGGCGGTTGCGCATGACGAGTGCTCCTTGGGCTCGGTGTGTCGGGGGCCTCAGCGGTCGAGGCGGCGGAGTACCAGCGAGGTGTTGACGCCGCCGAACGCGAAATTGTTGTTGACCGCGTACTCGGTGCGGATGTCGCGACCGCCGCCGGTGATGTAGTCGAGCTCGCCGCAGCGCGGGTCGACGTTCGACAGGTTGATCGTCGGCGGGAACCAGCCGTGGCGCAGCCCCTGCAGCGTGATCCACGACTCGAGCGCCCCGCAGGCGCCCATCGTGTGGCCGAGATAGCTCTTCTGCGAGCTGATCGGCATGCGCGGGCCGAACACCTTGGCGGTCGCCTGCGTCTCGGCGATGTCGCCGTGCTCGGTCGCGGTGCCGTGGCCGTTCACGTAGCCCACCCGCGCGGCGTCGATGCCGGCGTCGGCGAGCGCCATTTCCATGACCCGCCGCATCGTCTCCTCGCGCGGCCGGGTCACGTGGCTGCCGTCGGAGTTGGTCGCGTAGCCGGCGATCTCGCCGTAGATGCGCGCCCCGCGGCGATCAGCGCTCTCGAGGCTCTCGAGCACCAGCATGCAGGCGCCCTCGCCGACGACCAGCCCGTCGCGGTCGCGGTCGTAGGGCTGCGGCACGCCTCCGGGCGTGTCGTTGCGGCGGCTGGTGGCGTACAGCAGGTCGAAGGCCATCGCCTGGCTGGGGCACAGCTCCTCGGCGCCGCCGGCGAGCATCATCTGCTGGCGGCCGAAGCGGATCGCCTCGTACGAATAGCCGATCGCCTGGCTCGCCGAGGTACAGGCGCTCGAGGTCGGGATGATGCGGCCGGTGAGCCCGAGGAAGATGCCGATGTTCGCCGCGGTCGTGTGCGGCATCATGCGGACGTAGGAATTCGCGTTCAGACCGTCCGACCGGCCGCTCGTCAGCATCTCGGCGAAGTCCCTGATGTCGGCGGTGCTGCCGACGGACGAGCCGCAGGCGACGCCCATGCGGCCGTCCCTGAGCGCATCGTCGACGGCGAGGCCGGCGTCGGCGAGCGCGAGCTCGGCGCTGCGCACCGCGAGCTGCGACACCCGGCCCATGCTGCGCAGCTGCTTGCGCGTCCAGTGAGCGGGCGGCGCGAAGTGCGCGACTGGCGCGGCCAGCCGCGTGCCCATCTCCGCGAAACGCTCCCACTCCAGCATGAAGCGCACCGCGTTGCGGCCGGCGCGCAGCGCCGCCTCGATCGCCGCCCAGTCGTCGCCGAGCGCGGAGATGCCGCCGATGCCGGTGACGACGACGCGCACCATCAGCACAGCCCGCCGTTGACGGCGATCACCTGGCGCGTGATGTAGGCGGCGTCGGGGCTCATCAGGAACGCGACCGCGGCCGCGACCTCGTCGGGCCGCCCGATGCGCTCGGCCGGGATCATCTTGAGGATCTCCTCCACCGCGACGTGCTCTTCGACCATGTCGGTCTCGATCAACCCCGGCGCGACGCAGTTTACCGTGATGCGGCGCCTCGCGAGTTCGACCGCGAGCGCCTTGGTCGCGCCGATCACGCCGGCCTTGGCGGCGCTGTAGTTGACCTGGCCGCGGTTGCCGATCAGCCCCGACACCGACGCCAGCGTCACGATCCGCCCCGGCGCCCGCCGCCGCACCATCGGCATCACGAGCGGGTGCAGCACGTTGTAGAAGCCGTCGAGGTTGCAGCGGATCACCGCGTCCCAGCCGTCGCCGTCCATCGCCGGGAAGGCGGCATCGCGCGTGACGCCGGCGTTGCAGACCACGCCGTAGTAGGCGCCCGCGGCGTCGACGTCCGCGAGCAGCGCCGCGCTCGCGGCCGCCCGGTCGGCGACGTCGAAGCAGAGCACGCGGGCCGCGCGGCCGAGCGCACGCACCTCCGCGGCGACCGCCTCGGCGTCCGCGACCCGCGAGCGGCAGTGGAGCACGAGGTCGTAGCCGTCGCGCGCGAGGCGCAGCGCGATCGCGCGCCCGATGCCGCGGCTCGAGCCGGTCACCAGCACCGTGTCCGTCATGGCTCCAGACTCCCGAGATACGCCTCGACATCGGCCGGCAGGTAGACCGACAACATAGCACTGGCCGCGCGCCTGCCCGCCGCGGCCACCGAGCAGTCGAACACGCCCATGCCGTACTCGTCGCGGGTGCTCTCGAGTGCCTCGATCTCCAGCGCCGTGCCGGGCGCGAAGTAGTCGCGGTCGCAGGTGAAGGCGCGCACGCCGAGCAGCAGGCCGAGGCGCGGCTGCACCGCGGGCCGGACCTCGCGCAGCCCCGCGCCCGCCGCCACCAGCTGTGCCATCAGCTCGACGATCAGCCACGCCGGCCAGCCGCGCGGGTCGTCGGCGAAGGGCGTGCCCGTCCGCACGAGCGCGCGGCCCCTCGTCGCGTGCTCGCCGGCCGCCCAGACGTCGGCGAGCAGCAGCGCGTCCGCCGCGTGCGGCACGTAGGACGCCGCGCCGCGCGGGCCCGCCTCAGCCGTCACCGACCGACCCCTCCGTGCGGGCGATCTCGGCCGCGACGCGCGCCACGAACGCCGGCGGCAGCACGAAGCGCAGCGTGCCCTCCGGCAGGTCGACCGCCACCTGCGTGGTCTGGGCGCGCGCCACGCGCTCGCCGCTGGCCGTGTCGGTGATCAGGTAGTTGATGACGAGGCGGCTCTCCCACTCGACGAGCCCGGCCCGCACCCGCAGGCGGTCCCGGTAGCGGCTCGCGCGCAGGTACTTGATCTGCAGGTCGACGATCGGCCATCCCTCGCGCGCGGCGAGCATCGCCTCGAGGCCGTAGCCGAGGCGGTCCATCAGCGCCCAGCGGGCGTTCTCGAGGTACTTCGCGTAGTGGCCGTGCCAGGCGATGCGCGCCAGGTCCACGTCGTGGAACGGCACCTCCACGTCGACCTCGACGGTGAGCACGCCGGGCTTACGCATGCGACAGCCGCTCGGCGCGCAGCCGGCGCGCCACGAGCCGCGGCAGCCGCGCCAGCATGCCGACGAACAGGCGCGCGTGCACGCGCGTGATCAGCGCGTTGTCGAGCAGCAGTCGAAAGTGCGATACGCCGTCGGCGGGGTAGGCGACCCGCGTCGGGATCCACACGCTGCGCAGTCCGCGCCAGTGCAGGCGCACCAGCACCTCGATGTCGAAATCCATCCGCGCCCCGGGACGCTCGGCGTCCAGCATGGCGATCGTCGCGGCGAGCGGGTACACCCGAAATCCGCACATCGAGTCGCGGATGTCGAACGACAGCGTGTTCAGCCAGACGAGCACGTGCGTGAGATAGCGGGCGTAGTAGCGCAGCCGGGGCATCGCCGCGTCGAAGGTCGGCTGGCCGCAGACCACCGCCTGCGGATCGGCCGCGGCGGCCGCGAGGAAGCGCGGCGCATCGGCGACGACGTGCTGGCCGTCCGCGTCCACCTGCAGCGCGTGCGTGTAGCCCGCGGCGAGCGCGGCGCGCAGTCCGTCGGCGACCGCCGCGCCCTTGCCGCCGTTGACGGCGCGCCGCAGCAGCGTGACGCCCGGACGCGACGCCGCGAGCGTCGCGAGCACGGCGCCGCAGTCGGCGGACGACCCGTCGTCGACCAGGATGCACGGCAGGCCCGCCGCGACGAGCGCCGCGACGACGCCGCCCACCGCCCGCTCGTGGTTATAGACCGGCACCACAGCGCAGGCCCGGATCGGCTCGCGCGCCGCGTTCATGCGGGCGCCTGCAACACGCCCTCGGCGTGCAGGCCGTGCTCGGACTCGTAGCGGAACTCGAGCTGCCGCGCGTCGGCCGACCAGGACAGCCGGAGTCGGTATTCGGGGCCGGGCTGCACGACGCGCCGGAATTTCATCCCCCGCGACGCGCGCGCGCCGTGCGCCCAGCCGGCGTGCTCGGCGGCGAGCGCCGCGGCCCAGCCGGCGAGCATCGCTCCGGGCACGATCGGCGCGGTGGGGAAGTGGCCGCGGAAGATCGCGAGCTCGAACGGCACGGCGAGCGTCAGCGTCCGGACGCGCTCGTCCGGGGCCGCGACGCC
>JBBINS010000207.1:0-4515 GCA_037443765.1 Gammaproteobacteria bacterium
GGCGTGTAGCTCTCGACGTTCAGCAGGTCCTTGGCGACGTAGCCGTACACCTCGGCGCCATCGAAGGGCGCGACGGCGCTGGTCGGGTCATACGCGAAGCCGGTGACCGTCAGCGTGTAGGTGCCGGGCGTGGCGGTCGGGACCACCTTGCTCGCGGCCATCGACACGGAGTTCAGGTACTGCCGGGTAGCGCTGTTGTATTGGACGGCATAGAAGGTCTTCTGCAGCAGCGACGGCAGCCCGGCCGCGTCGACGTACGGCAGGCCCGCGTTCGTCAGCGTGAACGTCAGCGCGACCGTGTAGGTCGTGGCCGTGGCTGGCGGCACCGGGGCTACCGGGGTGCTCGTCACGCCGGTGAACTTCATGACCAGCTGCGTCGGGTCGACGTACTGGTTGTAGGTGGCCTGGTGGCCGGTCGAACCCACGTTCGGGTGGCAGGTGTCGCAGGACTCCGCCTTGGTCGACAGGACAGGATCGATGCCGACGCCGGTGGCGCCGGTGGCGCCCGTCGGGCCGGTCGCACCGGTCGCACCCGCAGTACCTGCCGGGCCGGCGGGACCGGTGCTGCCGGAACACGCTGCCAATCCGACCGCCAACGCGGTCAGCGCAACGATCGGGATCAGCGCGCGCGTGATCCCGCGAAAAGTAACTCGTCTCATGGTGGGCTCCCTGAATGCATCCATCGGCAGTTCATCGCGCCGTCCCCGCAATGACGACGGCAGCGAAAAACTTTGGGGGGATCGTAAGCACTTCGTCGGCCCCCATGACCTCGGGCCGCCCGCTCCGGGGGATTCGGTTTACCGAGGCTTCGCTGCGCCGCAACGTTGAATTTCGGCGCGCGGTAGCGGCGAGGCTTGGCCGCGTCGATCAGAACGTGGGAACTACCAACGGCGCAGGCTGTCGGCGAAGGCGGTTTCGGATCGGCCGGCAACGACGCCGCGATTGGACGTGCGGCGCCCCGCGTTGCGGCGCCCGGGCGCGGGACCCGCGCGGGTCGTCGGCATCAGGTTGGACGGCCCCGCCGCTCCGGGGCCGCATCGCGGCGCGGGACGGCGACCGGTCTGCGTCGTCGACGCGCGCCGCGCCGGCAGCGTCCGCTACTCGACGTTCTGGACCTGCTCGCGCAGCTGCTCGATGAGCACTTTCATGTCGACGGCGGCGCGCGTCGTCTCGGCGTCCTGCGACTTCGACGACAGCGTGTTCGCCTCGCGGTTGAACTCCTGCATCAGGAAGTCGAGCCGTCGTCCCGCGGGTTCGCTGCCGGCGAGCGCCTTGCCGACCTCGGCGATGTGGCTCGTCAGCCGGTCGAGTTCCTCGTCGACGTCGGTGCGGGCGAGCGCGAGCGCGATCTCCTGCTCGAGGCGCTCGCGGCTCGGCTCGCCGGGGAGCACGAGCTGCGCGAGTCGTTCCTCGAAGCGGGCGCGGATCCGCGCGTGCACCTCGGGGAGCCGCGCGCGCACCGCCGCGACGAGCGTCTCGATCTGCTGGCAGCGCGTGCCGAGCATCGTGGCGATGCGCTCGCCTTCGCTCGCCCGGCTCGCCGTCAGGGCCTCGAGCGCGTCGGCGAGTCCGGCCTGCGCCGCGGCGAGCAGCGGGCTCGCGTCCCGTTCCCGGTTGCGCAGCACCCCGGGCCAGCGCATCAGGTCGAGCGCCGTCGGCGACTCGATCGTGCCGCCCTTGGCGGTGGCGCGGCGCGAGACCTCGTGGCTGCGGGCGATCAGCTCGTCGAGGAAGGCCTCGTCGATCTCGAGCGTGACGTGGCTGTCGGCGGCGGGACGGTACTGCAGCGTCGCGTCGACCTTGCCGCGACGCACCGCGCCGGCGATCGCCTGCCGGAACTCGCCCTCGGCCGAGCGCAGCTCCTCGGGCAGGCGCACGCTCGCCTCGAGGTACCGGTGGTTGACCGTCCGGACCTCCCAGATCAGGGTCCCGTAGTCGCCCGCGCGCTCGCGCCGCGCGAAGCCTGTCATGCTGCGGATCATCGCGTTCCGTGTGCTATAAGACGCGCGCACACTGTAGCAGCCCCGACGCGCACCCGGGGCAGGGAAACGGCGCTTGCAGATCGAGTACGCGGAGTTGAGCCTCGTCGGCCACCGCGAAGACAATCAGGATCGGGTCGGCGTCGCGGCGGGCGAGCACGCGGCCTTCGTGATCGCGGTCGACGGCATGGGCGGCCACTCCCACGGCGCGAAGGCCGCCGAGACCGCGCTCACGTCGCTGTCGGCCAGCTTCTGGCAGACGCCGCAGCCGATCTTCGACCCGCTCGGCTTCCTGCACCTCGCGCTCGGCCGCGCCCACGAGGACGTCGTCGCGCTCGGCAAGACGCTGCCACTCGACCAGCGGCCGCGCGCCACCTGCGCGCTGTGCCTCGTGCAGGAAGGCGCGGCGTACTGGGCGCACGTCGGCGACAGCCGCGTCTACCAGATCCGCAACGGCGAGGTGATCTCGCGGACGCGCGACCACAGCCACGTCGAGCAGCTGCTGCGCGACGGCGTGATCACGGAGGCCGAAGCGCACGGCCACCCGATGCGCAACTTCGTCGAGTGCTGCCTCGGCGGCGACCCGATGCTGACCGAGATGTCGATCGGTCGCCGCCAGGTGCTGAAGCGCGGCGACCTGATCCTGACCTGCAGCGACGGCCTGTGGGCCAACCTGCGCGACGCCGACATCGCGGCGCCCTGGCGCTCGACGGCGAGCCTGCGCGGGATCCTCGCCGAGCTCTGCGCCAAGGCCGTGCAGGCGTCCGCGCCGCACAGCGACAACACCTCGGCCGCCGTGCTGCGCTGGCTCGCCTGACGCGCCGCGCCGGAGATCATCATGCGCCCGAGTGGCCGTAACCCCGATCAGCTCCGTCCGGTGCAGTTCACGCGCCGCTTCACCCGTCACGCCGAGGGCTCGGTGCTCGTCGAGTTCGGCGACACCAAGGTGCTGTGCACCGCGACGATCGAGAACGGCGTGCCCGGGTTCCTGCGCAACAGCGGCCAGGGCTGGATCACGGCCGAGTACGGCATGCTGCCGCGTGCGACCCACACGCGCAGCGCGCGCGAGGCGGCGCGCGGCAAGCAGAGCGGCCGCACCCAGGAGATCCAGCGGCTGATCGGGCGCAGCCTGCGCTCGGTCGTCGACATGAAGGCGCTCGGCGAGCGCACGGTCACGATCGACTGCGACGTGCTGCAGGCCGACGGCGGCACGCGCACGGCGTCGATCACCGGCGGCTACGTCGCGCTCGCCGACGCGATCGCGACCCTGGTCAAGCGTCGCGACCTCGCGGCGAGCCCGCTGCACGGCCAGGTGGCCGCGGTCTCGGTCGGCATCGTCGGCGGCATGCCGGTGCTCGACCTCGACTACAAGGAGGACGCCGAGGCCGAGACCGACATGAACGTGGTCATGAACGGCGGCGGGGCCTACGTCGAGGTGCAGGGCACGGCCGAGGGCCACGCCTTCCGCCGCCACGAGCTCGACCAGCTCCTGAACCTCGCCGCGACCGGCATCGGCGAGCTCCTCGCGCTCCAGCAGCAGGCGCTCGCCGCCGGACCCTAGCGATGGCCGCGCCCCTGTCGCGGCTGGTCGTCGCGAGCGGCAACGCCGGCAAGCTCCGCGAGCTGCGCGCGCTCGCCGCAGCGCTTGCCACCGAGATAGTGCCGCAGTCCGAGCTCGGCGTGACGGCGGTCGCGGAGACCGAGTCCTCGTTCGTCGGCAACGCGCTCCTGAAGGCACGGCACGCGGCCCGCGCCACCGGATCGGCGGCGCTCGCCGACGACTCGGGACTCGAGGTCGACGCGCTCGCCGGTGCGCCCGGCGTGTACTCGGCGCGCTATGCCGGGGAAGGGGCGAGCGACGCCGACAACATCGCCAAGCTCCTCGGCGCGCTCGCCGACGTGCCGCCGCCGCGCCGCGCGCGCTACCGCGCGGTGCTCGTGCTCGTGCAGGGCCCCGACGATCCGGCGCCGCTCGTCGCCGAGGGCCGCTGGGAGGGCCGGATCGCGACCGCGCCGCGCGGCGCCGGCGGCTTCGGCTACGACCCGCTGTTCCTGCCGGGCGACGGCGAGCGCACCGTGGCCGAGCTCGCGCCCGCCGAGAAGAACCGGCTGTCGCACCGCGCGCAGGCGCTCGAGGCGCTGCTCGGGGCGTGGCGGTCGCGGCCATGAGCGCGGCGCCGCCGCTCGCGCTCTACGTGCACCTGCCCTGGTGCGTGCGCAAGTGCCCTTACTGCGACTTCAACTCGCACGTGCACAAGGGGGTGCTGCCGGAGGCCGAATACGTCGCGGCGCTGCTCGCGGACCTCGCGGCGGACGCGCCGGGCACCGGCGGGCGCAGCGTCGAGACGGTGTTCTTCGGCGGCGGTACGCCGAGCCTGTTCACGCCCGAGAGCCTCGCGACGTTCCTCGAGGGCGTGCGCGCGCGCATCGCCCTCGCGCCCGGCGCCGAGATCACGCTCGAGGCCAACCCCGGCACGATCGAGCACGGCCGCTTCGAGGGCTACCGCGACGCCGGCATCAACCGCGTCTCGCTCGG
>JBBINS010000208.1:0-4481 GCA_037443765.1 Gammaproteobacteria bacterium
GATGCGGGCGCGCGCGGCGAGCCGCGCCGCGGCCAGCGCCTGCGCGGCCTCGGCCTGGCAGGCGTCGATCGCCGCGGCCGCGGCGCGCTCCTGGGCGAGCACCGCGTTCATCGCCTGCGCCACCCGGTTCGCATCCCCGGAATCGACGGCGCGGATGTGATCCGTCTGCCAATCGCCCATGGCGCGCGACCCGGGTGACCTCTCGGTCGCTACATGATTGGGCCCGGCGATCGGCCGGGCCAGCGGTAGATCTACCTAGGGCGGCTCGGTCGACCGCGCGGCGGCCGTCAGGCGAACTGGCCCATCCTGAGGTGCAGCCCGGCGTCGACGTGCAGCGCCTCGCCGGTGACGTGGCCGGCGTGCTGCAGCAGCCAGACGATCGGCTCGGCCACGTCCGCCGGCTGCGTGACGGCCATGAGCGGCGTGCCCTCGGCGACGTTCGCGAGCGCCTTGCGGTAGCGCTCCGGCCCCATGCCGGCGACGTGCCACGGGGTGTCGACGAAGCCTGGGGCGACGGCGTTGACGCGCACCGCCGGCGCGAGCGCGCGGGCGAGCGAGACGGTCATGTTGAGGAGCGCCGCCTTCGAGGCCGCGTACGCCACCGAGCTGCCGATGCCGCAGGTGCCGGCGATCGAGGCGACGTTGACGACCGCGCCGCCGCCCGCGGTGAGCGCCGGCAGCGCCGCACGGATCATCTGGAAGGCGCCGGTGACGTTGACGGCGAAGATCCGCGCGAAGTCGACCGCCTCGAGGCCGTCGAGCTTCGCGTGCGGCACGAACTTGCTGACGCCGGCGTTGTTCACGAGATAGTCGATGCGGCCGAAGGCGGCGAGCGCGGCGGCGGCGAGCGCGCGGCAGTCGGCGTCCGCCGCGACGTCGCCCTGCGCGATCGCGGCGCGCACACCGTGCTCGCGGCACTCGGCGGCGACCGCCTCGGCGCCGTCGCGGTTCCGGGCGTAGTTGACGAGCACGCCGACGCCGCGGCGGGCGAGCTCGACCGCGACGGCCGCACCGATGCCGGAGGACGCTCCGGTGACGATCGCCGCTCGGGACTCGGTATTCATGCCTTCTCCTTGGGAACCGCCGCCGCGGCCGCCGCGCGCTAGCCCGGCCGGAACGCGAGCAGCGCGCCGACGACACGCTCGAGCAAGGAAACGAGCGGCGCGGCCCGGGACGCATCGTACGCGACGCTCGACTCGTCCATGTAGGCGCGCTGCGCGAGCTCGATCTGCAGCGCGTGGACGCCGCCCGCGGGGCTGCCGTAGTGGCGGGTGATGTAGCCGCCCTTGAAGCGGCCGTCGAGCACGTGGCTGAAGGCGGACTGCGCGCCGACGACCGCGACCACCGCCCGGGCGAGCGCCGGGTCGCAGGCGCGGCCGTCGTTGGTGCCGAGGTTGACGTCGGGCAGCCGTCCGGGGAACAGCCGCGGCACCTCGGAGCGGATCGAGTGCGCGTCGAGCAGCACCGCGTAGCCGTGGCGCGCCCGGGCCGCGTCGAGCAGCGCCGCGAGCGCCGCGTGGTACGGCTGCCAGTACTCGCCGCGGCGCGCGGCGATCTCGGCGGCCGTCGGGCCGGCGTCCCGGTAGAGCGGCTCGCCGTCGAAGGTCTCGCGCGGGCAGAGTCCCGTCGACACCTGGCCGGCGTACAGTGCGGCGTCGTCGGGCGGCCGGTTGAGGTCGACCACGTAGCGGGACATCCGCGGCTCGAGCCACGCGGCGCCGCGCGCGCGCGCGAACGCGTACAGCCGCTGCACGTGCCAGTCGGTGTCCGGCACCGCGAGCGCGCGCGCCGTCAGCCGCGCCGCGAGTGCGGCCGGGATGTCCCGGCCGACGTGCGGCATGCTGAGGACGAGCGGCGTCGAGCCCGCGTGCGCGTGGATCACGGCTGCAGCATCGGCAGGTCGAGGCCCTGCTCGCGGGCGCATTCGGCCGCCTCCTCGTAGCCGGCATCCGCGTGGCGCATGACGCCGGTCGCCGGGTCGTTCCACAGCACACGGCCGATGCGCCGGGCCGCCGCCGACGAGCCGTCGCAGACGATGACGACGCCGGCGTGCTGCGAGAATCCCATGCCGACGCCGCCGCCGTGGTGGATCGACACCCAGGTCGCGCCGCTCGCGGTGTTGAGGAGCGCGTTCAGCAGCGGCCAGTCGGAGACCGCGTCGGAGCCGTCGCGCATCGACTCGGTCTCGCGGTTCGGGCTCGCCACGGAGCCCGAGTCGAGATGGTCGCGGCCGATGACGATCGGCGCCTTGAGCTCGCCGCGGGCCACCATTTCGTTGAACGCGAGCCCGAGCCGGTGCCGCTCGCCGAGTCCGACCCAGCAGATGCGCGCCGGCAGGCCCTGGAACTTGATGCGCTCGCCGGCCATGTCGAGCCAGCGGTGCAGGTGCTTGTCGCCGGGGATCAGCTCGCGCACCTTGGCGTCGGTGCGGCGGATGTCCTCCGGGTCGCCCGACAGCGCCGCCCAGCGGAACGGTCCGATGCCGCGGCAGAACAGCGGCCGGATGTACGCCGGCACGAAACCGGGGAACGCGAACGCGTCCTTGACCCCCTCCTCGAGCGCCATCTGGCGGATGTTGTTGCCGTAGTCGAACGTCGGGATACCCTGGCGGTGGAACTCGAGCATTGCCTCGACGTGGCGGGCCATCGAGGTGCGCGCCGCGCGCGCGACGGCGGCGGGATCGGTGCGGCGCTTCGCCTCCCAGTCCGCGAGGCTCCAGCCGATCGGCAGGTAGCCGTTGACCGGGTCGTGCGCCGAGGTCTGGTCGGTGACGGCGTCGGGTCGCACGCCGCGCCGGAGCATCTCCGGCAGCAGCTCGGCCGCGTTGCCGCACAGGCCGACCGACAGCGCCTTGCGGTCGCGGGTCGCCTTGGCCATGAGCGCCAGCGCCTCGTCGAGCGTCCCCGCCTCGACGTCGAGGTAGCCGGTCCGGAGCCGCATCGCGATGCGGCTCGGCTGGCACTCGATCGCCAGCATCGAGCAGCCGGCCATGGTCGCGGCCAGCGGCTGCGCCCCGCCCATGCCGCCGAGGCCCGCGGTCAGGATCCAGCGATTGCTCAGGTCGCCGCCGAAGTGACGGCGGCCCATCTCGGCGAAGGTCTCGAAGGTGCCCTGCACGATGCCCTGGCTGCCGATGTAGATCCAGGACCCGGCGGTCATCTGGCCGTACATCATCAGCCCCTTGCGGTCGAGCTCGTTGAAGTGCTCCCAGGTGGCCCAGTGCGGCACGAGGTTCGAGTTCGCGATCAGCACGCGCGGCGCGTCCGCGTGCGTGCGGAACACGCCGACCGGCTTGCCCGACTGCACGAGCAGCGTCTCCTCGTCGCCGAGGCGCTTGAGGACCTCGACGATCCGGTCAAAGCACTCCCAGTCGCGCGCCGCGCGGCCGATGCCGCCGTAGACGACGAGTTCCTCGGGCCGCTCGGCGACGTCCGGGTCGAGGTTGTTGCGCAGCATCCGCAGCGCCGCCTCGGTCAGCCACGAGCGGGCCTCGAGGGTGGTGCCGGTCTGGGCGCGGATGACGCGGGTCGGGTCCTTGCGGGTGTACGTGTCCATGGAGCCTCGCTGCAGGGTGCTAGAGATCGAAGACGCCACGCAGCTCGAAGCGGCTGCCGGCGTGGTGGAGACGGGCAAAGGAGGCGCGCTCGCCGCGGCTCCAGGTCGTGCGCTCGATCAGGAGGACCGCGTCGTCGGCGCCGAGCGTGAGCAGCTCGCGCACCCGCGGCGCGGGCACGACCGCCCGCACCACGTGCTCGACGCGCTCGAGCGGCGCGGCGTCCATCAGGTACTCGTGCGTCGTCACGGTGCTGAAATCGACCGACAGGTAGCCGGGCGCCGCGGCCGGGTTGACGTAGCGCTCCTCGACCTGCAGCGGGACGTCGTTGTCGAAGTGCACGATCAGCGAGCGGAACGCGTGGCGCGCCCGGGCCTCGAGGCCGAGGTGCGCGCGGATCTCGGCGGGCGGCGCGATCCGCTCGCTCGCGAGGACCGCCGCGCGGTAGACGTGCCCGCGCTCGCGGATCTCGGCGCCGATGCTGCGCAGCTGCAGCGGGTGGCCGGCGAGCTTGAGGTCGGCGACGAAGGTGCCGAGGCCGGCGACGCGCGACAGCACGCCGCAGTGCACGAGCTCCCGGATCGCGCGGTTGGCGGTCATGCGCGACACCTTGAGCTCGCGCACCAGCTCATGCTCGGACTGCACGCGCGCGCCGGGGCCCCACTCGCCGGAGCGGATGCGCCGCAGCACGTGGTCCTTGACCTGCTCGTAGAGCGGCTGCGGCACACTCACGGTCCGGCGTCCCCGGTCAGCCGCGCGAGGCTCGCGCGGTAGTCGCGCTCGACGGCGTCGCGGTCGCGGTGCCGGCCGGCCGCGACCACCGGCTCGCCGCCGACCCAGACCGAGGCGAGCGCGCCGGGTCGCGGCGCGAAGATCCACGCGTCGACGAGCGCCGCTTCCGGGACGCCGGCGAACTCCGCCCGCCCGG
>JBBINS010000209.1:0-217 GCA_037443765.1 Gammaproteobacteria bacterium
AGGTCGAGCCGCCCGAGCCGGCCGAGCGCGCGGCCGAAGGCGACCACCGCCGACGGCGCGACGCGCTCCGCGGCCTCCGGCGCGACGACGCCGGCGGCCTGCAGTGACTGCAGCAGGGTGCCCGCCACCGCGACCGGGTCCGGGTCGAAGTGCGCGACGATGCGCGCGATCTCGCTGGCGCGCTCGAGCGCCCGCGCGGGCACGTACTCGAGCAGCT
>JBBINS010000209.1:227-4407 GCA_037443765.1 Gammaproteobacteria bacterium
CGGCGCGGCCACGGTGGAGATGCCGATGCCGAGGCCGCCGACGAGCCGGGCGGCAATGAAGGTGGAAACGCCCGTCGCGAACGTGTCGAGGGACGTCTATCCCGGTATCATACGCGTCCCATGAGCCGCGACCTTCCCAAGCCCGATGCGACGCTCCTCCGCCTGGCGCGCGTATAGGCCCGGCCGGCCGCGCGGCGCCGCGCCCGCCGCGGTCGCGGTCGTGCGCGTGGCGGACGCGCGGCCGGTGCGCATCCTCGGGCTCGACCCGGGATCGCGCGCCACCGGTTTCGGCGTCGTCGACGTCGGCCGCGACGGACCGCGCTACGTCGCGAGCGGCGCGATCCGCGCCTCGGGGGCGGATTTTCCGAAGCGCCTGCAGGACATCTACGCCGGCGTCGCGGCGCTCGTCGCCGAGTACGCGCCGGCGGAGATCGCGATCGAGCGCGTGTTCGTCAGCCGCAACCCCGACAGCGCCCTGAAGCTCGGCCAGGCGCGCGGCGCCGCGCTGTCGGCGACCTTCGGCTGCGCCGCCTCGATCCACGAGTACACGCCGCGTGCCGTCAAGCTCGGCGTCGTCGGCACCGGCGCCGCCGAGAAGGCCCAGGTGCAGAAGATGGTCACCGTGATCCTCGGCCTCGACGGCCGGCTCGGCGGCGACGCGGCCGACGCGCTCGCGATCGCGCTCTGCCACGCTCACGGCCGCGCGACCCGGGTCGCGCTCGCGGCCGCCGGCGGCGCGGCGTGATCGGCTGGCTGCGCGGGCGGCTCGCCGCCAAGCAGCCGCCCGGGCTGGTGGTCGACGTCAACGGCGTCGGCTACGAGTGCGAGGCGCCGATGTCGACGTTCTACGGCCTGCCCGAGACCGGCGCCGAGGTGATGCTGCGCACCCACCTCGTAGTGCGCGAGGACGCGCACATCCTGTACGCCTTCGGCACCGACGAGGAGCGGCGGCTGTTCCGCAGCCTGCTCAAGGTATCGGGCGTCGGCCCCAGGATCGCGCTCGGGATCCTCTCGGGGATCACGATCGACGACTTCATGCTCGCGGTCGAGGCCCAGGACCCGGAGCCGCTCGTCCGCGTGCCGGGCGTCGGTCGCAAGACCGCCGAGCGCGTGCTGATCGACATGCGCGACCGCGTCAAGGACCTCGCCGCGGCCGCGAGCGCGCCGTCGCCGCTCGTCGGTCGGGCCGGCACCGCGCAGGCCGAGGCCTTCAGCGCGCTGGTCGCGCTCGGCTACAAGCCCGTCGAGGTGACGCGGCTCCTGAAGAGCGTCGGCGACGAGGCCGGCAGCGTCGAGGAACTGATTCGCCGCGCGCTGCGGGCCGCGGCCGGCTGAGCGGGCGAGGGGAAGCGCATGATCGAGCCCGACCGCGTCGTCTCCACCCACGGCCACCGGGAGGACGAGTCCCTCGACCGCGCCGTGCGCCCGAAGCTGCTCGCCGACTACGTCGGCCAGCCGGCGGTCAAGGACCAGATGGCGGTGTTCATCGAGGCCGCGCGGCGCCGCGCCGAGGCGCTCGACCACCTCTTGATCTTCGGTCCGCCCGGGCTCGGCAAGACCACGCTCGCCCACATCGTCGCCAACGAACTCGGCGCCGGCCTCAAGCAGACCTCCGGGCCGGTGCTCGAGCGGCCGGGCGACCTGGCGGCGATCCTCACCAACCTGCAGCCGCGCGACGTGCTGTTCGTCGACGAGATCCACCGCCTGTCGCCGATCGTCGAGGAGATCCTGTACCCGGCGATGGAGGACTTCCAGCTCGACATCATGATCGGCGAGGGTCCCGCCGCGCGCTCGATCAAGATCGACCTGCCGCCGTTCACGCTGGTCGGCGCGACGACGCGGGCGGGACTGCTGACGTCGCCGCTGCGCGACCGCTTCGGCATCGTGCAGCGGCTCGAGTTCTACTCGGTCGACGACCTCACCCGCATCGTCGCGCGCTCGGGCCAGATCCTCGGGCTCGCGGTCGAGCCGGGCGGCGCGCGCCGCATCGCCGAGCGCTCGCGTGGCACGCCGCGGATCGCGAACCGGCTGCTGCGGCGGGTACGCGACTACGCCGAGGTGCGCGCCGACGGCCGCATCACCGAGGGCGTCGCGCAGGGCGCGCTCGACATGCTCGACGTCGACCGGCTCGGCTTCGACGTCATGGACCGGCGGCTGCTGATGACGATCATCGAGAAGTTCGGCGGCGGCCCGGTCGGCGTCGACAACCTCGCGGCCGCGATCGGCGAGGAGCGGGGCACGATCGAGGACGTGCTCGAGCCGTTCCTGATCCAGCAGGGCTACCTGATGCGCACGGCCCGCGGCCGGATGGCGACCGCGTCGGCCTACACGCACTTCGGGCTGAGCCCGCCGGCGCCGGCGACCCCGCCGGGCTCGCTCGGCCTGTTCAGGGAGGATTCATAGAGTGCCCGTAGACTTCGACTGGCCGGTACGCGTGTACTGGGAGGACACCGACGCCGGCGGCATCGTCTACCACGCCTCGTACCTGCGCTTCCTCGAGCGCGGCCGCAGCGAGTGGCTCCGGGCCCGCGGCATCGACCAGGCGGCGCTCCGCGAGCGGGAACGACTGCAGTTCGCCGTGGTCGATATGCAGATCGAGTGGAAGCGGGCGGCGCGCTTCGACGACGAACTCGTCGTCGTCACGACGCTCGCCGAGTCGCACGGCGCCTCGTTCAGCTTCGCGCAGCACATCCGGCGCGGCGCGGAACTGATCGTCGCCGCGACGGTGCGCGCCGCGGCGCTCGATGCCGATTCCCTGAGACCCCGGCGCCTGCCGCAGCACGTGACGCAGCTCTTCACATGAACCCCCTGAACTCGCTCCCGATCGACCAGTCGTTCCTCAAGATGATCCTCGACGCGAGCCCGGTCGTGCAGCTCGTGATGGCCATCCTGATGTGCGCCTCGATCGTGTCGTGGGCGATCATCCTCAAGAAGCGCCGCGCGCTCGGCGCCACGCGCGCGGCCGCGGAGTCCTTCGAGACCTCCTTCTGGTCGGGAGGCGACCTCGGCTCGCTGTACCGGGCGATCGAGGGCAAGAAGGACAAGGCCTCCGGGATGGAGAGCATCTTCGAGTTCGGCTTCCGGGAGTTCACGCGCCTGCGCAAGCAGGCCGGCATCGACGCCGCGCAGCTCATGGAGGGCGCCCGGCGCGCGATGAAGGTCGCGCAGCTGCGGGAGATCGACCGCCTCGAGAGCAACCTCGAGATGCTGGCGACGATCGGCTCGATCAGCCCGTACGTCGGCCTCTTCGGCACCGTGTGGGGCATCATGCACGCCTTCCGCGGACTCGCGAACGTCCAGCAGGCGACGCTGCAGATGGTGGCGCCCGGCATCTCGGAGGCGTTGATCGCGACCGCCATCGGCCTCTTCGCGGCGATTCCGGCGGTCGTCGCGTACAACCGCTTCTCCGACCAGGTCAACCGCCTCGAGCTGCGGTTCGACACGTTCATGGAGGAGTTCTCGACGATCCTGCAGCGCCACGCGACGGCGCCGCGCGCGGGCTGAGCGATGCCGGCCCCGGGCAAGCGCGGACGGCGGCTGATGGGCGAGATCAACGTCGTGCCCTACATCGACGTGATGCTCGTGCTGCTCATCATCTTCATGGTGACCGCGCCGCTGCTGACCCAGGGCGTGCAGGTCAACCTGCCGAAGGCGGGCGCGGCGCCGCTGCCCGACCCCAAGCGCGAGCCGATCGTCGTCAGCCTCGACCGCGCCGGGCGGCTGTACGTGAACCTCGGCGACGACAAGAGCCGGCCGATCGACGAGGCGACGCTGAGCGAGCGGGTGCGCACGGTGCTCGGGCGCGACCGGGAGACGCCGGTGCTCCTCAAGGCCGACGAGGGCCTCGCCTACGGCCGCGTGATCCACGCGATGGTCCTGCTGCAGCAGGCCGGGGCGGCCCGCGTCGGCTTCGTCACCGACCCGCTCGCGCCGCTGCCGCGCGCTGTCGGCCGCTGAAGCCGCGATGAACCCCTTCCTGCGCGAGCACGCCGGACCGATCGTCGGCTCGGCGCTGCTGCACCTGCTGGTCGCCGCCGCGGCACTGGTCGCGACCTGGTACGCGGTCGCCCCGAAGATCACGGTGCCGGCGGCGATCGAGGCCTACATCGCCGCGGCGCCCGCGGCGCGCCCGCAGCCGGCACCGGTTGCGCCGCCGGCCCCCGCGCCCGCGAGCGCGCCC
>JBBINS010000210.1:0-4398 GCA_037443765.1 Gammaproteobacteria bacterium
CGCTCGCCCCCGCGCCGCTCGCGCGCGCGCGGCTGCGGATCGAGGAACTGAAGGCCGAGCGCGGCCGCCTCGCGGCCGCGCTCGCGCGCCTGCCGCTCGTCGCGCGCGTCTTGCCGAGCGCGGCGAACTTCCTGCTGGCCGAGTGCACCGACGCCGCGGCGGTGCTCGGCCGGGCGCGCGCCGCGGGCTTTCTGCTCCGCGACTTCAGCCGCTCGCCGCTGACGCCCGGTGCGGTGCGCGTCACCGTCGGCACGCCCGAGCAGAACGAGCGCCTGCTCGAGGGGCTGCGGACGCCATGAGACCGACGCTGTTCATCGACCGCGACGGCACGCTCGTCGAGGAGCCGCCCGACGAGCAGGTCGACCGCCTCGGCAAGATCCGCCTGGTCGCCGGCGTGATGCCGGCGCTGCTCGCGCTCAGGGCCGCCGGCTACGCGCTCGCGATGGTCACGAACCAGGACGGCCTCGGCACACCGAGCCTGCCGGACGCGGCGTTCCGCGAGTCGCACGACTTCATCCTCGCGCTCTTCGCCTCGCAGGGCATCGAGTTCGACGCCGTGCTGATCTGCCCGCACTTCGCCGCGGACGGCTGCGACTGCAGGAAGCCCAAGACCCGGCTGGTCGCGGAGTACCTGGCGCGCGCGCCGATGGACCCGGCGCGCTCGGCGGTGATCGGCGACCGCGCCACCGACCTCGAGCTCGCCCGGAATCTCGGCATCGCGGGCCTGCGCGTCGGCCCGGAGGGCGGCGAGTTCGGCTGGCCGGCGATCGCGCGCTGCCTCACCGAGCGCCACCGCACCGCGAAGGTCGAGCGCAGGACCCGCGAGACCGACATCCGCGTCGCGGTCGACCTCGACGCCGAGGAGCCGATCCGGATCGCGACCGGCATCGGCTTCTTCGACCACATGCTCGAGCAGGTCGCGCGCCACGGCGGCTTCTCGCTGGCGCTCGACTGCCGGGGCGACCTCGAGGTCGACGAGCATCACACGGTCGAGGACACCGCGCTCGCGCTCGGCCAGGCGCTGCGCGCGGCGCTCGGCGACAAGCGCGGCATCGGCCGCTACGGCTTCCTGCTGGCGATGGACGAGGCGGAGGCGCAGGTGGCGCTCGACCTGTCCGGCCGCGCCTACTTCGTGTTCGAGGGCCGCTTCGCGCGCGACGCCGTCGGCGGGCTGCCGACCGAGCTCGTGCCGCACTTCTTCAGGAGCCTCGCCGACGCGCTCGGCTGCGCGCTGCACGTGACGGTGCGCGGCGAGAACAGCCACCACATGGTCGAGAGCTGCTTCAAGGGCGTCGGCCGGGCGCTGCGGCAGGCGCTCAGGGTCGAGGGCACGGCGCTGCCCTCCAGCAAGGGCGTGCTGTGACCGAGGTCGCGATCATCGACAACGGCGGCGGCAACGTCGCCTCGGTGCGCTACGCGCTCGAGCGGCTCGGCTGCGAGGTCCGCCTGACGCGCGACGTCGACGAGATCCGCGCCGCGCCGCGCGTGATCCTGCCCGGCGTCGGCGCGGCGAAGGACGCGATGCGGCGCCTCGCGGCCGGCGGCCTCGACCGGCTGATCCCGACGCTGACGCAGCCGGTGCTCGGCATCTGCCTCGGCATGCAGCTGCTCTATGCGGCCTCGGCCGAAGGCGACACCGACTGCCTCGGCGTGCTGCCGGGCCGCGCGACCCGCTTCGCCGAGGCCCCCGGCCGCTCCGTGCCGCACATGGGCTGGAACCAGCTCGCGCCGCTCAGGCCGAGCCCGCTGCTGGCCGGGATCGCCGCGGGCGACTACGCTTACTTCGTGCACAGCTACGCCCTGCCGCCCGGCCCCGACACGGTCGCGACCTGCGACTACGGCGGGCCGTTCACGGCCGTCGTCAGCCGCGGCAACTTCCACGGCACGCAGTTCCACCCGGAGCGCTCGGGGCGCACGGGCGCGCGCCTGCTCGCCAACTTCGTCGCGCTCGGGAGCTAGCGGATGCAGCTGATTCCGGCGATCGACCTCAAGGGCGGGCGCTGCGTGCGCCTGCTGCAGGGCGACTTCGACGCGGAAACGCGCTATCCCGTGACGCCCGAGTCGCTCTACGAGCGCTACGTCGCGCTCGGCGCCACGTGGCTGCACCTGGTAGACCTCGACGGCGCGAAGGACGGCGCCCAGGCGCACCTCGCCGTGATCGAGTCGCTGGCGCGCCTCGGGCGCCTCCGGCTGCAGGTCGGCGGCGGGCTGCGCGACCGGGCGACGGTCGAGCGCACGCTCGCGGCCGGCGCCGCGAGGGTCGTCATCGGCAGCCTCGCGGTCAGCGACCCGGACCTCGTCGCCGGCTGGTGCCGGCGGCTCGGCGCCGAGTCGATCGTGCTGGCCCTCGACGTGCGCCTCGATGCCGAGGGCGAGCCGTGCGTCGCGACGCACGGCTGGCGCGAGCAGTCGCGCCTCAGCCTCTGGGACGCGGTCGCGCGCTTTCGCAACGCCGGCCTCAAGCACGTGCTCTGCACCGACGTCGGGCGCGACGGCGCGCTCACCGGCCCCAACTGCGGCCTCTACGTCGAGGCGGTGCGGCGCTTCCCGGAGATCGAGTGGCAGGCCTCGGGCGGCGTGCGCGACGCGCGCGACCTGTGGTCGCTGTGCGACGGCGGCGTCGCGGCCGCCGTCAGCGGCCGCGCGCTGCTCGAGGGCCGCCTCAACGCCGAGGAGCTGAAGCCATTCTTGCCCGGCGCATAATCCCCTGCCTCGACGTCCGCGACGGCCAGGTCGTCAAGGGCGTGCGCTTCCGCGACCACCGCGTGGTCGGCGACATCCTCGGGCTCGCGGCGCGCTACCGCGACGCCGGCGCCGACGAGCTCGTGTTCTACGACATCACGGCGAGCCCCGACGGCCGCACCGTCGACCGCTCGTGGGTCGCGCGCGTCGCACGACTGCTCGACATCCCGTTCTGCGTCGCCGGCGGCATCCGCTCGGTCGCCGACGCCGAGGCGGTGCTCGGCGCGGGCGCCGAGAAGGTGTCGGTGAACTCGCCGGCGCTCGCCGACCCCGAGCTCATCGACCGGCTGAGCGAGCGCTTCGGCGCGCAGTGCGTGGTCGTCGGCATCGACAGCCAGACGCTCGGCGGCGCGCGCGCGCCGCGCTACGAGGTCTACGAGAACAGCGGCGACCCCGCGCGCGCGCAGAGCACGCGTCGCGACACGCTCGGCTGGATCCGCGAGGTGCAGACCCGCGGCGCCGGCGAGATCGTGCTCAACTGCATGGCGAGCGACGGCGTGCGCGGCGGCTACGACCTCGCCCAGCTCACGGCCGCGCGCTCGATCTGCAAGGTGCCGCTGATCGCCTCGGGCGGCGCCGGCATCCCCGAGCACTTCCGCGACGTGTTCGCGAGCGCCGGCGTCGACGGCGCGCTGGCCGCGAGCGTCTTCCACCTGGGAACGATCGAGATCCCCGACCTCAAGCGCTATCTCGCCGGGCAGGGCATCGAGGTGCGGCCATGAACGAGTCCGACATCGCCGCCCTCGACTGGCAGAAGGGCGCCGGGCTCCTGCCCGCGATCATCCAGCACGCCGACACCGGCGTCGTGCTGATGCTCGGCTTCATGAACCGCGAGGCGCTCGCCGTGACGCTGCGCGACCGGTGCGTGACGTTCTACAGCCGCACCCGCGAACGGCTCTGGACGAAGGGCGAGACCTCCGGCAACACGATCGCGGTGGTGGCGGTGACGCCGGACTGCGACCGCGACACGCTCCTGGTCCTCGGCCGGCCGGCGGGGCCCGTGTGCCACACCGGCGCCGCGGACTGCTTCGCGGGGCAGCCGCCGACGCTCGCCACCGAGCTCGCCTTCCTGCACCGGCTCGAGGGCATCATCGCCGCGCGCATCGCCGACCAGCCCGAGTCCAGCTACACGGCGAAGCTGCACGCCAAGGGACCGAGCCGGATGGCGCAGAAGGTCGGCGAGGAAGGACTCGAGGTCGCGCTGGCCGCGGTCGGCGGCGACGACGCGGCGGTGGTCGGCGAGAGCGCCGACCTGCTGTTTCACCTGCTGCTGCTGCTGAAGAGCCGCGACCGCTCGCTGCGCGACGTCGTGCGCGAGCTCGAGTCGCGTCACGCCGCCCGCAGCGACCCCGGCTCCGCCCGCTAACGCACCGTGTAGCCGCGGCCCTCGAGGCAGGCGCTCTCGGCGCGCCGGTACGCGCCCGCCTGGTCCGGCCCGCCCTGCCCGTTCGGTCCACCGCCCGCGCGCGTCGGGTCGAAGCCCGTCTGGTCGGCCGCCCAGCGATAGCAGTCGTAGCGGTCGCGCCGCTGCTGCTCCTCGGGTTGGCCGAGCCGCGGATAGACGAACGGCTCGCCGCCGCCGGCGGCCGCGGCGGCCGCGGCGGGCGCGGCGCCGTCGCCGTCGTCGGCCGGCGGCGCGACGACCTCGTACTGCGC
>JBBINS010000211.1:0-4378 GCA_037443765.1 Gammaproteobacteria bacterium
TCCCGACCCCAAGATCCTGCGCGACAACATGCAGCGCCTCAGCGCGCGCCCGCATAATAGTCCGGGTCGTCCGGTGACAGCCCCTTGAAGCGCCGGTGGATCCACCAGTACTGGTCCGGCATCCGTCGCACCTGGGCCTCGATCGCGGCGTGGTATTCGCCGGTGTCCGCGACGGGGTCGCCGCTCGGCCAGTGCGCGAAGGGCGGGTGGATCACGGCCCGCCAGCCTGCCGTCCCCGGCAGCCGTTCGGTCGAGTAGTAGAGCACCTGCGCGCCCGTCATCTGCGCGAGTCGCGGCGTGAAGACGTTGGTCGCGCACGGGTGGCCGAAGAACGGCACCATCGCCGCGCCCTTCTTGCGGTAGCTCTGGTCGGTCGCGTACCAGACGACCTCGTTGCGCTTGAGCGCCGAGATCATCGCGCGCACGTCGTCGCGCTGGATCGCCTTGCGCGCCTGGCGGGCGAAGCTCGAGCCCGAGACGTGCGCAAGCAGCTCATTCTTCGTCGGCTTGTACAGCAGCGCGATCGGCCGGCGGTTGTTGAGGATGCGGGCGCCGATCTGCAGCGTCGTGAAGTGCGCCGTCAGCAGGATCGCGCCGCGGCCGCGCGCGAGCGCGGCCTCGAGGTGCTCGAGGCCCTGTACCTCGGAGTGCGCGTTGATCTCGGCGTCGTCGGCCCACCAGGTCATCGCGGATTCGAACACGCCGATTCCGAGGCTCTCGAAGTGACGGTCGATGAGCTTCTCACGCTCCGGCGGCGACCGCTCGGGGAGGCAGAGCTCGATGTTGCGCCGGGCGATCCGCGCGTAGGGCAGTGGCAGGCGGCGGGCGAGACGGCCGACGCCGCGACCGACCGCGAGCACCCCGCCGAAGGGCAGGAGCAGCACGAGCCTCAGGAACCCGAGGCCGAGCCACGTCGCCCAGTAACGGGGCGCGAACAAACGGGCGGGCATCGTGTGGCTCGGCTCTGCCATGCGGGGATCCGCGGCGAAACTAGCACGACTCGCGCCTCCGCCGCCCGGCGCGCCGCGTTCGGGAGGCGCCCGGAGGCGGACGATTCGCATCCGCGGCAACGCGGCTTGACCGGTTTTCGGGGACCGCGCCATACTGGCGACCATGACGTCGAGCCCCCAGCAGCCCCTTGCCCTGACGGTCGCGCCGGCGCGCGCCGGGTGGTGGTGGCGCCACTCCCAGGAGTGGGCGCGCGGCACGCAGGCTTAACCGAAAGACCTCGAGCTCAACCGCGAACCCATCTCCGACCAGTGCCGGGGATGGGTTTTTTATCGTCCGCTCCCCGGTGCCCCCGACGAGGAGCCCATGCACCTGCCGTTCGACATCGCCGCTGACCTCGATACGCCCGTGTCGGCGTATCTCAAGATGCGCCCGTTCAAGCCCCGCTTCCTGCTCGAGAGCGTGGAAGGCGGCGAGCGCATCGCGCGCTACTCCTATATCGGCTTCGGCGATGCGCTGGAGGTCCGACTCGATGCCGGCGGCCTCACCGTTCGCCCGGCCGGCGGTCCGGCCGAGCGCCACCCTCGCCCCGCCGATCGCGCGGCACTGCTCGCGGCGCTGCGGGCTGCGCTCGCCCGCGCGCCCAGGCTGAGCCCCGAGATTCCCGGCCTGCCGCTCGCCGGCGGGCTCGTGGGCGCCGCGGCCTACGACCTCGTGCGCTACTTCGAGCGCGTGCCGTCGCGTCTGCCGGTCGATCCCGGGATGCCGGAGGCCTCCTACCTCGCGCCGTGCTCGTTCCTGATCTTCGACCACGTGACGCGCGGCATCGCGCTGTTGCACGCCGGGCCCGAGGAGGAGCGGCAGGCGCTGCGGCGCGAGATCGTGCGTGCGTTGCGCGGCGGGCTCATGACCGGCCGGCCGCCGACGCGGCTCGAGGCGCCGCACGCGAGCCTGTCGCGCGACGCGTACGTGGCGGGCGTTCGGCGCGTGCAGGAGCACATCGCGGCGGGCGACGTCTACCAGCTGGTGCTCGCCAGCCAGTTCGACGGCGCCTGCGAGCTCGACCCGTTCGAGGCGTACCGCGCGCTCAGGATCCTGAACCCGTCCCCGTACATGATCTACTGCGAACTCGGCGACCGGACGCTCGTCGGGTCGTCACCCGAGGCGCTCGTGCGCCTGTCGGGGCGCGCGGCGCAGTTGCGGCCGATCGCCGGCACCCGCCCGCGCGGTGCGACGCCGGAATCCGACCTCGCGCTCGAGCGCGAGCTGCTGGCGGACGTCAAGGAGAACGCCGAGCACGTGATGCTCGTCGACCTGGCGCGCAACGACCTCGGGCGCGTCGCGAGCGCCGGCAGCGTGCACGTCGAACCCTATCGCGTGATCGAGCGCTACAGCCACGTGATGCACATCGTCAGCGGCGTCGGAGGCGAGCTCGCGCCGGGCCGCGACGCGTTCGACCTGTTCGCGGCGGCGTTCCCGGCCGGCACCCTGGTCGGTGCGCCGAAGGTGCGGGCGATGGAGATCATCGAGGAGCTCGAGCCGGTGCGCCGCGGCTTCTACGGCGGCACCTACGGCTACTTCGGGCTGAGCGGCGACATGGACCACGCGATCACGATCCGGACCCTGACCTTCCACGACGGGCGCTACCGCTTCCAGGCCGGCGCCGGGATCGTCGCCGACAGCGTCCCGGAGCGCGAGCACGACGAGGTGCTGGCCAAGAGCGCGGTACTGCGCCGCGCGCTCGAGCTCGCCAAGGAGGGCCTCTGACATGACCTCCGCTCGCCCGCGACTGCTGCTGATCGACAACTACGACTCGTTCACCTACAACCTCGTCCAGGCGTTCCTCGTGCTCGGCGCCGAGGTGCTCGTCTACCGCAACGATGAGATCACGCTCGAGGCGGCCGACGCGCTCAAGCCGTCGCACCTGTGCATCTCGCCGGGTCCCGGCACGCCCCACGACGCGGGCGTCTCGATGGCGATGATCGGGCACTTCGCAGGCCGCATTCCCGTGTTCGGCGTCTGCCTCGGGCACCAGTCCATCACCGAGGTGTTCGGCGGCAAGGTCGTGCGCAACTGGCGGCTGATGCACGGCAAGACCTCGCTCGTCGACCACGACGGCGAGGGCGTGTTCGCGGGCCTGCCGGTGCCGCTCGAGGTGGGCCGCTACCACTCGCTGGTCGCGGAGCCCGCGTCGATGCCGCCTGAACTGCTCGTCACCGCCCGGACCGCGGAGGGCGAGATCATGGGTATCCGCCACGCGAGCCTCGTCGTCGAGGGCGTGCAGTTCCATCCGGAGAGCGTGCTGACGCCGGAGGGCCCGGCGCTGATGCGCAACTTCCTCGCGATGTCGGGCGGACGGCGCGCGTGAGCGCGGGCCCACATCCGCTGCGCGCGACGCTCGAGGCGCTGGTCGACGGGCGGTCGCTGCCCGAGGCCGATGCCTACGAGCTGCTGGTCGCGCTGACCGACGAGGCGCTGACGCCGGCGCTCGCCGGTGCGCTGCTCGTTGCGCTGCGCGTCAAGGGCGTGACCGCGAACGAACTCCGCGGCTTCGCGCGCGGCATGCGCGCGCTGGCGCGGCGGCCGCGGTTGCCGGACGTCGGCCCGACGCTCGACATCGTCGGTACCGGCGGCGACGCCTCGCACACGTTCAATCTGTCGACCGGCACGGCACTGCTCGCCGTGGCCGCCGGCGCCAAGGTCACCAAGCACGGCAACCGGTCGATCTCGAGCCGCTCGGGCAGCGCCGACCTGCTGGAGGCGCTCGGCCTCGCGATGCCGCTCGACGAGCGTGCGGCGGGCGAATGCCTCGCGGCGACGGGCTTCACGTTCCTGTTCGCGCCCCACTACCACCCGGCGATGAAGGCCATCGCGCCGGTGCGCGCCGCGCTCGGGATCCGTACCGTCTTCAACATGCTCGGGCCGCTGACGAACCCGGCCGAGCCACCGTACCACCTGATCGGCGCCTTCAGCCGCGACGCGGCGCGCCTGATGGCGGAGGCGCTCGCCGGGCTGCCGATCCGCCGCGCGTTCGTGGTCCACGGCGAGCCGGGCTGGGACGAGCCGACGCCGGCCGGACCGTTCCTGCTCTGCGACGTGCGCCCCGGCGAGTGGCACGCGAGCACGCGGACGGCGGCCGACTACGGCCTGCCGAGCTGCGCACCGGAGGACCTCAAGGGTGGCGACGCGGCGCACAACGCAGAGGCGATGGGCGAGGTGTTCGCCGGCCGGGACCGCGGCCCGCACCGCGACGCGCTCGTGATGGGGGCCGCGCTCGCGCTCGAGGTCACCGGCCTCGCTCCGGATGCCCGCTCGGGCGCCGCGCGCGCCGCGGCCGCGATCGACTCGGGGGCGGCCGCAGGCGTGGTCGCGTCCCTCGCCGCGTTCTCGCGGAGCCGGCGATGACGGCGCCCGGCGACTTCCTCGCGGG
>JBBINS010000212.1:0-4313 GCA_037443765.1 Gammaproteobacteria bacterium
CCGGCGCCGCGGCCGCGAGGCTGGATCGTGCTCGCGCTGCTCGGCTGCGCGCTCGCGGTCGCGAGCGGCATCGTCAGCTGGCAGCAGCACCGCGAGCTCAACGCGCTCGGTGCGCGCCTCGATTCGACCGGCCGGGAACTCGCGGCGGCGCAGAGCGCCATCGCGGCGGCGCGCCAGGCGGCGCGCCAGGCGGCGCTGACCGAGGCGCGTCCGGCCGACCACCTGTCGGTGCCCTATGGCGAGGCGCCGCTCGGCGGCTCGCGGCTGACGGCGCTCGCGACGCTGCTCGCCAGCCTCGAGGCGCGCGGTTACGACGGCGAGGTGACGGTGACCTCGGGCGCGGGCGACTTCTGCCTGACCGGCAATCCGGCCGAGGGGTACGGGCTCGCGCCCGGCGAGATGCCCGCGAACCGCTGCGACGTCGTCGGCAACCCGTTCGACGAGTCGCTGAAGCCCGCGGACCGCGAGCCGGCCGCGGTCGCCGCGCTGGTCGGCGGCGTGCGCGAGCGCACCCACGGGGCCATCGACGTCCGGTTCGAGCATGTCGGCCGCACGCAGGCCCCGGGGACGTATCCGTCGGCCCCCGACGCGAGCGCCGCGCAGTGGAACGCCGCGGCCTCCGGCCGCAACTACGTGGAGTTCGCGCTCACGCCGCGCCCGGCCGCGCCGTGAGCTGGATGCTGTACGGCGCGAACGGCTACACCGGGGAGCTCGCGGCCCGGGAGGCCGCGCGCCGCGGCCTCGCGCCGATCCTCGCCGGCCGGTCGCGTGCCGCGGTCGAGGCGCTTGCCCGGGAACTCGGGCTCGAGGCCCGGGTGTTCGCGCTCGATGCCGCCGCGCCGCCGGTGCGGTCCCTCGACGGCGTGTCGCTGGTACTGCACTGCGCCGGGCCCTTCTCCGCGACCGCGGCGCCGATGATGTCGGCGTGCCTCGAAGCGCGCGCCCACTACCTCGACATCACCGGCGAGATCAGCGTCTTCGAGCTCGCGCAGTCCCGCAGCGCCGACGCGCGCCTCGCCGGCACGGTGCTCTGCCCGGGCGTCGGCTTCGACGTCGTGCCGACCGACTGCCTCTCGGCCTGCCTCAAGGAAGCGCTGCCGGACGCGACCCACCTCGCGCTAGGCTTCGACGGCAAGTCGGCGATGAGCCGCGGCACGGCGCGCACGATGGTCGAGGGCCTCGCGCAGGGCGGCTGCGTGCGCCGCGACGGTGCGCTGACGCGGGTGCCGCTCGGCTATCGCGACCGGTGCATCGACTTCGGCGGCGGCGAGAAGCTCGCGACCACGATCCCGTGGGGTGACGTCAGCACCGCGTATTACACGACCGGCATCGCGAACATCGAGGCCTACGTGCCGGTCTCGCCGCGCGCGCTCGCCGGGCTCCGGCGGTTACGGTACCTGCGCCCGCTGCTCGCGCTCGGGCCGGTCCAGCGGCTGCTGAAGGCGCGCGCCGGCCGGCAGCCGCCCGGCCCGGACGAGGCGCAGCGGGCGGCGACGCCGACCTACGTCTGGGGCGAGGCGCGCAACGCCGCGGGCCAGGTCCGCACCGCGCGCGTGGTCACCGCGAACGGCTACACCGTCACCGTGCATGCCGCGCTCGGCATCGTCGAGCGGCTGCTGGCCGGCGACGCGCCCGCGGGCGCGCTGACGCCGGCGCGCCTGATGGGTTCGCGCTACGTCGAGACGCTGCCGGGTAGCGGGCGCGTCGCGATCGGCTGACGCCATGCCCGTGGCCGCCCCGCCGTTCGAGCCGCCGCTCGGGCTCCGCAATCCGCACCTGCAGTCGATCCTGTCGAGCATGATGCCGCGGCGCTGGTTCGTCACGCGCCGCGCCCGTGAGGTCGTGGCCGCGAGCCGCGACGTCGTCGTCGACTGCGGCGACGGCGTACGGTTGCTCGGCCACCACGCGGCGCGCCAGCGCGGCAACGGCGAGCTCGTGCTGCTGCTGCACGGCTGGGAGGGCAGCGCCGAAGCCAATTACGTGCTCTCGTGCGCCGCGCTGCTGTACCGGCTCGGCTTCGACGTGTTCCGGCTCAACCTGCGCGACCACGGCCCGACCCATCACCTCAATCCGGAGCTCTTCCACTCGTGCCGCATCGCCGAGGTGGTCGGCGCGGTCCGCGCGGTCCAGGCGCTCCATCCGGCGCAGCGCTTGTCGCTGGTCGGCTACTCGCTCGGCGGCAACTTCGCGCTGCGCGTCGCCGTGCGGGCACCGGCCGCCGGCATCCGGCTGCGCCAGGTCATCGCGGTCTGTCCGGTGCTCGATCCGGCGCACACGCTCGAGCGGCTCGAGCACGGTTCGCGGATCTACCGCAACTACTTCGTCCTGAAGTGGCGCCGCTCGCTGCTCAAGAAGCGGCAGGCGTGGCCGGATTTGTACGACCTCGACGAGCTGCTCGAGGACCGCAACCTCACGGCGATGACCGAGCGGCTCGTGCTGCGCTACAGCGGCTACCCGGACCTGCTGAGCTACCTCGCGGGCTACGCGATCGTGGGGCAGGCGCTCGCGACGCTCGAAGTGCCGTCGCGCATCATCGCGGCGCTCGACGACCCGATCATCCCGGCCGAGGACCTCGCGCGCCTGGCGGCGCCGCCGGCGCTCGCCATCACGGCGACCGCGCACGGCGGTCATTGCGGGTTCCTCGAGAGCTTCGCCGGCGAGAGCTGGGCGGACCGCCAGATCGCCGCACTGCTCGCCGTCGGCTGAGCCGGCCGCGGCTGCGAACGGCGTCAGCCGCCGTCGAGGTCGGTGCGCGGCGCGCGCTTCTCCTCGAAGCGGATGATCGGCTGCGAGCCGGTGATGGCGATCTCGCCGTCGACGACCGCGCCGTCGGCGATCGCGACGACGTTCGCGCGGACGCGTCCGCGGATCACCGCGCTCTTGCCGATCTCGAGCTTGGTCGCGATCGTCAGGTCACCGGTGACGCGGCCGGCGATGATCGCCGCGTGCGCCTGCACGTTGCCCTGCCAGTGCGCCTCCTGCGCGATCGAGACGAGCCCGGCGACGTTGCCGTCGCCGACGATCGTGCCGCCGAGCGACATCGGGCCCTGGACCTCGAGCCGGCCTTCGAAGCGGCTGCCGATGCCGACCAGCGTCGGGGCTCCGGGACGTTGATCGAAGAACCGTCGTCGCGGGGCGCCTGCAGCCGGATCCGACATGAAGCCTCCAGGTTGGCACCGCGCGCGGCGCCGGGCCGATTGACCGGGTCACTATACTAGCGGCGCCTCCCCTGGGTCCGCCGGATCGGGGACTTCAGACGGACGTCACACGTGGCCGCCGACGCCGATCCCGAACCGCCTTCGAACGCAGCCGCCCGCACGGCTTGCGGCGCATGACCCTTCTGCTGCCGGTGCTCGTGCTGCTGCCGCTCGCGGCCGTCCCGTTGCCGGGGCTGCTGCGACGCCTGGCGGGCGTCGACCCGACGCTGCCGGCGATGGTCGCCGGGCTTGGCGCGCTCGCGCTCGCGCTCGGACTGCTGCCCGGCGCGCTGGCGGGCGGGCCCGCCGTCGCCGCCTGGTCGTGGGTCCCGGCGCTGGGTCTCAGCCTCGCGCTGCGGGCGGACCGCGCCGCGGCCGTGCTCGCCGTCGGGGTGGCCGCCGGGGGCGTGCTCGCGATCGCGATGTCGCGACGCCGAGGCCGTGCGGCGCCGAGCTACCTCGGCGGCGTCCTCGCGCTCGTCGGCGCGACGCTCGCCGCGGTGCTCGCCGACGATCTCGCGCTCCTCTGGTGTTGCCTCGAGCTCGCGATGCTCGCGAGCGCCTGGCTCGTCGGCGGGGACGGCCGCCGGTCGCGCGCGACGCGCGGCGCCATCGGACTCGTGGTCGTCATGGAGGCCGGCGGCCTCGCGTTGCTCGCCGCGGCGCTGCTGATCGCCGACGCTGCCGGCAGCTTTCGCATCGCCGACGCCTGGCGCTCCGGTGCCGAGCTGCGTGCGCTGCCGCTGTATCCCGTCATCGCCGGTCTCACGCTCGTCGCCGCGGCCACGCGACTGGCGCCGTGGCTGCTCCGCACGGACGGGCGCGGCGCGCGCGCGGCGCGCGCCGGCGGGGCCGCCGCCGCGGCGCTGCTGCCGCTGCGTCTCGGTCCGGCTCTCGGCGGAACGCGGGCGTGGCTCGGCATGCTCGTCGCGTTCGGCGCGGTCGCGCTGCTGGTCGCGGCCCGGCGCGTCCGGCGCGGCGGCGCGGACCCGCAGGATGCGTCGCCGGCGCGTCCGAGACCGCTCGTCGACGAACTCGCCCAGGCGGCGCGCCTCATCTGGCAACCGCTCGCGGCGCCGCGGCTCGGGCTGTCGCTCGTGGCGATCGGGGCGGGCG
>JBBINS010000213.1:0-4198 GCA_037443765.1 Gammaproteobacteria bacterium
GGCGCCCAGCCGGCACCGCGGGCGCGCTCGGCGGCGAGGCCGGCGGCGAAGCCGCTGACCCAGGTCAGTGCCGCGGGGTCGAGCCCCTCGAGCAGCGCCTCGAGGCGGGAGACGCGCTCGGACTCGAGCGGCGCGACGACCGGGGCGGGGAGGGCTTGGGCGCTCATGGGACCTACGCTGCAGGGCTGGAGCGGGGATCCTAGGCAGCGCGCCGGGTGCCGAGAACCGCTTTGTCGTTATGGGGCGATAACCACGCGGTCCGGATGCCGGCGATTGGCCGTCCGCAAGGCGGCGTCCCCGGGGCGAGGGAGTCGGCGGTCGGCCACCTCCGGGCGAGGGTCCCGGCCCCGGCCGGACCCGCGCCGCTTCGCTGCGGTGCGGCGCGCCTGTAGTGGTATTTCCCGTTGTATTCCTGTAACTTGCGCGGCGGTTCGTGCCCCTTCCTCGTTTTCTGCCTCCTGCCGGCCGGGTTCTCCGGCGCCGGCACTGACACAAAAGCGAAGAGAGTTCGATCCAAAGGTGGCGGTCGTGTCCGTCTCCGGTGTGGTCGACCCCGTGTCGTCGCTCCGAAAGGCGTTCGCTCCGCAGTTTGTTCCGGTCCTCGTCGTCACGGCGTGCCGTGCGCGGGACCTCTGTTAGTGAGTGATCGCAAATGACCAAGATCTATGTGGGCAACCTGCCGTTCTCGGCGGACGAAGCCGCCGTGCGTCAGCTGTTCGAGCAGCACGGCAAGGTCGAGTCCGTTGCCCTGATCAACGACCGCGATACGGGTCGTCCGCGCGGCTTCGGCTTCGTCGAGATGCCGAGCAGCGACGCCCAGCGCGCCATCCAGAGCCTCAACGGGCAGAACATGGGCGGTCGCCCGCTGCGCGTCAACGAGGCGCAGGAGCGCACCGGTGGCGGCGGCGGCGGTGGCGGTAACCGCGGCGGCGGTGGCGGCGGCGGCGGCGGCGGCGGACCGCGTCGCTGGTGAGTATGGCGCGCGGCCGCTAGGCCGCGCGATCCGACTCCCACGATAGGGCCGCCCGGCGGCCCTATCTTTATTCGGCGTTCTGGCCGGACCGGCGCGATGCCGGCGCGGCAATCAGGGTGGCGCGTCCTCCGCTCCACCCCGCGTCGCGTTGGCGACGACGTGGCCCCGCAGCGACGCCGCCTTCACGAGCGCCCAGACCGCGAGTCCCGGGCGCAGGCGCAATTCCTCCACGGCCTCCCGCGTCACCCGCGCGATCAGCCGCGAGCCGTCGAGATCGACGATCGCGAGCGCCTCGTCGCGACCGTCGGCGACGATCTCGGCGATCGCGCCCTCGAGCGCGTTGCGGACCGACAGCGAGTGCGGTGGCTCGGTCGCGAGGATCACGTCGCGCGCCAGCACCTGGAGTCGCAGCCGCGCGCCGACCGGCGCGCCGGCGAGCGCGAGTCTCAGCCGGCCGCGGCCGATGGCGACGCTGACGAGGCCGGTGGCGTGGTCCACCGCGCCGACGTCGGCCTCGAGCACCGCGCCGACCGCGTCGCGGCCGACGAGGCCGCGCACGCTTGGATCGAGGCTGAGCTCCGACGGCGTGCCGCTCGCGAGCACCGCGCCCGCCGCGAGCACGACCACGTGCGTCGCGAGCCTGAGCACCTCGTCGTACTGGTGGCTGACGTACAGCATCGGGATCGCGAACCGGTCGCGCAGCGACTCGAGGTATGGCAGTACCTCGTCGCGGCGCGCGCCGTCGATCGAGGCGAGCGGCTCGTCGAGGAGCAGCAGCTGCGGCTGCGCGAGCAGCGCCCGCCCGAGCGCGACCCGCTGGCGCTCGCCGCCAGACAGCTGGTGCGTCCGGCGGCGCAGCAGCGGGCCGAGCCCGAGCAGCGCGACGATCTCCTCGTGCGCCGCGTAGCGCGGTCCGGCGGGCGTGCGGCGTTCGCCATAGCGGAGGTTGGCTGCGACGTCGAGGTGCGGGAACAGCCGCGCGTCCTGGAACACGTAGCCGATCCTGCGCCGCTCGGCGGGGACGTCGATGCCGCGCGCGGAGTCGAGCCAGGTGGCGTCGTTCAGGCGCACGCTGCCGGTCGCCGGAACGAGGCCTGCGATCGCGTTGACGAGCGTGGACTTGCCGGCGCCCGACGGGCCGAACAGCGCGATGACGCCGGGCGTCGGCGCCGCGAAGCGGGCCTGGAGCCGAAAGCCGGCGCGCTCGACGTCGAGGTCCGCGGCGAACATCTCAGGGTCCGAGCCGCGCGCGCAGCCGGCGCGCGAGCCATTCTGCGCCGACGAGGCCGGTCAGCCCGAGCCCGAACGACAGCGCTGCGAGGCGGGCGGCGGCGAGGTCGCCGTCGGGCGACTGGATCGCGGTATAGAGGGCGAGCGGCAGCGTGCGGGTCTCGCCGGGGATGTTGCTCGCGAACGTGATGACGGCGCCGAACTCGCCGAGGCCGGCGGCGAACGCCGTGACGGCGCCCGCCAGGATCCCCGGCGCCATCAGCGGCAGCGTGATCGTCAGGAAGCGGTCGACGGGGCCTGCGCCGAGCGTGCGCGCCGCCTCCTCGAGGCCCGGGTTCACGCCCTCGAGCGACAGGCGGATCGCACGCACCATGAGCGGGAAGCTCATGACCGCCGTGGCGAGGGCGGCGCCGCCGGTCGTGAACGCGAGCCGGATGCCGAAGTGGGCGAGGAGCCAGGCGCCGGCCGGTCCGCGGACGCCGAACAGCACGAGCAGCAGGTAGCCGACGACCACCGGCGGCAGGACCAGCGGCAGGTGGACGAAGGCGTCGAGCAGCGTGCGTCCGGCGAAGCGCGCGCGGACGAGCAGCCAGGCGACGCCCACCGCGAGCGGCAGGCTCACGGCGACGCTCTCGCTCGCCACCACGAGGCTGACGCAAAGCGCCTCGGTCTCGGCCGCGGTGAGCACGTTCGGGCGATCCCGGCGTCAGGACGCCTGGCCGGGCTCCGTCTGCGATTGCTGGTAGTTCGCGATGCCGACGCGCTCGAGCAGCCCGAGCTGCGTCTCGAGGAAGTCGATGTGCTCTTCCTCGGACTCCAGGATGTCCTCGAGCAGCTCGCGGCTGACGTAGTCGGCGACCGACTCCGCGTGCGCGATCGCCGCCTTGAGGTCGGGCAGCGCGCGCTGCTCGAGCTTGAGATCGCAGTCGAGGACCTCGCGCACGTCCTCGCCGATCATCAGCTTGCCGAGGTCCTGCAGGTTCGGCAGCCCGTCGAGGAACAGAATCCGCTTCACCAGCGCGTCGGCGTGCTTCATCTCGTCGACCGACTCGCCGAACTCGTACTTGCCGAGCTTCACGAGGCCCCAGTCCTGCAGCATCCGGGCGTGCAGGAAGTACTGGTTGATCGCGGTCAGCTCGTTCTTGAGGATCTTATTGAGGTGCGCGATGACCGCGGCGTCGCCCTTCATTCGGGACTCCTGGGTGGGCTGCCGCGCGGCGGCGTCGCCGGCGGCGGGCTACGCAGCCTGAATCGCCGGGCCGCGCGACGCAAGGGCCGCATGCAGCAGTTCGCGGGCGGTGGGTTCGCACGTCCGGCAGCAGCTCGCGACGCCGGTCCGCGCCTGCAGCTCCTCGAAGGACGAGGCGCCTTGCTCGACCGCGAGCTGAAGTTCGCGGTCGCGGATTCCGTGGCAGAGGCAGACGTACATGGTTGCTCCAGATCAAATGATAATGCGTCTCAATTGCGGATGCAATCAGTTCACATTACGATCTGGATTATCGACGCCGGCCCGGACCGCTCCATCGTGGCAAACCGAGCACCCGCCGGAGGGCGGGCGGGCCCCGAGGCCAGCGCCTTCCGAGCCGGGCGCGGCGCGTGCCGGCGCCCCGTCAGGGCATCCGGATGCGTCCGCCACCGCCCGGCGGCGGCACGGCGCCGGGTTCCGGGATGACGATCGAGGAGGCCTGCTCGCGGCGCAGCTGCTGCAGCTCGCGCATCGCGTCGTCCACGGCGACGCGCGCGCCGTCGGCGAATCCGGCGATGGCCTCGGCGAGCGTCGCGCCTTCGAGCTCGAAGCTGATCGGCAGCGTGCCCATCGGCGTCATCACCGAGATCTGGCCGACGTAGACCGTCACGCGGGACGGATCCTCGCGGCCGTCGGCGAGCACCGGCACGAGCGCCCGGATCGTCCCGACGCGCCGGTCCGTGTACATCTCTTCCCGGTAGACGCTCGCGGCATCGAAGCGTGCTTCGGTCTGGGCATTCATCGCAGTC
>JBBINS010000214.1:0-4190 GCA_037443765.1 Gammaproteobacteria bacterium
CGGTCGCGACCTCGGTCGGCAGCCCGTGGGCCCTGAGCGCCGCGGCGAGCTCGCGGGCGCCGTCGGGCTCGGCGAGCACGGCGAGCTCGGGCCGGAACGCGAGGCACTGCTCGAGCAGCGCCTCGCGCCGGCCGCGCGCGGCGAGCGCGAGCACGCGAAAGCGCTGCGGGTGGCGCGCGACGACGTCGAGCGTGCTGCGGCCGATGCTGCCGGTGGAGCCGAGGACCGCGATGCCGGCCGGCCGCGTCATGCGAGGAAGCCGAGCCAGCCGAGGCCGAGCACAAAGAACGGCACCGCCGAGGTGATGCTGTCGATGCGGTCGAGCACGCCGCCGTGGCCGGGCAGCAGCGAGCCCGAGTCCTTCACGTTCGCGTAGCGCTTGAACATGCTCTCGGTCAGGTCGCCGACCATCGAGCTGACGACGACCGCGAGGCCGAGGCCGACGAACGCGGCGCGCGGCGCGTGGAACCACGCGGCGCCGGCGAGCGCGACCACGAGGCCGAGCAGCGTGCCGCCGAGGACGCCCTCCCAGGTCTTGTTGGGGCTGACCGCCGGCGCGAGCTTCCGGCGCCCGAAGCGCCGGCCCGCGAAGTAGGCGCCGATGTCGGTCGCCCAGACGATCAGCAGCATGAAGAACAGCAGCGCCGCGCCCTGGCGGTTGCCGTCGAACGCGAGCAGGCGCGCGAGCCCGACCCACGCCGGCACGAGCACGAGCAGCCCGGCGAGCGCGGCGGTCGCGCGGTTGACGGCCTGCGGCGCGAGGCACAGCCACAGGAACGCCCCGGCCCACCAGAGCGCCGCGCCCTGCATCCACGCGAGCCAGCCCTCGAGGCCCGCGGTCGCGTGCCAGGCGACGGCGCCGAGCGCCGCGGTCGCGAGCACGTAGCCGCTCCTCGCCCACGGCCGCGTGAGGCCGACGAACGCCGCCCACTCCCAGGCCCCGAGCAGCACGACGAGCGCGAAGAACCCGGCGCCGACCGCGGCCGGCAGCCAGAAGAGCACCACGAGCAGCAGCGCGAGCAGCACGAGCGCGGTCGCGACGCGGGTCCTCAGCATGCGCCCGCCCCGACCTGCGCGCCGACGAGCCCGAAGCGGCGCTCGCGCTCGGCGAAGGCGGCGAAGGCGCGCTCGAGCTCGGCGGCGTCGAACTCCGGCCACAGCTTCTCGGTGAACCAGAGCTCGGTGTAGGCGAAGTTCCAGAGCAGGAAGTTGCTGATCCGCTGGTCGCCGCCGGTGCGGATGAAGAGGTCGGGCTCCGGCAGGTCGCCCATCGCGAGCGCGCGGCCGAAGCGCGCCTCGTCGATCGCCTCCGGGTCGAGCCGGCCGGCCGCGACCTCGCGCGCGAGGCGCCGCGCGGCGTCGACGATGTCCCAGCGGCCGCCGTAGGCGACCGCGATCGAGAGCTTGAGGCCGGGGTTAGCGCCGGTGCGCGCCTCGGCGGCCTCCATGCGCTCGACGAGCGGCCGGCCGAGGAGCTCGCGCGCGCCGATGAAGCGCATGACGACGCCCTTCGCGGCGAGCTCGTCGATCTCCTTGTCGAGCGCCTCGAGGAACAGCTGCATCAGCACCCCGACCTCGGTGACCGGGCGGCGGAAGTTCTCGCTCGAGAACGCGAACAGCGTCAGCGCCTGGACGCCGAGCCGCGTGCACTCGGCGATGCAGGTGCGCACGGGCTTGAGGCCGGCACGGTGGCCGGCGGTGCGCGGCAGGCCGCGGCGCTCGGCCCAGCGGCCGTTGCCGTCCATGATGATCGCCACGTGCCGCGGAACGTGCACGGGTCGTGAGGATCTCCTCACCCGTGGAGGAGATCCTTCTCCTTCTCGGCGAGCACCGCGTCGCACTCGGCGACGAAGCGGTCGGTGAGCTTCTGGATCTCGTCGTGGGCGCGCTTCTCGTCATCCTGGGAGACGAGTTTCTCCTTGAGCATGTCCTTGAGGTCGTTCATGACTTCGCGGCGCACGTTGCGCACGGCGACGCGCGCGTTCTCGGTCTCGTGCTTGGCGGCCTTGACGAGCTCCTTGCGGCGCTCCTCGGTCAGCGCCGGCATCGGCAGGCGGATCACCGCCCCGGCCGTGTTCGGCGTGAGCCCGAGGTCGGACTTCATGATCGCCTTCTCGATGACCGGCACGATCGACTTGTCCCACGGCGTCACCGCGAGCGTGCGCGAGTCCTCGACGACGACGTTCGCCACCTGCGACAGCGGCATCTCCGAGCCGTAGTAGTCGATCTTGAGGTGTTCGAGCAGCGAGGTGCTGGCGCGCCCGGTGCGCATCCGCTTGAACTCGCCCTTGAGGGCCACGACGCACTTGGCCATGCGTTCGGCGGCATCTTTCTTGAGGTCATCGAGCATCGCGTTTCTCCGTCTCCGCGGGGTTCAGCCGGTCAGCCGTTCGCGACCACCGTGCCGACATCCTCGCCGTCGATGATCTTGAGCAGATCGCCGGCATTGTGCAGGTTGAAGACCTGCAGCGGCAGGTTGTTGTCGCGGCACATCACGATCGCGGTCGCATCCATGACCATGAGCCGGTCGGTGAGCACCTTGTCGAAGGTCAGGCGCGTGTAACGGGTCGCGGTCGGGTCGGTCATCGGGTCGGCCGTGTAGATCCCGTTGACCTTGGTGGCCTTCAAGAGCACGTCCGCCCCGACCTCGATGCCCCTGAGGCTCGCGGCCGTGTCGGTCGTGAAGAACGGGTTGCCGGTGCCGGCGGCGAAGATCACGACCCGGCCCTTCTCGAGGTGGCGGATCGCCCGGCGGCGGATGTAGTCCTCGCAGACCTCGTTGATCTGCAGCGCCGACTGGACCCGCGCGTGGGCGCCGAGGCCCTCGAGCGAGTCCTGCATCGCGAGCGCGTTGATCACGGTCGCGAGCATCCCCATGTGATCGCCGGTCACGCGATCCATGCCAGCGCGCGCGAGGCCCGCGCCGCGGAAGATGTTGCCGCCGCCGATGACAACGGCGACCTGCGTGCCGCGCTCGATGACCTCGACGATCTCGCTGGCGATGCGCCGAAGCACCTCCGGGTCGATGCCGTAGTCCCCCTTGCCCATCAGCGCCTCGCCGCTGAGCTTGAGGAGGATCCGGCGGTACCGGGGGGCCTTGCGCGTCGCCGTGGGCACGTGTCGTTCCTCAGCGCCCGTGGGAAACGTGCGTCACCGCTTCCCGCTGCCCTTGACCGTCGCCATGACCTCGTCGGCGAAGTTCTCCTGCTTCTTCTCGATGCCGGCGCCGACTTCGAGGCGCGCGAACGCCACGACCCTGGCCGCCGCCTGCTTCAGGAGCTTCTCGACCGTGACGTCCGGATCCTTGACGAAGGGCTGGCCGACGAGCGTGATCTCGGCGAGGTACTTGCGCAGCCGCCCCTCGACCATCTTCTCGACGATCGCGGCCGGCTTGCCCTCGCCCGCGGCCTGCGCGATCAGGATCTCGCGCTCCTTGCCGAGCTGCTCGGCGGGCACCTGGCTCGAGTCGGTGTACTGTGGGTTGATCGCCGCGACGTGCATCGCGAGGTCCTTGGCGAGCGCCGCGTCGCCACCCTCGAGCGCGACGATCGCGCCGATGCGGGTGCCGTGCAGGTAGCTGCCGAGGGCGCCCGGCGCGGTGACGCGCGCGAGCCGCCGGACGGTGATGTTCTCGCCGATCTTGGCGATGAGCCCGCGGCGCCGCTCCTCGAGCGTCGCGCCGTCGGCGCCCTTGGCGCCGAGCACGGCCTCGACCTCGGTCGCGCCGCTCTTGAGCGCCGCCGCCGCGACCGCATCGGCGAACGACACGAAATCGCCCTCGCGCGCCACGAAGTCGGTCTCGCAGTTGACCTCGACGAGCACTCCGCTCCTGCCGTCGGCGCTGCCGGCGAACACGATGCGGCCCTCGGCCGCGACCCGCGCCGCCTTCTTGTCGGCCTTGGCGAGGCCGGACTTGCGCATGATCTCGGCGGCGGCGTCGAGGTCGCCCGACGCCTCCACGAGCGCCTTCTTGCACTCCATCATGCCGGCGCCGGTACGCTCCCGGAGCTGCTTGACGCTGTCTGCAGTAATGTTCATCGGGCCCTACTCGGCGGCCGCAGCGTCGGCGGGGCCGGCCTCGGGCTCGTCGCCGTCGTCCGCCACGTCGACCGGCACGCCGGCGACGACGGTGGCGCCGACCGGCCGGCGGGGCCGGGCCGGGGCCTTCTTCTTGACCGCGGCCGCCGGCG
>JBBINS010000215.1:0-4123 GCA_037443765.1 Gammaproteobacteria bacterium
AATCCCGTTCCAGCATCGAGCTGGAGCTAACGGGATACCCCTGATGAATATACAGTTCGGGGTCAAAAGAAAAGCGGGGCGACCCATGGGGGCCCCGCTCTAAATGCCGAAGTCGCTAGGGGGAGGAAGTGCGACCCGGTTGCTACCGATATGGAGGCGCGCGGCGCGAGTTCAAGCGGCGCGCCGCGCCCGTTTACGCGCCGAAGAAGGCGAAGGCCCGCACCTCGATGCTCTCGCGCGGCGGCACGTGCGGGTGGCGGCGGGGGTCCTCGAACGCGCTGTGCGGCGCGGCCGTCGCGACGCAGGGCGCGGCCGAGTCGAAGTTCTTGAAGAGCCACGCCTCGTCGACGCCCATGTCGCTCGCATAGAACCAGCGCTGGCCGGGGTCGTGGGCGAGGTAGTAGAGCTCGCCGCAGCGGTCGGGGTAGCGCAGCTCCGTGAGCCGCAGGCTCGACGGCGTGAAGCTCGCCGCGTCGCACAGCGCGAGCGGCGCGTCCCGAAGCGGCCCCCGGAGCGGGCGCCACAGGTTGACCTGCAGCCAGCGCCGGCGCGCGAGATCGGCGGCGGCGGAACCGAACTCGTCGGCGAGCCGCCGCCGGGCCGACGCGGGCGTGTAGTCGGTGTGGGCGTGGTGCACCGGGCGGCCCTGGTCGTAGCGATCCGGCCGCAGCGCGAGGCGCGCGCCGCGACGCACGTTGTGGTCGTAGACGACCACGCGGCGCGCGCCGAGCGCGGCGCGGATCAGGTCCGCGGACTCCGGGTAGTAGCGGCCCGTGAGTTCGTCGTCGTCGTAGAAGTCGCGCACGCGCGTCGGGCCCTCGAGCAACTGCGCGCCGTTCGTATCGAGCGACGGCGCTTCGCCGTCGCGGACGTCGCGGATCCGCACGCGGCGCGGCTCGAACGTCGCCGACGGCGGCGGCTCGCCGGGGCCCGGATCGCCGCCGTAGCCGAACGGGCGGTCGACCCCCGGCACCAGGAACTCGATGTCGGCCTCGACGGCGCCGTCGTGCATCGTGAGCGGTCGGGCGTGGCTCACAGGCAGTCCTCCAGACACCGGTGCGGCGACCGGCGGTGGAGCAAGCGTGGCGCGCGGCCGGCGGCCGCGGTGCAGGAGTGCTGAAGCGCCGTTCAGCGTTTCTGAACGGACGCGGGCGCTACGCGCGCGCGGCGCGATCCGCGGCGCCGCCGCTCGCGACGCCGCGCGCGGCGTGCGGGCACGTGCAGACGACGGTCGTGCCGCCGTGCTCGCCGGCGCCGACCCGGAGGCGCGCGCCGATCATCGCGGCGCGGTACTGCATGATGCGCAGCCCCATGCCGCCGGCCGCGCCGCCCGCGGGCCGCGGCCCGAGGCCGGCGCCGTCGTCGCGGATCTCGAGCCGCACCGACTCCGGCTCGACGTCGAGCGTCACCTCGATCACCGACGCGTTCGCGTGGCGTCGCGCGTTGGTCACAGCTTCCTGCGCGATCCGGTAGAGGTGGTCGGCTACGTCCGCAGGCAGGGATAGGGGCGCGTTGCGGGTCGCGTCGAAGCGCACGTTCGCGCCGTACGCTTCCCGCTGCAGGCTGGTCATCTCCGCGAGCGCACCGACGAGTCCGCCGCTCGCGTAGCCGAGCGGCGACAGGCCGCGCGCCACGGCGCGGCAGGTCGCGATCGCGCGCCGCGTCAGGTCCTCGAGCTGCGTGGCGCGGTCGGCGGCGGCGTGACCCGCCCGGCGCTCGGCGGACGCGAGCGCCGCCGCCATCATCGCGATGCCGGTCAGTTCCTGGCCGAGGCCATCGTGCAGGTCGTGTCCGAGCCGGCGCTGCTCGCGGTCGGCCGCCTCGAGCACCGCGCGCTCGAGGCGTCGCTGCTCGGTGACGTCGCGCGAGGAGCAGAACGCGTAACTCTCGCCGTCGAGCTCGAAGCCTTCGGCGGTCACCTCGACGTCCAGCGTCGTGCCGTCCTTGCGGCGGTGGACGGTGGCGAATCGCGCCCGGTTGCCCGTCAGCAGGTCCGCCACGCGGGCGCGGTGGAGCGTCGCCGCGAGGTTCACGTCCCACTGCGAGGGGTGCATGCCGAGCACTTCGTCGCGCTCGTAGCCGAGCATCGCGCAGAACGAGTCGCTGACCTCGATGACGCGGGCCGCGGAGTCCAGTATGTGGACGCCGTCGCTCGCGGTGCGCAGGAACAGCCGGTTGCGGGCCGACTCCGCCGCGAGGCTCGTCTCGAGCTTCTTGCGCTCGGTGATGTCCTCGACGATCGACCAGATGTAGTCCGTGCCGTCGCTGCCCCTGAGGAGCGCGCCGCTGAACTGCAACGGCACGAGGCTGCCGTCCTTGCGCACGTACTCCTTCTCGAACGGGCCGTAGTGGCCGGTCCGCGCGAGCCGCGCGAGTTGCTCGGACTCGGCCGCCTCGTACTTGGCGGGTGTCAGCGTCCGGTAGTCCAGCGCCTTCAGCTCCTCGACCGAGTAGCCGCAGATCCGACGGAAGGCCTCGTTGAACTGCAGGTAGCGGCCGTGCACGTCGGTGAGCGCGATGCCGACGTGCGGCGCCTCGTACAGGCCCCGGAGCCGCTGCTCGCTCTCGCGCAGCTCGCGCGAGGCGGCGCGCACGTGGTGCGCGAGGAGCGAGATGAGGATGCCGCTCAGGACGAAGGCGCCGAGCAGGAGCCCCTCGCGGGGCCCGACCGCGAACTCGCCGATCGGCATGAGCAGGAAGTAGTCGGCGCACGCGGCGCTGAGCGCGGTCGCGAGCAGGGCGGGACCGGTGCCGAACAGCAACGCGGCCGCGAGCACCAGCGGGTAGAAGGTCAGGAACGGCAGCCCGACGTCGACCGGAGCGATCGCGCGCCGCGCCGCGAGCGCGACGCCGCACAGTGCGACCGTCAGGAGGTAGGCCGCCCACGCCGGGATCGGCAGGCCCTCGCCGCGCAGCGCGCTCGTGATCAGCGGCATCCACCCGCGGGCGTGCTTCACTTCGCGCATGCTGCTCGGAGCATCGTCATAGTCGGTCGCCGCCCGTCATTGGTCCGGATCGCCGCGGTCGTGGCGCGCGCCATGCTGCCACGGATCGGCCCGAAGCTTAAAGTCGGTGCCCCCGCGACGGCGCCGGCGCGGGGCGCGGCAGGTATTTCAGGTGCGCGCCGCAGCCCGCCGTGCAGTCGCTGGCGCCGAAGCCGGGCACGACGACGATCCCCGGCGTGGCCTGGTGCAGGCGGCATTCGTCGCGCGCGGAGCGCACGACCGCGGTCACGCGGACGCCCGGCGCCGTCGTGAGGTAGTCGACGTGCCAGCGCAGCGTCTTCGCCGCGCGCAGGTGGCGCGCGATGCGCGCCTCGAGGCCGCGCCGGGCCGAACCCGTGTAGACGTAGCGGCCCGCCGGGAAGTCGAAGACCCCGAGCCGGCCGATCGCGCAGCGCAGCGGCCGCCGCACCTCGATCATGAGCTGGTAGCTGATCGGCGGGCGCACGTGACGGCAGCGGAGGCCCTAGCGGCGGGCCTCGAGCATTGCTGCCATCTTCTGGTGGACCAGGTTGACCGCCTTGAGCGGCCGCAGCATCACCTTGAAGTCGACGATCCGGCCGGCGTCGTCCCAGCGGATCATGTCGACGCCGTTGACGATGACGCCGTCGATCTCGACGTGGAACTCGAGCACCGCGTCGCTCGCGCCCGCGACCTCGCGGACGTAGTGAAAGGTGTCGTTGCCAAAGACGTGCAGCGCCGCGGCGAGGTACATCGTCGTGACCGGCTTGCCGACCTGCGGCGTGTGCACGACCGGCGAGTGGAACACGACGGCATCGGCGAGCAGCGCCTCGAGGCCGCGGGCGTCCTTGGTCGCGACGATCCGGTGCCAGCGGGCGAGGGTGTCGGCGGCCATGGCGGGACTCCGATACGTGGACGGGCGCGATCGGGCCGGGCGGCCCGTGCGCGAGGAGTCTAACCGTAGGCGAGGAACCGGTTCCGGGCCCTCGGCGGAAGCGCCGCCGGACGTCCGAGCACCGCGCGGCTCGCGCGGCGCGAGGGTGGGTTCGCATGCGCGGACCAGCCAGCCGCACGCGCCGTCCGGCGTGTGCAGGCTCATGATTCCATTATGGAAGTGGCTCCCCGGGCAGGACTCGAACCTGCGACCCAGCGATTAACAG
>JBBINS010000216.1:0-4102 GCA_037443765.1 Gammaproteobacteria bacterium
CGGCGGCGCCGGCCGCGGGCGTCGCTGCGGCGGACGGCGTGAACGGCAGGAGTTCGCGCCCGACCGGCGCGCCGGCGGTGGCCACCGACAGCCTCTCGAGCAGGTTCTCGAGCTCGCGGACGTTGCCGGGCCAGCCGTGCGCGGCGAGCGCGCGGCTCGCCTCGTGGGTGAACGACACCGGCGGGTAGCCGCGGGCGGCGAGCCTCAGGTTCAGGTCCTCGATCAGCAGCGGCAGGTCCTCCGCGCGGCGCCTGAGCGGCGGCAGCGAGATCGGGAACACGTTCAGCCGGTAATAGAGGTCGGCGCGGAAGCGCCCGGCGGCGACCTCGGACTCGAGGTCGCGGTTGGTCGCGGCGAGGATCCGGACGTCGCAGTGGATCGTGGTCGCGGAGCCGACCCGCTCGAAGCAGCGCTCCTGCAGCACGCGCAGCAGCTTCACCTGCATGAACGGGCTCATCTCGGCGATCTCGTCGAGGAACAGCGTGCCGCCCGAGGCGAGCTCGAAGCGCCCGCGTCGGGTCGTGATGGCGCCCGTGAAGGCGCCCTTCTCGTGGCCGAACAGTTCGCTCTCGAGCAGCTCCGCCGGGATCGCGCCGCAGTTGACCGGCACGAAGGGTCCGCGCGCGCGCGTCGAGAGCGCGTGCACTTCCTTGGCGACGCCCTCCTTGCCGGTGCCGGACTCGCCGAGGATCAGCACCGTCGTGTCGAAGGGCGCCACGCGGCCGATCTGGTCGCGGACGGCGCGGATCCCGGCGCTCACGCCGGTCGGGTGGCCGACCAGCCGCGGCGGGCTGCGCTCCGGCGAGTCGTTGGCGACGACCGGCGCGAGCCTCAGGATCTCAGGCGAGCGCATCGAGGTCCCCGGCGGCGACGTCGGCCGGCCCGGAGCCGGCGAACGCGCGGTGCTCGGCGATGCCGGTGAAGAGCGCCCGCGCCTCCCACTCGCGCACGTGGCCGACGAACGCCGCGGCCGGCGCCGGCCGCGCGACCAGGTAGCCCTGCACGCGGTCGCAGCCGAAGGCGGCGAGGAGCCGCAGCGCCGCGTGCGTCTCGACACCCTCGGCGCAGGCGGTCATGCCGCGCGCGTGGGCGAGCTCGATCAGGCTCTCGACCACCGCGCGCTGGTCGTCGTTGTGCTCGAGGCCCTGCACCAGCGCGCGGTCGATCTTGAGCTCGTCGCACTCGAACCACGCGAGCCAGCTCGCGGTCGTGGTGCCGGTGCCGAAGTCGTCGAGCGCGGCGCGCACGCCGACGCGGCGCAGGCGCCTCAGGTTCTCGGCCGCCCGCCCGAGGTCCGCGAGCGGCACGTGCTCGGTGAGCTCGAGCGTCAGGCGCGACGGGTCGACGCCGGCGGCGCCGAGGAGTCCGTCGAGGAAGCCCGGCAGCGCGTCGTCGAGGAGTGCGTCGGTGTGCACGTTGACGCCGACCGCGAGCCGCAGCCCGTGGTCGCGCTGCCACTCGAGCATCGCCGACAGCGCCTCGGCGAGCACGAACTGGAACAGCGAGCCCAGCAGGCCCGCCCGCCCGATCTCCGGCAGGAACTGGGCCGGGCGCAGCACGGTGCCGCCGTCGCCGGCGCGCACCAGCGCCTCGGCGCCGGCGACGCGCCAGCGGCCGATGGAGTCGGCGCCGACGTGGTGCGCGAGCACCGGCTGGTAGAAGACGCCGAGCGTGCGGCCGTCGAGCGGCGTGTCGAGCGCGGAGCCCGTCGCGTTCGTGCGCAGGCCGCGCCGTGCCGAGAGCACGACCACGCGGCCGAGCCGCCGCGGCATCCGGCTCACGCGGTCATCCCGGCGATCGACGTCGACCTGTTGTCCCCACGCATCACTGTCGTGTCCTGTTTCCGCTCCCCGTCGACGCTAGTTGAGCAAGGGCGGCCAGCGCACACGATCAGCCAAGCCCCTAATGTCGCCTGCAGCGCCTCCCGCTACCGCGCGGTGCTGTGAACCGAGTCACAGGCGTCCTAGGGGTTTACCCTGAGCCGTCGTCGCGGACCCCCGCAACGCCCGAGCGCGCGCGGGGCGGGGATGTCGGATGGAAAGGCCCGGCGACGCCGGGCCGGCGGGCTCAGGCGAGCGTCGCCCCGAGCACGCGCTCGGCGACGGCGCGGCCCTCGAGCTCCGGGCGCCGGCGCATCTTCTCGAGCAGCGTCGTGCGGCCGACGCCGAGCAGGCGTGCGGCCCTCGCGACGACTCCCCCCGCGCGGCCGAGCGCCTGCGCGATCAGGTCGGACTCGAGCGCGCCGAGCGTGCCCTTGAGGCACAGGCCCGCCGCCGGCAGCTCGACGCGCAGGTCCGCGCGCTGGCAGGGCGCCGGCACTTCCTCGTCGACGGCGGGCTCGCCGCCGACCGGCCGCACCGGCGCGAACGGCAGCTGCGCGACGCCGACGGTCGCGGCGCCCGCCGACACCGCGAGCCGCTCCAGCAGGTTCTCGAGCTCGCGGACGTTGCCCGGCCAGTCGTGGCGGGCGAGCGCGGCGAGCGCGCCGTCGCTGAAGCTCGCCGCCGGGAAGCCGCGCCCGGCGAGGCCGAGGTTCAGCTCGTCGATCAGCAGCGGCAGGTCCGCGATGCGCTCGCGCAGCGGCGGGATCACGATCGGGAACACGTTCAGGCGGTAGTAGAGGTCGGCGCGGAAGCGCCCGCTCGCGACCTCGTCCGGCAGGTGGCGGTTGGTCGCGGCGACGATGCGCACGTCGCAGCGGCGGGTCTCGCCCGAGCCGACGCGCTCGAACGTCCGCTCCTGCAACACCCGCAGCAGCTTCACCTGCATGAACGGGCTCATCTCGGCGATCTCGTCGAGGAACAGCGTGCCGCCGTCGGCGAGCTCGAAGCGGCCGCGGCGGGCAGCGACCGCACCCGTGAACGCGCCCTGCTCGTGGCCGAACAGCTCGCTCTCGAGCAGTTCCGCCGGGATCGCGCCGCAGTTCACCGGCACGAACGGGCCCGCGGCGCGCGGCGACTGCCGGTGCAGCGCGCGCGCGACGCCTTCCTTGCCGGTGCCGGACTCGCCGGCGATCAGCACCGTCGTGTCGAAGCGCCCGACCTGGCCGATCTGCTCGCGCACGCGCCGCGCGCCCGCGCTCCGGCCGGTCGGGTGGCTGACGAAGGCGGGCGCTTCGCCCTCGGGCGCGTCGTTGGCGGCGAGCGGCAAGGGCCGGGCGCGCGCGGCGTCAGGCGATCGCATCGAGCTCTCCCCCGGTCCACCAGGCGAGCGCCGAGCCGAATCCCGGCAGCGGCAGCAGGCGCTCGCGCGCGGCGGCGGCGGCGCCGGAGCGGGCGTGCCAGGCGCGCGCGCGGCCCGCGATCTCGCCGGGCGCCACCGGCCGCGCGACGAAGTAGCCCTGCGCGCTGTCGCAGCCGAAGTCGGTCAGGATCTCGAGCGCGGCCTCGGTCTCGACGCCCTCGGCGACCGCGGCCATGCCGTGCGCGTGGGCGAGCGCGACCAGGTTCTCGACGACGCAGCGCTGCTCGTCGCAGCGCTCGATGCCCTGCACGAGCGCGCGGTCGATCTTGAGCTCGTCGCACTCGAGCCAGTGGAGGCGCGTCGTGGTCGAGAACCCGGCGCCGAAGTCGTCGAGCGCGACGCGCACGCCGAGCGCGCGCACGCGCTGCAGCGTCCGCGCGGCGCGCCTCAAGTCGCTGAGCGGCGCGCTCTCGGACAGCTCGAGGGTCAGGCGCGCGGGCGCGACGCCGGCGACGCCGAGCAGCGCCGCGAGCGCGTCGGGCAGGCGCTCGTCGAGCAGCGCGCCGGCGTGCAGGTTGACGGCGACGCCGAGCCGCGGCGCACCGGCGCCGGCCCAGAGCTCGAGCGCGTCGAGCGCCTCGCCGAGCACGAAGTCGAACAGGGTCGGCATCAGGCCGCAGCGCTCGAGGACCGGCAGCAGCTGGTCCGGGCGCACGTTGAGTCCCTTGCCGGACTCGGCGCGCACCAGCGCCTCGGCGCCGGCGTAGCGCCAGCGGCAGTGGCCGTCGGCGTCGCGCTCGCGCGTCACGATCGGCTGGTAGAGCACGCCGAAGCGCCGGCCGGTGGCGCGCGCGAGCGCCGCCGCGGGCGTCGCCGCCGCCGGCTCGCGGCCGGTGAACAGCACGACGCGCGCGTCCCG
>JBBINS010000217.1:0-4091 GCA_037443765.1 Gammaproteobacteria bacterium
GTTCGGCGGGTAGCGGCGCGCGATGTTCTGCCACGGGTCCGCGCCGAGCTGCTTGATGCCGAGCGAGACGCGCTGGCGCTCGCGGTCGAACTTGAGGATCCGGACGTCGATCTCGTCGCCGACCTTGACCACCTCGGAGGGGTGCTTGACGCGCTTCCACGCCATGTCGGTGATGTGCAGCAGGCCGTCGATGCCGCCCAAGTCCACGAACGCGCCGTAGTCGGTCAGGTTCTTGACGGTGCCCTTGACGACCGCGCCTTCCTGCAGGTTGTCGAGGAGCGCGCTGCGCTCGGCGCTGTACTCCTGCTCGACGACCGCGCGGCGCGAGACGACGACGTTGTTGCGCTTCTGGTCGAGCTTGATGACCTTGAACTCGAGGACCTTGCCCTCGAGGTACGAGGGGTCGCGCACCGGGCGCACGTCGACGAGCGAGCCCGGCAGGAACGCGCGGACGTTCTCGATCTCGACCGTGAAGCCGCCCTTGACGCGGCCGTTGATGATGCCGGTGACGACCTGCTGCTCGTTGAACGCGGTCTCGAGGCGGGTCCAGGTGCGGGCGCGCTTGGCCTTCTCGCGCGAGAGGCGGGTCTCGCCCGAGCCGTCCTCGACCGAGTCGAGCGCGACCTCGACCTCATCGCCCGCCTTGACCTCGAGCTCGCCCTTCTCGTTCTTGAACTGGTCGATCGAGATGACCGCCTCGGACTTCAATCCGGCGTTGACGATCACGTAGTCGGAGCCGACCTCGACGACCAACCCGTTCAGGATCTGGCCGGGCCGAAAACGCTGGTTGGCCAGGCTCGATTCGAACAGGTCGGCAAAAGATTCGGTCATTTGATGTGTCTCGTCGGGGCCCGCAGGCCCCGTATCAGTCCTCGGATCCGACCGGCGCTGCCGGGAATACGGATCGACGAGGGGTTGTTGCCATTCCCCAGGGCCGGCGCTTGCGCACCCGCCCCACCCATGCCCGGCAGGTCGTCCTGCTGGGACTTTCTCCTACGCGCCCGCGAGGCGCTCGCGCGCGAGCGTGAGCACGCGCGCGACCACTTCATCAGGCGTCAGTCGCGTCGAATCGAGGGCCACCGCATCGGCCGCGGCCACGAGGGGCGACACCGCGCGGGTGCTGTCCCTCTGGTCGCGTTCCGCGATCTCCCGCGAAAGGCCGGCGAGACTAACATTCAAGCCCTTATCTTTCAACTGCTTAAGGCGCCTCGCCGCCCGCTCCTCGGGCGTCGCCGTCAGGAACACCTTGAGCCGGGCCCGCGGGAAGATCACGGTGCCCATGTCGCGGCCGTCCGCCACGAGCCCGGGCGGGGCCGCGAACCGCCGCTGCCGCTCGACGAGCGCCGCCCGGACCGCCGGCAGGCTCGCGACCTTGGAGGCGAGGTTGCCGGCGAGCTCCGTGCGGATCGCCGCAGTGACGTCCTCGCCGGCCAGACTGACCTCCTCCTCGCCCGCCGCGGTCGCCCCGAAGCGCACGTCCATCCGGGCGGCGAGCGCCGCGTGGCCGGCCTCGTCGGCCGGGTCGAGCCCGGCCTTGAGGCCGGCGAGCCCCACCAGCCGGTACAGGGCGCCCGAGTCGAGCAGGTGGAAGCCGAGCGCCTCGGCCACCCGGCGGCTCACGGTGCCCTTGCCGGAGCCGGACGGGCCGTCGATGGCGATGACCGGGACGCCGCTCAACGGCTCTCGTCGATCGCGATGCCGGCATGGCGCGCGATCGTGGGGAAGCCCGGGAACGAGGTCGCGACGTTGGCGACGTCGAGGACCCGGACCGGCTGCTCGGCCTTGAGGGCCGCGATCGCGAACGCCATCGCGACCCGGTGGTCGCCGTGGCTCTGGACGGTGCCGCCCGCGAGGCGCCCGCCCTGGATGCGCATGCCGTCCGGGAGCGCCTCGGCGTCGATGCCGAGGGCGTGCAGCCCCTGCGCCATCGCCTGGATCCGGTCGCTCTCCTTGACGCGCAGTTCCTCGGCGCCGGTGACGACGGTCGTGCCGCGCGCGCAGGCGGCGGCGACGAACAGCACCGGGAACTCGTCGATCGCGAGCGGCACCAGCGCGCGCGGCACCTCGATGCCCCTGAGCTCGCTCGCGCGCACCTCGATGTCCGCGACCGGCTCGTCGCCGGCGAGCCGGGCGTTCACGACCCGCAGGTCCGCGCCCATCAGCCTGAGGATCTCGATGACGCCGGCCCGGGTCGGGTTGAGGCCGACGTCGCGCACCAGGAAGGCGCCCTCGGCGGCGAGCGCGCCGGCGACCAGGAAGAACGCGGCCGAGGAGATGTCGCCCGGCACGTGCAGGTAGGTCGCCTTGAGCTCGCGCCCGCCGCGGAGCGACACCCGCCCGCCCTGGCTCTCGACCGGCACGCCGAACGCCCGTAGCATCCGCTCGGTGTGGTCGCGCGTGACGGTGGGCTCGCGCACCGCGGTCTCGCCCTCGGCGTAGAGCCCGGCGAGCAGGATCGCGGACTTGACCTGCGCGCTCGCCACCTTGAGCTCGTAGTCGATGCCCTTGAGGCTCGCGCCGCCGTGCACGGTCACCGGCGGGTGGCCGTCGGTCGTGTCGATGCGCGCGCCCATCCGCCGCAGCGGCTCCGCGGCGCGCTCCATCGGCCGGCGCGACAACGACGCATCGCCTATGAGCGTCGCGTCGAAGGCCTGGCCCGCGAGCAGCCCCATCGAGAGCCGCATCGCGGTGCCGGCGTTGCCCATGTCGAGCGGCCGGGCGGGCGCGGCGAGGCCCCGCAGCCCGACGCCGTCGATAACGACCCGGCCCGGGGCCGGCCGCTCGAGGTTGACGCCCATCGCGCGCATCGCGAGCAGCGTCGCGAGGCAGTCCTCGCTCTCGAGGAAGCCCTCGACCTCGGTCGTGCCCGCGGCGATGCCGCCCAAGAGCACCGCGCGGTGCGAGATCGACTTGTCGCCCGGCACCTGCACCTCGCCGCGCACGCATCCGCCGGCCGCGACGTGGTAGCACGGGGTCCCGGCGCGGGTCTCGCGGTCCATCAGAGCACCGCCCGCGGATAGGAGCCGAGGAGTTTCATGAGCGAGGCCACCTTCCTGACCTTGGCGAGCGCCTCGCGGACCGGGGCGTCCTCGGCGTGGCCCTCGATGTCGACGAAGAACACGTAGTCCCATTTCTTGCGGCGCGACGGTCGCGACTCGAGCCGTGTCAGCGTGATCCCGGAGCTCGCGAACGGCTCGAGGAGCCTGAGCAGCGCGCCCGGGCCCGCGGTGTCGGGCGCCGACAGGAGCAGCGTCGTGCGGTCGCTGCCCGAGGGCGCGAGCAGCTTGCGACCCACGACCAGGAAGCGCGTGGTGTTGTCCGGGTGGTCCTCGATCTCGGGCACCAGGATCTTGAGGCCGTAGACCTCCGCCGCGGCCTCGCCCGCGATCGCGGCGGTGCCGGCCTCGTCGCGCGCGCGGCGCGCGCCCTCGGCGTTCGACGACACCGCGATGCGCTCGGCCTCCGGCAGGTGCTCGGCGAGCCAGCCGCGGCACTGCGCGAGCGCCTGCTGGTGGGCGCAGATGCGCTCGACCTTCCTAAGCGCCGTGACGCGCCCGAGCAGGTGCTGGTGGACCCGAAGCTCCACCTCGCCGCAGATCTTGAGCGGCGAGGTCAGGAACATGTCGGCGGTGTGGCTGACGGTGCCCTCGGTCGAGTTCTCGATCGGCACCACGCCGAAGTCGGCGACCCCGGACTCGACCTCGCGGAACACCTCGTCGATCGCCGGCAGCGGCAGCGCGCGCACCGAGTGGCCGAAGTGCTTGAGCACCGCCTGCTGCGTGAACGTGCCCTCGGGACCCAGGAACGCGACCTTGAGCGGCTCCTGCTGCGCGAGGCAGGCCGACATGATCTCGCGGTAGAGCCGCACCATCTCCTCGTTGGAGAGCGGCCCGTCGTTGCGCGCCACCACGCGCCTCAGCACCTCGGCCTCGCGCTCCGGGCGGTAGAAGTCGGCGGTGCCGGCGGCGCGCTTCGCGACGCCCACCGTCTGCGCGATCCGCGCCCGCGCGCTGATCAGCTCCTGCAGCCGCTGGTCGATCGCGTCGATCTCGGCGCGGACGCCGGCGAGCGCGCCGCCGGCGGCCTCGGCG
>JBBINS010000218.1:0-4008 GCA_037443765.1 Gammaproteobacteria bacterium
ACGTCCCGACCGTCGATCGGCGCCATGCCGTCTCGCACGCCCAGGCACTCGGGGTGCTGGTGCGCGCGATCGACCAGCTCAGTTGCACCGGGACTCGCAGTACCTTCCCAGTTGCGTGCCGATGTGAATGTCCGGTCTGGATCGCTCGTTGACCTAGGCGGCTTCTTGGTGGGCGCGAGAGAGGGATCTTCGCCTATTCAACCGACCGGCACTCGTGCTGTCACTGACGGCCTTCTAGAGCACCGTAACTAATTGTTTTTGAATGATTTAATTGGCGGAGAGAGAGGGATTCGAACCCTCGATGGGCTTTTGGCCCATACGCCCTTAGCAGGGGCGCGCCTTCGACCACTCGGCCATCTCTCCGGTCAGCGGTCCGCCGGGAGGCAGGATGATACTGGGCGGCGGGAAGGCCGGTCAAAGAATGCGGAATCAGGGAGCGCGGATCCCTGCGCCCCAGGGCCCTAGGGCCTCCCGAACGAGCCCACCATCGGGGACGGCTCGGTGTCGCCGCGGTCATCGCCCTCCGGCGCGTCGCCGGCTTCCTCGCGCTTGATGCGCTCGAAGATCTCTTCGCGATGAACGGCGACGTTTCGCGGCGCATTGACACCAATCCGGACCTGGTTGCCCTTCACACCGAGCACGGTAACGGTGACGTCCTCGCCGATCATCACCGTCTCGCCGACACGGCGTGTGAGGATCAACATCTCTACCCCTCCAAGGACGAGCCGGTCGGCTCATCCACTGTCCAACGAGCGCCAAGCATAGCAACATGACGCTTGTCTTAGACAGCCTGCAACTTGTTGAATAACAACACTTTATTCAGGTTAGGGGTTCTTCTTAGACAACCGCTCGCCGACCCACCCGGGGACGAGCGCCAGAGCGCCGTCGAGCGCCGCGGCGTCGGTGCCGCCCGCCTGCGCGAAGTCCGGCCGGCCGCCACCCTTGCCGCCGACACGGGCCGCTGCCTGGGCGACGAGCTCGCCGGCCTTGACGCGTGCGGTGAGGTCGGCCGTGACGCCCGCGACGAGCGTCACCTTGCCCTCCGCGTCGGCGCTGCCGAGCACGATGACGCCCGAGGCAAGCTTCTCCTTGAGCTGGTCGACCGCGGCGCGCAGCGCCTTGGCATCGAGCCCGTCGACCCGCGCGGCCACGACCTTGGCGCCCTCGACGACCACCGCGCCGGCCGCGAGGTCCTTGCCCTGGCCGCTCGCGAGGCGCGCCTTCAGCGTGTCGACCTCGCGCTCGAGCCGCTTGGCGCGCTCGATGAGCGCGGCCACCTTGTCGACGACCTCCTGGCGGGCGCCGCGCACGAGGTCACCGACCTCGCGCAGCAAGTGCTCGCCGAGGTTGAGGTACGCGAGTGCCGACTCGCCGGCGACCGCCTCGATGCGGCGCACGCCGGCGGCGACGCCACCCTCGCTGACGATCTTGAACGGACCGATGTCGCCGGTGCGCGCCACGTGCGTGCCGCCGCAGAGCTCGGTCGAGAACTCGCCGAAGCGAAGCACGCGCACCGTGTCACCGTACTTCTCGCCGAACAGCGCGACCGCGCCCGACGCGACCGCGGCGTCGTAGTTCATCAACCGCGTCTCGGCCGCGAGGTTCTTGAGCACCTCGGCGTTGACGAGCCGCTCGATGCGCGCGATCTCCTCGGCCGTCACCGGCGCGAAGTGCGAGAAGTCGAAGCGCAGCCGCTCGGGCTCGACCAGCGAGCCCTTCTGCTGGACGTGCGTGCCGAGCACCTGCCGCAGCGCCGCGTGCAAGAGGTGCGTCGCCGAGTGGTGGCGCGCCGTCGCGGCGCGCTGCTCGGTCGCGACGACCGCCTCGACCGCGTCGCCGACGCGCAGCCTCCCGCGCGTCACGAGCCCGGCGTGGGCGTGGGCGTCGCGCAGCTTCTGCGTGTCCTCGACCTCGAAATCGCCGCCGGCACCCGTCAGCGTGCCGGTGTCGCCGACCTGGCCGCCGCTCTCGGCGTAGAACGGCGTGCGGTCGAGCACGACGCGGCCATGGTCGCCCTGCGCGAGCTCGGCGACGCTCGTCCCGGCGGCGTCGAGCAGGGCGACGACCGCGCCGCCCGCCGCCAGCGTCTCGTAGCCCTTGAAGTCGGTGCGGTGGTCGAGCTGCACGGACTCCCGCAGGTCGACGCCGAAGCGGCTCGCGGCGCGCGCGCGCGCGCGCTGCGCCTGCATCGCGGCCTCGAAGGCCGGCTCGTCGATCCCGACTCCGCGCTCGCGCGCGATGTCGGCGGTGAGGTCGACCGGGAAGCCGTAGGTGTCGTAGAGCTTGAACACCGTCTCGCCGGGGATCGTGCGCGCGCCGCCGTCCGGACCGAGCGCCGCGATCGCCGCCTCGAGCATCGTCATGCCGGAAGCGAGCGTCTCGGCAAAGCGCGCCTCCTCCTGCGCGAGCACGCGGCGGGCCTGGTCAGCGCCCCTGACGAGCTCGGGGTAGGCGCCGCCCATCTCGGCCACCAGCACGTCGACCAGCTTGTGGAAGAAAGGCTGCGTCTGGCCGAGCTTGTAGCCGTGGCGGATCGCCCGCCGGATGATGCGCCGGAGCACGTAGCCGCGGCCCTCGTTCGACGGCAGCACGCCGTCCACGATCAGGAAGCTGCAGGCCCGGATGTGGTCGGCGATGACCTTGAGGCTCGGCGAGCCGAGGTCCCGGGCGCCGGTGACCTTGGCGGCCTCGGCGATGAGGTCGCGAAACAGGTCGATGTCGTAGTTCGAGTGCACGCCCTGCATCACGGCGGCGATGCGCTCGAGTCCCATGCCGGTGTCGACGCTGGGCTTCGGCAGCGGCGTCAGCGTGCCGTCGGCGGAGCGCTCGTACTGCATGAACACGAGGTTCCAGATCTCGACGAAGCGGTCGCCGTCCTCGTCCGGGGAGCCCGGCGGGCCGCCCGGGATCTGCGGGCCGTGGTCGTAGAAGATCTCGGTGCAGGGGCCGCACGGGCCGGTATCGCCCATCTGCCAGAAGTTCGACTTGGCCCCCATGCGGGCGATCCGTTCGGGCGCGACGCCCGCCTCCTTCACCCACAGGTCGAAGGCCTCGTCGTCGGTCTCGAAGACCGTCACCCACAGCCGGTCCTTGGATATGCCGAGCTCGCCGGTGATCAGCTGCCACGCGAAGCGGATCGCGTCCCGCTTGAAGTAGTCGCCGAAGCTGAAGTTGCCGAGCATCTCGAAGAACGTGTGGTGGCGCGCCGTGTAGCCGACGTTCTCGAGGTCGTTGTGCTTGCCGCCGGCGCGCACGCAGCGCTGCGAGGTCACGGCGCGCTTGTAGGGGCGCTCGTCCTTGCCGAGGAACACGTCCTTGAACTGGACCATGCCGGCGTTGGTGAACAGCAGCGTCGGGTCGTTGCCCGGCACCAGCGGGCTCGAGGCGACCACGGCGTGGCCCTGCCGCCGGAAGTAGTCGAGGAACAGGCTGCGGAGCTCCGCGCTGGAGAGGGAGCGGCGGGGGGTGTCTGGCATGGTTTCGGTGGGCCGTCGCGGCCCGGCAGAGTCCTGGGGAACTCAGGATTCTAGCGGGGACGGCGTCCGGCCGGGGCCGCTATTCGTCGGCCGCGTCCGCATCGTCCGCGCCTGCCTCGAAACCGGCCTCGTCGAGGTCCAGATCGTCGGCGCCGCGGGCCTCGAGTGCGTGGCGGATCTGGTCCCCCGTGAAGCCGCGCTGGATCAGGAACCGGACCTGACGCGCGCGCTCCTTGGGGTCCCGCGGCGGCTCGGCGCCGAAGCGCCGGCGCCGGAGGTCGCGGGCGCGCTCGCCCCACTCGGGCGCCCGCGGATCGACCGCCGCCGCCACGAGCGCCGCGGCGACGCCCTGCCGGCGCAACTCGAAGGCGATGCGGATCGGGCCCTGGCCGCGCGCGGTGCGTCCGGCCACCGCCGACTCGACGTAGCGCTCGTCGTTGACGAGCCGCTCGTCCTCGAGCGTCGCGACGGCGGACTCGGCGGCCTCCTCGGCGAAGCCGGAGTCCGACAGCCGCTCCTTCAGGGCGCGGCG
>JBBINS010000219.1:0-3981 GCA_037443765.1 Gammaproteobacteria bacterium
GAGCCCGGTCGGGCGGCGGTCGCGGGCGACCGGTCGCCGTCCGGGCCGCGACGCTCGAGCGACTCGGCCACGAGCTGCGCGGCCGCCGGCGCGCGACCCTTGCGCACGAGCTCGGCGGCGGGGCCGTCGACCAGCCAGTCGTAGAACCGGCGGCGCTCGGCGACATCGCCGATCGCCGCCTTGATGCGTGTGCGCCACGCCGCCGCGAAGGCCGCCAGGCGGCCGATGGAGCCGTCGACGACGGTCTCGACCTGCTCGCGCAGCCGCCGCGCGAGCGCCGGCGAGGTGCCCTGCGTCGAGATCGCGACCACGACGGGCGAGCGGTCGACGATCGCCGGCAGGATGGCGTTCGAGAGCTCGAGGTCGTCGACGACGTTGACGAGGATCCCGCGCGCCGCCGCCGCCGCCGCCACCGCGCGGTTCACGTCGGCGGCGGCGGTGGCCGCGATCGCGAGCCGGGCGCCGTCCAGGTCGGCGGGCTCGAACTCGCGCGCGACGTGCACCAGCCGCCCCGCGTGGCGCGCCGCGGCGAGCCGCGGCGTCAGCGTCGGCGCGACGAGCGTGAGGCGCGCGCCGCTTGAGGCGACGAGCTCGAGCTTGCGTTCGGCCACCGGCCCGCCGCCGACGATGACCACCGGCCGGCCGTCGAGGTCGACGAAGAGCGGGAAGTAGCGCAACGGGTCGCTCCCGGCCGCTCAGGTCGCCGGTGCCGCGGCGGGCGCGCCGACGCGGCCGCTGCGCCACAGGAAGTCGCCGAAGCGCTCGTCGGGGCCGCGCTCGGCGGCGTACGCGCCGAGCAGCGGATCGAGCGTCGCGAGGATCTGCGCCTCGTCGAGGTTCTCGCGGTGCAGCACGTTCAGCCGCTCGCCCCGGGCGTCGCCGCCGAGGTGCAGGTTGTACCTTCCGGGCGCCTTGCCGACGAGGCCGATCTCGGCGAGGTACGGCCGTGCGCAGCCGTTCGGGCAGCCGGTCATCCGCAGGCTGAGTGGCAGGCCGGCGAGGCCGTGACCCTCGAGCAGCGTTTCGAGACGGCCGAGCAGCTGCGGCAGGTAGCGCTCCGCCTCGGCCATCGCCAGCGGGCAGGTCGGCAGCGCGACGCACGCCAGCGCGTCGCGGCGCAGCGGCCCGCCGCGCTCGGCGGCATCGAGCCGGAAGCGCTCGATCAGCGCGTCGATCGCGGCGCGGGCGCCGCCGTCGACGGCGGCGATCGTCACGTTCTGGTTGGCGGTCACCCGGAACTCGCCGCGGTGCGTGCGGGCGATCTCGCGCAGTCCGCTCAGCCACGGACGGTCGAAGCGGTCGGCGATCCGGCCCGCCGGAATTCTGAGCGTCCGGTGCCAGCGACCGTCGAGCGCCTGCTGCCAGCCGAAGCGGTCGCCGTTCGAGGTGAACGCGAACGGACGCGGCGGCGCGAGCCGGACGCCGGCGCGCTTCTCGACCTCGGCGACGAACCAGGCGAGGCCGCGGTCGGCGATCGTGTACTTGAGGCGCGCGTGCCTGCGGTTGGTGCGATCGCCGAAGTCGCGTTGCGTGGTGACGACGGCTTCCGCGACCGCGAGCAGCGACTCCGGCGCCAGGAAGCCGGCCAGGTCGGCCAGCCGCGGGAACGTCTTCGGGTCGCCGTGGGTCGCGCCGAGCCCGCCGCCGACCGTCAGGTTGAAGCCCGCGAGACGGCCGTCCTCGACGATCGCGATGAAACCGAGGTCGTGCGCGAACACGTCGACGTCGTTGCACGGCGGCACGGCGATCGCGGCCTTGAACTTGCGCGGCAGGTAGCTCTGGCCGTACACCGGCTCGACCTCGGGCGTGCCCGCGAGCTTCTCGCCGTCGAGCCAGATCTCGTCGTAGGCGCGGGTCTTCGGCAGCAGGTGCTCCGACAGGCGGCGTGCCCACCCGGCGACCGCGGCGTGCGCCGGTGACTCGACCGGATTGGAGCTCGCGATCACGTTGCGGTTGACGTCGCCGCAGGTCGCGATCGTGTCGAGCCGCGCGTGATTGAGGGCCGCCATCGCCGCCTTGAGGTTGCCCTTCGCGATGCCGTGAAACTGGAAGGTCTGCCGCGTCGTCAGCCGGAGCGAGTCGCTGGCGTAGCGCCGCGCGACCTCGTCGATCGCGAGCCACTGCGCCGGCGTGCAGACGCCGCCGGGCAGGCGCAGCCGCACCATGAAGCGCCACAGCGGCTCGAGCTTCTGCAGGCGGCGCTCGTCGCGGACGTCGCGGTCGTCCTGCTGGTAGCTGCCGTGCAGCCGCAGCAGCTGCGCGTCGTCCTCGGCGAGCGCGCCGGTCGAGGGGTCGGCGACGCTCGCGGCGAGCGTGCCCCTGAGCCCGCGGCTGTGCGCCTTGATGCGCTCGATGGGCGAGAGCTCGCTCATGGGGCCTCAGTAGACGTCGCGCGCATAGCGCTTGGCCTGCGCCAGCTCGCCGAGGTAGGCGGCGGCGTCCTCGGGTGAGCGGCCGCCGTGCGTCGCGACGACGTCGATGAGTGCCGCGTGGACGTCCGGCGCCATCCGTTCGGCGTCGCCGCAGACGTATAGGTGCGCGCCGGCCTCGAGCCAGGCGTAGAGCTCCCGGCCGTGCTCGCGCAGCCGGTCCTGCACGTAGACCTTGTGCGGCTGGTCGCGCGAGAACGCGACGTCGAGGCGGGTCAGCTGGCGGCGCTTCAGCGCCTCCTGCCACTCGAGCTGGTAGAGGAAGTCGCGCTCGCGGTGGCGCCCGCCGAACACCAGCCAGTGGCGCCCGCGCGCGCCGTCGGCCACGCGCTGCTGCAGGAAGCCGCGGAACGGCGCGACCCCGGTGCCCGGGCCGACCATGATCACGTCGCGGCTGCCGTCGGCCGGCACCCGGAAGCGCGCGTTCGGCTCGACGTAGGCCGGCACGCGGCTGCCCGGCTGGGCGACGGCGAGCTGCCACGACGCCGGTCCCACGCGCCGCTCGCCGTCGTGCTGGTAGTCGACCACGGCGACCGTCAGGTGGGCCTCGTCGCCGGCGTCGCGGCGGCTCGAGGCGACGGAGTAGAGGCGCGGCAGGAGCGGCTGCAGCGCGCCGACCAGCGCCGGCGCGTCCCAGTCGGCCGGGTAGCGCTTCAGCAGGTCCGCGACCTGCAGGTCCTTGAGCAGGCGCCGAAGCTGCGCGCCGTGCTCGGGCGTCAGCAGCGCCGCGAGCTCCGCGCTGCCGCTGCGTTCGGCGAGCCGCTCGATGAGCGGCCGCGCGATGCGCGCGACCTCGCGCTCCCGGGTCAGCCACTCGCGCAGCGTCCGGGTCGCGGCGCCGACGGCCACGGTCTCGCGCGGGTCGAGCGCGGCGCGCTCGAGGACCCGGTCGACGGTCGCGGCCGGGTTGTCGAGCACGAGGCCGATCGCGTCGCCCGGCTCGTACTCGAAGCCCTGGGCGGGGAGCGCGAGCACGACGTGCCGCACGTCGCGCTCGGCGTCGCGCGCGCTGATGCGCCGGTTCTCGGCCAGCTCCACCTCGACGGGCGCGTCGCGCGAGGCGAGCGGCGGCACCACCGGCCGCAGCGGCGTGACGAGCGCGAGCCGCGGCGCCTCGGTGCCCCCGAGTTCCGCGCGCGCCGACGCGACCGACTGCTCGACCCAGGTGCCGGCCTTGCCCTCGAGGTCGACGTCGGCCTCGACGCGCACGCCGACGCGCCGCGCGCCGAGCTCGGCGAGCCGGTCGTCGAGCAGGCGGCCGGTCGCGCAGAACTTCGGATAGCTCGAGTCGCCGAGCGCCAGCACCGCGTAGGCGAGCGACTCGAGCCGCGGCGCGCGCCGCGACGCGAGGAACTCGACGAAGGCGCGCGCGTCGTCGGGCGGGTCGCCGTCGCCGTGCGTGCTCGCGACCAGGTAGACGAGGCGCTCGGTCGCGAGGCTCCGGGGGGCGTAGTCGGCGAGGCTGTGCACCGACGCCGCGAGGCCGGCGGCCTCGAGGCCGCGGCCGAGGCGCTCGGCGACGCGCCGGCCGTTGCCGGTCTGCGAGGCGTAG
>JBBINS010000220.1:0-3908 GCA_037443765.1 Gammaproteobacteria bacterium
CGCCGCCGCGGCCTTGAGGCCGTCCGGCGGCGCGAGCCGGTCGACCAGGCCGAGCGCGAGCGCGCGCTTGGCGCGCACCGGACGTCCGGTCAGCATGAGGTCGAGCGCCGCGCGCGCGCCCATCAGGCGCGGCGCGCGCACCGTGCCGCCGAAGCCGGGATGGATGCCGAGCATGACCTCGGGCAGCCCGAGGCTCACCTTGTCGTCGTCGGCCGCGACCCGGTAGCGGCAGGCGAGCGCGACCTCGAGGCCGCCGCCGAGGGCGAAGCCGTGGATCGCGGCGACCGTCGGGCACGGCAGGCGCTCGATGCGGTCCATGACCTGCTGGCCGGCGCGCACGAGGTCGTAGCCCTGCTCGGGCGTCTGGATGGTCGTGAATTCGCTGATGTCGGCGCCGGCGATGAAGCCGTTCTTCTTGGCGGAGAAGATCACGACGCCGCGCGGCGGGGCCCGCTCGATCCGCTCGAGCATCGCGTTCAGGTCCTCGAGCACCGCGCGCGACAGCGTATTGGTCGAGGACCCGGCGCGGTCGGCGCCCAGCCAGCCGATGCCGTCCTGGTCGATCGACCAGGACCAGTGCCCGGCGCCCTTCGTGTCGTCAGCCATGGTCACCCCGCAGGTCAGGCGGCAGCCGATGCGGCCCCCGCGCGTACCTCGAAATCACAGATCAGCGGCAGGTGGTCCGAGAACCGCACCGCGGGAACGCGGAAGTTCGTGACCTCGATGCCGGCGCTGTAGAGGATGAAGTCGAGCTCGCGGCGCGGGTTGTGGCTGGGGTAGGACGGCAGGCCCGCGGTATTGGCGCTCTTGAGGCCGGCGGCCTGCATGAACAGGTAGATCTCGTGGTCGCCCCAGAAGGTGTTGAAGTCGCCGGCGAGCAGCACGGGCTTGGTCGAGCCGCGGACCAACTCGTGCAGCGTCCGCAGCTGCGCCTGGCGGTGCCGGTACTTCAGCGACAGGTGCACGAGGAACACCACCGCGTCCTCGAGCTCGAGCTCGATGATCAGGCGCTTGATGCCGGTGTCGAAGTAGTGGAAGCGCTCGCCGTGCACCCGGGGCGAGGCCAGGAAGGCGTTGGCCTGCTTGCGGACGATCGGCACCAGCGTGTTGATCGATTCGGTGCCGTACTTGCACTCGTAGATCGAGTAGTGGCCGAGCTCGGCCGCGATGTACTCGGCCTGGTTCACCATCCCGGTACGGATCGAGCCGGTGTCGACCTCGACGAGGCCGACGATGTCGGGGTCCTCGTTCTTGATGAACTGGGTGATGTCGGTGAGCACCTGGCGGTTGCTGCGCAGGTAGCCGGCGCCGGGCACCGGCAGGTGGAAGGCGGGGCCGGTGCCGGTCGCATAGCGGATGTTGTAGAGCAGGATACGCATGTGGGTCTGGACGCGGCGGGGGGGGCGCGTCGCGGCGGGGATTCTAGCGTGTTAGGGCCGTGGCCGTGCGCTAAACTCGTCACGTCGCGGAGGTGTTCGACGATGGTGACGCAGCACAATCCGATCCGGATTTTCGTCAGCCACCTGTGGGAGTCCGACGACGACTACCTGCGGGTGTTCGAGTTCCTCGAGAGCGCCCGGAACTTCTACTACTCGAACTCCAGCAAGCCCGACCGGCGCCCGCCGGGCGGCAAGGAGGCCGAGCGGGAGGAGCTGCGCGCGCAGATCGCGCCCGCCGAGGCCGTGATCCTGCTCGCCTCGCACCACCGGCGCGCACCCGAGCTGGTCGAGTTCCAGGCGAACTTCGCGAAGGCGGCCGACAAGCCGGTGGTCCTGCTGACGAGCTTCGGCAGCACCGGGACCATCTCGAAGGCGCTGCTGTCGCTCGCCGACGAGCACATCGACTGGGACGAGCGCGCGCTCGCTGACGCGCTGCGCCGCCAGGCGCGTCACGAGGAGACGCAGCGCTGGGACACGATCGAGTTCAAGCTCGACTGAGGCGTCAGGCTTCCGCGGCGTAGAGCAGGGGGACGACGTTCGCCGAATCGTCCGCGTAGCGTTCGCGCCGCGGTGCGTCGGCTTCGTCCTCGTATGGCCGGGCGGCGCTGATGCGCGCCACCTCACCGAAGAGAACGACGATCCGCGCCGCCACGACGTCCGCGTCCTCCGCCGACATCTTGCGGACGGTGGCCTGCACCGGCGTCTCGCCCGGGAGCGGCGCGACCGCCTCGAGACCGCGCAGCAGGTCGTGGAACTCGCACCGTAGCGCCGGCGGTAAATCCGACGCGTCGATATACTTCAGGTGTTTCGAGAAAGCGCACGTAAGCCGTTGTTTAATTGGCGTAGCTTTCGCCAACTCAAGCGTCGCTGCGTGGAGCTTTCCCCAAGCACCCATTGTTGTATAAACCCCGTCAGACACGCGCGGCGCAAGGACAAAATTCGTACTTGCGCGTGGAACCTAAAGTGCTTTCTGAGCTGTCCAGAACCGACTTTTCAGCGGCCGGACAAGCATCTAAGGGCGACTATAGTGCGATTACGTGAAAATGCAACGGGTTTTCCCAAAAAAGACGGGCAAACTCCTTGACACCTCTCGACGGCGCGAAATCTCGCGTAGAAGACGCACTAGATAACGTAAGCAACTGAATTCACGATCTCCTAGAAACAACGTTAAGTCGGACTGTGACGCCCGTCACAGGCCAATTCGAGGATCGGAGCCGCCATGAGTCGCGCATTTGTGAAGGAATCCGAGGACGCCGCGAGCGAGCCCGAGCTGCCCGACCGCAGCGTCAGCCAGCATCGCAACCTCGTGACGCCGACGGGCCTCGAGCGCATCGAGGCCGAGGTCCGCCGGCTCGAGGACGGGCTCGCGGCGGCCCGGGCCGCCGACGATGCGGGGACGCTCGCGCGCTGCCAGCGGGACCTGCGCTACTGGAACCAGCGGCGGGCGACGGCCGAGGTCGTACCGCCGCCGACGCGGCGCGACAAGGTGCGGTTCGGCTCGACGGTCGTCGTTCGGCTCGACACCGGCGGCGAACGGACCTTGCGGATCGTCGGCGAGGACGAGGCGGATCCGGCGGCGGGCCTGATCGCGTACGTCGCGCCGGTCGCGGCGCAGATGATCGGCGCCGCGGTGGGCGAGCGCGTCGATTCGGGCGGTGCCGAGGGCGAGATCATCGCCATCCGCTGAAGCGCGCTCCGCGCGCTTCGGCCGTCGGCCGGTGGGCTGAAGTCGCCCGAGTGCGACATATGTCTCGGAATTGAGACCCACGTCTATAGCGCGTCGGAAAATGTGAAATCGCCCGCAACGGACCCGGCGGGCTGACAGCACCATCGAGCGTAACAGTGACCGGACCGCGCCGAGAGGCGTGGCGCCTGGCCGTCCTCACGCAGGAGCTTTATGGTGCGCCCGTCGACGCAACCGCCCCTCCGACCCGACAAGTCCGTCGCGGGTCCGCCGTCGACGGCGCCGCGCGTCGCCGTGCTGGTCGTGACCGCGGACGATGCGCTGTGGACGCCGCTGACGACGGTCGCGCAGGGGCGCGACGCCCAGCAGTTCGACTCGGTCGCAGAACTCGTCCAGCAGTGGAACCAGGACCGTGCCGCCGTCGTGCTGATCGACGGGCGGGGCGGCGTCAGCCTCGAGGCCGGCGTGCAGGGCCTGCTGACCCACAGCACGGCGCTCGTGCCGGTCGCGATCGTCGACGAGGCCGGTCGGGTCGCCGCGGCCGCCCTGGAACGCAAGCGCTCGCTCTACGACCACCTGCTGCTGCCGCTCGATGCCGGCACGGCGCGGACCGTGATCGACCGGGCGGCCGAGGAGGCTGCGGCGCGGCAGTCGCTCACCGCCGGTGATCCGGCCGCTCCCGCGACCGCCCGCCGGACCCCGCCGCCGCGCGGGGCGAGTTCACGGGGCCTCTGGATCGGCGCCGGCGTCGCCGCGCTTGCGGTCGCCGCCGCGGCGGGCTGGTG
>JBBINS010000221.1:0-3897 GCA_037443765.1 Gammaproteobacteria bacterium
CGCGGCTCGCCGAGCCGCCGCCCGCGACGCCCCGGACCGGCACCGCGCCGATGCCGCCGCCGGCGCCGGAACCCGCCCCGGTGAGCGGCTCGGAGTCGCTCAAGCACATTAGCGAGACGCTCGAGGCGCGCGCCGAGGAGCCGAGCCAGGCCGACGTCGCCGACGTGCTGCTCGGCCGCAGCAAGCGGCCGCAGCGCCCGAAGCTCGGCCGCTACGAGCTCGAGCGCGAGCTCGGCCGGGGCGCGATGGGCACCGTCTACCTCGGCCGCGACCCGCGCATCAACCGGGTGGTCGCGATCAAGGCGATCCCGATCGTCGAGGAGTTCACCGACTCCGAGCTCGCCGAGGCGCGGGCGCGGTTCTTCCGCGAGGCCGAGATGGCCGGGCGCCTGCGGCACCCCGGCATCGTGACCGTCTACGACGCGGGCGAGGACGGCGGCATCGCCTGGATCGCGATGGAGTACCTGCAGGGCGAGATCCTGAGCCAGTACACGGTGGCCGAGCGGCTGCTGCCGCCGGCGATGGTGCTCGAGGTCGTCGCGCGGATCGCGGACGCGCTCGACTACGCCCACTCGCAGGACGTCGTGCACCGGGACATCAAGCCGGCCAACGTGCTCTACGACCCGGCCACGCGCCAGATCAAGATCACCGACTTCGGCATCGCCCGCCTGACGAACACGAGCGCCACCCGCAGCGGCATCGTGCTCGGCACCCCGTCCTTCATGGCCCCCGAGCAGCTCGAGGGCCGGAATGTGACTGGACGCTCGGACTTGTTCGCGCTCGGTGTTACCTTATTCCAGCTTCTGGCGGGGCAGCTGCCCTTCCGGGCCGACTCGATGACCGGACTCATGTACAAAATCGCGAATTCGCAGCACCCACCGCTCAAGACCATCCGGCCCGACCTCCCGCCCTGCGTCACGTCGATCATCGACCGGTCGCTGCAGAAGGACCCGGCGCAGCGCTACGCCTCGGGCGCCGAGATGGCCAAGGCGCTGCGGGCGTGCGCCCGCTCGCTGTCCGCCTGAGCGCCGGCCCGTGCGCAACAAGGTCAAAAGCGTCCTCCTGACCGACACCGGTCGGATTCGGGAGCACAACGAGGACACGATCGGCTCGGAGCCCGACATCGGGCTCTACGTGCTGGCGGACGGCATGGGCGGCTACAACGCCGGGGAAGTCGCGAGCGGCATCGCCGTCAAGACGATCCTCAACCTGGTGCGCGAGGCCTACCAGGTCCAGGACCTGCAGGCGGTGGACCGGGCGAGCGGCCTCATGCGCCCGAGCATCATCCTCCGGGACGCGATTCTCAGGGCCAACAAGATCATCCACCAGACCTCGAAGACCCAGCCGCAGTGCGAGGGCATGGGCACGACGGTGGTGGCCGCGCTCTACTACGACGACAAGGTCGTCACCGCGCACGTCGGCGACTCGCGGATGTACCGGTTGCGCGGCGATCGCTTCGAGCAGCTGACGATGGACCATTCGCTGCTGCAGGAGCTCGTCGACCGGGGGTTCTACTCGCAGGAAGAGGCCGCCCGATCGACCAACAAGAACTACGTCACCCGCGCGCTCGGCGTCGAGCCGACGGTGGACGTCGACATCCACGAGTACCCCGTCTTCAAGGGCGACCACTACGTGTTGTGTTCAGACGGCCTGTCCGATATGGTCGAGGACGAGGATATTCACTTAACAATCAGTACGTTCAGTGATAATCTTGAGACGATTGCGAGACAGCTGGTGCAGCTGTCCAACGAGCACGGCGGGCGCGACAACATCTCGGTAATCATGACGCAGGTCATTGACTCGTTCCCGGCCCGCCGGGGCATACTTGACAGAATATTGGGCTGGTTTGGCTGACGCACGAAGGACGCAAGCCTCATGGCTAGACTGATTCTCAGCCTGGACAGCCAGGTGCTGGCCGAATACAACATGAATAAGGAGCGGTACACGATCGGCCGGCTCCCGGATAACGACGTGCGCATCGACAACCCGGCGGTCAGCGGCCATCACGCGCTCATCATCAACATCCTCAACGATTCGTTCCTTGAGGACCTGAACAGCACCAATGGCACGTACGTCAACGGCAAGCTGATCAAGAAGCACGCACTGCAGCACGGCGACGTGATCACCTGCGGCCACCACCAGCTGCGGTTCGTCGACAGCCAGGCGAGCGAGAACGAGCCCGACGAATTCGAAAAGACGATGGTGATCCAGCCGTCGGCGGCGATCGAGGAACGCGTCCGGGCGACCAAGGCCGAGCCCCTGCCGCCGTCCAAGGCCGCCGCGAGCCCGCGCGCCAACGGCGACGCCGCGGCGCACGGCCCGGGCCCGGCGGCCCCGCCGAAGGCCAAGCTGCAGGTGCTGTCGGGCGCCTTCGCGGGCCGCGAGCTCGAGCTCATCAAGGCTCTGACGACCCTCGGCCGCCCGGGCGTCCAGGTGGCGGCGATCACGCGCCGGGCGGACGGCTTCTACCTCGTGCACGTCGACAGCGGCACGCCCGACGACTTCCCGCACGTCAACGGCACGCCGATCGGGCCGCAGGCGCGCCGCCTCAGCGACAACGACGTGATCACGCTGGCGGGCGTCAAGATGGGCTTCTTCACCGGCTGAGACGCCGATTAAGCGGCGCTACTACCCCGGCCGGGACTTCCGGCGCACGCTCACGATCGAGGAGCTGCGCCGGATCGCCGCGAGGCGCACCCCGAGCTTCGCGTTCGAGTACGTCGAGGGCGGCGCCGAGGACGAGCTCGCCCTCGCCCGCAATCGCCTCGCATTCGACCACTGGCGCTTCGTGCCGCGCACCCTCGTCAATACCGAGGGCCGCAGCACGCGCACGCGGCTCTTCGGCCGCGAGCTGCCGATGCCGATGGTGATCGCGCCGACCGGCCTCAACGGCATGCTGACCCACCGGGCGGACTTCAAGCTCGCCGCCGCGGCCGCCCGGGCCGGCATCCCCTTCACGCTCTCGACCGTGTCCAACGCGCGCCCGGACGACGTCGCCCGCGAGTGCGGCGGCGCGCTCTGGATGCAGCTCTACTGGTTCCGGGAGCCGGCGATCCCCGCCGACGTCGTGCGCCGCGCGGCCGACGCCGGCTGCGAGGCGCTCGTCTTCACGACCGACGCCAACGTCTTCGGCCACCGCGAGTGGGACAAGCGCAGCTACCGCGGACCCGGCCAGCTGACGTGGCGCAGCTTCCTCGACGTCGGCTTCCACCCGCGGTGGATCTGGGACGTCATGGTGCCGCGGGGCCTGCCACGCTTCGTCAACGTCGCCGACTTCTTCCCGCCCGAGGCTCGCAGCGCCAAGGCGGGCGTCACGCGGATCCCGGCGCTGTTCGGCGCGACCATCGACTGGGACGACGTCGCGCGGCTGCGGGACACGTGGAAGGGGCGGCTGCTGATCAAGGGCATCCTCGACCCCGCCGACGTCGAACGCTCGGTCCGCATCGGCTGCGACGGCATCGTGCTCACGAACCACGGTGGCCGCCAGCTCGATGCCTGCGTCGCGCCCATCGAGGTGCTGCCGGAGATCGCGCGTGCCTTCGGCGACAAGACGACGATCCTGATCGACAGCGGCTTCCGCCGCGGCTCGGACATCGCGAAGGCCATCGCGCTCGGCGCGCACGCGGTCATGATCGGCCGCGCAACGCTCTACGGCGTCGCGGCCGGCGGCGAGGCGGGCGCGAGCCATGCGCTCGAGATCCTGCGCAGCGAACTCGACCGCGTGCTCGGCCAGCTCGGCTGCCGCTCGCTCGCGGACCTCGGCCCGGGCCTGCTGCGCGAAGGGATGCCGACCCTGCCCGCCCGGCCCTGACGCCGTCGACCCGGCGGCCGGGTCGACGCGCGAACGGCGCCGCCGAAGGCGGCCGGGCGCGGTCGAGCGCGCTAGTGGCTGAGGCG
>JBBINS010000222.1:0-3847 GCA_037443765.1 Gammaproteobacteria bacterium
CGCGGCCGCGGCCGCACGGCCGGCGCCCGCGGCGAGCCGCCGAGCGCGCCGTCGAACGCATGCCAGCGTTCGAGTTTCGCCGCGAGCGGCAGCGCCGCGTGCGCCGGGCTCGTCGAGGGCAGTTCCAGCGTCGCGAGTCCGCGCGCGCCCGGGGGGAGCGCTGGCACCACGTGCCGGCGCCAGAGCGCCGCCGCGGTGCGGCCGTTGAAGCACACCAGCCGGATCCGCGGGTGGGCGGCGAGGAACGCGGCGAAGTCGTTGACGACGACGCTGCCGGCGACGATCGACGCGTCGAGGCTGCCGGCGCGATACGCGGTCGCGCACACGTCCCACAGCGCGACGCCGCTCGCCGCGAGCCGGCGGGCGCGGGACCGGTACGGCAGTTGCGGCCCCGCGCCCACGAGCGCGCCCATGATCGGCCAGAAGGCGTTGCGCGGCTGCGCGTAGTACTGCCGGCGGCGCAGCGACTCCTGGCCGGGGAGCGAGCCAACGATCAGGACCCGGGCGTCGCGGCGCGCGATCGGCGGAAAGCCCTGGGAATGCACGGCGGCGGCGGGTGGCGCGTCAGCGCGTGCGCAGGCTGGACGGCAGGTCGACGAAGTCGGCCGTGCGCGCCAGCGTCGCAAGCGCCTCGGCGAGCGGCGGCGGCGGCGCGACCAGCCGGCGCGCGTCGAGGTCGAGCCAGCCGCCGACGCTCGTGACGCGGGCGGCGAGCTTGCCGTCGGCGCGGTGGAATTCGTTGCACAGCCGCCAGCGGCTGCCGTCGCCGGCGAGGCCCGCGAGCGCGAGCGTCGCGCGCAGCGTTTCCTGCAGGTGCACCTCGCGGAAGTAGCCGAGCTCGTCGGTCATCACCACCGGCCCGACGCGCAGGCGCGCGAACTCGCCGACGCCGAAGCGGTGCGCGGCGAAGAACCTGAGCCGCACGTCGACCGCCTTCTCGAGGTAGGCGGTGTTCGCCATGTGGCCGTTCATGTCCATGTCGGACCAGCCGGTCTCGAGCGCGGTCTCGTAGACGACTCCCGTCATGCCCGCCGGCCTAGCGCGCGTCCCGGGCCGCCGCCGTCACTTGGCGGGCACCGCCGAGTAATGGACGTGCACGACCTTCCAGGCGGCACCGCGCTTCTGCCAGACGTCGGTCTCGAAGAAGCGCTCGTCGTCGGTCGGCTTGCCCGCGGGGTGGCGCGTGCGCACCTCGAGCTGGTAGCTCGCCACCGCCGTGTCGCCGGACGGCGCGACGCGGACCACGAGGTCGGCGAGCTTGACCGACTCGAGGCGGTCGCCGCCCGCCACCGCCGCGGTCCAGCTCTTGCGGTAGTCGGCGAGCGAGCTGCGCGCGCCGTCGAAGATCAGCACCGCGTCGTCGGCGTAGACGCCGAAGTACCTCGGCAGGTCGTTGGCGCCGTACGCGTCGTTCCAGTCGCGCTCGAGGCGCGTGATCTCGGCCTCGACCGCCGCCGGCGTCGCCGCATGGACCGGCGGCACGAGCGCCGCGGCCAGAGCGGAGGCGGCGGCGAGGGCGTGAAGCATTCGACGGGTCATCGGGTGTCCTCCGTGGCGACAGCCTAGGCTCGCCGCCGCCCGGCGGCTTGTCAATCGACGGCCGTGCCGGGCGGGCGCGCGGCGGCGCGCGGGGCCTCGTATTCCTGCAGGCCGACGACCAGGAAGCCCGGGCCGCCGTGCACGCCGAGCGCCGCGCCGAGGGGCACGAGCCAGGCGCCGTCGAAGTTGTCGCGGCCGCGCGTCAGCAGCTCGAGCAGCCGCGCCCCCTCCGCCGGCGCGTCGCCGTGGCCGACGATCAGCCGGTAGCGGCGCCGCGGATCGACGCGGCGGCCGACGAAGCGCGCGAACTTGGCGGTCAGCCTCGAACGGCCGAACAGTGCGCCACCGATCGAGATGCGCCCGTCGGGGAACGTCGCGAGGAGCGGCGAGATCCGCAGGAGCCTCGCCACCGTACGCGCGATCGCCGGCACGCGCCCGCCGCGCACCGCGTAGTCGAGCGTCGCCAGGCAGGCGAAGGTGCGCGTGCGGGGCAGCACGGCGCGCACCGCCGCGGCGACCTCGGCGGCGTCCATGCCGGCCGCGACGCACTCGGCGGCGTACATCACGACGAGGCCCTGGCCGGCCGAGGCGTTGCGCGAATCGATGACGCTGACGCGCTCGCGAGCCGCGACGCGGCTCGCGGCCGACTCCGCCGCCTGCCGCGTGCCGCTCGCGGTGCCGGTGAGGTTCACCGACAGCACGGCCTCGTAGTGCGACGTCAGGAACTCGAACAGCCGCCGGAAATCGCCGGCCGGCGGCTGCGAGGTCTTCGGCTGCACCGGGCTCGTCTCGAGCAGCCGGTAGAATTCCTCGGGCCCGAGCGTCACCTTGTCGAGGAAGCTGCGCTCGCCGAAGTGCAGGCGAACCGGCACGAGGTGGATGTCGAGCCGCTCGAGCTCCTGTTCGGGAATGTCGGCCGCCGAGTCGGTCGCGATCGCGATGCGGCGCCGCGCCGCGTGCAGCGTCGACTGCTGCTGGCGCTGCATGTCGTCGGCTTTCTCGCCGCTGACCGCGCCGTGGCCGGCCGCGACGCGGAACAGTTCGCGCGGCTCGGCGACGTGCATGTGGACGCGGACCTTGCGCCGCGTGCCGGCCACGACGAGGCTCGACCCGAGCGGCGCGAGTTCCTCGCGCAGCCGCCGGTGGTCGATCGCCACGCCGCTGACCATGCACTCGGTGCACCAGCGGTGCGTCAGGTTCGCCTCGCCGCCCGCCGACTCCGGCTCGCTCGGGATCGCGCCGAAGGAGATCTGCGACTCATCGAGCTCGCCGGTCTCGAGATAGGCCGAGACGCCCTCGAGCAGCGTCACGAACCCGGCGGCGCCGGCGTCGACGACGTTCGCCTTGTGCAGCACGTCGAGCTGGTCGCGCGTCGCCTCGAGCGAGCGCTCGGCGCGCGCGAGGCCGCGCCGCACCAGCGCGCGGATGTCGTCGACGCCGTCGGCGGCGAGCCGCTTGAGCTCGGTGGCGACGTCCTGCAGCACCGTCAGGATCGTGCCCTCGCGCGGGTCGGCGAGCGCGTCGCGGGCGTAGGAGGCGCCGCCCTGGATGGCCTCGGCGAACTCGGTCGCCGTGAGTTCGGCGAGGTGGCCCGCGCGGTCGCCGAGCCCGAGGAAGAACTGCGCCAGGATCGCGCCGGAGTTGCCGCGCGCGCCGTCGAGCGCCGCGTCGGCGATCTGGGTCAGCAGCCGGCCGGCATGGTCGAACGGCGGGCGCTTCAGCACGCCGAGCATCGCCGTCATCGTGATCGCGAGGTTCGTGCCGGTGTCGCCGTCCGGCACCGGGAACACGTTGATGCGGTCGAGGTGCTCCTGCCGCGCGAGCACCCGGTGGATCCCGGCGCGCAGCGCCCGTCCGAGCTCCGCGGCGTCGAGCCGTGGCATCACGGCAGCAGGCATCGTCGTTTCCCCCTCGTCGTGGTCCCTGGCTCGCGGCGGTGCCGGTGGCCGGGACACTTCTTGTGGTCATTCGCGTGGCAGCAGGAATCGGGTCCCCTGATGGTTGAGGATCGCCCCCTCCTGGGTGATCCGCTCGACGGTGGGGCCTTCCTTCAGTTGCCCGCCTTCGTGCAGCCGCTGGCCGTTGATGATGACGAAGCGCTGCGCCGGGTCGCCGCTGTAGACGTGCAGGTCGATGTTGAGCGCCGGCAGGCCCGCGGTCGCCTGCGCCGGCAGCTGGTGGATCGAGGGCAGTCCCGCGACCGTGACGCCGGGATGAAACTCGCGCTCCGCCGCGGCGCGCTCGGCCGCGTAGGGCTCCGGCGTCGCGCGCGCAGCGGCGACGACGTGCGGCGCGGCGGCGGCGCGGG
>JBBINS010000223.1:0-3817 GCA_037443765.1 Gammaproteobacteria bacterium
TGCCTCGGCGCGGGTCGGGCTCGCGGCCACGGCGAGCCCGACGGCGAGGATCGCCGCGAGCGCGGCCCGTCGGCGCGAAGGCGCGAGCGTGTGCGTCGCGGCGTCAGCCGCCGACCGGGCGTTCGATCTGTGCATGTCTGCGGTCCCCTGTGTGCTGTCGACCTGGTCGTCGCGGCAGGCGAGTGCCGGCGAGGGACCGCAGAGGTCTCGCACCGGCGCGCTCATCGGCCGCGTCCGACATCCTAGCGCAGGCGCCCCGCCCCGCGTCACGACGCCGGGCGCGTCCCCGCCGCGGTCGCGGCGCTGCAGTGCCGGGCGATCGCATCCGCCAGCGTCGCCAGCAGCGGATCCGGCAGGTCGTGCCCCATGCCGTCGATGACCAGCATCTCGGCACCGGCGATCGAGCGCGCCGTGTCGTGCCCCGCCTCGACCCGCACCAGCGGGTCCTCGGAGCCGTGGATGACGAGCGTCGGCACCCGGACCTCGCGCAGCAGCTTGCGCCGGTCGCCGGAAGCGATGATCGCCACCATCTGCCGTGCGGTGCCCGCCGGCTCATACGCACGCCGCACCCAGCGGCCGATGCGTTCGTGCAGTTCGTGCCGCTCGATCGGGTAGTCGGGGCTGCCGATCGCGCGGAACACATCGACGAGGTGCGCGGTCACCTGCTCCTCAGTCGCGCCCCGCGGCGGGCGATCCATCATGATCTGCCACGCCCGCCGCCTCGGCCGCGACACCTTGCGGTTGCCGCTCGAGGACATGATCGACGTCAGGCTGAGCACGCGTGCCGGGAAGCGCGCCGCGAGCACCTGCGCGATCATGCCGCCCATCGAGGCGCCGGCGACGTGCGCACGCGCGATGCCGAGCGCGTCCATGAGCCCGACCGTGTCGCGGGCCATGTCCTCGAGGCCGTAGGCGGCGCGCACCGGCAGCCCGAGCCGCGCCGCGATCATCGCGACCATCGGCCCCATCGTGCGGTGGCCGGGCACCCGGCTCGAGAGGCCGCTGTCGCGGTTGTCGAAGCGCACGACGCGAAAGCCCCGCCGCACGAGCCGCTGGCAGAACTCGTCCGGCCAGCCGACGAGCTGCATGCCGAGGCCCATGATCAGCACGATCGCGGGATCCGCCGGGTCGCCGAGCGCCTCGTACTCGAGCGTGAGGCCGTTGGCACGGGTGGCGGTCATGCGCAGCGCCTCGTGCCGCACCGGGCCGGCCGCCGGGGATCACGGTACAGGAAGCGCCGCAGCCCGCGCCGCTCGAACGGCCGCCACTTGCCTTCCGGCTGCGCCAGCCGATCCGCGATCGCGTATAGAGTGAGGGGATTGAAGCCGATGCCGAGGTGGCTGGCCTCGACCTCGATGCTCTCGGAGCGGGGCCCGGCGTGCTCGACGCTGCACTGCCACGCGACGACCCCGTCGCTGCGGCTGTAGATGGACGTCGTCGGCGCCGCCGGCGGCCGGCGCAGCGGCTCGTGGATCTCCGGCGCGCCGATCCGGTGGCCGGCGAGCAGCTCGTACAGCCGCCAGGCGTTGGTGGCCTTCGGATGGCCGGTGAACGGCGTGCCGAGCGTGATCACGAGGCGCACGTCGCCGGGCGCTGCCTTCGCGAGCTCACGCGCGTAGATACCACCGAGGCTCCAGCCGATCAGGCTGACCCGGCGCCCGTGCTCGCGCCGCAGCGCCCTGAGGCGCGCGAGGCATCCCTCGAGCACGCCGGCGCGCGGCCCGAGGTTGACGCCCTGCTGCCAGCCGTAGGGCGCGTAGCCGAGCCCGGCGAGAAAGCGCCGCAGCGGCGAGGTGGTCGCGTCGCCGGCGATGAGGCCCGGCAGCACCAGCACCGGATGGCCGTCGCCGCGCGGCAGCCGCCGCAGGATCGGTCGCGCGGCGAGCGCCGCGCCGTACTCGAGGCCCGCGCGGCATTCGAGCGCGAGCCGGACGAGGCCCGGCGCGGGGAAATCGGGGGATGGGTGCGGCCGGTCGGTCATGGGTGCCCTCCCTTCCGATCAGCGGCGCGGCGCGCCGCCGGCGGCACCGGCACCGCGGTCGCCGCCTTGAGCTCCGCGTGTGCGGCGGCGAGGTCCGCGGCCAGCTCGCGCGCGTCGGCGACCGCCGAGCGCGCCGCGGTGAAGCCGAAGCCGAGCGTGCCGACGTAGCTCAGCACCGTGATGTTGAGCCCGACGCCGTGCTCGACGATCGACAGCGGCCAGTACTCCTCCATGAGCGCGCCGGCCGTGTAGAGCGGCACGCGCGGCCCCGGGACGTTCGAGATCACGACGTTGGCGACCGGCGGCACCAGGTCCGCCGCGTGGCTGCGCCCGTAGAGCGCGGCGAGGCCCGCGGCGATCCACGGCATGCCGACCGACGGGAAGTCCGTCGGCAGCAGCGCCCGGGCGCGCCGCGCGAGCCGCTTGGTCGCGCCGGCCGCCGCGCGCACCGCGCGCAGCCGCCGGACCGGGTCGGCGACGTTCGTCGCGAGGCTGACGAGGGTCAGCGTCGCCGCGGTGCCGTAGTGCCTGTCGCCGGGCTCGCGCAGCGAGATCGGCATCGCCGCGACCAGCGACTTGCGCGGCACGCCGCCGTGCCGCGCGAGGTAGCGCCGCAGTGCCCCGCTCGAGAGCGCGAGCACGACGTCGTTGATCGTCGCGGCGTGGTGGGCGCCGATGGCCTTGATCTCGTCGAGGGGCAGCGGCAGGAACGCGACGCTGCGTTCGGCGGTGATCGTCGCGTTGAGCGGCGTCCGCGGCCCGAAGGACAGGTTGCGCCTCAGGCGCGCGCCGGGCACGCCGACGACCCGCGCGAGCTCGCGTGCGGCCGCCGGCAGGTGCCTCAGCAGCCGGACCAGCTGGCCGGCGTCGTGGCTGAGCGCCGCGCCGGCGAGCGCAAGCGCGCCGGGCTCCACGCGGCGGGCGCCCCGCGCGCGCGGCGGCACGCGGCGCGGCCGCGGCGAGAGGTCGTAGAGCGCGTTGGCGAGCGCCGTCCCGGCGGCGCCGTCGAGCACCGAGTGATGCACCTTGAAGTAGTAGGCGCGGCGGCCGTCCGCGAGTCCCTCGAGCACGTAGAGCATCCACAGCGGCCGGCGGCGGTCCATCAGCCGCGAATGCAGCTCGGCGACCGTACGCTCGAGCTCGGCCTGCGTCCCGGGACGGGGCACCCGCACGCGCCGGACGTGGAACCTGAGGTCGACCCGCACGCCGTCGAGCCACAGCGGGTGGGCCACGTTGAGCGGCAACGGCGCGAGGCGCCGCGCGAAGATCGGCGCGACGTCGAGCCGCGCGGCGAGCATGCGCTTCACGACCGCGTGGAAGTCGTGCGCGCCGCGCGCCGGCCGCGAGAATACGTGCAGCGAGCCGACATGCATCGGCGTCGCCGGCGTCTCGAGGTCGAGGAACACGCCGTCGAGGCCCGTCAGCGGCACGAGCTCGCGCGCCGCCGGGCGCTTCGGGCTCACGGCCGGCCTCGCCGCCGCCTCCGCCGCGGCCGCCGTCGGCTCGAGGTCACGGCGGCCTATTCCTCGTCCGCGGCGTCGCGATCGACCGGCAGCGGCAGCTCGGGCTTCAACGCCGGGAGGCCCGCCGCCCGCAGCTGCGCGTTGAGCGCCGCGAGGTCGGCCTCGATGGCGCGCCACGTGCCCATCAGGCCCGCGAGCGCCGTCGCCGCCGCCTCGCTCGACTCGATCTGCGCCACCGTCGGCCAGGCGTCTGCCCGGATCACGGCGTTGTAGAGATCCTCGACGCGGCCGTTGACGGCGGCGAGCCGCGGCGTCGCCGGCGCCGCCGGTGCGCCCTCGGCGGGCTCCGGCGCGTCCACGAGCGCCGCGAGGC
>JBBINS010000224.1:0-3767 GCA_037443765.1 Gammaproteobacteria bacterium
GCGGCGGCGCTCGCGCGCGAGGCGCCGGCGCCCCGGCGCGCGCCGCTGCTCGACCGCGTCCTCGCGATCGGGCCGCTGCGCCCGATCGTCGCCAACCAGGCGCTCGCGCAGGTGGCGCGGCGCGCCCGCAAGGACCACTACCCCGCTCCGTACGCGATCGTCGAGCTGTGGCGGCGCACGGGTGCTGCCGGCGCGGCCGCCTACGAAGCCGAGGCCCGCTCCTTCGCCACTCTCTGCCTGACCGAGGCCTCGCGCAGCCTCGTGCGGGTGTTCTTCCTGCAGGACCGGCTCAAGGGCCTCGCCGGCAAGGACGCGACGCCCGCCCGGACCGTGCACGTCGTCGGTGCCGGCGTCATGGGCGGCGACATCGCGGCGTGGTGCGCGCAGCGCGGCCTCGGCGCGACGCTGCAGGACCGCTCGCTCGAGATCGTCGAGCCGGCGCTCGCGCGCGCCCGCGCCGGGTTCGACAAGCGCGCCAAGACGCCGGCGGCCGCGGCCGAGATGGCCTCGCGCCTCAAGGCCGACGTCGAAGGCCAGGGCGCGGCCACGGCGGATGTCGTCATCGAGGCGATCTACGAGAACGTCGAGGCCAAGCAGGCACTCTACGGCGCGCTGGAGCCACGCCTCAAGGCGGGCGCGGTGCTCGCGACCAACACCTCGAGCCTCAAGCTCGAGACGCTGTCCACGACGCTTGCGAACCCGGCGCGGCTCGTCGGCCTGCACTTCTTCAATCCGGTCGACAAGATGCCGCTGGTCGAGGTCATCCACGCGGAGCGCACCGACCCGGCGGCCATCAAGGCCGCGCTCGCGTTCGCCCGGCGCATCGACAAGCTGCCACTGCCGTGCCTGAGCGCGCCGGGCTTCGTCGTCAACCGCATCCTGTTCCCCTACCTCACCGAGGCCATGCTCGCCGCGCAGGACGGGATCGCGCTGCCGGTGCTCGACGAGGCGGCGCTGGCCTTCGGCATGCCGCAGGGCCCGATCGAGCTCGCCGACACGGTCGGGCTCGACGTCGCGCTGCACGTCGGTGAGGTGCTGTCGACCGCGTTCGGCACGCCGCGGCCGACCGTGCTCGAGCCGCTCGTGGCGGCCCGCAAGCTCGGCCGCAAGTCCGGCGAGGGCTTCTACGTCTGGCGGGACGGCAAGCCGGTCAAGCCTCAGGCCACGGACCCGGTCCCGGAGGACCTCGCGGATCGGCTGATCCTGCCGATGCTCAACGAGGCGGTCGCGTGCCTCAGGCAGGGCATCGTCGCCGACGAGGACCTGCTCGACGCCGGCGTGATCTTCGGCACCGGCTTCGCGCCGTTCCGCGGCGGGCCGGTGCACTACGCCCGCCACCGCGGCATAGGCAACGTCGTCGCCCGCCTCGAGTCGCTCGCCGCCCGCTACGGCGCGCGCTTCAAGCCCGATGCGCACTGGGCCACACTTGACCGCTAGCGCGCCCCGGTCCCGCCAGTCGCCCAGGTCGAGCGTGCTACCATCCGCCGCCATTGCCCGGCGACACGGTTCGTGATGGAGAACGAAGCGCTCGACCCCGATCTGCTGCGGACCTTCACGCCGCTCGACGGCTTCAAGAAGGAAAATCTCGCGGCACTCGCCCGCAAGACCTCCCTCAAGGAACTGTCGGCGGGGCGCACGCTGTTCCGCGAGGGCGACAACGACAAGCGCACCTACTACCTCGTCCGTGGCGAGGTCGAGCTGCGCTCGGGCGACGCCCTCGTCGCGGTCGTGCGCTCGGGCACCGTCGAGGCGCGCAATCCCCTCGCCCCCGGCATGCCGCGGCGCTTCACGGCGCGGGCGGCGGGCGACATCGAGTACCTCGCGGTCGACAGCGACCTGCTCGACGTGCTGCTGACGTGGGACCAGACCGGCAGCTACGAGGTCAGCGAGCTCAACCCCGAGTCGCCGGTCGCCGAGGGCGACTGGATGACGACGCTGCTGCACACCAAGGCGTTCCACCGCATCCCGCCGTCGAACCTGCAGGCGATCTTCATGCGCATGCAGCGCGTCGGCTACCGCGCCGGCGAGATCGTCATCAAGCAGGGCGACGAGGGCGACTTCTTCTACGCGATCACCTCCGGCCGCTGCGTCGTGACGCGCGAGACGCCGCTCAACCGCGAGGGGATCAAGCTCGCCGAGCTCGGTCCGGGCGACACCTTCGGCGAGGAGGCGCTGATCTCCGAGGCCAAGCGCAACGCGACCGTCGCGATGCTGACCGACGGCTCGCTGATGCGACTCAACAAGGCCGACTTCAATACGCTGCTCAACGAGCCGATGCTGCACTGGATCGGCTACGAGGACGCGGTCGGGCTCGTCGAGGGCAGCGGCGCGAAGTGGCTGGACGTGCGCCTGCCGTCGGAGTTCGACAGCTGGCACCTGCCGGGCGCGATCAACGTGCCGCTCTACTTCCTGCGCCTCAAGCTCAAGCAGCTCGACCCGAAGACGCAGTACATCGTGGTCTGCGACACCGGCCGGCGCAGCTCCGCCGGCGCGTTCATCCTCAACGAGCGCGGCTACAACGCGATGGTCCTCAAGGGCGGCCTCGCCGCCGCCGAGATCGCTCGCCGCGTCTGACCGTCCGACGCCCGCCCCAAGCAGCGCCCGCCCTCCCCCCCAAGGAGCGTCGCTCGGCGCCCCTAAGGCCGTCCCAGCGACGGTCCTGAATCCTGCCTCGACATCCCGCCGGTAGCGAACGATTCGTCTGCGGCGCCGCAACACGAACCGGCGCGCGCCGAGCCCGCGGCGCCGCCCCGCCACCGATAACTGAGACGCGCTGCGCGACGCGTAAACGAACTCCTCGAGATCGACGCGCGCGTGATCAGCGACGCGAGCAGGATGTTCCGCGCCCTCGCCCAGGGCGACGTCTCGCAGCGCATCGACGCGCAGTACCACGGCGTATTCGCGCAGCTCAGGACCGACGCCAACGCGACCATGGGCCGGCTCACCGGGATCGGGCACGCGATCAAGCGCAACGGCGAGGAAGTCGGCGTCGGCGCGCGCGAGGTGGCCTCCGGCAGCCTCGATCTCAGCCAGCGCACCGAGGCGCAGGCGGCGAGCCTCGAGCCGACCGCCGCGAGCATGGAGCAGATGGCCGGCACCGTGAAGCAGACCTCGGCGAACGCCCAGCACGCGAACGAACTCGCCGCTGCCGCGCGCGCCCAGGCCGAGAAGGGGGCCGAGGTGGTGCGCGCCGCGGTCACGGCGATGGCCGAGATCACCGCCTCGAGCCGCAAGATCTCCGACATCATCGGCGTCATCGACGAGATCGCGTTCCAGACCAACCTGCTCGCGCTCAATGCCGCCGTCGAGGCGGCGCGCGCCGGCGACCAGGGCCGCGGCTTCGCGGTCGTGGCCTCGGAGGTCCGCAACCTCGCCGGCCGCAGCGCGACCGCCGCCAAGGAGATCAAGGACCTGATCCTCTCGAGCGGCCGCAAGGTGGAGGAAGGCAGCGAGCTCATCACGCGCTCGGGGACGGCGCTCGACGAGGTCATGCGGAACGTCGCGAAGGTCAGCGACATCAACAACGAGATCGCGGCGACCAGCCGCGAGCAGTCGGCCGGCATCGACGAGGTCAAGATGGCCGTGAACTCGATGGACTCGGCCACTCAGCAGAACGCCGCACTCGTCGAGCAGTCCTCGGCGGCGAGCCAGGCGGTGGCCGAGCAGGCCCAGGAACTGCTGCGGCAGGTCGGGTTCTTCCGGGTGGGTGCCACCGGCGCGGCGAACCCGCCGCCGCGCCGCGCATCGGCCACGAGCCCGCTGGCGGC
>JBBINS010000225.1:0-3750 GCA_037443765.1 Gammaproteobacteria bacterium
GCGCCCGCGCCTGGCGCGACGTCGCGGTGACGAGCTCGCCGCCCGCATCGAGCAACGCGCGGTGGCGCTCGGTGCCGCGCACTTAACCCTTGGCGACGGCCTTGAGCGGCGCGGCCACCGCGCGGCCCGCGGCCGTCGCGGCGTAGACGTCGAGTTGCGCCTCGATCCGGCCGAACACGTCGGCGAGGACCGCGGGCTCCGGCAGCAGCGTCACGCGGAAGTGGGTGTTGTAGGGCGCGTTGAAGCTGACGCCGGGGGCGACCACGACGTGCCGGTGCTCGAGGAGGTCCATTGCGAAGACCTGGTCGTCGAACTCCGGCAGCGCCTCGCGCCGGACGCCGATGAACGCGTACATCGAGCCCATCGGCCGCACGAGTTCCAGGTAGCGGCTCGAGGCGACCGCGTCGAGGATCGCCTGGCGCGACGCGTGCAGCCGCCCGCCCGGTCCCACCAGGTCGCGCACCGATTGGTAGCCGCCGAGCGCGGTCTGCACCGCCCACTGGCCCGGCACGTTGGCGCACAGCCGCAGCGAGCTCAGCAGCTCGAGGCCCTGCAGGTACTCCGCCGCACCCTCGCGCTCGCCCGAGAACACCGCCCAGCCGACGCGGTAGCCGCAGGCGCGGTAGACCTTGGAGAGGCCCGACAGCGTGCAGCAGAGCGTGCCGTGCACCAGCGTCGCGAGCGGCACGAACGTGGCGCCGTCGTAGGTCATCTGGTCGTAGATCTCGTCGGCGAGCACGACGAGCCGGTGCCGCTCGGCGAGCGCCGCGAGGCGCCCGAGCACGTCGCGGCTGTAGACCGCGCCGGTCGGATTGTTCGGGTTGATGATCACGATCGCGCGCGTGCGGCGCGTGACGAGCTTCTCGACCTCGTCCGGGTCCGGCATCCAGCCGTTGCCCGCGTGGCACGGGTAGTGGACCGCGCGGCCGCGGTTCAGGTTCGTGGCGGCGGTCCAGAGCGGGTAATCCGGGCTCGGCACCAGCACCTCGTCGCCGTCGTTGAGCAGCGCGCGCAGCACGAGGTCGATGAGCTCGGAGACGCCGTTGCCGATGAAGACGTCGTCGACCGTGACGTCGCGGAGCCCCCGCTCCTGCTGCTGCATCACGATCGCCTCGCGCGCCGGGAAGATCCCCTTCTGGTGCACGTAGCCCTCGGCGGCGCGCAGGTTCTCGATCATCGCGAGCCGCATCGTCTCGGGCGTGCGGAAGCCGAAGGCGCCGGGGTTGCCGATGTTGAGCGAAATCACGTCGTAGCCGAGCCGCTCCATCTCGTGCGCGCGACGCGCGAGCTGGCCGCGGATCTCGTAGCGGACGCCGGCGAGCGCGCTGCTGGCGCGGAGGGTCGGGATGGTCATGGCCGCAGGATAGCGCAGGCCCCGCGCGCGGTCAGCCGATCGCGCCGCAGGCCCTCAGCGCCGCGATTTCGGCTGCGCCGAGGCCGAGCTCGGCGCCGAGCACCTCGCCGGTGTGCTCGCCGAGGAGCGGCGGCGGGCGCCGGTACTCGAGCTCGGTGCGCGAGTACCTGATCGGGTTGCGGATCTGCGGCACCGAGCCGCCGAGCGGGTGCGGCAGGTCGAAGCGCATCCGCCGGTGGCGGACCTGGGGCTCGGCGAACACGGCCGCGAGGTCGTTGATCGGGCCGCAGGGCACGGCCGCGGGCGCGAGCCGCCCGATCCAGTCGCGCGTGCCGCGCGCACCGAGAAGCTCCGCGACGATCGGCACGAGCTCGGCGCGGTGCGCGACGCGGGCGGAGTTGGTCGCGAAGCGCGGGTCGGTCGCGAGCTCCGGCCGGCCCGCGAGCGCGGCGAACGTCGCGAACTGCCGGTCGTTGCCGACCGCGAGGAACAGGTGGCCGTCGGCGGTCGGGAACGCCTGGTACGGGACGATGTTCGGGTGCGCGGTGCCCTGGCGCGCCGGCGGGCGCCCGGAGACCAGGTAGTTCATGCCCTGGTTCGCGAGCCAGCCGACCTGGGTGTCGAGGAGCGCGAGGTCGATGTACTGGCCGCGCCCCGAGTGCGTGCGCTCGTAGAGCGCCGCGGTGACCGCCGCGAGCGCGTACATGCCGGTCATGATGTCGACCGCGGCGACCCCGACCCGCACCGGGCCGGCGCCCGGCTCACCGTCCGGCAGCCCCGTCAGGCTCATCAGGCCGCCCATGCCCTGGATCATCGCGTCGTAGCCCGCGCTCTGGGCCTCCGGGCCGTCCTGCCCGAAGCCCGAGATCGAGCAGTAGACGAGCCGCGGGTTCGCGGGCGCGAGGTCGGCGTAGCCGAGGCCGTAGCGCGCCAGCCCGCCGACCTTGAAGTTCTCGACCAGCACGTCGGCGCGCGCGGCGAGCGCGCGGATGAGCCGCTGGCCCTCGGCGGTCGCCATGTCGATCGCGAGCGACCGCTTGCCGCGGTTGGCCGACAGGTAGTAGGCGGACTCGCCGGAGTCGCGGCCGGCGGCGTCCTTGAGCCAGGGCGGGCCCCAGCCGCGGGTGTCGTCGCCGCTGCCGGGCTTCTCGACCTTGTAGACGGTGGCGCCGAAGTCGGCGAGCGCCTGCGTGCACCACGGGCCGGCGAGCACCCGGCTGAGGTCGAGTACCTTGATTCCTTCGAGCGGTCCCACGTGCGGCCTCGTCTGACGGCGCCCCGCCGGCGCGGGCGAAACTTAACCGCTCCGGCCGTCGAATGCGAGGCCGCGCCCGCTCAGGAGCGCGCGCGCCGCCGGCGGCCGGGCGCGGGATCGGCGGGAAACTCGAAGTCGGCCGGCGCCGCGCGCCGCCCCGCCGCGACGTGCGCGTACAGCTCCGGCCGCGCGAGCCTGAGGCGGCTCGCCGCCTGCGCCCGGTTCTGGTCGGGCGTCGACCACGGGTTGAAGTGCAGCTGCTCGGCGAAGTCGCCCTCGGTGCGCAGCAGCAGCAGCGCGCCCCGCTCCGCGGCGACCGGGCCGTGGTTGACGTACGCGGGCCGCCACGAATAGCTGCCCGAGGGGCAGGGTCCCGACTGCAGCGACCAGAATTCGCCGGCGAGCACCACCTCCTCGCTGGCGCAGTCGAGGTAGCCGACCGCGTCGCGCCGGAAGTGCGGCGCGAGCGCGACGAGGCACGTGAGCGCACGGCTGCGGGGCTGCACGTGCAGCACCTTGACGAGCCGGCCCGGGACCGCCGCGGGATAGACGCTCGCCGCGTCCCACTCGAGGCCCGCGGCCGCGTCGAGCGCGACGAGGCGCCCGCGGTCCGCGGTCGGGTGGTCGGAATCGGACGGCGTGAAGCTCGGCGGGCCGTCGCGGTAGAACGCGAGCGCCTCGGCGCCGCGCGGGCACGCCAGCGGCGGCAGCGCGACGCCGCGCAGCACGTGAAGGTAGCTTCCCGGCCCATGGCGCGTCGCGCCGAGCTCGAGGGCGCCGGTGAGCACGTAGAGCTCGAGGTCGGAGTCGCTGTAGCCCCCGGGCAGCGCGAGGCCGCGCGCATAGCGCAGCCGCAGCGACGCGGCCCCGCTCGCGGGGTCGAGGCTCAGCACCTTGGCGCCGAGGCCGCGCGGGAAGCCGGGCAGCCGCAGCGCGCGCCATGCGGTCGCGCGGTCGCGGTAGCGCTCGATGTGCGGGCGGGCCATCGGTCAGTACACCACGCGCAGCTGGCGTCGCCGCCCGGGCGGCAGCTCCTCGGGCCGGGCCGCGCGCCGCTCGCCGCCGGCCCCGTCGAAGCCGCGGGTTTGCAGGCGCTCGAGGAACGCGGCAGCCCAGCCGGCGCGCCGGGGCGCGAGCGCCG
>JBBINS010000226.1:0-3744 GCA_037443765.1 Gammaproteobacteria bacterium
TGCGCTTGAGGCTCCACAGGTCGACGATGTCCCCGACCAGCACCAGCTGCTCGGTGTCGAGGTGATCGAGGAAGTCGAGCAGGTACTCGGCCTGGCAGCCGCGGAAGCCCAGGTGGACGTCCGAGATGAAGACCGTGCGCAGCGTCGGGCGCTTCGGGGTCGCGGGGCTCATATCATCCTCAAGGCCGCCGGTTTGGCCAACTCTGCCCATCACGTTTGACGGAACGATGTCGGGCGCAAGAAGACTTTCTTACGGATGACGGGCTTAGACGCGCCGCTTCCAGGCGAGCGCGAGGAGTCGGCCGCGACTGGCGGAAATGCGGGCGAATGCTGCGACACGGCGCGACGCGACCGCTTGGCCGCATCGTCGCCGTGACGGCGCCGGGGGCGAGCGAAGACCTGCGGGACGCGCCGCGAGGTTCGATCGCGGGCGACCTCGCTCACGCCGTGGTCCGTGCCCGACGACCGCCCCCGACCGGCGCCGGACGGTCACCCAATCGTCATTCACCATTCACGACGATTTGACTCAATGCGCCTTGGCGGCCGGTCGAACCGGTCCCGCGATGGCAGCTTAGGAGCGTACAGCGTGGCCGATCTATCCCAGCGTCGCGTGCGGAGCCGGTCTTTCGGCGCGATCACCCTGCTGCTCTCGAGCGCCGCGCCGCTCACCGCTCACGCGGCGTTGCAGACGCTTAATGGCACCGGCGCAATGACCGAGTCATTCCAGACGATCGGCGGCTCGAGCCAAGTCCAGGGCGCGTACGACTACCAGCTCGCCGTGCCCGGAACCTACAGCTTCGGCGACACGATCAGCCAGCAGACGCCGACGGCGATCGCCAGCTACTCGTCGACCAACAACGCCTACCCGGGAGCGCCGTACGGCTTCCAGGACAGTTTCCGCTTCGCGCTCAACTCGGCCGCCAACGGCGACTCGCTGGTGGTCTCGCTGAACCTGCCGCCCACCTACCAGATCAACAACCTCGAGTACCGGCTGTACCTGCTGGGTGCGATGACCGACCCGACGACCGCGCCGCTGCCGAGCGTCGGGAACGCACTCCCCGGCAACGCGACGCTCATCAATGCCTGGGCCGGGGCGACCGCACTCAACCCGACCGATACCGCGACCTTCTACAACCTCGGTCCGGGCACCTACGTCCTCGATGTCGCAGGCACGACCGCGGGGCTGCAGGGCGGCACCTACACCGGGATCGTGCAGCTGCAGGCGGTCCCGCTGCCCGCGGCCGTCTGGCTGCTCGGCTCGGCCCTGAGTGCGTTCGGCCTCTTCGGGCGCCGCCGCGGAAGCTGACGCCCCCGCGCGCCGCGCGGCATTCGACGCCGCGCCCCGACTCAGCCGTTGACGACCGCCGGGGCCCGCGCGACCACCCGCCGCTGCGGGAAGTGGCAGGTGAAGGTGCTGCCGACGCCCTCCTCGCTCTCGACGCTGAGCGTCGCGCCGTGGCGCTGCAGGGCGTGCTTGACGATCGAGAGCCCGAGCCCGGAGCCGCCGGTTGCGCGGGCGCGCGAGGGATCGACGCGGTAGAAGCGCTCGGTGAGGCGCGGGATGTGCTCGGGCGCGATGCCGACGCCGGTGTCGGCGACCTCGAAGTGCCCGCCGTCCGCGTCCACCCACCAGGCGATGTCGACGCGCCCCTCGGGCGGCGTGTACTTCACCGCATTCGAGATCAGGTTCGCGAAGATCGAGTGGATCTCGGCCTCGGAGCCGAGGAGCTTCGCGTCCGAGGCTAGCTTGAGCGTCACCTCGGCGGGGCGGCGCTCGAGCGCGAGCACCTCGCGACGGATCAGCGTCAGCATCCCCGACACGTCGATCAGGTCCTGGCCGGCCTCGCCGGACGCCGCCTCGAGCCGGGAGAGCTCGATGAGCCCGTCGACGACCGCCCGCATGCGCTCGGCCTGGCGTCGCATCTCCTCGAGCGGCCCGCGCCACAGCGGATCGACGCTCGGGTCCTCCGCGAGGGTGTCGACGTAGCCCGTGATGACCGTGAGCGGCGAGCGCAGCTCGTGCGAGGCGTTCGCGACGAAGTCCTTGCGCATCGACTCAAGCCGGACCTGGCGCGTGACGTCGCGCACGAGCAGGAGCTGCTGGCTGCCGTACGCGACCATCTGCAGCGCGAGGTGCAGCTCCGCGTCGACCGAGGAGCGCACCACGATCGGCAGCGAGTAGTCACCGAGCTCGACGTAGCGGATGAAGTCCGGGTGGCGGATCAGGTTGTCGATGCGCTGGCCGAAGTCGACCTTGCGGCGCAGCCGCAGGAGGCGCGAGGCATTGCGATTGAACCAGAGGATCTCGCGGTCGGTGCCGAGCACGACGACGCCGTCCGGCATCGCCGAGGTCATCCGCCGGAACTCGCGGAAGAGCTGCACGATCCGCCGCTTGTGGAACTGCTTGCGGCGGTAGATGCGCATGATCAGCGCGACGACATCGCCCCACACGCCCTGGAAGTCGGGTGGCGACTCGGTACGCCGGCGCCTGAGCCACCGCTCGAGCCGGTAGAGGCGCACGAAAGTGAGCGCGAGGTAGCCCGCGAGGACCGCGACCACCGTGAGCTCGACCTGGCCGAGCACGAAACCCACCACCGTCGCGATCGCAAGGACGCCGAACAGGCGGGCGATCGCGAATGACCAGGCGGGTGACATCGAATGGCTTCTGGGGGCGGTCTACTCGGGACGGATGGAGAAGCGGTACCCGGCGCCGCGCACGGTCTGGATGAACTTGTCGCAGTCGAACCCTTCGAGCGCCTTACGGAGGCGCCGGATGTGCACGTCGACGGTACGCTCCTCGACGTACACGTTACCGCCCCAGACGCGATCCAGCAATTGGCCGCGGGAATAGACCCGCTCGGGGTGGGTCATGAAGAAGCTGAGGAGCCGGTACTCGGTCGGCCCGAGCGGCACGGTCGCCTCGCCCACCATCACCCGGTGGCCGGCGGCGTCGAGCGACAGGCCCCCGGCGGAGACCACCTCGTCCTTGGCGGAGGACTGTGTCCGGCGCAGCACCGCGTTGATCCGCGCCAGCAGCTCGCGCGGCGAGAACGGCTTCGTGACGTAGTCGTCGGCGCCGCCCTCGAGGCCGCTGACCTTGTCCTGCTCCTCGGCGCGCGCCGTCAGCATGATGATCGGCACCTCGCGCATGTCCTTGTCCTTCTTGAGGGCGCGCGTGAGCTCGAGGCCGCTCATGTCGGGCAGCATCCAGTCGACCAGCACGAGGTCCGGCCGGCGGTCCGCGATCCGCGCCCGCGCCTCGCGCGTGTCCTCGGCCTCGACCACGTCGAAGCCGGCGCGCCGCAGGCCGAAAGCGACCATCTCGCGGATCGGGCGCTCGTCCTCGACGACCAGGATCTGGCGATTGCTCATGTAGCGTGCACGGGTCAAGGGAACATCCTCCCATTACATCGACCGAATGTGACGCTTCGGTGAAGGAACACCCCGTGCGGTGCCGGTTGTCACGAATCGGTCATTGTGCCCGAGGGCGCCCAGATTGGGTCGCGACCTGGTCACGCAGGTACACCGGCGCCGCCGCCTCGGCCGGAACCGCGAGTCCCGCCGCGAACGCGCGCGCCCCGAGCGCCGCGATCTCCGCCGCGCGCGGCAGCAGCTCGGGCCAGAGTGCGCCGAGCGCGGCCCTGAAGCGCTCGCCGAGCGCCGGGTAGGCGGAGAAGCCGTGCCCGGCGCCGACCCGGGCGAGTCCGGCCTCGAGCGGCGTGGCGAAGGCCGCCGCCGGCGGCG
>JBBINS010000227.1:0-3736 GCA_037443765.1 Gammaproteobacteria bacterium
GCTTCTTCTTCGCCTTCATGATGTCCGGCAGCTTCACGTAGCGCGGCTCGTTGAGCCTCAGGTCCGCGCTGATGACCGCCGGCAGGTCGATCTCGATCGTCTCGAGGCCGGCGTCGACCTCGCGCACGATCAGCGCGCTCGTGCCCTTGATCTCGACCTTGGAGCAGAACGTCGCCTGCGGCCGGTCCCAGAGCGCGGCGAGCATCGGCGCGGTCTGCGCGGCGTCGTCGTCGATGGCCTGCTTGCCGACGATCACGAGGTCGGCGTTCTCCTTGCGGACGATCGCGAGCAGCGCCTTGGCGGCGGCGAGCGGCTCGATGACGTCGTTGGTCTTGACCAGGATCGCGCGGTCGGCGCCCATCGCGAGGGCGGTGCGCAGCTGCTGCTGGGCGTCGTCGGGACCGATGCTGACCGCGACCACCTCGCTCGCCTCGCCGCGCTCGCGGATCCTGAGCGCCTCCTCGAGGGCGATCTCGTCGAACGGGTTCACGCTCATCTTGACCCCGTCGGTCACGACGCCGGAGCCGTCGGGCTTGACCCGTACCCGGACGTTGTAGTCGACGACCCGTTTCACCCCGACCAGGATCTTGCGCATGCGATAAGGCTCCGCGAACGGCTTTTTTTGCGTCGCGGCACGCTATGCAAAACGCTCCCGGGTGTCAATCCAGAACTGTCCCCGCGAGGGCTCGCGAACGGCCGGTCGCGCCGGTCGGCGGGGCCGGCGCCCGGGGCGGGGGCGCGACGGCGCCCGTGACGCGTTTTGCGCTGCAGCTTTACGCTGCCCCGGGGCCGGTGCTAGCTTCCGGCGCCAGTTGGACTCGCTCCGCCGCTAATGACAACCACAATGCGGAGCGCGAGGGGAGCGCCGGTCGGTCCTTGAGGCCTGATAGGTGCATGACGAAAGCGGCGCCCCGGAGGCCGCTTTCTTTTTTTCCGGGGCCGGCGTCGCGGCAGCGGTGCGCGCCACGTTGCCTTCGCCGCGAGCGGTCTCCTAGACTCGCCGCGACCGCCACCGCCGCGACGACACACCCGAAGGCCGCCCCGTGCGCTCCGAGACGCCTCCCTCCCGACGGCCGCCGACGCCAGCCCCGGCGACGCCCGCAGCGACGAGCGCTTGCTGAGGTACGCCCTCGGCAGGCTGCTCGGCACCGTGCCGACGCTGTTCGCGGTGGTCACGCTCGCGTTCCTGCTGGTGCGACTGGCGCCGGGCGGGCCCTTCGACCAGGAACAGACGCTGGCCCCGGAGGTCAAGGCCAACCTCGACCGCGCCTACGGCCTCGACCGGCCGCTCCCCGAGCAGTACCTGCGGTACCTCGCCGGGCTCGCGCACGGCGACTTCGGCCCGTCGATGCGCCTGCGGGACTTCTCGGTCAACCAGCTGATCGCCGCCGGGCTGCCGGTGAGCCTGACGATCGGCGGCCTCGCGCTCGCGCTCGCGGTCGGCGTCGGCATCCCGCTCGGCGTGCTGGCGGCGCTGAGGCGCGGCCAGGCGGCCGATCACGCGCTGATGGGCCTCGCGGTCGCCGGCATCGCGATCCCGGCCTACGTCACGGCGCCGGTGCTCGCGCTCGCCTTCGGCATCCACCTCCGGTGGCTGCCGGTCGCCGGCTGGGAGTCCGGGCGCCCGTCGGACGTGGTGCTGCCGGTGGTCGCACTCGCGCTGCCGACGCTCGCCTACCTCGTGCGCCTGACGCGCGCGAGCGTGCTCGAGGTGCTGTCGCAGCCGCACGTGCGCACCGCCGAGGCCAAGGGACTGCCGGGCGCGGTGGTGCTCATGCGGCACGTGCTGCCGCCGGCGCTGTCGCCGGTGCTCGGCTACCTCGGGCCCGCCGCCGCCGCGATCCTGACGGGCTCGCTGATCGTCGAGACGGTGTTCGGGCTGCCCGGCATGGGCCGCTTCCTCGTGCAGGGCGCGCTCAACCGCGACTACACGCTCGTGATGGGCAAGGTCATCGTCTACGCGGTGCTCGTGATCGGCCTCAACCTCGCGGTCGACCTGCTGCAGGGCCTCGTCGACCCGCGCGTGCGCCGGGCGAGGCGCGGATGAGGCTCGGCTGGACCGTGCGCGCGAGCCTCGTGCTCCTCGGCCTCGTGCTGCTGCTCGCGCTCGTCGGCCCGGCCGCGAGCCCGTGGCACGCCGAGCAGCTCGACTGGCAGCGGATGGCGGTGCCGCCCGGCCTCGACGCCGCCCACTGGTTCGGCACCGACCGGCTCGGGCGCGACCTCTTCGTGCGCACGCTCGAGGGCGTTCGCGTCTCGCTCGCGATCGCGGGCCTCGCGACGCTCGTCAGCCTCGTGCTCGGCGTCGGCTACGGCGCGGTCGCCGGCTACGCCGGCGGGCGCGTCGACGCGCTGATGATGCGCGCGGTTGACGTGTTCTATTCGCTGCCTTACGTGTTCTTCGTGATCCTGCTGACGGTCGTGCTCGAGCGGCGGCCGGCGACCGTGTTCCTCGCGATCGGCGCGGTCGGCTGGCTGACGATGGCGCGCGTCGTCCGCGGCGAGACGCGCCGGCTGCGGGAGCGCGAGTTCATCGAGGCCGCGGTCGCGGCCGGCGTGCCGGCGCCGGCCATCCTCTGGCGCCACGTCGTGCCGAACCTCGCCGGACCCGTGCTCGTCTACGCGACGCTGACGGTGCCCGGCCTGATCCTCCTCGAGAGCTTCCTGTCGTTCCTCGGCCTTGGCGTCCAGGAGCCGGCGGTGAGCCTCGGCAACCTGCTCGCCGAGGGCGCGCAGGAGATGGAGGCGGCGCCGTGGATGCTGCTCGCGCCGTGCGGCTTCCTGGTCGCGACCGTGCTCGCGCTCGGCTTCCTCGGCGAGGGCCTCAGGGACGCGCTCGACCCCCATGAGCACTGACGCGGCGCTGCTCGTGATCGAGGACCTGCGCATCGCGTTCGCGGCCGCGGCCGGCGAGACGCGCGCGGTCGATGGCGTCTCGGTCGCGCTCGGCCGCGGCCGCAGCCTCGGCATCGTCGGCGAGTCGGGGGCCGGCAAGAGCCAGCTGGCGCTCGCGGTACCGGCGCTGACGCCGCGCGCGGCGCGCATCGCCGGCAGCATCCGCTTCGAGGGCGCCGAGATCGTCGGCGCGCCGGCGGCGGCGCTTCGGCGCCTGCGCGGCGCGCGCATCGGCACCGTCTTCCAGGATCCCTCCGCGGCGCTCGCGCCGCACCTGACGATCGGCAGGCAGCTCGTCGAGGTGCTCGCCGCGCATGGCGGCGGCCGTGGCGCAGCCGCGCGCCGCGAGGCGCTCGCGATGCTCGAGCGCGTGCGCGTGCCGGATGCCGCGGCGCGCCTCGGCCAGTACCCGCACGAGCTGTCGGGCGGGCTCCGCCAGCGCGTCATGCTCGCGATCGCGCTGATCGGCCGCCCGGCGCTCGTGATCGCCGACGAGCCGACCACGGCGCTCGACGTAACGGTGGAGGCGGGGATCCTCGAGCTGCTCGCCGAGCTGGTGCGCGCCGAGGGCACCGCGCTCGTGCTCGTCAGCCACGACCTCGCGGTCGTCGCCGGGCTCTGCGACGAGATCGCGGTGATGTACGCCGGCCGTATCGTCGAGTCCGGGCCGGCCCGCGCCGTGCTCGCCTCGCCGGCGCATCCGTACACGGCGGGTCTGCTCGCCGCGCGCCTGACGCTCGCGAGCGCGCTCGACGTGCCGGTGCCCGCGATCCCGGGCGGCCCGCCGGGGCCCGGTCCCCGGCCGCCCGGGTGCGCCTTCGCGCCACGCTGCGCGCGCGCG
>JBBINS010000228.1:0-3725 GCA_037443765.1 Gammaproteobacteria bacterium
CGGCGGCGGCCGCGCGCCGCGCGGTGCTGGTCGCCGACGACCACCCGGGCAACCGCCAGCTGCTCAAGGAGATGCTCGAGGAGGAGGGCTTCGCACGCGTCGAGGCCGTCGCCACCGGACTCGAGGCGGTGGCGGCGTGGGAGCAGGGCATCTACGACGTGCTGCTGCTCGACTGGCAGATGCCCGGCCTCGACGGCCTCGGCGCGCTCCGGCGCATCCGCGCGCTCGAGCGGGAGCTCGGCCGGCCGCGCACCGCGGTCGTGATCGTCACCGGACGCCTCGGCGACGGCGAGCGCCGCGACTGCATCGCCGCGGGCGCCGACGGCTGCGTCGCCAAGCCCTTCTCGCCGGAGGAGCTGCTCGGCGCCGCCGAACGCGCGCTGCAGTCGGTCGGCCGCTGAGCCCGGCCGCTCAGCCGAGGATCTTCTCGCGCTCGTAGAGCCGGGCCGCGATCCGCGCGAGCAGCGCGCCGATCAGCAGCGTCGCGCCCACCGACAGCAGCACGTGCAGCGCCCGCGGCGCCTCGCCGCGCAGCAACGACTGGATCAGCAGGTGCTGGCTGAGGCTCGGCACCCACATCAGCGACGTGCGGCTCGGGACCTGGTACAGCGACGCGAAGATGATCGGCAGCGTCGGCACGAGCAGCACCGCCGCGAGCCAGCTCTGCGCCTCGCGGTAGCTGCGCGTGAACGAAGCGACGATCGTCATCAGCGACGAGCCCACGACGACGAACGGCAGCATCACGGCGAAGATCGCGAGCGCGACGCCGGGCCCGAGGTTGAGCGCCATGCCGAACGCGTCGAGCCGCACGAAGCGCAGGCAGACCGCGAACGCCGCCAGGTTGAGCAGCAGCGACAGCCCCATGTAGACGCTGGCGGCCAGGATCTTGGCGTAGACCAGCGCGCGGCGCGACACCGGCAAGGTCAGCAGCGGCTCGAGCGAGCCGCGCTCGCGCTCGCCGGCGGTCGTGTCGATCGCGACGTACAGGCCGCCCATCAGCGTCGCGAAGACGATGAAGTAGCTCAGCATCCCGAGCAGCACGAGCGCCCGCGCCGCCGGCGTCGAGACGTCGACCTCGTCCACCACGACCGGTTGTATCAGCTGCGGCGACAGGCCGCGCGCCTCGAGCCGCCAGGCCGCGATCTGGGCGCCGTAGCGCTGCAGCAGTTCCGCGGCCCGCCGCCGGTCGTCGCTGGTGCTCGTGTCGGAGCTGTCGGTGTAGAGGCGCACGCCCGCCGGCTCGCCGGCACGCAGCCGCGCGCCGTAGCCGTCCGGGATCACGAGCACGAGGCGCGCGCCGCGGCTGCGGACCGCCTCGGCGGCGGCCGCCGCGCCGCCCGGGAAGTCGCTGACCTTGACGCCCTCGCGCTCGAGGTACGCGACCATGTTCGGCGCCGCGCTGCGGCCGGCGACCGCGAGCTCGAGCGCCTGTTCGGCGTGCTGCCGGCCGCGCTCGAGGGTCAGGTTCATCATCACCGTGAACAGCAGCGGCCCGCCGAGCGGCCCGATCACGAGCGCCGACAGCAGCGTGCGGCGGTCGCGCGCGTTCTCGATCAGCTCCTTGAAGAGCACGGTCAGCAGCGCGCGCATCAGCCGTTCCCCGGGCCGAGCGCGGCGACGAACGCGTCCTCGAGCGAGCCGCCCGGCACCTGTGCACGCAGCGCCTCTGGCGTGCCGCGCGCCACCACGCGGCCGTGCGCGACGATGACGATCTCGTCGCACAGCGCCGAGACCTCCTGCATCACGTGGCTCGAGAACAGCAGGCAGTGACCCGCGTCGCGCAGCCGCCGGATCAGCTCGCGCAGGTTGCGCGTCGCGAGCACGTCGAGCCCGTTCGTCGGCTCGTCGAGCACGACGTTCTGCGGGCCGTGCACGAGCGCGCGCGCCAGCGCCACCTTCAGGCGCTCGCCCTGCGAGAAGCCCTTGGTGCGGCGCTCGAGGATCGCGCCGAGCTCGAGCAGCTCCGCGAGCTCGTCGATGCGCCGCTCGAGCGCCCGGCCCGTCATGCCGTGCAGCGCACCGAAGTAGCGGATGTTCTCGCGCGCCGTCAGCAGCGGGTAGACGCCGGCGTTGTGTGGCAGCACGCCGAGCCGCGCGAGCGCGGCGCGCGGCTGCCGCGCGACGTCGAGGCCGTCGACGAGCGCGCGGCCGCGATCCGGCCGCAGCACCCCGTACAGCAGTCGCAGCGTCGTGCTCTTGCCGGCGCCGTTCGGCCCGAGCAGCGCGGTGACGCGGGCATCGGCCGCCTCGAGGCTGACCTCGCGCACCGCCTCGACGGCACCGAAGCGCTTGGCGAGCGACTCGAGCAGGATCATGGCGCCGGCCCCGCCAGGTCGATGACGAACGGCGGCGGCGGCGCGGTCTCGAGGCAGCGCGCGTCCAGGCCCTTCGCCGTGCCGGCGTCGAGGAAGCGCGCGACCACCCACGGCGCGCAGCCGACGAGCAGCTGCCCGTGCCCCTGGCCCGGGACGACGACCTGCCGCACGTCGCGAAAGCCCGCCGCGGCGCGGGCCGCGAAGGCCGGCGGCGTCACCGGATCCGCCTCGCCCGACAGCAGCAGCGCCGGCCCGGCCGCGTCGAGCGGCGCGTGCAGGTCGGCGTCGACGACGCCCTTCGGCCAGCCGTCGCAGAGCGTCACCAGCCCGTCGACCTGCTGGCTGCCGAGGTACGTCGCGGCGAGCGCGGCGCGGTCGGCCTGGCCGCGCGGCGCCACGTCCTCGGCACAGCTGACCGCGAAGTTCATGCCGAAGGCGAGCTGGCTGTCGAGGCGCGCGCCGAGCAGCAGCAGCTGCGCCGCGAGCGGCGCGAAGTCGTCGTGCGCGGCGCGATCGAGCAGCAGCGGCAGCAGCGCGGTCGTGGCCGCGTAGTAGTTGAGCAGCCGGACGGCGCCCGCGAGCGCGGCGGAATCGAAGTCGAGCTGCTGCGGCGCGCCGGTCGACGGGTCGGCGACCGTCAGGTGCCGCGGTCGCCGCGCGAGCTCCGCGCGCAGCGCCTCGAAGCGGCGCGGCAGCTCCGGGAAGGCCCGGGCGCAGGCGGCGTCGGCGCCGCAGCGGGCGAAGGCGAGGTCGAGCGCGCGCTGCGCCGCGAACGGCGTGTCCGAGAGGAGGCTCGCGTCGGGCGGCAGCACGCCGTCGAGCACGACGGCGGCGACGCGCGCCGGGTAGCGGCGCACGTAGTGCTGCGCGACGCGCGTGCCGTAGGAGATGCCGTACAGGCTGATGCGCTCGAAGCCGAGCGCGGCGCGCACCGCGTCGAGGTCCTTGACCGCGACGCTCGTCGTGTAGAACTCCGGCCGGCCGGCGAGGCCGCGCCGGCAGGCCGCCGACAGCTCGCGCGTGCGCGCCGGCGACGGCGTCGCGACGTCGAAGTCCGCCGGCAGCTCGCACGTCAGCGGGTTCGAGCCGCCGGTGCCGCGCTGGTCGACGAGCACCACGTCGTGGTCGCGCTGCGCCGGCGCGAAGGACCCGGCGTAGGGGAGATAGAAGTCGCTGGCGGCCTGGCCGGGACCGCCCGCGATGACGAACAGCGGCTCGCGGGTGCGGTGCCGGTCGAGGGAGCGGATCACGACGACCCTGAGCGCGATGCTCGGGCCCGCCGGCGTCGCCGGATCCTCGGCGACGCGCAGCGTGCCGCAGCGCGCGGCGAGCGAGCGCAGGCCCGGGTGCTCGAGCCGGCAGTCCTCGAGCGCGAGCGTCGCGGGGGCCGCCGGCGCCGCGCGGCCCGCC
>JBBINS010000229.1:0-3696 GCA_037443765.1 Gammaproteobacteria bacterium
CGGCCGGGCGCTCCGGATCGCGACGCGCGCGAGGATCCGCTCGACGTCGCCGATCGCGGCCAGCTGCGTCGCGAGCTCGGGTCCGCGTCCGCCGTCGATCAGGCTGCGGACGGCATGGAGCCGCAGCCGGAGCGGCGCCGGGTCCCTGAGCGGCCGGCCGAGCCAGCGCCTGAGTTCGCGCGCGCCCATCGGCGTCGCGCTGCGGTCCATGAGCCCGACGAGCGTCGCGTCGTCGCGGCCGGCGAGCGAGGTATCGAGCTCGAGGTTGCGGCGCGTCGCCGGATCGAGCAGCACCGCATCGTCGCGCTCCTCGGTGACGAGGCCGGCGAGGTGCGGCAGCGCCGCGCGCTGCGTTTCCTGGACGTACTGCAGCAGCGCCCCGGCCGCCGTGACGGCGAGCGGCTTGGTGCCGCAGCCGAAGCCGTCGAGGTCGTGGACCGTGAACTGCCGGGTCAGCAGCCGTGTTGCGACGCCGAGCTCGAAGTGCCACGGCGCCCGGCTGCGCGCGCCCTCGAGCGTGGCGGCCTCGGTGCCCTCGGCGGCCAGCAGTTCCGCGGGCCTGAGGCGCGCGAGCTCGGCCTCGAGCGCGGTCCGCCCGGCGACTTCCATGACCGTGAAGCGGCCGCTCGCGAGTTCGAGCCACGCGAGCCCGAAGTGGCCGTCCGCCGAGGCCACTGCAGCGACCAGTGTCGCGCGGCGCTCCTCGAGCAGGCCCTCGTCGGTGACCGTGCCGGGCGTCACGACGCGCACGATGCGTCGCTCGACCGGGCCGCGGCTCTTGCCCGGCTCGCCGACCTGCTCGCAGATCGCGACCGACTCGCCGGCCCGCACCAGTCGCGCGAGGTACGTCTCGAGCGTGACGACCGGCACGCCGGCCATTGGGATCGGCTGGCCGGCCGACGCGCCGCGGCTCGTCAGCGCGATGTCCAGCAGCCGCGCCGCGCGCCGCGCGTCGTCGTAGAAGAGCTCGTAGAAGTCGCCCATGCGGTAGAACAGCAGCACGTCCGGGCACTCGGCCTTGAGCGCGAGGTACTGCTGCATCATCGGCGTGTGCGGTGGCGCCGTTTCGGCGGTCGGGGCGGGCGGCTCGGTCATGCGTCGGGATCGGCTTCGTGGAATACTCCCGGCGCATTATCCACGAGGCCCGGGCGTCGCCGCCCGCGAGTCGCATGCCCGAGACCCTTTCCCCCGGCGCGTCGCCGGCCGCCGGCGACGGCCCGCGCCACGACCGCTACGCCTGGCTGCGGCTGCTCCGGCTGCACCACTGGCTGAAGAACGTGCTGCTCGCGGTGCCGTTCCTGACCGCCCAGGCATGGTCGCGGCCCGGAGCGCTGGCGGGGCTCGGGCTCGGGTTCGTGGCCTTCTCGCTGGTCGCCTCCGCGAGCTACGTCCTCAACGATGTCGCCGACCTCGCGCATGACCGCGAGCACGCCGCGAAGCGCCACCGGCCGCTCGCCGCCGGCCAGATCGGCGTCGGGCCCGCGCTCGCGGTCGCGGCGCTCCTCGGCGGCGCGGGCCTGCTCGTGGCGTGGCGGGTCGGGGTTCCCTTCCTCGCCACGCTGCTCGTCTACAGCGCGCTCACGACCCTCTACACGCGGCGCCTGAAGCGCGTCGCGCTCCTCGACGTGCTCGCGCTCGCGGGCCTCTGGACGCTCCGGCTCGTCGCCGGCGCCGCCGCGATCCGCGTCGAGCTGTCGGTCTGGCTCCTGAGCTTCGGCGCGTCGCTGTTCCTCAGCCTGTCGCTGGTCAAGCGCTGCGCGGAGCTCGCGGCGGCCGCGGGCGAGCCGTCGCGGCGGCTGCCGGGGCGCGGCTACGAGCGGCGCGACCTCGGCGCGCTGCAGGCCTTCGGCGTCGCGACCGGCGTCGTCTCGGTGCTGGTGCTCGCGATGTTCGTCGATTCGACGGCCGCGCAGCTGCGGTATCCGCACCACGAGCGGCTGTGGCTCGCGTGCCCGGCGATCTGGTTCTGGCTCGGTCGCATCTGGCTCGAGACCGCGCGCGGCTCGATGCACCACGACCCGGTCGTGTTCAGCCTGCGCGACCGGCCGAGCTGGGCGGCGCTCGGCGCCATCGCGGTCGTCTGGGCCGCGGCGCTCGCTCCGGTCTGAGGATGCCGCTGCGAACTTCACCCGGGCTCCGCCTCGCGGTCGCGGCGCTCGTCGTCGGCGCGCTGGCGGTCGTCGGCTACGACCGCGTGCTGTCGACCTACCGGTACCCGTACTCGGGCGACAGCGCCTCCTACATCGACATGGCGGGCGCGCTGCTGCGCGAGGGCCACCCGCTCGTGACGCCGTGGGACGTCGAGCCGGGCGACGTCGACGCCGTGCCGCAGCCGCTGTTTCCACCGGGCTTCAGCGTGCTGATCGCGGCGCTGACGCCGGTGTTCGGCGACGTCCGCGTGGCGGCGCTGGTCCCAGGGCGCCTCGCGGCGGCGCTCTTGCCGTTGCTGATCGTCGTGCTGTTCCGCGGCGTCGTCGCCGACGGCGCGCTCGCGGGGGTCGCGGCGCTCGCGCTCCTGTCGCCGGGCGTGCGGGACTGGCACTTCCTCGCCTATTCCGATGTCCCGGCGCTCGCGCTCGCGGTGCTGGCGCTCGGCGCGCTCGCGCGCGGGCTCGGCCTCGCCGGGTCCACCGGCCGCGCCGCCGTGGCCTGGGTCGTGCTCGCCGGGCTCGTGGCCGGCGTCGCCTACACGGTCCGCAATGCGGGGCTCGCCGTGCTCGCGGCCTCGGTCGCGACGCTCGGCTACGCGCGGCTGCGCGGACTCGGCTCGCCGCGTGCGCCGCTCCACTGGCTCGCCGGCGCGAGCGCGCCGCTCGCGGCGCTCCTCGCCTACAACGTCGCGACCTTCGGCCGCCTGCAGCCGTACGACATGCCGCACTCGACGCGGCGCTGGCCGGCGAACCTCGGCGACTACGCGCTCGCGCAGCTCGACGACCTCGGCGTCCCCGACCGGGTCCTCGCCGCGGGCCGGCCGTGGCTCGCCGTGCTCGTGCTGGCCGCCGGCGCGGCGCTGTTCGCGGCGGCATTCTGGCGGCTGCGGCGCGAGCCGGCACGGCAGGGCCTCGTCGTGCTGCTCGGCGGCTACTGCGGCGCGGGCGCCGTGCTGCTGGTCGCGTCCCGCAGCCGCTACGAGTGGGGCAACTTCATCGACAGCCGCAACGTGCTGCAGTACTCGTTCGCGTACGCGCTGCTGCTCGTGGTCGCGGCCGGCGCGCTGCTGCCGGCGCGCGCGCGCCGCTGGGCGGCGCTCGCCGGAATGCTCGCGCTCGTCTCGCTCGCCGCCGCCGCGGCGCGCGACGTGCGCGCGGTGCGCGACTACCGCCAGGAGACGTGGCTCGCGCTCTCGCAGGACCGCGTGGTCATGAGCGTCGCGCGCGAGCTGCCGGCGGGCGCGCTGATCGCGTCGAACGCGGCGCTGCTGTTTCGGCTCGGCGTGCCGCGCCCGGTGCGCGAGCTCGAGGTGGGCGGCGACGACCGGGACTTTCTCGTCGAGCTCGGCCAGCTCACGCGCGCCGCGGCCGGGCGGCGCCCGACCGCATTCCTGCTCGTGTGCGACGAATGGACGACGAGGTTCTCGGCCTGTGGCGAGCGCCGGACCGGGCCGGCGGCAGGTCCGGAGTGCACGCGGGTCCGCGGCGTGCCGCCGCTCGTGCTGCTGTGCGCCGCACCCGCGGCCGTCCCGGACGACCGCGGGCC
>JBBINS010000230.1:0-3647 GCA_037443765.1 Gammaproteobacteria bacterium
CGCGCCGCAGAACTTCCGCGTCACGGCCTTCGCGCGCGGCCTCGACCATCCGCGCTCGCTGCTCGTGCTGCCGAACGGTGACGTGCTGGTCGCCGAGGCGCGCGGCGTCTATCCGCCGTCGCCGGGACGGCCGAGCGCCAATCGCGTGACCCTGCTGCGCGACACGCAGGGCCAGGGCCTCGCCGACCAGCAGTACGCGCTGATCGGCGACCTCGTGCGCCCGTACGGGCTCGCGCTCAGGCGCGACCGGCTGTACGTCGGCGCGAGCGACGGCGTCTACACGTGCCCGTTCCTGGTCGGCCAGACCCGGCTGCACGGCGAGTGCCGACTGCTGTTCTCGCTGCCGGACGAGAACGGCAGCGGCCACTGGACGCGCAACGTCGTCTTCAACCCCGACGAGTCGGCGCTCTACGTCGCGATCGGCTCGCACACCAACGTCGACGAGGAGCACGTCGACGAGCGGACCCCGGAGCGCGCCGCGATCCTGACCGCGAAGCCGACCGGCCAGGGGCTGCGGGTCTACGCGAGCGGCCTCAGGAACCCCGTCGGCCTCGCGTTCGAGCCGGTCTCGGGGCGCCTGTGGACGGCGGTCAACGAGCGCGACCACCTCGGCGACGGGCTGGTGCCGGATTTCCTGACGAGCGTCGCGGACGGCGCGTTCTACGGCTGGCCGTACGCCTACCTCGGCGCGCACGAGGACCCGCGTCGCCGCGGCGAACGCCCGGACCTCGTGGCGAAGGCGACCGTGCCCGACGTCCTGCTCGATGCGCACGTCGCGCCGCTCGGGCTCGCATTCTACGGGCGCACGCACTTCCCGAAGGCCTACCGCGGCGGCGCGTTCGTCGCGCTGCACGGCTCCTGGAACCGCTCGAGCTTCGCCGGCTACAAGGTGGCGTTCGTACCCTTCGCGGACGGCAGGCCCGCGGGCCCGGCCGAGGACTTCCTGACCGGGTTCGTCAAGGACGCCGATGCCGGCGAGGTGTACGGCCGGCCGGCCGGCGTCGCGGTCGCGACCGACGGCGCGCTGCTCGTGGCCGACGACGCGGGCGACACGGTCTGGCGCGTGACGTTCAAGTGCGCCGCCTGCACGCCCGACCCGGTGCCGGCGAAGAAGGCGGTGCGCCGCTGAGTCGCGTTCAGCCGGCGAGCAGCACCGCCTCGGCGTGCTCGAGCGCCTCCGGCGGCCCGAAGATCACCACGACGTCGCCCTCGCGGAGCACCGTCGACGGCGCCGGGTCGCGGCCGACGATGCCCTCGCGGCGCACGGCCGAGAACTGCACCTCGGCGCCGCGGCCGCGGACCTCGCCGAGCGTGTGGCCGACGGACCAGGCGCCGGGCGGCAGCACGACGGTGCGCAGTTCCTCGAGGCGGGTCTCGCCGGCGTCCGGGAACTCGGCGTCCGGCAACCGGAACACGCTCCGCAGCGCCCCGTAGCGCTCGCCGCGGATCTCGCCGACCATGCGCACGATCTTCGACACCGGCGTATCGAGGAACAAGAGCACGTGCGAGACCAGCATCAGCGAGGCCTCGAAGGTCTCCGGCACGACCTCGGTCGCGCCGGCGCGCTGCAGTTCCTCGAGCCGCGAGTCGTCGGCGGTGCGCACCAGCACCGGCACCGAGGCGCGCAGGCGGCGGACGACGCGCACGATACCGATCGCGATCGCGGGATCGGCGAAGGTCACGACGACCGCGCTCGCGTGCTCGAGGCCGACCGCGCCGAGCACCTGCTCGTCGGCGGAGTCGCCGTACACGACAGGGTCGCCGGCCTGGCGCGCCGTGCGCACCCGCGCGGGGTCGAGGTCGATCGCGATGTATTCGTGGCCCTGGCGCTCGAGCAGCCGGCCGACGTTCTGGCCGACGCGGCCGTAGCCGCACAGGATCACGTGGTCGCGGCCGGCGAGCGCCGCGTCGGCGGCCGCCTCGCGCGACAGCGCCGTCGTCGACGGCCCCTGCTCCCGCAGCAGCAGGCGCGCGATGCGCTTGTTGTGACGGATCACGAACGGTGACAGCAGCATGCTCAGCGTCACGGCAGCCAGCAGCGGCTGGGTGATCGCGGCCTCGGTGCCGCTCTTGACGAGCAGCGCGAGCAGCGCGAAGCCGAACTCGCCGCCGGCGCCGACGACGAGCCCGGCGCGCAGCGACTTGAACCAGCTGTCGGCGTAGCGGCGCGCGACCAGCGCGACCACGGCCGCCTTGAGCAGGAACAGGCCCGCCACCAGCGTCGAGACCAGCAGGAAGTCGCGGCCGAGCAGCGCGAGGTCGAGCAGCATGCCGATCGTGATGAAGAAGAGGCCGAGGAGCACGTCGCGGAACGGCCGGATCACCGCCTCGACCTGGTGCCGGTACTCGGTCTCGGCGAGCAGCATGCCGGCCAGGAACGCGCCGAGCGCGAGCGACAGCCCCACCGCGTGCGTGATCCACGCGGAGGTCAGTGCGACGAGCAGCACCGCGAGCGTGAAGAGTTCCTGGCCGCGGTGGCGCGCGATCTCGAAGAACAGCGGCCGCGCGAGCCAGCGGCCCGCGCCGAGCACGATCAGCAGCGCCGCCCCCGCCTTGGCGAGCGCGAGGGCGATCGCGCGCGGCGCGAAGCCGGCGCCGCCGACGGTCGCGGCCGCGAGCGCCAGGAACAGCACAAACACGAGGTCCTGGAACAGCAGGATGCTGAACGCGAGCCGGCCGTGGGTGCGGTTGATCTCGGCCTGCTCGGTCAGCTGCTGCACGACGATCGCGGTCGAGGACATCGCCATCGCGCCGCCGATCAAGATCGCGACCGGGGGCGGGGCGCCGGCGGCGTAGGCGAGCGCCGCGGCGGCCAGCGTCGTCAGCCCGACCTGCAGCGCGCCGAGGCCGAACACCTCGCCGCGCATCGCGATCATCCGCGGCAGCGAGAACTCGAGGCCGAGCGTGAACAGCAGGAACACGACGCCGAGTTCGGCGAGGAAGCTCGTGGTCGCGGAGTCCCTGACGACGCCGAACGCGTGCGGGCCGAGCGCCATGCCGACCGCGAGGTAGCCGAGCAGCGGCGGCAGCCGGAGCCGCCGCATCGCCGCGACGACCGCGACCACGGCGGCGAGCAGAACGAGAACGGTTCCTAGTCCCTCGGGTCCCATCCTTCCTCCGCGCCCGTCCATCAAAGTAGGGGTTCCCGGCCACGCTGGCAACGTCGCGCCTTGGGCCCCGGCACCGCGGCCTGCTAGCATCGGGCGGACCGTGCAGCCGGCGGTCGACCCCATCTTGGAGAAGCGGACATGAGCGACCCGGTCGTGGCGAGCAAGACCCCGTACGGCGTCGACGTCGAGGCGGGCAAGAGCTACTGGTGGTGCGCCTGCGGCAAGAGCGGCAAGCAGCCGTTCTGCGACGGCTCGCACAAGGGCGGCGAGTTCACGCCGGTCGAGTACAAGGCCACGACGACCGGCAAGGTGTGGTTCTGCGGCTGCAAGCACAGCCACAAGCAGCCGCTCTGCGACGGCGCGCACAAGACGGTCGTCTGAGCCGCGGGCGGCCCGCCGCCCGAGCGCTGCCGTGTACCTCGAGTCGCTGATCGTCGACGGGGTTCGCGAAATCCGCCTGAGCGGCAGCTGGCGCGCCGCCGCGGCCGCCGGGCTCGCGCGCGCCGTCGCCGACGCCGCGCTCAGATCGGAAGAGCA
>JBBINS010000231.1:0-3615 GCA_037443765.1 Gammaproteobacteria bacterium
CGACTCGAGCTGGCCGCGCAGCTCGACGTGGGCGCGGTGCAGGCGGTTGGCCGCCTCCTGGGCCTCCTCGCGGGCGCCGTTGAGCGCCTCGAGGTGCTCGCGCGCGGAGGCCAGCGCCCGCTCGCGCGAGTCGAGCAGGGCCTCCGCGGCGCGCACCTCGTCGCGGCGCACGCGCAGCTCCTGCTCGCGCTCGAGGACACCGGCGTGGGCATCCTGGTCGCGGCTGACGCGCAGCCAGTCGCGGCCGATCCAGACGCCGTCGCGGGTGATGATGGACTCGCCGGCCTTGAGTTCGGCGCGCTGGCGCAGCGCCTCGTTCAGGTGCTCGACCGCGTACACGCCGCCGAGCAGCTGGTCGAGCGCCGCCGGGCCCTCAACCTTGCCGAGCAGCCGGCCGGCCGGCGCCGCCGAGGCGCGGCCGCCGGCGCCGACGAAAGTGACCTCGCCGACCTTGAGGTCGCCGACGAGCGCCGCGACCGCGTCGATGCCGTCGACGCAGACCGCCTCGAGGTAGCCGCCGAGCACCGTCTCGACGGCGCGCGACCAGCCGGCCTCGACGTTGAGTTCCTGGCCGAGGCGCGGCCGCTTCCCGAGCGCATGGCCGGCGAGCCAGTCGACGACCTTGCCCTTGACCTGGCCGAGCGCGGCCTGCTGCAGCGCCTCGAGCGAGACGACCTGGCCGCGGCTCTTGGTGAGGTCGGTGCGCGCCCAGTCGAGCTCCGACTGCAGGTGGCGCTCGGCGTCGCGCTCGGTCGAAAGCTCATCGAGCAGCGACTTGAAGTGCTCCTGCGCCGTCTGGTCCTCCGCGGCCGCGGCCGCCTCGCGCGCGATGAGCGCCGCGATCGTCTCGCCGGAGTCGAGCGCGGCGAGCGCGTCGCGCTCGACCTGCACCTTCTCCTGCTGGAGGAGCGTGCGCCGGAGCCGGCTGTCCAAGTGCTCGATGCGGGCGCGCTCGACCATCGCCTTCTGGCCGGCCTCGCTGCCCTCGCGGGTGAACACCTCCCAGCGCTGCTGCCACGCGCTCATCGCCTGCTCGGCGGTGGCGAGCGCGGCAGCCGCGGTGGCCTCGCGGGCGCGCGCCTCGGCGAGCCCGGGCTCGAGCGCCGCGAGCGCGGCGGTCAGCGTCGTCAGTTCCTGCTCGTCGCGCGCGAGCAGCGTCGCCGCCTCGGCACGGTTCGACTCGGCCTGCTCGAGGTCGGCGCGCTGGCGGCCGCGGAGCTCGCGGGCGTGCTGGATCGCCTGCTCGCAGCGCGCGGCCTCGGCGCCGGCCTGGTAGGTGCGGGCCTGGACGAGCCCGAGCGCCTCGGTCTCGCGCGCGTGGTGGGCGCGGCCCTTCTCGATCGCGGCCTCGGCGGATCGCAGCCCCGCGACCGCGGCCTCGAGCGCGACGTCGCGCTCGCGCGCGCTGCCCGCGCGCGCGACGGCCTCGGCATCGAGGTCCTTGAGCTTGAGGGCGAGGAGCTCGGCGCGGAGCTTGCGCTCCTCCTCCTTGAGGCCCTGGTAGCGCCGCGCCGTCACGGCCTGGCGCTGCAGGTGGCGGATCTGCTTGTCGAGCTCGTCCCGGAGGTCGTTCAGGCGATCGAGGTTCTCGCGCGTGTGCGCGATGCGGCTCTCGGTCTCCTTGCGCCGCTCCTTGTACTTCGAGATGCCGGCCGCCTCCTCGAGGAAGGCGCGCATGTCGTCGGGCTTGGCCTCGATGAGGCGCGAGATCATGCCCTGCTCGATGATCGCGTACGAGCGGCTGCCGAGGCCGGTGCCGAGGAAGAGCTGCGTGATGTCCTTGCGGCGGCAGCGCGCGCCGTTGATGTAGTAGGTCGACTGGCCGTCGCGGCCGACCTGGCGCTTGAGCGAGACCTCGGCGTAGGCCGCATAGGGCCCCGAGATCGTGCCGTCGGCGTTGTCGAAGACGAGTTCGACGGATGCGGCGCCGACCGGCTTCCGGCCGCCGGAGCCGTTGAAGATCACGTCCGTCATGTCGTTGCCGCGCAGGTGCTTGGCGGAGATCTCGCCCATGACCCAGCGCACGGCGTCGATGACGTTGGACTTGCCGCAGCCGTTCGGACCCACGACGCCCGTCAGGTTGCTCGGCAGGTGCACCGTCGTCGGGTCCACGAACGACTTGAACCCGGCGAGCTTCAGCTTCGATAAACGCATTGGAAAACCTGGAGTTTTTGACGCGGCGCCGCGGCCCTGCGCCGGCGGTGGCGGCGCCTTCTGGCGCGTAGTTCCGGAAAGCGCACTAGTGTAGAGTACGCGGCCCTCGAAGACGACCCGCTTGACAGGCGCGCATGACCGATCGGCATCCCACGCAACCCGCGTCGCACGTCGACACCTTCCCGAATCCGTCGCCGGAGCGCGACTACGCGATCCGGATCCGGATGCCGGAATTCACGTGCCTCTGTCCGAAAACCGGCCAGCCGGATTTCGCGGAGCTCTTGCTCGAGTACGTGCCCGAGGAACTCTGCGTCGAGCTCAAGTCCCTGAAGCTCTACATCTGGTCGTTCCGCGACCGGGGCACGTTCCACGAGGCCGTGACCAACGAAATCCTGTCGACGCTCGTCGAGGCGACCCGGCCGCGCTACATGCGGCTAACCGGCACCTTCAACGTGCGTGGCGGGCTCTATACTTCCGTGGTGGCCGAGCACCGTGCGCCTGGCTGGGCCCCCGCCCCGCCGGTCACCCTGCCCGGACCCAATGGCGCCTGATGGGCGATGGGCAACAGGTTATAATTTCCGGCTGGACCGCGATCTGGAGTTCGAGATGGCAGCGAAGAAGCCTGTGAAGGCGAAGAAGCCGGCAGCGAAGAAGGCCGAGGCCAAGAAGCCCGTCGCCGCCAAGGCCGCGGCGCCCAAGGCCAAGCCCGTCGCGGCGAAGGCGCCACCGAAGGCGAAGCCCGCCCCGAAGGCCGCGAAGCCCGCGCCGAAACCGGCCGCGAAGCCAGCGGCCAAGCCCGCCGCCGCAAAGCCGGTCGCGCCGGCGAAGCCCGTCGCGGCCGCGAAGCCAGCCGCCCCCGCGAAGCCCGCGCCCGTCACGAAGCCCGTCCCCGCCGCCAAGCCCGTCGTCGTGCGCCAGGGTCTTCGGCCTAACGAAGGCAGCCGCGTGCTGATCCCGGCGCGGCCGCTACCGCGCGTGGCGCCGGCGGAGGGCGATGAGGACGCCGAGGCCGCCGCACTCGGCCTCCTCTCCGGGCCCCGGAACGTCAAGCCGTACCTCGCCAAGAAGGGCGAGCAGTACATGAACAAGGTGCAGCTCGAGCACTTCCGCACGATCCTGCTCAGCTGGAAGCGCGATCTCATGGAAGAGGTCGACCGCACCGTGACCCACATGAAGGACGAGGCGGCGAACCCGCCGGATCCCAACGATCGCGCGACGCTCGAGTCCGAGTTCAGCCTCGAGCTTCGGACGCGCGACCGCGAACGCAAGCTCATCCGCAAGATCGACGAGGCGCTCGCGCGCATCGAGGACGGCAGCTACGGCTACTGCCTCGAGACCGGCGAGGAGATCGGCATCAAGCGGCTCGAGGCGCGCCCCGTCGCGACGCTCTCGATCGAGGCCCAGGAGCGCCGCGAGCGGCGCGAGAAGCAGTACGGCGACCGGGACGACCGCTACCGCTGA
>JBBINS010000232.1:0-3544 GCA_037443765.1 Gammaproteobacteria bacterium
GTTGCGGGGCGCGAGCTCGCGCGCGGCGGCGAGCCGCGACTCGCTGCGGCCGCGCGCCGACGCGCTGCGCAGGCCGCCGAGCGAACCGAGGTACCCGGCGCAGGCGGCCTCGAGCACGAGCCCCTCGGCGAAGCGCGGGTCGGCCTCGTTCGCCTTCTCGATGGTCTCGAGGCAGGCGATGGCGGCCGCCTCGACGTCCCGCGCCTTGCGCAGGCGGTAAGCGACCTGCAGCAGCCGGAACTCGGCGTGCGCGTACTGGTAGCGCTCGAGCGCCTGCGCCGAGGCGCCGAGCGCGGCGTTCTGCGCGACGAGCGTGCCGAGCGCGCGCTCGTCGCCGGTGAAGAAGCCGTACTCGGCCTTGGCGTCGACGTCGGCGAGCTCCTCGGGCGTCGCCGCCGGGGCGCGCGCCGCGACGAACGCCAGCGCGGCGAGCGCGAGGGCGGCGAGCGTCGGGCACGGCGGCGCGCGGCGGGTCGGGTTCAAGGTCGGGCCCCTCTCGTCGATCGGTCGGCATGGGAGCCTGGTCGAGCGGCCGGCTGGCATCCCGGTGCGCGCATTGAACGCCGCCCGCGGCGGCTCTGCCCCGCACGCCGTCACAAAATCCCGGCCGGCCGACGTTACCATAGCCCGATGTCCGCTCCGCCGCTCGTCGACATCGGCATCAACCTCACGCACGACAGCTTCGACGCCGATCGCGACGCGGTGCTCGCGCGCGCGCGGCGAGCCGGGCTCGTGCACCTCGTCGTCACCGGCTCCTCGGCCGCCTCCTCGGCTGCGGCGGCGGCGCTCGCCGCCGCGCACCCGGGCTGGCTGTCGGCGACCGCCGGCGTCCATCCGCACCACGCACTCGAGCTCGGCGAGGCGGAGCTGCCGGCGCTGCGCGCGATGCTCGCCGACCCCCGGGTGGTCGCGGTCGGCGAGTGCGGCCTCGACTACTTCCGCGACTACTCGCCGCGGCCGGCGCAGCGCGCCGCGTTCGAGCGCCAGCTCGGGCTCGCGCTCGAGTCCGGCAAGCCGCTCTTCCTGCACCAGCGCGATGCGCACGACGACTTCCTCGCGATGCTGAGGGCCTGCGGGCCGCGGCTGCCGCGGGCGGTCGCGCACTGCTTCACCGGCACGCGCGCCGAGGCCGAGGAGTACCTCGCGCTCGGGCTCGCGATCGGGATCACCGGGTGGATCTGCGACGAGCGTCGCGGTCAGCACCTCGCCGAGGTCGTGCGGTCGATCCCGGCCGAGCGACTGATGCTCGAGACCGACGGGCCGTACCTGCTGCCCCGGACGCTGCGCCCAAAGCCCGCCACCCGCCGCAACGAGCCGATGTACCTTGCCGAGGTCTGCCGCGTCGTCGCCGCTGCGCGCGGCGAGACGCCGGACGCCCTCGCGCGCGCGACCACGGCGACGGCGGCGCGCTTCTTCGGGCTCCGCTTCGCCGCGACAGAGCCACAGACGACTTGAATAATATTCTTTAAACGATTGACTAGTAACAATATCTAGTGAGACCTGGAGAGCCCATGGACGTCGCTTCCGCCGCCCGCCGCATCGATCAGGAATGGTCCGCCAGCATCCTGCCGAGCCTCGAGGCGTACATCCGCGTGCCCAACAAGTCGCCGCTGTTCGATCCCGACTGGGAGGCGCACGGCCACATGGACCGCGCGGCGGCGATCCTCGTCGAGTGGTGCCGCGCGCAGCCGATCCGGGGACTTCAGGTCGAGCTCGTGCGGCTGCCGGGCCGCACGCCGGTGATCTTCGCCGAAGTGCCGGGGACGGCGCCGGGCGAGGTGCTGCTCTACGGCCACTTCGACAAGCAGCCGGAGTTCACCGGCTGGAACCCGGGCCTCGACCCGTGGACGCCGGTGGTCCGCGACGGCCGGCTGTACGGCCGCGGCGGCGCCGACGACGGCTACGCACTCTACTCGAGCCTGCTCGCGATCCGCACGCTCCAGGAGCAGGGCCTGCCGCACGCGCGCTGCGCGATCCTGATCGAGGGCTGCGAGGAGAGCGGCAGCGTCGACCTGCCCGCGTACGTCGAGCACCTCGGTCCCCGCCTCGGCAGCCCCGACCTCGTGATCTGCCTCGACGCCGAGTGCGGCAACTACGACCAGTTCTGGCTGACGACTTCGCTGCGCGGCAACCTCGTCGGCACGCTGAGCGTCGAGGTGCTCACCGAGGGCGTGCACTCCGGCATGGCGACCGGCATCGCGCCCTCCCCGTTCCGGATCCTGCGCGGCCTCATCGACCGCATCGAGAACGTGCACACCGGCGACGTCGCGCTCGAGGAGCTGCACGTCGCGACGCCGCCGCACCGCGTCGCCGAGGCGCGCGCGGCGGCCGAGGTGCTCGGCGCGAGCGTCGCCGGCAAGCTGCCGTGGGCGGCGGGCGTGCGGCCGCTCAGCAACGACACGGCCGAGCTCCTGCTCAACACGACCTGGAAGCCGACGCTGACGATCACCGGCGCCGAGGGCCTGCCCGCACTCGGCAGCGCCGGCAATACGCTGCTGCCGCGCCTCGCGCTCAAGCTCAGCCTGCGCCTGCCGCCGACGCTCGATGCCGGCGTCGCGGCCGCGCGCGTCAAGGCGGCGCTCGAGCACGACCCGCCCTACCGCGCGCGCGTCCGCTTCGACGTGGGCTCGAGCCTCGCCGGCTGGAACGCGCCGCCGCTCGCGCCGTGGCTCGAGCGCGCGGTGCAGGAGGGCTCGGCTTCGTTCTTCGGGCGCCCGGCGCTCGCGATGGGCACGGGCGGCAGCATCCCGTTCATCGGCATGCTCGCGGCGCGCTATCCGGCGACGCAGTTCCTGGTCACGGGGGTGCTCGGCCCGCAGTCGAACGCGCACGGGCCGAACGAGTTCCTGCACCTCGGCTGCGTGCGCCGGGTGACGGGCTGCGTCGCGCAGGTGCTCGCGCGGCACGCGGCCCGGACCGCGTAGCGACGCGGGCGCGCGGCGCCCGCGTCCGCCGGTCAGCGGCGCTTCAGCGGACTCGGCGTGGCTACGGCCTTGACCTGCTCCCAGGCCGGCCGCAGCCGCTCGAGCAGTTCCTCGCGGCCGGCGATGCCGAGCGGCGGGATCTCGGTCGCGAGCGACGCGAGGCGCGTCACCGGGCGCGGATGGCCCTTCGGGAAGCTACCGCGGTCGGTGAACACGACGCGGCCGTCGACCGGCACGCTCTCGCCGACCAGCGCCCGCACCACCGCCATCCGGTCGTAGAGCGGCCCGAGCGGGTTCGGGAACGTCGTCCGGCGGTGCTTGTGCATGACCGTCCACTCGGTCATCTGCTCGCTGCCGAAGATGAGCCCGGGCAGGTCGCGCAGGTCCACGACGATCAGCCCCATGCCGGTCAGCAACAGGAAGTCGACGTGGAACCAGCCCCCGGCGCCGTCCGGCAAGACGACGTCCTGCAGGTACTCCGCGGCGACCGACTCGATCCGGTCGAGGAGCGCGCGGCGCGCGCGGTGGCGGCGCCACGCCCACACGCCCGCGGCGCCGGCGGCGATCGCGACCACGACGCCGGCGAGCGCGAGCCAGGCCTCGAGCGGGATGCCGGCGAG
>JBBINS010000233.1:0-3524 GCA_037443765.1 Gammaproteobacteria bacterium
CCACGGCGGGCAGCGGCACGACGGCCGGCATCTCGTCGGCCTGGCCCGGCTGCTGCGTCGGCACCAGCGTGACGGACGCCGGGGCCGTCTCGCGCTCGGCCGCCGGATGCGAATCGGCCGCCACCGCGGGCATCGCCGGCCGCGGGCGGGCGCTCCACCACCAGTAGCCGCCGCCAAGCAGCAGCGCCACGGCCGCGGCGATCAGTACCGGGACGACCGGCAGCTTCGGCAGCGCCGCCTTGGGCGGCGCCACGTTCATGGCGGGGATGAGCGTCGGATGCGACAGGTCGCCAGCGACCGCCTCGTAGGCGGCGAGCACCTCGTCGGCCGGGATGCCGAGGACGCCCGCGTACTTGCGCAGGAAGCCCTTGGCGTACACCGGCGCGTCGAACGCTCCGAACTCGTTGGCCTCCATCGCGGCGACGATGCGCGGCGCGACATGCAGCGACTCGGCGACCGCGCCGAGCGCGAGCCCCTTGAGCTCGCGTGCCGACTTGAGCCGCGCGCCCGGGCCCGGCGAGGCCGGGCCGGCGTCAGCGGCCGGCGAGGTGTCGGCGGGCTCGCTCATCCCCCGCTCACGCCGCCGCGCAGCTGGCGCGCCTGCTCCGATTCCGGGAATTCCTTCTGCAGCTGCGAGCGGTAGCGGTCGGCCGCCTGCGCGTCGCCGAGCGAGCGCTCGACCTTGACCGCCAGAAAGAGCGCCTCGGCCGTCGACTGGGCGACGTTGAAGTAGCGGTCGAGCAGGCCGCGCGCCGCCAGCGCCGCGCCGCGCTCGAACGACAGGTCCGCGAGCTGCAGCAGCGCGTCCGGGTAATCCGAGCGCGCCTCCAGCGCCTTGCGGAACAGCTCCTCGGCGCGCGCCAGGTTCTTGGCGCTCCTCGCGCAGACGCCCGCGTTCGCGTACGCGACCTCCGGCGTCGAATAGGCCGGGCTGCGCGCTGCCTGCTCGAAGAGCTTCTGGCCCTCAGCGTAGTGGCCGCGCCGGCACTGGAACACGGCGTAGGTGTTGATCATGTCGGGGTTGCGGCCGTCGAGCCTCAACGCCGTCGCGAAGAAGTGGTCGGCCTTGTCGAGCATTTGCAGGCGCTCGTAGACGAGGCCGGCGCTGACCTGCACCGACGGGTCGCGCGAGTTCTCGGTCAGCGCCTTGTCGATCTTCTGCTGCGCCGTCGCGATGTCGTTCTGCTTGAGGTACGCGATCGCGAGCTGCGCGTTCAGGCGCGCGGCGGTGACCTTCGGGTCCTCGGACGGCGCGCTCGGCGCTGCCGTGGCGGCACCCGCCGCGAGCAGCGCGATCACCAGGATCAGCCAGCGGGTCATGCCTCGACCTCCACCGCCACCATCTTAGAGCCGAGCCGGACCGTGGTCCGGTCATGGACCTTGCCCGCGAGCTGGCCGCAGGCCGCATCGATGTCGTCGCCGCGCGTGCGGCGCACGGTCGCCGTCACGCCGCGCGAGTTCAGGTAGTCGCGGAACGCCTCGATCGCCTGCGGCGACGAGCGCCGGAAGCGGTTGCCGGCGAACGGGTTGAACGGGATCAGGTTGACCTTGGCGTCGTGGCCGCCGAGCAGCGCCGCGAGCTCGCGGGCGTGCTCCGGCCGGTCGTTGACACCGTCGAGCATCACGTACTCGAACGTGATCGAGCGGCCGTTCTGCGCGTCGAGGTAGTGCCAGCAGGCGGCCAGCAGCTCGGCGATCGGATGGCGCCGGTTGATCGGCACGAGCTCGTTGCGGAGCGCGTCGTTCGGCGCATGCAGCGAGACCGCGAGCGCGACGTTGGTGTCCTCGGCGAGGCGGTAGATCTGCGGCACGAGCCCCGAGGTCGACAGCGTCACCCGTCGCCGCGACAGGTCGAAGGCGCGGTCGTCGAGGAACAGGCCGAGCGCCGGCAGCACCGCGCGGTAGTTCGCGAGCGGCTCGCCCATGCCCATCAGCACGACGTTGGTGACGGCGCGGTCGCCGCCGGGCCCGGAGCCGAGCCGCTGGTTCGCGAGCCACACCTGGCCGACGATCTCGGCGGTGTCGAGGTTGCGGTTGAAACCCTGCGCGCCGGTCGAGCAGAACGCGCAGTCGAGCGCGCAGCCGACCTGCGAGGAGATGCACAGCGTGCCGCGGCCCACCTCCGGGATGAACACCGTCTCGATCGCCTGGTCGCGGCCGTCGGAGCGGCCCGCGCGCAGCAGCCACTTGCGGGTGCCGTCGCCCGAGGCGTGCTCCGAGACGATCTCCGGCGGCCGGATCTCGGCGACGTCGGCGAGCCGCGCGCGCAGCTCCTTGCCGAGGTCGGTCATCGCCGCGAAGTCGGCGACCCAGCGCTTGTAGATCCACACGAGCAGCTGGCGCGCCCGGTACGGCTTCTCGCCGAGGCCGACGACGAACGCCTCGAGCTCCGCGGGCGTGAGCCCGAGGAGGTTGGTGCGTTGGGCGGCGGCGGCGGTCATGAGGGCAACCCTGGGCTCAGCGCGTGCGCGGGCAGATCTCGGTCTGGGCGAAGAAGTACGCGATCTCGTTCGCCGCGTTCTCGGCGGAGTCGGAGCCGTGCACCACGTTTTCCTCGATGCTGGCCGCGAGGTCGGCGCGGATCGTGCCGGGGGCGGCCTTCTTCGGGTCGGTGGCGCCCATGATGTCGCGGTGCTTGGCGACGGCGTTCTCGCCCTCGAGCACCTGCACGGCCACGGGACCCGAGGTCATGTAGCGCACGAGGTCCTTGAAGAACGGCCGCTCGCGGTGCACCGCGTAGAAGCCCTCGGCCTCGGTCTGGGTCAGGTGGCGCATGCGCGCCGCCACGATCGTCAGTCCCGCCTTCTCGAAACGACGGTAGACCTCGCCGATCAGGTTCTTCTGAACGCCATCGGGCTTCACAATCGACAGGGTGCGCTCGAGCGCCATGGATCATCCTCACGGACACGGTGGAAGACCGATCATTGTATAGCCCGGGAGGCGCCGCCCGCAACGCGCGGGCGGACGGAAGTCGGCGGGATTTAAGGACTTTTTGCCCGGCGCACGGCCGGGCGGGCCTAGACCGAGAAGCTTTCGCCGCAGCCGCACTCGGCGCGGGCCTTCGGGTTCCTGAACTTGAAGGCCTCGTTGAGGCCGTGCTTGACGAAATCGACCTCGGTGCCGTCGACGAGCACGAGGCTGCCGGAGTCGACCACGACCTTGACGCCCTGGTCCTCGAACACGGTGTCACCGGGTCCGACGTCCTCGGCGTAGTTGACGACGTAGGCGTAGCCGGAGCAGCCGGTGCGCTTGATCCCGAGCCGGAGCCCGACGCCGTGGCCCCGGGCGGCCAGGAAGCTGCGAACGCGGTCGGCGGCGGCGGGAGAGAGCGTGACGGCCATGGCGGGTAGCGTTCCTCCGGTACTCCGAGATCGGGGCGGACTCGCACCGATTCTAGGGTCAGCCCCGGGCAAGTTGTAGTGCGGCATCGCGAATAGCGTCTTGGATCACGAAAAGCCTGCCGAGTTTCGCGGCCGGCGCCTCGAGTTCGACGGTCGCCTCGGCCGCCCCCTTTCTCCGGACCC
>JBBINS010000234.1:0-3514 GCA_037443765.1 Gammaproteobacteria bacterium
GCGCGACGGCGCGGCGGCCGTCGCGCCGGTTGCCCGGCTGATGCGCGCGGCGGCGGTCGAGGACCTGTCCGAACTCGGGCCGGGCTACCTCGCGACCGCGGCCGGCACGGTCGCCGCGCGCGTCCGGCGCTTCCTCGACCGCTGACGCCGCTGCCGCGCCGCGGGAAGGCGCGGCGCCGGCTGCCTTGCGGCGACGCACAATTTACCCGCAAGATCGGCCCGTGAAGTCCGAATACCTCGAACGCATCCTGAAGGCGCGCGTCTACGACGTCGCGATCGAGTCACCGCTCGAGCCCGCGGCGCGCCTGTCGCGCCGGCTCGGCAACCGCGTGCTGTTCAAGCGCGAGGACCTGCAGCCGGTGTTCTCCTTCAAGCTCAGGGGCGCCTACAACAAGATCAGCCACCTCACCGATGTCGAGGCGGCGCGCGGCGTCATCTGCGCCTCGGCCGGCAACCACGCGCAGGGCGTCGCGCTCGCGGCCCAGCGCCGCGGCATCCGGGCGCGGATCGTCATGCCGCGGACGACCCCCGACATCAAGGTGCAGGCCGTGCGGGACCTCGGCGCCGCGATCGACCTCGTCGGCGACGACTACGACGCGGCCTACGAGCACGCGCTCGGGCTCGCGCGCGACGAGGGGCTCACGTTCATCCACCCGTTCGACGATCCCGAGGTGATCGCGGGCCAGGGCACGATCGCGATGGAGATCCTCCGGCAGCACGACGAGCGCATCGACGCGATCTTCGTGCCGATCGGCGGCGGCGGGCTGATCGCCGGAATCGCCTGCTACGTGAAGGCGCTCTACCCGTCGATCCGCGTGGTCGGCGTCGAGCCCGAGGACGCGGCCAGCATGCACGCCTCGCTGCTCGCCGGCGAGCGCGTGACGCTCGAGCGGGTCGGGATCTTCGCCGACGGCGTCGCGGTCAAGCGCGTCGGCGCCGAGACCTTCCGGCTCGCGCAGCAGTACGTCGACGAGGTCGTGCTGGTCACGACCGACGAGACCTGCGCCGCGATCCAGGACATCTTCGAGGACACGCGCTCGATCGCCGAGCCCGCCGGGGCGCTCGCGGTCGCCGGCCTGAAGAAATGGGTGGCGCGCGAGGCGGCGACCGGCAAGACCTTCGTGACGCTCAATTGCGGCGCGAACATGAATTTCGACCGGCTGCGGCACGTCGCCGAGCGCGCCGACCTCGGCCAGCATCGCGAGGCGCTGTTCGCGGTCGAGATCCCGGAGCAGCCGGGGAGCTTCCTCAGGTTCTGCCGCACGGTCGGCACGCGCAGCGTCACCGAGTTCAACTACCGCTACCAGGACGCCGGCCGCGCCGAGATCTTCGTCGGGCTCGCGCTCTCGGGCGGGGTCGCGGAGAAGGAGCGGGTCCTGCAGTCGATTGCGACGGCGGGCTTCCGAGCCGTCGACATGAGCGACAACGAGATGGCGAAGCTGCACGTGCGCTACATGGTCGGCGGACCCGCCCACGGCCTGGAGCACGAGCGCCTGTTCCGGTTCGAGTTCCCGGAGCGTCCGGGCGCGCTGCTGCGGTTCCTGACCGCGATCGGCGAGGGCTGGAACATCAGCCTGTTCCACTACCGCAATCACGGTTCGGACTACGGCCGGGTGCTGACCGGCATCCAGGTGCCGCCGGCGAGCGAGGCCGAGTTCCTCGGCCACCTGCGGGAACTCGGCTTCAACTTCGTCGAGGAAACCGCCAACCCGGCCTACCGGATGTTCCTCGGCGGCTGAGCGCGAGCGCCGGATCGCGGCGCGACCCCCTTGCGCCCGATGGTGCATTCGCGAGAAGGTTCAGCATCCCGTCCGCGCCGTGGCGCGGGGGAGTTGTACGAATTCACGGCTTTTCTTTGAGGAGTTGCCATGGCGAAGCGTAAGAAGACCAAGGCGAAGGGGAAAGCGAAGCCCAAGAAGGTGAAGAAGACCAAGAAGGCAGCCGCCCGCAAGGCGGGTGCGCGCAAGGTCGTCAAGCGCAAGGCCGTCAAGAAGGTCGCCAAGCGCAAGGCGGCGCCGAAGAAGAAGGCTGCCGCCAAGCCGAAGCCGAAGCGCAAGGTCGCCAAGCCCGCCGCCGCGCCGAAGCCGGCCCCGATGGCGGCGCCGATGCCTGCGCGGAAGCCCGCTCCGAAGCCTGCGCCGGTCGTCCGGCCCGCCCCGGCGCCGATCGCGGCACCGCCCCCGGCCCCGGCGCCGGCTCCCGCCCCGGCACCGGCGCACATCGCCGAGCCGTTCCCGGTCGCCTCCGACCCGGGCAAGGAACCGAGCGGCACGCTCTAGGGCGTTCGCGGTGCATCGTGCGGCCGGCCGCGCCCCCGGGCGGCCGGCCGCGCGTCGTCTTGGGGTCACGAAATACCCCGACTCCGGGCTGTCTGAGGTCCGATGAGCTACCGACCCCGCCGCCGTCCGCGCCACGCCACGATTGCGTTGCGCGGCCTGACACACCATCTGACCCACTGGGGATCCGGCGACGCCCCGCCGCTCGTGTTCCTGCACGGCTGGCTCGACACGAGCGACACCTTCCAGTTCGTCGTCGACGCCTTCGTCGACGACCACCCGATCGTCGCCCTCGACTGGCGCGGCTTCGGCCGCAGCCAGTGGCAGCACGGCCCGTACTGGTTCCCGGACTACCTCGCCGACCTCGATGCGCTGCTCGCCGAGGTCGCGCCCGACGCCCCGGCCACGCTCGTCGGTCACAGCATGGGCGGCAACATCGCCTGCCTCTACGCGGGCGTCCGTCCCGAGCGCGTCGCGCGCATCGTCAACCTCGAGGGCTTCGGGCTGTCGCGCACCCGCGCCGAGCAGGCGCCGGAGCGCTACCGCCGCTGGCTCGAGGAGCTGCGCAAGCCGCCCACGTTCGCCACCTACGACACGTTTGCGGCCTTCGTCGCGATGCTCGCGCGCCGCAATCCGCGGCTGACCGCGGAGCGGGCGGAGTTCATCGCGGCGAGCTGGTCGACGGCGCTGCCGGGCGGAGCGTGCACGGTGAGTGCCGACCCGGCCCACAAGCTCGTCAACCCGGTGCTCTACCGCCGCGAGGAGGCCGAGGCGATCTGGCGCCTCGCCGTCGCGCCGATGCTGCTGGTGCTCGGCGGTCGCTCGGAATTCCGCGCCCATCTCGGCGCCGACGGCACCGACGAGTACTTCCGCTCGATCTTCCGGAACCTGTCGATCGCGACGCTGCCCGAGGCGGGCCACATGATGCACCACGAGGAGCCCGAGGAAGTCGCGGCGCTGATCGAGTCCTTCCTGGCCGGGGCCGGCTGATGCCGGGCGCCGGCGCGCGGCCATGGGACTGACCACCGGCCCGCCGGGTCCGGCGCCGGGCGTCGGGCCAACCGAGCTTCCGGGGCCGGTGCTGCGGGAGCTGCGGGCGATCGTCGACGAGCTGCGCGCGCTCGCGGGCTCGGGCTCGATCGCCCGGCCGCTGCCGCCGCTCCCGGAGCTGCGGGGCACGGCGCCGGAGCCGGCCTTGGCGCGCTGGTTTCGCGCCGCGCTCGAGTCGGGCAGCGTCC
>JBBINS010000235.1:0-3438 GCA_037443765.1 Gammaproteobacteria bacterium
GGTCGCGCAGGCGCTCGCCCGCGGCGGCGGCGCGGTGCAGACCTCGAGCCTCGGCCGCTGGTTCGACGCCGGCGCGGGGCTCCTGGGACTCAAGGCGGTGACCAGCTTCGAGGGCCAGGCTGCGATGCTGCTCGAGGGTCTCGCGGCGCGCGCCCGACCGCGTGCGGAGCTGCCGCGCTGCCCGGTGGACGCCGACGGCGAGCTCGACCTCCGCCCGATCGTGGCGCCGCTGGCCGACGCGACCGATCCGGCGCAGGCCGCGGCCGATTTCCACGCCGCGCTCGCGCTGGCGCTCGCCGACTGGGTGGCGCTCGCCGCCGCGGCGACCGGCATCGCCGTCGTCGCGTGCGGCGGCGGCTGCTTCATGAACGAGGTGTTGGCGCGGCGCCTGCGCGCGGAACTCGCCGCGCGCGGCGTCACGATGCTCGAGGCGGTCGCCGTGCCGCCGAACGACGGGGCCGTCAGCCTCGGCCAGTGCTGGGTCGCCCAGCGCACGGGGGATTGAACCATGTGTCTCGCGATTCCGGCCCAGATCGTGCGCCTCGAGGCGGGCGACCAGGCGCTGATCGACGTTGGCGGCATCCGCAAGCAGATCTCGGTCGCGCTGGTCGACGGCCTCGTGCCGGGCGATTTCGTCATCGTGCACGTCGGCTACGCGCTGGCCCGGATCGACCCGGCCGCGGCGGCCGAGACGCTGGCGGCCATGGCGGCCGCCGGGATCGACACAGGAGCGCTGGCGTGAAATACGTCGACGAGTTCCGCGACGCCGAGCTCGCCCGAGGGCTCGCCGCCGCCATCGCGCGCGAGGCGGACCCGTCGCGGCGCTACCACTTCATGGAGTTCTGCGGCGGACACACGCACGCGATCTCGCGCTATGGCGTGACCGACCTGCTGCCGCCGAACGTCCGCATGATCCACGGCCCGGGCTGCCCGGTGTGCGTGCTGCCGATCGGGCGCATCGACCTCGCGATCGGGCTCGCACTCGACAGCGGCGTCATCCTCTGCAGCTACGGCGACACGATGCGCGTGCCGGCCTCAGGCGGACGGTCGCTGCTGAACGCCAAGGCCGAGGGCGCGGACGTCCGCATGGTGTACTCGGCCGCGGACGCGCTCAGGATCGCGCGGGCGCATCCCGATCGGGAGGTCGTGTTCCTCGCGATCGGCTTCGAGACCACGACTCCGCCGACGGCGCTGGTGCTGCGCGAGGCGCGCGCGCTCGGCGTCGCCAACTTCAGCGTGCTTTGCAACCACGTGCTGACGCCGGCGGCGATCGTCAACATCCTCGAGTCGCCGGAGGTACGCACGCTCGGCACCGTGCCGCTCGACGGCTTCGTCGGGCCCGCGCATGTCAGCACCGTGATCGGCACCGAGCCCTACGAGTTCTTCGCGCAGGAGTACCGCAAGCCGGTCGTGATCGCCGGCTTCGAGCCGCTCGACGTGATGCAGGCGATCCTGATGCTCGTGCGCCAGGTCAACGAGCGGCGCTCCGAGGTCGAGAACCAGTTCTCCCGGGTCGTCGACCGGGCCGGCAACGTCAAGGCCCAGGCGCTGGTCGCCGAGGTGTTCGAGCTCCGTCGCGAGTTCGAATGGCGCGGCCTCGGCACGGTGCCCTACAGCGCGCTGCGGATCCGCGCCGAGTTCGGTGCGCACGACGCCGAGCGCAAGTTCAACCTCGTCTACCAGGCGGTCCCGGACAACAAGGCCTGCGAGTGCGGCGCGATCCTGCGCGGCGTCAAGCGGCCGGTCGACTGCAAGCTGTTCGGCGGCGCCTGCACGCCGGAGACGCCGATGGGGTCGTGCATGGTGTCGTCGGAGGGCGCCTGCGCGGCGCACTACTCGTATGGCCGCTTCCGCGATCGTGACGCGGCGCCGCCGCCGCAGGTGACGGCATGAGCGCCGCACCGCGCCGCGAGTACCACCGGCCGCTCGACGTCAAGCGCGGCCGCGTCGAGCTCGCGCACGGCGCGGGCGGGCGCGCCACGGCGCAGCTGGTCGAGGAGCTGTTCCTCGCGGCCTTCGACAACGAGTGGCTGCGGCCGCTGAACGACGCCGCTTCGCTGCCGGTGCCGGCCGGACGGCTCGTGATGGCGACCGACAGCCACGTGGTCTCGCCGCTCTTCTTCCCCGGTGGCGACATCGGCTCGCTGTCGGTGCACGGCACGGTCAACGACGTCGCGATGGCCGGCGGCGTGCCGCTCTACCTCGCCGCCGGCTTCGTCCTCGAGGAGGGCTACCCGCTCGCGGACCTCAAGCGCATCGTCACGTCGATGGCGGCCGCGGCGAAGGCCGCGGGCGTCCCGGTGGTGACCGGCGACACCAAGGTCGTCGAGCAGGGCAAGGGCGACGGCGTCTACATCACGACGACCGGCGTCGGCGTCGTGCCCCCGGGCATCAGCCTCGATGGCGCCGCGGCGCGGGAGGGCGACGCGATCTTCGTCTCCGGCACGATCGGCGACCACGGCGTCGCGATCATGTCGAAACGCGAGAACCTCGAGTTCGAGACCGAGATACTCTCGGACAGCGCGCCGCTGCACCGGCTGGTCGCGTCGCTCCTGACCGCCTGCCCGCGCATCCGCGTGCTGCGCGACCCGACGCGCGGCGGGCTCGCGACGACGCTCAACGAGATCGCCCGCGCCTCGGGCGTCGGCATGCTGCTCGAGGAGCGCGCGATTCCGGTCGCGCCGGCGGTCGCGGCCGCCTGCGAGTTCCTCGGCCTCGATCCGCTGTACGTCGCCAACGAGGGCAAGCTGATCGCGATCGTGCCGGCGGAGGACGCCGACACGGTGTTCGCCGCGCTGCGCGCGCACCCGCAGGGCCGCGACGCGGCGCTGATCGGGCACGTGACCCGCGACCCGGATCACTTCGTCCAGATGCGCACCGGCCTCGGCGGCCGTCGCGTCGTGGACTGGCTGACGGGCGACCAGCTGCCGCGCATCTGCTGAACGGCGCGCGATGCGCATCCTGCTGCTCGCGCACTCGTTCAACAGCCTGACGCAGCGGCTGTGGTGCGAGCTCGCCGAACGCGGCCACGCGCTCAGCCTCGAGCTCGACATCTCCGACGAAATCACCGACGAGGCGGTGTCGCTGTACGCGCCGGAGCTCGTGCTCGCGCCGTTTCTCAAGCGCGCGATTCCGGAGCGGGTCTGGCGGCGGGTGCCGTGCCTGATCGTGCACCCCGGGATCCCCGGCGACCGGGGACCGGCGGCGCTCGACTGGGCGATCCTCGAGGGGCGGCGCGACTGGGGCGTCACGGTGCTCGAGGCGAGCGCCGAGTTCGACGCGGGCGACGTCTGGGCCTCCGCGGGCTTCGCGATGCGCGCCGCCACCAAGGCGAGCCTCTACCGCGACGAGGTCGCGGAAGCCGCCGTGCGCGCCGTCCTCGCCGCGCTCGAGCGCCGCGCCGCGGGCGGTGGCGCGACGCCGCTCGCGGAGCTCGAG
>JBBINS010000236.1:0-3373 GCA_037443765.1 Gammaproteobacteria bacterium
GGGTCGGGCTCAAGGACCGCCTGCAGCACCGGCCGGCGCAGCTGTCGGGCGGCGAGCGCCAGCGCGCCGCGGTCGCCCGCGCGCTCGTGACCCGCCCGCCCCTCGTGCTCGCCGACGAGCCGACCGGCAACCTCGACGGCCGCAACGCGCAGCAGGTCTTCGAGCTCATGCTCGAGCTCAACCGCGAGTTCGGCTCGAGCCTCGTGATCGTCACCCACGACGAGCGGCTCGCGGCGCGGCTCGACCGGATCGCGGTGCTGACCGACGGGCAGCTTCACGACCGGTCCGCCGAAGGGACTGCCCGCCCGCCGGCAAACTGACGTATCATCAGCGACTTACGCCGCACGAGGACTTGAGCGCGCGATGTGGGAAATCATCAAGGCCGGCGGGCCGGTCATGTGGCCGATCATCGCGTTGTCGATCACCGCGGCGGCCATCCTGCTCGAGAGGCTGTGGAGCCTGCAGGACGAGCGGGTCATCCCGAAGGAACTGACCGAGAAGGTCTGGAAGCTCGTCGAGAGCGGCCAGCTCACCGACAAGCACGTCGCGGCACTCGCGCAGAACTCCGCGCTCGGGCAGATCCTCGCGGCCGGGCTCGCCAGCCGCCACCGCGGCCGCGAGCACATCAAGGAGGCGATCGAGGACACCGGGCGCCACGTGGTGCACGAGCTCGAGCGCTTCCTCAACATGCTCGGCACGATCGCCGCCGTCTCGCCGCTGCTCGGCCTGCTCGGCACCGTGATCGGCATCATCACGGCGTTCAACGCCATCACGCAGCAGGGCGTCGGCGACCCGAAGATGCTCTCCGGCGGCATCGGCCAGGCGCTGATCGCGACCGCCGCGGGACTCATCGTCGCGATCCCGAGCCTGATGGGCTACCGCTACCTGCGCGGCAAGGTCGACGGCCTCGTGATCGCGATGGAGAAGGAGGCCCTGAAGCTGGTGCGCTCGCTCGACGAGCGCCGTGCCGCCGACCCGCTCGTCGAGCACGAGCGCCTCGACAGCCCGCCGTCGGCGAGCGCGGCATGAAGTTCGGGCCGCGGCGCAACGTCGAGCCCGAGATCAACGTCACCTCGCTGATCGACGTCGTGCTGCTGCTCGTGATGTTCTTCATGGTGTCGACGACCTTCCAGCAGGACAGCCGGCTCAAGGTGCGCCTGCCGGAATCGAGCGCGGTCCCCGAGCAGCGCCCGGCGGACCCCGTGACGATCCTCGTGACCGCCGACGGCGCCTACCGGGTCAACGACCGCGCGCTCGTCAACCGCAGCCCCGAGACGCTGCGCGCGGCGCTCGAAAAGGTGGCCGGCGGCGCCCGCGGCCAGCCGATCACGATCCGCGCCGACGCGCGCGCGACCCACCAGGCGGTCGTGACGGCGATGGACATCGCCGGCCGGGTGGGCTTCTCGCAGGTCAACATCGCGACCGTCAACCAGCAGCCGGGCGGCTAGGTGGGCGCGTCCCCGAGCGCGGCGGAACAGCGGCCGCTGGCGGTCTACCTGCGGCTCTTTGCCTATGCGCGCCCGCACTGGCGGATGTTCCTGCTCGGCGTCGTCGGCATGGCGCTGTCGGCGGCGGTCGAGGCCGCCTGGCTGTGGCTCGCGCGGACCTTCCTCGACGGCACCTTCGTCAACCACGACCCCGCGACGCTGACGCTCGTGCCGGTCGCGATCATCGTGATCTTCGCCGCCCGCGGCATCGGCGACTTCGTGTCGCAGTACGCGCCGGGCTGGGTGGGGCGGCAGGTGGTCAAGCGCCTGCGCGGCGACCTGTTTCGCCACTATCTCGACCTGCCGACCGCGTTCTACGACAAGAGCGCCTCGGCGCAGCTGCTGTCGCGGCTGACCTACAACACCGAGCTCGTGGCCGAGGCGACCACGAACTCGGTGACGGTGCTGATCCGCGACTCGCTGACCATCGTCGCGCTGCTGACGTGGGCCTGCTACATGAGCCTGCGCCTCACGCTGGTCGCGCTGCTCGCGGCACCGGTGATCGGGCTGCTCGTGCAGGTCGTCAACCGGGCGATCCGGCGCTACGCCGGCCGGATCCAGAGCTCGATGGGCGACGTGACCCGCGTCGCCAAGGAGGCGCTCGACGGCCAGCGCCTCATCAAGGTGTTCAACGCCCAGGACCAGGAGGCCCGCGCCTTCGAGCAGGTCATCGAGGCGAACCGCTACCAGAACATGAAGCTGCTGCGGGCGCGCGCCTCCAGCAACCCGACCGTGCAGATGATCGCGGCGTTCGCGCTCGCGGGCGTGCTCTTCCTGTCGATCAAGGACGTGCTCGCGCACGGCATGACGGTCGGCAGCTTCTCCTCCTTCCTCGGCGCCCTGATCGGGATCGCCACCGCGTTGAAGCGGCTGGTGGCCGTGTTCGGGCCGCTGCAGCAGGGCATCGCGGCGGGCCAGAGCCTGTTCGAGATGCTCGACGAGCCGGTGGAGCCGCAGGGCGGCACGCGGCCGCTCGGCCGCGCCCGCGGCGCGGTCGATTTCGACGCCGTCAGCTTCGCCTACCCGGGGAAGCCGCCGGCGCTGCGGGACGTGTCGCTGCGGGTCGCTCCCGGCGAGATGCTGGCGCTCGTCGGCCGGTCGGGCGGCGGCAAGTCGACGCTCGTCAGCCTCGTGGCTCGTTTCTACGACGTCGGCGCGGGCACCGTGCGGATCGACGGCCACGACGTGCGCGAGTACCCGCTGAAGGCGCTCCGGGACAACGTCAGCCTCGTCAGCCAGGACGTCGTGCTGATGGACGGCAGCATCCGCGACAACATCGCCTTCAGCATGCAGCACGCCGACGCCGCCGCGATCGAGCGCGCGGCGCGCGCCGCGCACGTCCTGCAGTTCGCCGAGCAGCTGCCCGCCGGGCTCGACACGCAGGTCGGCGACCGCGGCGTGATGCTGTCGGGCGGCCAGCGGCAGCGGATCGCGATCGCACGCGCGATCCTCAAGGACGCGCCGATCCTGATCCTCGACGAGGCGACGAGCGCGCTCGACACCGAGTCCGAGCGGATCATCCAGGAGGCCCTCGAGCAGCTGACGCAGAACCGCACGACGCTGGTGATCGCCCACCGGCTGTCGACCATCGAACACGCCGATCGCATCGCGGTGCTGGAGGAGGGCCGGCTCGCCGAGTACGGCACGCACGGCGAACTGATCGCCCGTGGCGGCAGCTACGCCTCCCTGCACCGGATGCAGTTCAACGTCTGACCGATGCGCGCCTGGCTCGAGCGCGTGTGGTACGGGCAGGCGGCGGGCGGCGGCGTGCTCGTGCCGCTCGCGGCGCTGTTCGGCCTCGTCGTCCGGCTGCGGCGGCTCGCCTACCGCCGCGGCTGGCTGGCGAGCGGCCACCCGGGGCGGCCGGTGGTCGTGGTCGGCAACCT
>JBBINS010000237.1:0-3310 GCA_037443765.1 Gammaproteobacteria bacterium
GACGGCGTCAGCTTCGCGGTCGCGCCCGGCGAGCGCGTCGGCCTCGTCGGCGAGTCCGGCAGCGGCAAGTCGACGCTGGTGCGTGCGCTGCTCGGGCTCGAGGCGCCCGAGGCCGGAACGATCCGGATCGACGGCGAGAGCCTCGCCGGCGCGAACGCCGCGACCAGGCGGCGCCTGCGGCGCCAGGTCCAGGTGGTGTTCCAGGATCCGTACGGCAGCCTGAACCCGCGGCATCGCGTCGGGCAGATCGTCGCCGAGCCGCTCGGGCTGCTCGCCGTGCCACTCGGCGCCGCGGAGCGCGAGCGCCGCGTCGCGGCGGCACTCGCGGACGTCGGCCTCGAGGCCGCCGACGCCCGTCGCCGGCCGCACGAGTTCTCGGGTGGCGAGCGGCAACGGATCGCGATCGCCCGGGCGCTGGTCGTCGAGCCGCGCCTCGTGATCCTCGACGAGGCGGTCTCCGCGCTCGATGCGTCGCTGCGCACCCAGATCCTCGCGCTGCTGCTCGGGCTGTCGGCGGCGCGCGGCCTCGCGTACCTGTTCGTCTCGCACGACCTCGGCGTCGTGCGCTTCGTCACCGACCGCACGCTCGTGATGCGCGCCGGCCGCATCGTCGAGCAGGGTCCGACGGCCGAGGTGCTCGAGCACCCCCGACACCCTTACACTCGGCAGCTGGTGGCTGCGACGCCGAGCCTCGAGCGCGCGCTGGCCGCACCCGGGTCCTGAGGGACAACGTCATGAGCATCCCGTTCCGTTCCGGCCTCTTGCTGATCGGCGGCGAGTGGCGCGCCGCCACGGGCGGCGCGACGCTGCCCGTCGAGGATCCGTCGAGCGGCGAGGTGGTCGGCGCCATCGCGCGAGCGACCGCCGACGACGTCGGCGCGGCGGTCGGCGCCGCGCGGGCGGCGCTCGACGGCGCCTATGGCCGCCTGGCCGGCTTCGAGCGCGGCCGGCTGCTCGCGGCGCTCGGCGGGCGGGTGCTGGCAGCCGCCGACGACCTCGCCGCGCTCGAGACGCTCGACGTCGGCAAGCCCGCGACTCAGGCGCGCGCCGACGTCGTCGCCCTCGCCCGCTACCTCGAATTCTACGGCGGCGCGGCCGACAAGCTGCACGGCGCCACGATCCCGTACCTGAACGACTACACGATCTACGCGCTGCGGGAACCGCATGGGGTCACGGCGCACATCATCCCGTGGAACTACCCGATGCAGATCATCGGCCGCTCGGTCGGCGCGGCGCTCGCGGCCGGCAACGCGGTCGTGATCAAGCCCGCCGAGGAGGCCTCGCTCACGACCCTCGCGTTCGCGCGCCTCGCGCTCGAGGCGGGGTTCCCGCCGGGCGCGGTCAACGTCGTGCCGGGACTCGGCGAGGAGGCGGGCGCGGCGCTCGCGGCGCATCCCGGCGTCAACCACGTCTCGTTCACGGGCTCGGTCGACGTCGGCATCGCGGTCCAGTCGGCCGCCGCCCGGCACGTCGCGCCCGTGACGCTCGAGCTCGGCGGCAAATCGCCGCAGCTCGTCTTCGACGACGCCGACCTCGACGCGGCACTGCCGCTGCTCGTGCGGGCGGGCCTGCAGAACGCGGGCCAGACCTGCTCCGCGAGCTCGCGACTGCTGCTGCAGCGGGGCATCTACGCGCGCGTGGTCGAGGAGCTCGCGCGCCGCTACCGGCAGCTGCGCGCGGGGCCCGCCGCGCGCGATCTCGATCTCGGTCCCGTGATCAGCGCGGGCCAGAAACGACGCATCGAGGCGATGGTGGCGGCGGGGCTCGCCGACGGCGTGCCGGTGCTGGCCCGGGGCGAGATCGTCGCCGACGCGCCGGCGGGCGGCCACTACCTCGCGCCGCTGCTGCTCGGGCCGCTGGCACCGGACCACCGCCTCGCGCAGGAGGAGGTGTTCGGGCCGGTGCAGGTCGTGCTGCCGTTCGACACCGAGGACGAGGCGGCCGCGCTCGCCAATGGCACGCGCTTCGGGCTCGTCGCCGGCGTCTGGACGCGCGACGCCGGGCGCCAGCACCGCCTGGCGCGGCGGCTCCGCGCCGGCCAGGTGTTCCTGAACGACTACGGCGCGGCCGGCGGCGTCGAGCTGCCGTTCGGCGGCGTCGGCTGGTCGGGTCACGGCCGCGAGAAGGGCATGGAGGCCCTGTACGGGTTCACGACGCTGAAGACCGTGGCCGCGCGCCATCGCTGACGCCGCGGCGCCGACTATCCCAGAGCGAGGCCTCACCGTGCGACTCCAGGGCAAGAACGCGATCGTCACCGGCGGCGCCTCCGGGATCGGTGCCGGCATCGTCCGCCGCTTCGTCGCCGAGGGCGCGCGCGTCGTGATCGCGGACCTCAATGCCGGAGCCGCCCGCGAGCTCGCGACCGGGCTCGGGCCCGGCGCCGTGGCGCTGCCGGTCGACGTCACGAGCGCCGCCTCGGTGGCGGCGCTCGCCGCCGCGGCCGCGACCGCGCTCGGACCGATCGACATCCTCGTCAACAACGCCGGCGCCGGTCACGCGCCGCAGCTGCTCGAGGAGCTCGACGAGGCGGAGTTCGAGCGCGTGCTGTCCGTGAACGTGCGCTCGATCTACCTGACGGCGCGGGCGTTCGTGCCGGCGATGAAGGCCCGGCGCCGCGGCGCGATCCTCAACATCGCTTCGACCGCCGGCGTCAGCCCGCGGCCCAGGCTCACGTGGTACAACGCATCCAAGGGCTGGGTAATCACGGCGACCCGCTCGATGGCCGTCGAGCTCGCTCCGTCGGGCGTGCGCGTCAACGCGCTCAACCCGGTCGCGAGCGAGACGCCGCTGCTCGCGACCTTCATGGGGCAGGACACGCCCGAGACGCGCGCACGGTTCCTGGCGACGATCCCGCTCGGGCGCTTCGCGACGCCCGAGGACATGGGGCAGGCCGCGACCTACCTGTGCTCCGACGAGGCCTCGATGGTCACGGGCGTCGCGCTCGAGGTCGACGGCGGCCGCTGCATCTGACCTGCCGGAGACCCCCGTGCGCCGAGGCGAGCTCAACCTGATCACCGACGTGCCCGGCCTCACGGTCGGCCATGCCACCGACGAGCGCTCGCAGAGCGGCGTCACGACGCTGTTCGGCGACCGGCCGCTCGCGGCCGGAGTCGACGTCCGCGGCGGCGCGCCGGGGGTCCGCGAGACCGACACGCTTGCGCCCGACGCGCTCGTCGGCCAGGCGCACGCGATCGTGCTCGCCGGCGGCTCGGTATTCGGCCTCGGTGCCGCCGACGGCGTGGCGGCGGAGCTGTCGCACGCCGGCGTCGGGCTGCGCCTGCTCGCGCACACGCGCGCGATCCCGATCGTG
>JBBINS010000238.1:0-3266 GCA_037443765.1 Gammaproteobacteria bacterium
CACGATCGACATCGTGTTCGGAGAGATCGACCGATGACTGACGCACAGGGCGCGGGGCCGGCCGCCATGCTGACCGAGCATAGCCGCCACGAGATCGACCACTGGCGCGCGAAGTTCCCGGAGGGGCGGCAGCGCTCGGCCGTGATCGCGGCGCTGCGGGTCGTGCAGCACCAGAACAACGGCTACCTCACGGCCGAGCTCATGGACGCGGTCGCGGCCTACCTGTCGCTGCCGCCGATCCAGGTCTACGAGGTCGCGAGCTTCTACTCGATGTTCGAAACGAAGCCGGTCGGCCGCCTGCACGTGTCGGTGTGCACCAACATCGCCTGCATGCTGTGCGGCGCCGACAAGATCGTCGAGCACGTCGAGCGGCGCCTCGGCATCAAGACCGGCGAGAGCACGCCCGACGGCAAGTTCTTCCTCAAGCGCGAGGAAGAGTGCCTCGCCGCGTGCAACAACGCGCCGATGATGATGATCGACCACGTCTACTACGAGAACCTGACGCCCGAGAAGGTCGATCAGGTGCTCGATAGCCTCAAGTGAGCCGCGCATGCCCCGCGAAATGAACCAGGTCGTGTTCGAGCCGTTGAAGCTCCCCGAGAGCTGGACGCTCGCCAGCTACCGGAGCATCGGCGGCTACGAGGCCTGGGAGCGCGTGCTGCGCGACCAGGTGCCGCCGGAGAAGATCATCGAGGAGCTCAAGGCGTCGGGCCTGCGTGGCCGCGGCGGGGCGGGCTTCCCGACCGGCATGAAGTGGAGCTTCATCCCGCGCGGCGCGCCGGGCCAGAAGTACGTCGTCTGCAATTCCGACGAGTCCGAGCCCGGCACCTGCCACGACCGGGACATCCTGCGCTTCAACCCGCACTCGGTCGTCGAGGGCATGGCGATCGGCGGCTACGTGATGGGCGCGACGGTCGGCTACAACTACATCCGCGGCGAGTTCCTCGCGGAGCCCTTCCCGCGCTTCGAGGCGGCGGTACGCGAGGCGTACGCAGCCGGGCTCCTCGGCAAGAACGTGCTGGGCTCGGGCTTCGACTTCGACCTGCACGCGGTCGCGGGCGCGGGCGCCTACATCTGCGGCGAGGAGACCGCGCTCCTCGAGTCGCTCGAGGGCAAGCCCGGCAAGCCGCGCTTCAAGCCGCCGTTCCCGGCGAACTTCGGCCTCTACGGCCGCCCGACCACGGTCAACAACACGCAGAGCTACGCGTCGGTGCCGACGATCCTCAGGAAGGGCGCGAAGTGGTTCGCCGAACTCGGCGTGCCGAACTCGGGCGGCACCGTCGTGTTCTCGGTCTCGGGGCACGTCAACCGCCCGGGCAACTACGAGCTGCCGCTCGGCATCCCGTTCAAGGAGCTGCTCGAGGACGTCTGCGGCGGCATGCGCGGCGGCCGGGCGCTCAAGGCCGTGATCCCCGGCGGCTCGTCGGTGCCGGTGGTGCCGGCGGCGGCGATCATGGGCGCCAACATGGACTACGACTCGCTCCGCAAGATCGGTAGCGCCCTCGGCTCCGCCGCGGTCATCGTCATGGACGAGACTACCTGCATGGTCAGGGTGCTCGAGCGCATCACGCGCTTCTACCGGGCCGAGTCCTGCGGCCAGTGCACGCCGTGCCGCGAGGGGACGGGCTGGATGAACCGGCTGGTGCGCAAGGTGCTCGACGGCGAGGCGAAGCGCGAGGACCTCGGCCTCCTCGTGGACGTCGCCAACCGCATCGAGGGCCACACGATCTGCGCGCTCGGCGACGCCTCGGCGTGGCCGGTGCAGAGCTTCATGAAGCACTTCCGCCACGAGTTCGAGTACATGATCGACCACGGCGGCAAGAGCCTCGTCGACGACCCCGCGCGGCGAGCCGCGTGACGCCGCCCCGGAACCGACGCGCATGAGCCAGGACATCGTCAACCTCGAAGTGAACGGCGTGGCCGTCCAGGGCCGCAAGGGCCAGATGATCATCCAGGTCACCGACGCCGTGGACGTCTACGTGCCGCGCTTCTGCTACCACGAGAAGCTGTCGGTCGCGGCCAACTGCCGCATGTGCCTCGTCGAGGTCGAGAAGGCGCCGAAGCCGATGCCGGCCTGCGCAACGCCGATCTCCGAGGGCATGAAGGTCTACACCCAGTCGCCGAAGGCCATCGCCGCGCAGAAGGCGACGATGGAGTTCCTGCTGATCAACCATCCGCTCGACTGCCCGATCTGCGACCAGGGCGGCGAGTGCGAGCTGCAGGACCTCGCGATGGGCTTCGGCCGCGACAGCGCGCGCTTCGCGGAGCGGAAGCGCGTCGTCAAGGACAAGAACCTGGGGCCGCTCGTCTCGACCGACATGACGCGCTGCATCCACTGCACCCGCTGCGTGCGCTTCACGGCCGAGGTCGCGGGCCTGCAGGAGCTCGGCACGCTCGGCCGCGGCGAGTCGATGCAGATCGGCACCTGGGTCGAGAAGAGCGTCGACCACGAGCTGTCCGGCAACATCATCGACCTGTGCCCGGTCGGCGCCCTCAACTCGAAGCCGTTCCGCTTCCACGGCCGCGGCTGGGAGATGGTGCAGCAGCCGCTCGTCTCGCCGCACGACGCGGTCGGCACGAACCTCTCTGGCCACGTGCGCCGCGGCGAGCTGCTCAGGGTCGTGCCGCGCGCGAACGAGGCCATCAACGAGGCCTGGATCTCGGACCGCGACCGCTTCTCGTACGAGGGCATCTACGCCGCCGACCGGCTCGAGACGCCGCTCGTGCGGCAGGGCGGGGCGCTGCTGCCGACCGACTGGGAGACGGCGCTCGAGGCTGCGGCGCGCGGCCTCAAGGACGCGCTCGGCGCCCACGGCGCGGAGCGCGCGGGCGCCCTCGCGCTGCCGTCGGCGACCACCGAGGAACTCTATCTCCTCGCGCGCCTCGCGCGTGGCCTCGGCATCGCGAACCTCGACCATCGCCTCCGGCAGCGCGACTTCCGCGACCAGGACGCCGATGCGCTCTTCCCGGGCCTCGGGCTCCCGATCGCCTCGATCGAGCAGCTCGACTCGTTGCTCGTCGTCGGCGCGGACCTGAGGCAAGAGGCGCCGGTGCTCGCGCATCGCGTCCGCAAGGCCGCGATCAGGAACAAGGCGCGCGTTTCCTTCGTGAACCCGGCCGAGTTCGAGTACCTCTTCCCGGTCGCGGCCTACCGCGCCGTGCCGGCCCTCGGCATGGTCGCCGAGCTCGCCTCGATCGGCCGCGCGGTCGCGGAAGCGGCCGGGCAGCCGCTGCCGCCGGCGCTCGCGTCGGCGGCGACCCCGGAC
>JBBINS010000239.1:0-3098 GCA_037443765.1 Gammaproteobacteria bacterium
GCTGTCGATCGCCGACGCGCCGACCATCGACGTGGTGCTGCTCGAGAGCCCGGCGGAGGCGGTCGGCGGCGCGGGCGAGCCGCCGGTGCCGGCGGTGGCGCCGGCGGTCGCGAACGCGCTCCACCGGCTGACCGGCGAGCGGCGCCGCAGCCTGCCGTTCGCCGGCGCGTGAGCCGGGCGGACCTCAGCCGGCGGCGCGGCGCCGCTTGCGGAACGAGCCGGTCTCGAGCGAGTCGTACGCCGCCTCGCTGAACACCGAGCGGTTGCGGCCGTCCGCCTTGGCCTCGTAGAGCGCCTCGTCGGCGAGCTGCACGAAGCCGGCCGTGCTGCGCTCGAGCGTCGGCGCGACGTAGGCCACGCCGACGCTGACCGTCACGAGCGGCGAGGCGACCGAGTCGCCGTGCGGGATCGCGAGCGCGGCGATGTTCGCGTGGATGCGGTGCGCGGTCTCCTGCAGGTACTGCCGCGACGGGTCGTAGAGGATCACCGCGAACTCCTCGCCGCCGTAGCGCGCGACGAAGTCGAGCGGCCGGCGCGCGGAGCGCCGCAGCCCCGCGGCGACGGCCTTGAGCGCGTCGTCGCCGGCCTGGTGGCCGTGCTGGTCGTTGTAGCGCTTGAAGTAGTCGATGTCGACGAGCAGCAGCGCGAGCGTCACGCCCTCGCGCTGCGCGAGCTGCCAGACGGTGTCGAGGTGCTCGTCGAAGCGCCGCCGGTTGTAGATCGCCGTCAGGCCGTCGCGCGCCGCCATCTCCTGCAGCATGCGCTGCTCGAGGAAGTGCGTGCGGATCTCCATCTCGAAGGTATAGGCGGTGGTCGCACCGACGACGTTCGCGAGCAGCAGCACGAGCGCGTTGTAGAGCACGCTCGTCTCGGGCAGCGCGCCGACGACGCCGAACGCGAGGTACGCGCACCACATGATCAGGTTGGCCCGCAGCGCCTGGTAGAACAGCAGCCCGTACAGGTAGTAGATGAAGATCGACGCCAGCACGACGGTGACGAACACGAGCTGCACGCCGGCCTGCGCGGCCTTGATCTCGACCGCGATCACGGTGATGCCGGCGATCGGCGCGAGCAGCGGCGCGACGCGCGGGTAGATGCGGTGCGCCTTGTCGAGGTAGGTCACGCCGATCGCGATCAGCACGGCGGGCAGCAGCAGCCCGAACTGCACGAGGCCCATCGGCGCCTGGATGCCGGTGCCCGTGACCAGCCCGTTCAGCAGCCCGAAGCCGACGACGAGCCCGGCGGCGAGGAACAGGTTGAAGCGGATCTGCCCCATGCGCGAGCGGGCCTGCTCGCGGCGGAATTCGCGCTCGAGGTCGTCCTCGAACCTGAGCAACGGGAACCTGGCGCGCAGCTGCCGGGCTGCGGCAGATTCGTCGATGATCAGCTGCTGACTGTCGTCGGGGTTCAACGCCACTGCGGCGCGGCCGCGGCCCGCCCTCGTTAGCTCGTCAATTGCACGAGTTAACAACGGCCGATGCGCCGGGAACTGAGTACCGGCGCACGGAATCAGGCGGCGGAGGCCTCAGCGGCCGGAGGGGCCTTCAGCGTCTCGACGCGCGTCACGAACGCGCGTCCGCCAGACCTCGAACGGATCCCAGCCGGACGGACGCGGCGACGGCTCGACCGCGGCGGCAGCGCCCGGCGGGTGCTGCTCCTCATTCGCCGCTTCGGTGAGCAGGCGGACGGTGGCGAAGCGGGTCAGTGCGTCGAGTTGCTTCATGCAAGCTGGAACCTGATGGCCATCGGGTCACTGTCCATGAGACCCGGGGGGCAACATAGTAGGCCATTCCCCTAACGCCGTCTCGCCTTGATGGGTCTACGGCTTATGTAAAGTTGAGGCCGTCCCCCTAATCCGGCGTCGAGCCCTCGCCGGGCAGCCAGATCCGCACTTCCGTGCCGCCGCCGGCCCGCGAACGGAGCTCGAGGCGCCCGCCGTGGGCCTCGACGATCTCGCGGCTGAGCGTGAGCCCGAGCCCCGTGCCGTCGGGCTTGGTGGAGAAGAACGGCACGAGCGCGTGCTCGAGGACCGCGAGCGGCATGCCCGGCCCCCGGTCGGCGACCGCGATCTCCGCCCCGCCGCGGCTCGCGCCGACCGCGACGGTGACGGCGGCCGGCGGCGAGCCGGACTCGTGGGCGTTCTTGAGGAGGTTGATCAGCACCTGCTCGAGCTGCGCCGCGTCGAACCAGCCGCTTCCCGGCGGCAGCGGCGCCTCGAGCGCGAACCCGACGGTCGCCTTGAGACGCTCGATGAACGGCGGCCAGGCGACCCGCTCCGGCCGCGGCCGCGGCAGCTTCGCGAACCGCGCGTAGCCGTCGATGAAGCTGTGCAGGTGCTGCGCGCGGCCGGCGATCGTGGCGAAGACGCGCTCCAGCGCCGCGGGATCCGGGGTCGCGGCGAGCGCCCGGCCGGAGTGCGCGAGCGAAGAGATCGGCGCGAGCGAGTTGTTGAGCTCGTGCGCGATCACGCGGATCACCTTCTTCCAGGTGGCGACCTCCTGGGCGTTCAGCTCGCGCGTCAGCTGCTTGAGGAGGTAGAGGTGGTGCGAGCGGGCATTGAGCGCGAAGTGCCGCAGGCTCAGGTGGAAGATCTCGGCCTCCTCCCCGACCCGCATCGTGAACAGGGTGTCCTCGCCGCCCGCGATCGCCTCCCGCAGCGCCGCGTCGGCAGCCTCGACGAGCGCGTTGAAGCGGTGGCCCTCGATCGGCCGGCCGCCCTCGAACAGCCGCCGCGCGGCGACGTTCGCGTAGATCACGACGCCGGCGTCGTTCGTCAGCACGAGCGCGAGCGGCGTCGCCTGGATCACCGTGTCGAGCAGCAGCTCGCGCTGCAGCAGCGTCTGGCGCTCGGCCCGGAAGCGCTCGCCGAGGCCGTTGTACGCGGCGGCCAGTGTCGCCGCCTCCGGCAGTCCCCGCGGCCGGGCGAGGCTCAGGCTGAAGTCGCCGTCCTTGAGGCTCGTCAGCCCGTCGCCGAGCGCGCCGAGGAAGCGGATCCAGGGCCGCGCCGCGGCGCGCGCGCCGAGCACCGCGAGCGGCAGCCCGACGAGGAGCGCGGCGGCGGCCGCGGCCGGCCACTTGCCGGTCGCCCGGGCGAACAG
>JBBINS010000240.1:0-3098 GCA_037443765.1 Gammaproteobacteria bacterium
CCGAGCGCGAGGCCGAGCGCGAGGCCGAGCGCGAGCGCGACGGTTCCCGCCGCGCGCCGCTGGCCGGCGCGCCGGGGCGCGCTCGCCTCAGGCCGTGCCGGCGACGAGCGGCACGAAGCTGACGCCACCCAACTTGTCCCGGATGAAGTGGTCGTCGCGGCGCACGATCCGGTAGAGCTCCTGCGCGCCCTCGGGCCCGACCGGCAGCACGAGCCGCCCGCCCTTCGGCGACAGCTGCGCGAGCAGCGCCTGCGGCACCGCGAGCGGCGCGGCCGCGACCAGGATCGCGTCGTAGGGCGCGTGCGCCTTCCAGCCGTCCATGCCGTCGCCGTGGCGGAAGCGGACGTTCTTGATGCCGAGTTCCTTGAGCCGGAGCTTGGCGCGGTCGAGCAGCGGCTTGATGCGCTCGACCGTCGACAGCCGCGTGACGAGCGGCGCGAGCACGGCGGTCTGGTAGCCGCAGCCGGTGCCGATCTCGAGCACGTTGTGCAGCGGCCCGCCCATCAGCACCGCCTCGGTCATGCGCGCGACCACGTAGGGCTGCGAGATCGTCTGGCCGAAGCCGATCGGCAGCGCCGTGTCCTCGTAGGCGCGCGACGACAGCGCCTCGTCGACGAAGACGTGGCGCGGGAGGTTGCGGATCCGGTCCAGCACGTTGAGGTTGCTGATGCCCTGCTCGCGCAGCCGCTGCACCAGCCGCTCGCGCGTGCGCTGCGAGGTCATGCCGATGCCGGCGTTGGTCTTGACGTCAGACATCGGCGCTCCGCAGCCACTCCTCGAGGCCCGGGAGCGCCGCGTGGCGCGTCAGGTCGATCTGCAGCGGCGTGATCGACGCGTAGCCGTGCTCGACGGCGTGGAAGTCCGTGCCCGGCCCCGCGTCCTCGCCGCCGCCCGGCGCGCCGACCCAGTACATCGGCCGGCCGCGCGGGTCGTTCGTGCGCACGATCCGCTCCGAGCGGTGGCGGACGCCGAGCCGCGTGGCCCTGAGTCCCTTCAGCGCCTCGTAGGGCACGTCCGGCACGTTGATGTTGAACAGCGTCGCCTGCGGCAGCGGCTCCCGGCCGAGGCGCTCGATGAGCTCGCGCACGACGCGCGCCGCGGTCGCGAAGTGCCGCCCGCCCCCGCCCACCAGCGACACCGCGATGCTCGGCAGCCCGAGGAAGCGCCCCTCCATCGCCGCCGCGACGGTGCCCGAATACAGCACGTCGTCGCCGAGGTTGGCGCCGTCGTTGACGCCGGAGACGACCAGCTGCTGCTCCTCGGCCAGGAAGCCGGAGATCGCGAGGTGCACGCAGTCGGTGGGCGTGCCGTTGACCGCGTACCAGCGGCCCTCGGCCTCGACGATCCGCAGCGGCGCGTCGAGCGTCAGCGAGTTGGACGCGCCCGAGCGGTTGCGGTCCGGGGCGACGACGGTGAGCGTGCCGAGACCCGCGAGCGCCTCCGCGAGTGCCCTCAGCCCATCGGCCCGCCAACCATCGTCATTACTGAGCAGGATGTTCATGCACGCGAGCCCGTTACTATACTGGAACCCCGCGCGCCGATGGGAAATGCGGTCATGCAGCGCCCGCCCGCCAAGGATCCGCCCGTAGACGAAGCGTCGTTCCGCGACGCGGTCGGCGACGTCAAGCCGCTGCCGCCGCGACCCGCGCCGCCGCGCGCGCCGCGGCCGAAGCCGATCGCGGCGTTCCGCCGCGCCGACGAGCGCGCCGCGCTCGAGGAGAGCCTCGTGCTCGCGCCCGGCGAATGGCTGGTCGAGACGGGCGACGAGCTCCTCTTTCGCCGCGCGCACCTGTCGGCGCGGCTGCTCGAGCGGCTCCGCCGCGGCGAGTTCACGGTCGAGGACGCGATCGACCTGCACGGGCTCACGGCGCTCGAGGCGCGCGAGGCCCTGCGGGAGTTCCTCGGCGAGGCGCTCGCGCGCCGCTTCGCCTGCGTGCGCGTGATCCACGGCAAGGGCCTGCGCTCGGGCCCGCGCGGCCCGGTGCTGAAGCACGCCGTCAACGTCTGGCTCCGCAAGATCGACGCGGTGCAGGCCTTCGCGTCGGCGCCGCAGCGCGACGGCGGCACGGGCGCGGTGTACGTGCTGCTCGCGCGCAGCTAGCGCCGCTACCGCCGCCCGAGCTTGGCGACGAGCGCCGCGAGCGAGGCGCGCGTCTCGGGACCGGTCCAGGCCTCGATCATCTCGTTCTGCTCGAGCGCCGTCGCCTCGGCCATCATCGCGACGAGGTCGGCGCGCACCATCGCGCGCGTGGTCGCGTAGGCGACCGGCGGCAGCGCCAGCACGCGCTCGAGCCACGCGCGCGCGCGCGCCGCGAGCTCGTCGGGCTCGGCGAGCTCGTCGACGAGGCCGGCCGCGAGCGCCTCCTCCGGCGTCAGCAGCAGGCCCTGCGGCAGCATCTGGTTCGCGACCCGCAGGCTCACCGCGCGCTTCAGCACGCCGTAGATCAGCGGCCCCGGCAGGAGCCCGACCTGCACCTCGTTGAGGCCGATGCGGAAGTCGCCGCGCGCCATGATGCGCTGGTCGCAGAACAGCGCGAGCACCGCGCCACCGGCCGGGCTGTGGCCGTTGATCGCCGCGACGAGCGGCAGCCGGCTCTCGGCCATCTTGCGCAGGCACTGGAAGAAGCTCGCGAGGAACGCCTTCAGGCTCGGCTTGTCGAGGCCGGCGAGCACGCTGACGTCGAGCCCGGCGGAGAACAGCTTGCCCGCGCCCGTCAGCACGAGGCCACGCGCGCCCTCGCGCGGCGCCGCCTCGATCGCCGCGCCGAGCGCCTCGAACAGCGGCACGTGCAGCGCGTTGACCGGCGGCCGGGCGAGGCTCAGCGTGCGGATCGTCCCGGCGTCGTGGTGTTCAAGCATCTTCGGGCTCCAGCGGTGTATCGGGGGTCGCGACGAGCTCGCGCACCACCGCCGTCGCGTAGGCGCCGGGCGGCAGGCGGAACTCGAGCCGTAGGGTGCCGTGTTCCGGGACGGCGCGAAAGTCCTCCGGCCACAGCCTGAGCGGCCGGCGCGCGGCCTCGAGGCCCTCGCGCTCGAGCGCCGCCGGCAGCGTGCCGAACCCCGCGAGCACCTCGGCCTCGAGCGCGCCGGCCGCGTCC
>JBBINS010000241.1:0-3070 GCA_037443765.1 Gammaproteobacteria bacterium
AGAACGAGCCCTTGTCCCAGAAGCCGTCCTCGGAGCAGCCGATGCAGCCGTGGCCCGACTGGATCGGGAAGGACACGCCGTCGTTCCAGCGCACCGTCGAGCAGGCGTTGTACGTCGTCGGGCCCTTGCAGCCGACCTTGTACAGGCAGTAGCCCTTGCGCGCGCCTTCGTCGTCCCAGCTCTCGACGAACTGGCCGGCGTCGAAATGCGGCCGGCGGTAGCACTTGTCGTGGATGCGCTGGCCGTAGAACATCTTCGGCCGCCCCTGGCGGTCGAGCTCGGGCAACCGGTCGAAGGTCAGCATGTAGGTGACGACCGCGGTCATCACCTCGGCGATCGGCGGGCAGCCCGGCACCTTGATGATGGGCTTGTCGGTGATAACCTTGTTGATCGGCACCGCGCGCGTCGGGTTCGGCTTCGCCGCCTGGACGCAGCCCCACGAGGCGCAGGAGCCCCAGGCGATGACCGCCTTGGCGTCCTTCGCGACCCGTTTCAGCTCCTCGACGAACGGCTTGCCGCCGGTGATGCAGTACATCCCGTCCTCGTTGAGCGGCGGGTTGCCCTCCACGGCGAGGATGTAGTTGCCCTTGTACTTGGCGATGGTCTCGTCAAGGCAGGCCTGTGCCTGCAGCCCGGCCGAGGCCATCAGCGTGTCGTCGTAGTCGAGCGACAGCATCGACAGGACCACGTCCTTGGCGAGCGGGTGCGCGGAGCGGATGAACGACTCCGAGCAGCAGGTGCACTCGAGGCCGTGCAGCCACAGCACCGGCGTGCGCGGCTTCGTCTCCAGCGCGCGTGCGATCTGCGGCGTGAAGTAGGATCCGAGCCCCAGCGAGGTCGCCGTCAGGCTGCAGAACTTGACGAAACTGCGCCGCGTGATGCCCTGGCGCCGCAGCACTTCATAAAACGTTTCCATTCCGACCCCCGCCGGGCGCGTGTTGCGGATGCGTGCGCCCGATTGACCAGGTCGGAATCAGACTCCCTGAAGAACCGCAGTGGTGTCCGTAATCCCCGCAGAACCGCCGGCGGCGGACTGGGGGTGTTACGAGGGTGGTTACAGCCGGCGTTGCGCCGGCCGTCGTCGCTCAGCCGCGCGCGGCCGCGTACGGCTTGAAGCCGAGGCCGAGATCGCGGGCCACCGCCTCGTGCGTGATCTCCCCGGCGTGCACGTTCAGGCCGCGCGCGAAGCCCGGATCGCGGGCCAGCGCCTTCTCCCAGCCGAGATCCGCGAGCGCCCGCACGTACGGCAGCGTCGCGTTCGTCAGCGCGAACGTCGAGGTGCGCGGCACCGCGCCCGGCATGTTGGTGACGCAGTAGTGAACGACGCCGTCGACCACGTAGGTCGGCGAGGCGTGGCTCGTCGGCTTGCTGGTCTCGAAGCAGCCGCCCTGGTCGATCGAGATGTCGACCATCACCGCGCCCGGCTTCATGCGCTTGACCATCGCGTGGGTGACGAGCTTCGGCGCCGCCGCGCCGACCACGAGCACCGCGCCGACCACCAGGTCCGCTTCCTGGGTCAGCTCCTCGATCGCATGCTGGGTCGAGTACACGGTCTTGATCGCGCCGCCGAACTGCACCGCGAGCTCGCGGAGCCGCTTCGCCGAGCGGTCGACGACGGTCACGTCGGCGCGCAGACCGGTGGCCATCTCCGCGGCGTGGGTGCCCGCGACGCCGCCGCCGAGGATGACGACCTTCGCCGGGGCGACGCCCGGCACGCCGCCGAGCAGCACGCCGAACCCGCCATTGGCCTTCTGCAGCGAGGTCGCGCCGACCTGCACCGACATGCGGCCGGCGACCTCGCTCATCGGCGTCAGCAGCGGCAGGCTGCCGTCCGGCGCGGTCACGGTCTCGTACGCGATGCAGGTCGCGCCGGATGCGGCGAGCGCCTCCGCCTGCGCCTTGTCGGCGGCGAGGTGCAGGTAGGTGAACAGCACCTGTCCCTTGCGCAGCATCCGGCACTCGGCCGGCTGCGGCTCCTTGACCTTGACGACCAGCTCGGCGAAGTCGAAGACCTCCTTCGCGGTCGCGAGGATGCGGGCGCCGGCGGCCTGGTACTTGCCGTCGTCCATGCCGATGCCGAGGCCGGCCTGCGACTCGATCGCAACCTCGTGTCCCGCGGCGACGAGCTCATGCACGCCGGCCGGCGTCAAACCGACGCGGTATTCGTGGACCTTGATTTCCTTCGGGACGCCGATGCGCATCGTGATGCTCCTGCCTGTGAGGCGGCCACTCTAGCGAGCGCGCAGCCGCAGGCTCTTGCAAACGCACCGCAGCATCTGGCTAGCTTGCGCAATATTCTGCTGCTATTTTAGATTTGCACGCAAGGATCTGCGAATGGCACTCGATCGCTACGACCGCGTGATCCTGCAGGCGCTGCAGCGCGAAGGCCGCGTCACCAACAGCGAGCTCGCCGCGCGCGCGAGCCTGTCGGAGTCGGCGTGCCTGCGGCGCGTGCGGGCGCTCGAGGCCGAGGGGCTGATCGAGGGCTACGCGGCGATCCTCAACGAGCAGAAGGCGGGCCTCGGCGTCAACGTCTTCGTCAGCATCACGCTCGAGCGCCAGGAGCGCGCCGACCTCGCCGCCTTCGAGCACGCGGTGCGCAAGGTGCCCGAGGTCATGGAGTGCTACCTGATGTCGGGCGAGTACGACTACCTGCTCAGGGTCGTCGTCGCCGACACCGCCGACTTCGAGCGCGTCCACAGCCGGCACCTGACGAGCCTGCCGCACGTGACGCGCGTGCACTCAAGCTTCGCGCTCCGCACCGTGCAGAAGTCGCGCGAGCTGCCCGTCCGCTGACGGCCCGCCGCGCGATTTGCGAGCAGCGCGCGAGCGTGTATCCTTCGCGCACTTGCTGGGGTGGCCCGTTGGGGCCTGAGACGCAGGACGACCTGCGAACCCGTTGAACCTGATCCGGCTAGTACCGGCGTAGGGAGCGCAATGCCGACCTTCGATCCCGCTGCGGGCCGCACGGCCCGGTTCCTGCTGTCCACCGGCCCCGCGCGCCCTCGCCGCGCGCTCCTCGCGGCCGCGCTCGCCGCGTTCGCCGGCGCCGCGCCCGCGGGCGCCGACG
>JBBINS010000242.1:0-3002 GCA_037443765.1 Gammaproteobacteria bacterium
GTGCCGAGCGGCGCGGCAGGCGCAGCGTCCACGCCGCTGGCCGCGCCGTCGCGCAGCTCGGCGAGCGGCACGGCCTTGCGAAACGCCGTCCAGGCAGCACTCGGCACGGTGCCAAACTCTCGCTTCGCATCCTGCGCGCGGCGCACGTCCAGCCACAGCGTGCCCTGCAAAAGATCGAAGGCGAGCAGCTGCAGCGTCGTGTCGACTGCGGCGCGCGCATGCTGCACCTTCAGCCGCGTCTGCGCCTGCAAATCCTCGACGTCTGCGACGATGGCGCTGCCCGAGGGGGCGATCGGCGCGGGGCGCCTGCCGCACGCGCTGCTGCTGCAGGGGCGGCCGGGACTCGGCAAGGCGGCGCTCGCCGACTGGATCGCGCGCCTCGCGCTGTGCGAGGCGCCGGCCGCCGGGCCCTGCAACGCGTGCACCTCGTGCCGCCTGCACGAGGCCGGCACCCATCCGGACCTGCGGCGCGTCGGACTCGTCGAGGAGAAGAAGCAGATCGCTGTCGACGACATCCGCGAGCTGATCGGCAGCCTGTCGCTCAAGAGCTACCGCGGCCGGCGCAAGGTCGCGATCGTCGATCCCGCCGATACGATGAACGCGAGCGGCGCGAATGCGCTCCTGAAGACGCTCGAGGAGCCCTCGGCGGGCGCGCTGCTAATCCTGACGGTGGCGCGGCCGGAGCGGCTGCCGGCGACGATCGCGAGCCGGTGCCAGCGGCTCAAGGTCGCGCCGCCGGAGCGCGTCGCGGCGCTCGCGTGGCTTGCTGCGGAGGATCCCGCGACCGACTGGGCCGGGCCCCTGTCGCTCGCCGCCGGCGCGCCGGTTGCGGCGCTGAGGCTCGCCGCGGCGGGGGCCCACGACCTCGAGCGGGAGATGGCCGAGCTGCCGGGCCTGCTCGCGCGCCCGGAGGCCGACCTCGTGGGCCTCGCCGAGCGCTGCCAGCAGCGCCTGCCGGCCGAACGGCTGCGCTGGATCGAGAACTGGGTCACCGAACGGATCCGCCGGGGGCTCCTCTCGCCCGCACCGGATCACAGTCCGGCGAATCCGGGCTTGCCACCGGCGGCCCGGAGGCGACATATTCAGGCTCTGTACGAGATCCTGGACGATACCCGGGCGGCTCAGGCGGCGCTCAAGGGTTCGGCGAACGTGACGTTACTCTTCGAGCGTCTGTTCGTGCGGCTGGCACGCGAGCTCGAGACGTTGCGCGCCGGCCGGGCGCGCGCCTGAGACCGATAGGACCCTGATGCGACAGCCGACGAACAAGCCCGGGTTACTGACACTCACGATCAAGGACAAGAGTGCCCTGTACCTCGCCTATATGCCGTTCGTGAAGAACGGCGGGCTGTTCATTCCGACGAACAGCAACTACCGGCTCGGCGACGAGGTCTTCATGCTCCTCAACCTGATGGGCGAGGAGGAGAAGCTGCCGGTCGCGGGGCGCGTGATCTGGGTGACGCCGAAAGGCGTCGCCGGGCGCCGGGTGGCGGGCATCGGCGTGCAGTTCTCCGAGCAGGACCGCGGCAACACCCAGAAGAAGATCGAGAACTATCTCGCCGGCGCGCTCGGCGGCGACAAGCCGACCCACACGATGTAGCGGCCGGGCCGCCCCGGCACCCGGCTGCCCCGCGATCACGGCGTCGGTTGCCCGGTCGGCCGGCAACGGTGCTACGGCTGTTCGCGGTCGTAGTAGTCGACGGTGACTTCCGCACGGAACATCTTGCGCAGGCGCCGCCTGCCGCGCTCGCCGGCCACGACCAGCACCTTCTGCGAGTCGGGGTACTCGCACGTCTCGACCTCGACCAGCGTCGACAGCGCAAGGTAGCGCATCGTCGTGGAACCCGTGTTGAGAATCTGGTGCGCGACCTCGGGCCCGCCGGGCGGGCAGGCGATGACGTCGTGCTGGCGGATCGGGTATCGGCGGTCGCCGAAGCGCAGTTCGCCCTCGCCCTCGAGGATCAGGAACATCTCCTCTTCGCCGTGGTGGCAGTGGAAGGGGCACTGGGCCTTGCCGGGCGGCAGGACCGTCAGGTTGTAGCCGAGCTTCCGCGCGCCGATGTGATCGCTGATCTGGCCACGGCTCGACGTGAATAGGCCGTTCTCCTCGACGTCGTCAAATCGGACCTCGTCGACGTTCATCACGGGCTTCATCAGTGGGTCCTCCCGCAGGCTTCGGTTGATGGGTTTGGCGCGGTCCGTCTCCTCGCCGCGTCCGCCGGTGACGGCGGGCCGCGGGATTCCGCCGGCCAAGACTACCTCCGCGGTCGCGCGATTCCAGGCCCCGGGCCGTCGCCGGCGTCGCGCCGAACCCGGCGCGGCGCCGTCCACCGCGGTTAAACTTAGGCGCCGTGGATGCGCTCGACCGCCGGGATCCGATGCTGAGGACAATCGTCGCACTTTGCCTGCTGGCGGCCGTCCTTGCCGCGTCGGCCGCCGGCACCCCGCTCACGCCGCGGGTCGTCTCGCTCGAGGACCTGTCGCGCCCCGATCGGCAGCGCACCGACCGCTACAACCTCTGCGGCATGCTGGTGCGTGCCCAGTCGAACGAGGCGGGCGGCGTCACGCACGAGTGGGATGTCGCCGTGACCGTGTTCGAGCGCGGCGAGCAGCCGGTCGCCGCGGTCGAGGCGGCGGCCTTCGCCTTCGAACGCCATCCCGAGGACCGCGTCGTGCGCGCCGCGCTCGCGACAATGGGCTTCGCGATGGACGGCACCACCGGGCCCGTCACCGCGGAGCTGCTCGACGGCCCGAACAGCGACGGCGGAATGGCCGGGGAGATGCCGCTCGCGACCGCCGAGCAGGTGTTCGACGCGCTCGACGCGGGCGCGCCGATCCGCCTCGACCTCACCTACGTGACCGGGATGCGCGAGACCGTCGTGCTGCGCACGCGCGGCGGCATCCTCGGCTTCTGGGGCCACTTCGCGCACGGGCGCAACGCGCCGGCGCGCCGCTGCCTCACGAAGCTCGTGCCCGCCGCCGCGCCGCTCGGGCCGACCCGGCGC
>JBBINS010000243.1:0-2990 GCA_037443765.1 Gammaproteobacteria bacterium
GATCAACAAACACAACCTCACTGATATCATTAATAAGGCCATTGCCCATTTCTTGCGGCCGGGAGCATCTGGATGTCCCCTTCGACCGAACCCATGCCGCTGCGGCGGTGGCAGGCGATGCAGGCGGCCTCCGCCCCGGCCACGGCGGCGCCGTTGGCGGCGGTGGCGGTGGCGGTGGCGCGGCACGCGTCTCGGACGGCGCGCCGACGATGCGCGAGGCGGAGGCGGCGTTGACGTCGACCTCGACGTCGTCGGTCAGGAACCGCAGCGCGTCGAAGCTCGCGTCGCACACGCCGCAGCGCACCTGGCCCTGTGCCGCCCGCAGCACCGAGGCCGTCACCCGGAACACCGTGCCGCATTCAGGACATTGCGTGTACACGCTCGAGCCTCAGGCGCGACGCCGGCCAACCAGCAGGGCCCAGCCGTCGCGCTGCCGCGGGCCCTGCATATCAAACCACGGCGCGTAGGCAGCCGTCACGGCGCCGGCCTGCCCGGTGAGCAGCCCCGACAGCACCACGGCGCCGCCGGCCCGGGTCGCCGCCGCGATCGCCGGCGCGAGCTCGACGAGCGGCTCGGCCAGGATGTTGGCGAGCACGACGCCGTAGTCCTCGCCCCACGCGGCGTCGGCGGAGGCGACGCTGAGGGCGCTGCCGATGCCGTTGCGCGCGGCGTTGTCGCGGGTCGCGATCAGCGCCTGCGGATCGATGTCCTGCGCGTGCACGCTCGCGGCGCCGAGCGCGAGCGCGGCGATCGACAGGATCCCCGACCCGGCGCCGACGTCGAGGATGCGCTCGCCGGCGAGCGGCGCGGCGTCCAGCCACTCGAGGCAGAGCGCGGTGGTCGCGTGGGTGCCGGTGCCGAAAGCGAGGCCGGGATCGAGCCAGACGATCACCGGCGCGTCCGCCGCGGTCGCCTCGGCCGGCGGCGTGAGGCCGCCGGGGCAGATCCACAGCCGCCGGCCGAAGCGCATCGGCCGGAAGTCCTTGAGCCACTCGCGCTCCCAGACGCGGTCGGCGAGCGTCTCGAAGCGGAGCTCGAGGCCGGGCGCGCCGAGCGCGGTCCGAAGCGTCGCGGCGAGCGCCTCGGGTGGCGTCGCGGCGTCGTAGAGCGCGGACAGCGCGACCGACGGCCACAGCGGCGTCGCGCCGGGCTTCGGCTCGAGAATCGGCGTATCGCCGGCGTCGGCCAGCGTCACGGCGACCGCGCCGGCCGCGAAGCAGGCGGCCTCGGCCGCCTCCGGGTCGAGGCCGCCGAGCGTCAGGTGGACTTGGAGGAACGGCACGCGGGGATTGTGAGGCGGTGGCGGGCGAAAGCCCACCGGCCGCCGAAGCGGGCCCGGCCTACTTGAGGCCGAGCCGGCGCTCGAGGTAGTGGATGTCGAGGCCGCCCTGCCGGAACGCGGTGTGCCCGAAGATCTCCTGATGCAGCGGCGCGTTGGTCTTGATTCCCTCGACGACCATCTCGGACAGGGCGTTGCGCATGCGCGCGATCGCGGTGTCGCGGTCCTCGCCGTGCGCGATGACCTTGGCGATCAGCGAGTCGTAGTACGGCGGCACGACGTAGCCGGTGTAGAGGTGGCTGTCGACGCGGATCCCGGGGCCGCCCGGCGGGTGCCAGAGGCGCACCGGGCCCGGGCTCGGCACGAAGCCCTTCGGGTCCTCGGCGTTGATGCGACACTCGATCGCGTGCCCGCGGATCTCGATGTCCTCCTGCTTGAACGGCAGCGGCTCGCCGCCGGCGATCTTCAGCTGCAGTTTCACGAGGTCGATGCCGGTCACCATCTCGGTGACGGGATGCTCGACCTGGATGCGGGTGTTCATCTCGATGAAGTAGAAGCGGCCGTCCTCGTAGAGGAACTCGAGCGTGCCCGCGCCGCGATAGCCGACCTTCGAGAGCGCCGCGGTGATGCTCTCGATCATCATCGTGCGCTGCTTCGGCGTGATGCCGGGCGCCGGTGCCTCCTCGACGATCTTCTGGTGTCGGCGCTGCAGCGAGCAGTCGCGCTCCCCGAGCACGACCACGTGGCCCTGGCTGTCGGCGACCACCTGGAACTCGATGTGGCGCGGCCGCTCGAGGAACTTCTCCATGTAGACCTGATCGTTGCCGAAGGCGGCGAGCGCCTCGGCCTTGGTCACGTTGAGGGCGTTGAGCAGCGCGGCCTCCGAGTGCACGACGCGCATGCCGCGGCCGCCGCCGCCGGCGGATGCCTTAATGATCACCGGGTAGCCGATGCTTCTCGCGACCTTGCGCGTCGCCTCGGCGTCGGCGCCGAGCGGCTCGCCGGAGCCCGGCACGCACGGCACGCCGGCCTCCTTCATGGTGCGGATCGCCGAGACCTTGTCGCCCATCAGTCGGATGGTCTCGGCCTTGGGCCCCACGAACACGAAGCCGGACTTCTCGACGCGCTCGGCGAAATCGGCGTTCTCGGACAGGAAGCCGTAGCCGGGGTGGATCGCGACCGCGTCGGTGACCTCCGCCGCCGCGATGATCGCCGGCATGTTGAGGTAGCTGTCCTTGGACTGTGGCGGCCCGATGCAGACGGTCTCGTCGGCGAGCAGCACGTGCTTCAGCGTGTTGTCGGCGGTCGAGTGCACGGCCACGGTCTTGATGCCGAGCTCGCGGCAGGCCCGCAGGATCCGCAGCGCAATCTCGCCCCGGTTCGCGATCAGCACTTTGTCGATCATGGGCGCCGTCGCTATTCGATGATGAATAGCGGCTGGCCGAACTCGACCGGATCGCCGTTCTTGACCAGCACCGACACGACCTTGCCGGCCTTGTCCGATTCGATCTGGTTCATCATCTTCATCGCTTCGATGATGCAGAGCGTCTGGCCGACCTTGACCTCGCTGCCGACCTCGACGAAGGCCTTCGCGCCGGGCGCCGGCGAGCCGTAGAAGGTGCCGACCATCGGCGCGGTCACCGCGGTATCGGGCCGCGGGCCGGGGTCGGCTTCCTCGGCGGCCTTGGCCGCCGGCGGCGCGGCGGCGGCG
>JBBINS010000244.1:0-2983 GCA_037443765.1 Gammaproteobacteria bacterium
CGCACATCTTCGACCTGATGGAGAAGTTCGCCGGCTACGGCTTCAACAAGTCGCACTCGGCGGCCTACGCGGTGCTGACCTACCAGACCGCGTGGCTCAAGTCGCACTACCCGGCGGCGTTCCTCGCCGCGGTGCTGTCGTGCGACATGGACAAGACCGACAAGGTCGTGGTCGGCATCGACGCGGCCCGCGAGATGGGCCTGACCGTGCTGCCCCCGGACGTCAATGCCTCCGAGTACCGCTTCGCGGTCGCGGACGCCTCGAGCATCCGCTACGGCCTCGGTGCCGTGAAGGGCGTCGGCGAGGCGGCGGTGGCGGCGATCGTCGAGGCGCGGCGCGCCGGTGGCGCGTTCGCGGACCTGCACGACCTCTGCAGCCGGGTGGACCTCACGCGCGTCAACAAGCGCTGCCTCGAGGCGCTGCTCAAGGCCGGCGCCTTCGACGCGCTCGGCGCCAACCGCGCGACGCTGATGGCGGCGTTGCCAGCGGCGGTGCAGGGCGGCGAGCAACGCACGCGCGCCGCGACCCACGGCCAGGGGAGCCTGTTCGAGATGGGCGCGGCGCCGGTGGCGCCGCCGTCGAGCCCGGCGGCGCGGGCCGCCGCCGAGGCCGACTGGCCGGCGGCGGTGCGGCTCGCCTACGAGCGCGAGACGCTCGGCCACTACCTGTCCGGCCACCCGATCGACGAGTACCTCCACGACCTCAAGTATCTCGCGCCCGGGCGCATCGCCGAGCTCACCGGCGCGCGACCGTCTGGCGCCGAGGGCAAGTGGCAGGCGCCCCGGAACCTCACCGTCGCCGGCCTCGTGCAGGACATCCGCACGCGCGGCAACCGCACCTCGATCGTGCTCGACGACGGCAGCGGGCGGCTCGAGGTGTCGCTGTTCGACGAGGTGCTGCAGCAGCACCGCGAGATCATCGCCAAGGACGCGATCCTGGTGGTCGAGGGCGGGCTGCGCTGGATCGAGTTCCTCGAGGGCTGGCAGCTGTCGGCCAAGCGCGTCGTGCCGATCGACGCCGCGCGCGAGGCGCAGGCGCGGCGGCTGCTCCTGCGCTGGCCGGCCGGCTGCGACGAGGCGGTGCTGCTCGCGGCGCTCGAGGCGGCCCTGAAGCCGGTGCGCGGCGGGCGCTGCACGGTCGCGATCTACTATCCCGGCCACGCCGCGAACGCGCTCCTCGAGCTCGGCGCCGACTGGACCGTGCGCCCGACGCGCCCGGCGCTCGAGGGCCTCGCGCGCCACTTCGGCGCCGACGGCGCGCGGCTCGTCTACCACCCGCGCGACCAGCAGGAGTTCCTGACGGCCTGGGGCGCGCTCGGCCCGGTCGCGACGCTGCCCCTCAAGATGACCGGCTGAGGCCTCCCCCTTGACGGCGGGGGGCGCCTCTGGAACCGTGCCCCTCCCATGGACCTCAATTTTCTCGATTTCGAGCAGCCGATCGCCGAGCTCGAGGCGAAGATCGACGAACTGCGCTACCTCGGCGACGACGCCGAGATCAACATCGTCGAGGAGATCAACAAGCTCCGCGCCAAGAGCCGGGTGCTCACGAAGAGCATCTTCGCGAGCCTGACGCCGTGGCAGGTCGCGCAGCTCGCGCGCCACCCGCAGCGTCCCTACACGCTCGACTACCTGCCGCTCGTGTTCACCGACTTCGAGGAGCTGCACGGCGACCGGATGTACGCCGACGACCTCGCGATCGTCGGCGGGCCGGCGCGGCTCGACGGCCGCGCGGTGATCCTGATCGGCCACCAGAAGGGCCGCGACACCAAGGAGCGCGTGCGCCGCAACTACGGCATGCCGAAGCCCGAGGGCTACCGCAAGGCGCTCAGGCTCATGCGTCTCGCCGAGCGCTTCGCGCTGCCGATCGTGACCCTGATCGACACGCCGGGCGCCTACCCCGGCGTCGGCTCCGAGGAGCGCAACCAGAGCGAGGCGATCGCGCGCAACCTCTTCGAGATGGCGCAGCTCACTGTGCCGATCGTCACCGCGGTGATCGGCGAAGGCGGCTCGGGCGGCGCGCTCGCGATCGGTGTCTGCGACCGGCTGCTGATGCTGCAGTACTCGGTGTACTCGGTGATCTCGCCGGAGGGCTGCGCCTCGATCCTGTGGAAGAGCGCCGACAAGAAGGAATTCGCCGCCGAGGCGATGGGCATCACCGCCGAGCGGCTGCTGCGCGAGCGCCTCGTCGACGAGGTCCTGCCCGAGCCCCTGGGCGGCGCGCACCGCGATCCGCAGGTGATGGCGGCCGACCTCAAGGCGGCGCTCGGCCGCGCGCTCGCCGACCTCGCCGCCAAGCCCGTCGAACAGCTGCTCGAGCAGCGCGCGAAGCGGCTCGATTCCTTCGGCGCGTTCCGCGCGGCCTGAGCGGGGTCCGGGGTGACTCCGGGCCGCCACCCCGCCTTCGGCCCGACCGCGCTCGCCGAGCGCCTCGAACCGCTGATCGGGGCACAGGAGCAGGCCGCGCTCGTGGTCGCGCTCTCGGGCGGCGCCGACTCGGCGGCGCTGCTCGCGGCCGCCGCCGAGCTCGCCGCGGCGCCGATCGCGATGCTCGGGCCGAGGCTCACGCTGCGCGCGATCTACGTCGACCATGGCCTCACGGCCGCCGCACCGCTCGCCGCCGCCGCGGGCGCCGCGGCCGGGCAGCTCGGCGTACCGCTCGCGACGCTGAAGGTGACGGTCGCGACCGGGCGCGGCGAGAGCGTCGAGGCGGCCGCGCGCACCGCGCGCTACGCGGCGCTCGCCGCGGCGCTCGCGCCGGGCGAGTGCCTGGCTGCTCAGGCCCTTGCTCGACGTGCCGCGGGCGGCGCTGCGGGCCTACGCCGCGTCCCGGGGCCTGCCGTGGCACGAGGACCCGATGAACACCGACCCGCGCTTCGACCGCGCCTACCTGCGCACGGCGCTGTGGCCGCTGATCGAGGCCCGCTGGCCGGCGGCGGCGGCGACCATCGCCCGGTCGGCCGGCCACCTCGCGAGTGCCCAGCGCT
>JBBINS010000245.1:0-2865 GCA_037443765.1 Gammaproteobacteria bacterium
CGAAGCCCGCGCCGCAGCCTGCGGCGAAGCCGGCCGCCCAGCCAGCCGCGCAGCCCGGGGCGAGGGCGTTCAACGCGCCGAAGCCGCAGCAGCAGCCGAAGCCGCAGGCGAAGCCGAAGCCCAAGCCCAAGCCCAAGCCGCAGCCGCAGGACAAGGAGCAGAAGCAGAACAAGGACCAGCAGAACGAGCGCCGCTGACCGGCGCGCGGGGCCCGGGCGCAATCCTCGCGCCCCGGCCGCCGCAACGGCTAGAATCCCCGCTCGCTTCGCCAAGTCCCGCGCGAGGCAAGGGGGACCGAGCCATGACGATCAAGGTGGGTGACCGAATTCCGTCGGCCACGCTCAAGCACATGACCAAGGAAGGGCCCGCGAACGTCACGACCGACGAGCTCTTCAAGGGCAAGCGGGTCGTCCTGTTCTCCGTGCCGGGGGCCTTCACGCCGACCTGCCACGCCAAGCACCTGCCGGGCTTCGTGCAGAACATCGACAAGCTCAAGTCCAAGGGCGTCGACACGATCGCCTGCCTCGCGGTCAACGACGTGTTCGTCATGGACGCGTGGGCCAAGGCGAGCGGCGCGAGCGACAAGGTGCTGATGCTCGCCGACGGCAACGCCGACTTCACCAAGGCGCTCGGGCTCGAGCTCGACGCAAGCGGCTTCGGGATGGGGACGCGCGGCAAGCGCTTCGCGCTCGTCGCCAAGGACGGGGTCGTCACGCACCTCAACGTCGAGAGCGCCGGCGAGTTCCGCGTCAGCGCCGCCGAGTTCGTCCTCGGCCAGCTCTGAGCGGCGCGCCCGGCGTGCCGCGGCGGACGGACTCCGCGCGCCGCTGGCCGGACTCATCAGCGGACCTCCGCCGCGCCGCCTCAGCCGAGCGGCGCGACGCCGATCAGGCGCGCGTGCAGCCCGTGCAGCGTCGCGGCGTAGAGTGCGAGGCCGCCGACGACCGCGATGACGTCGTTGAAGCGGCTCGCGGGCAGGGCCGGGATCGGTGGCCGCGGCCGGCCGCGGGCCGAGATCCAGTCCGCGCCGGCCCAGACGAGGAAGCCCCCGAACAGCAGCACGTCGGCGACGCGGCCGTTGGCGAGCAGGTGCGACAGCGACCAGACGATCGTCGCCGCGAGCAGCGGATGGCCCAGCCAGGCCCGGATCCGGCCGGGCAGGTAGGCGGCCAAGAGCAGCGGGAACACGAACGCGAGGAGCGCGATCGCAAGGCCGCGGATTTCCGTCGGCGGCGCGTACAGGACCGCCGGCGAGGCGCGCGCCCGCCCGAAGCCCACGACGATCAGGACGAGTCCCGCGCCCGACAGGAGCGAATAGAGGCCCTTCCACGGGCCGTCGCCGAGCCCGGCGACGAGGCGCTCGCGCACCCCGGGCGCCAGAATCCGGATCGAATGCAGGCCGAGGAACAGCACGAGGCCCGAGATCAGCAGGGTCACGAGGAATCTCCGTCGCTCCGTGTCCGCGTCATGCTAGCGAAGCGCGCTCCCGTCGCGGGATCGACCGGCCGCACCCGGGCGGAAATCGGGCGGTGCGGGGGCGACGAGGGGGTGTTGTCGAGGCCGCTGCGGCGCGCCGACCTCGAAACCACTGGAGGTTTTCATCGTCTTTTTATTCTTTTTATTCAGGTAGTTACAGCATCTATCTCGGCCGTCACGAGAGGAGACCCGGCGCGCGCCGCCGGGCCCGGCGGCGCGCTCGGGATCCGGCCGGCTACTTGCCGAGGCTCTTCTGCAGCTCCGGCACGACCTGGAACAGGTCCGCGATCAGGCCGAAGTCGGCGACCTCGAAGATCGGCGCCTCGCCGTCCTTGTTGATCGCGACGATCGTCTTCGCGTCCTTGATGCCGGTCAGGTGCTGGATCGCGCCGGAGATGCCGATCGCGACGTAGAGCTCCGGGGCGATGATCTTGCCGGTCTGCCCGACCTGCAGCTCGTTCGGGGCGTAGCCGGCGTCGACGGCGGCGCGCGAGGCGCCGACCGCGGCGCCCATCGCCTCGGCGAGCTTGTAGATGATCTCGAAGTTCTCCTTGCTGCCGAGCGCCCGGCCGCCCGAGACGACCTTCGCCGCGGAGGCGAGGTCGGGCCGGTCGGAGGAGGCGGCGCTGATCGACACGAAACGCGTGTGGTTCGGCACCGCCGCGCTGACCGTCGCGGCGCTGATCGCGGCCGAGCCGCCCGCGCCCGCGGCCTCGAAAGAGGCGGTGCGCACCGTCGCCACGACCTTGCGGTCGGCGGGCGCCTCGAGCGTGACGATCGCGTTGCCGGCGTACGTCGGGCGCTTGAACTTGTAGGCGCCCTCGACCGACATGGCGTCGGAGATCTGCGGCACGCCGAGCAGCGCCGCGACCCGCGGCATCACGTCCTTGCCGAAGGACGTCGAGGCGCCGAACACGTGGCTGTAGCCGGCCGCGAGCTCGACGATCTGCGGCGCGAGCACGGCCGCGAGCGCGTGCGCGTTGTGGGGCGCGGCGACGGTGACGACCTTCGCGACGCCGGCGAGCGCGGCCGCCTGCTGGGCGACCGGGCCGGGATCGGCGGCGAACACGGCGACCGTGATCTCGGCGCCGGGGACCTGCCGCGCGCAGGTGACGCAGCGCGCGGTGGCCTGGTTCAGCTTCTTGCCGTCGTGTTCGGCAATGACGAGGATCTTGCTCATCAGACGAGCCCCTTCTTCTTCAGCGCGTCGACGAGTTCGGCGACGTCCTTGACCATGATGCCCTTCGAGCGCGGCTTCGGCGGCTCGGTCAGCACCGGCTTGAGGCCGGGCTCGGCGCTGACGCCGAGCGAGGCGAGCTCGACGACGTCGAGCGGCTTCTTCTTCGCCTTCATGATGTCCGGCAGCTTCACGTAGCGCGGCTCGTTGAG
>JBBINS010000246.1:0-2865 GCA_037443765.1 Gammaproteobacteria bacterium
CGCAGTAATGCGTTCAGCTAACCAGTACTAATTGCCCGTGAGGCTTGACCATATAGCCCCAAGCTGTTTGAAGCTAGGTGGCGGTTTCTTTTGATTGCGACACCATGAAGTGTCTTCACGATTTCCGAATTGCGGTGATCCGCGCGGGGCATGAGCCCCGTGCGAATCGCTGAACCAGTTTTCCTGGCGGTTATAGCGAGCGGGAACCACCCGATCCCATTCCGAACTCGGAAGTGAAAACGCTCTGCGCCGATGGTAGTGTGCCCTTCGGGCATGTGAGAGTAGGTCACTGCCAGGATCCCAACGAAGGCCCCGGAGACGAACGTCTCCGGGGCCTTTTTCTTGTTGGCCACCGGCCAGCCGTTATGATGGCCCGGTGCCCGTCCGCGGCGATGAGGGAGCGCGATGGCTTGGTTTCTCGGGACGACGAGCGGGACCGAGCCGGTCTCGACGACCGGCGTGCTGCTCGTCAACCTCGGCACGCCCGCCGCCCCGACCTACGGCGCGATCCGCCGCTATCTCGGTGCCTTCCTCGGTGATCGCCGCGTCGTCGAGGCCTGCCCGGCGTACTGGTACCCGATCCTCTACGGGCCGATCCTGACGTTCCGCCCCTTCCGGACCGCGAAGCTGTACCGCGCCGTCTGGACGAAGGACGGCTCCCCGCTCCTCGCCCTGTCGCAGCGCCTCGCCGCCGCGCTGCAGGCCCACTACGGCGATCCGACCCACGCCCGGGTCGAGCTCGCGATGACCTACGGCGCGCCGTCGGTCGCAGCCGCGCTCGAGCGCCTCTCGGCCGCGCGGATCCGCCGCCTCATCGTGCTGCCGCTCTACCCGCAGTATTCCGGCAGCACGACCGGCGCGGTCTTCGACGTCGTCGTGCGTGTGCTCACCCGCTACCGGTACGTGCCGGAACTGCATTTCGTCTCGGACTACCACGCGCACCCGGCCTACATCGGCGCCCTCGCGGCGCGGGTGCGGGCAACCTGGGCGGAGCACGGCCGCGCCCACCTCGTGTTCTCGAATCACGGCATTCCGGTGAAGTACGTCGCCGCCGGCGATCCCTACCGCGCCCAGGTCGACCAGACGACGACGCTGCTCGTCAACGCGCTCGGGCTCGGGCCGGACGACTACTCGCCGGCCTTCCAGTCGCGCTTCGGGCCGACCGAGTGGCTGACGCCCTACACCGACGACCGCCTGCTGGAGCTCGCCGGTCGCGGCGTCCGCTCGGTCACGGTGGTGACGCCGTCGTTCGCGGTCGACTGCCTCGAGACGCTCGAGGAGATCGCGGTGACGTCGCGGGGCAAGTTTCTCGCCGCCGGCGGCGAGCGCTTCACGCTCGTGCCGGCGCTCAACGACTCGCCGGAGCACGTCGCGGCCCTCGCCGCCGTGCTCGCCGATGCCGGCGGCCTCGAGCGCGCCTGACCCGGCCCGTGCGGCGCGGGCCGCGCGCCGCGCCGATGCTAGACTCGCGGGGCCGCGAGGACATCCATGCTTGAGCTCGCCGTCAAATCGCTGATCGGCTACCTGCTCGGATCGCTGATGGGCGCGCTCATCCTGGGCGCGCTCAAGGGCGTCGACATCCGCACGCTCGGCAGCGGCAACGCCGGCGGCACGAACGCGCTCAGGACCCAGGGAAAGCTGTTCGCCCTCGGCGTGGTCGTCATCGACGTCGCCAAGGGCTGGTTCGCCGCGCGCGTCCTGCCCGGGCTCGACCTGCCGGGCGTCGGGATCGACCCGGCGCTCGGCCGCGGCTGGCTCGCGGTCGCCTGCGCCGCCGCCGCGACGCTCGGCCACGTCTACCCGGTCTGGTGGGAGTTCCGCGGCGGCAAGGGCGCCGCGACGATCGTCGGCGTGCTGCTCGGGCTTGAGCCGCGGCTGCTCGCGCCGGTGCTCGGGGTGTGGCTCGCCGTCGTCATGCTGACCGGGTTCGTCGGCCTCGGCACCATGCTCGCGGTCGCTTCGCTGCCGCTCGCGACCCGCCTGATGGTGCCCGCGCAGGCGGCGCTGTTCGCGTTTGCGCTCGCGATGACCGCGTTCGTGGCGTACACGCATCGCGAGAACATCGCGCGAATGCGCGCCGGCACCGAGAACCGCGCGCGCCGATTGTGGCTCCTGCGTCCGCGGCAGGCGGAACGCGGATGACGCGGCGCGCGGAGCTCGTCCGCCTGCTCGCCGACGGCGAGCCGCAAAGCGCCGCGGCGCTCGCCGCGACGCTCGGGCTCGCGCCCGCCGCCCTCGAGCGCGAGCTCGGCTCGCTGCGGGACTGGGGCCTCGCGCCGGAGTCCGCCGGCGACCGCGGCTACCGGCTGCCGGCGCCACTCGAGCTCCTCGACCGGGCGCAGCTCGAGGCGGCGCTCGCGCCGGAAACGCGCGCGCGGCTCGATCGCCTCGAGATCCACGACGACCTCGACTCGACCAACGCGCGCCTGCTGGCCGACGCCGGGGTCGCGGCCGGGCGGCTGCGCGTGGCGCTCGCCGAGCACCAGAGCGCCGGACGCGGCCGGCGCGGCCGGGACTGGCTGCAGCCCTTCGGCAGCGGGCTGTGCCTGTCGCTCGCCTGGCTCTTTCCCGCGCCCCCGGCGGCGCTCGGCGCGCTCAGCCTCGTCGCCGGCGTCGCGACGCTGCGCGCGCTCGCGCGGCACGGCGTCGGCGGGCTCGCGCTCAAGTGGCCGAACGACGTTCTGAAGGACGGCGGCAAGCTCGGCGGCATCCTCTCGGAACTGCGCCTCGCGGCCGCCGGCCCCGCCTACGTCGTGGTCGGCGTCGGGCTCAACATCCGCCTGCCGCCGGCCGCCGCGCGGACCATCGCCGCCCGCGGCGGCGTGCCGCCCGCCGACCTCGCCGGCGGCGCGGTGCCGTCGCGGA
>JBBINS010000247.1:0-2858 GCA_037443765.1 Gammaproteobacteria bacterium
TGGCCGGTGCGCGTGCCGCGCCCGGTGGCGCGCGGCCTGCCGCCGGTCGGGCCGCTGATCACCGGTCAGCGGATCCTCGACACGCTGTTCCCGGTCGCGCGCGGCGGGCGCGCGGCGCTGCCGGGCGGCTTCGGCACCGGCAAGACCATCCTGCAGGAGGCGCTCGCGAAGTGGTGCGACGCGGACGTGATCGTCTACGTCGGTTGCGGCGAGCGCGGCAACGAGATGGCCGAGGTGCTCGACGAGTTCCCGCAACTCGACGACCCGCGTACCGGCCGCCGGCTGATGGAGCGCGCGGTGATCATCGCCAACACCTCGAACATGCCGGTCGCGGCGCGCGAGGCCAGCATCTACACCGCCGTGACCGTCGCCGAGTACTTCCGCGACCAGGGCCGCCACGTCGCGCTGCTCGCCGACTCGACCAGCCGCTGGGCCGAGGCGCTGCGCGAGGTGTCGGGCCGCCTCGGCGAGCTGCCGGGCGAGGCCGGCTATCCCGCGTACCTGAGCGCGCGGCTCGCGGAGTTCTACGAGCGCGCCGCGCGCGTCGAGACGCTGGCGGGCACGGAGGGCTCGCTGACGATCATCGGCGCGATCAGCCCGGCCGCCGGCGACTTCTCGGAGCCCGTGACGCTGCACACGCGCCGCTACGTGCGCTCGTTCTGGGCGCTCGACCCGGAGCGCGCGCGGGCGCGGTTCTACCCGGCGATCCATCCGCTGCTGTCGTACACCGAGGACGCGCCGCGGCTCGCGGCGTGGTGGCAGTCGCACGGCAACAGCGATTGGGCCAGGCACCGCGAGCGGCTGCTCGAGCTGCTCGAGCGCCAGGCGCGGCTCGAGCGCATGGCGCGGATCGTCGGCCGCGACGCGCTGCCGCCGGAGCAGCAGCTCGCGCTGGTGCTCGCCGACATCGTCAACGAGGCGCTGCTCAGGCAGTCCTCGTTCTCCGAGGTCGACCGCTACTGCTCGCCGGAACGGCAGTCGGCGCTGGTGCGCCTCGTGGTCGGCTTCATCGAGCACGCCGAGCGCGCGGTCGCCGCCGGCGTCGCGCCGGCGACCGTGGCGTCGCTGCGCTCGGTGGCGCACCTCAAGCGCATCGGCGAGGAGCACGGCGAGGGCCACCTCGAGGAGATCGCGGCCTTCGGCCGGCGCCTCGCGGCCGAGCTGCACGCGGCGGAGCCGCCCGATGCGCGCTGACGTCACCGCGAGCGGCACGGCGACGCGGATCGAGGGTCCGCTCGTGTTCCTGAAGCGCACGCTCGACGTCGGCCTCAACACCGCGGTGCGGGTGCGGGGCCCGGACGGGCGCGGCCGGATCGGCCGCGTCGCGGCGGTCAGCGAGACCGAGCTCGTCGTCGAGGTGCTCGAGTCGACGAGCGGTCTCGGGCTCGCCGACACCGAGCTCACCGCGCTCGGCGAGCCGCTGACCTTCGCCGTCGGGCCGGGGCTGCTCGGCCGGGTCTTCGACAGCATCGGCCGGCCGCTCGACGGCGGGCCGCCGGTGGCCGCGGTCGAGCGGCTGCGCGTCGACGGCGGGCTCATCAACCCGGCGACGCGGGCGCTGCCGCGGGACTTCATCGAGACCGGGATCACGACGATCGACCTGATGAACAGCCTGGTGCGCGGCCAGAAGCTGCCGATCTTCTCGGGCGGCGGCCTGCCGCACGACCGGCTGGTCACCGAGATCGCGCTGCGCGCCCGGCTGCGGGCCGCGGACGCCGGCCGATTCGCGGTCGTGTTCGCCGGCATCGGCATCTCGCACGACACCGCCGAGGCGTTCCGCGCGGCGCTCGTCGACAGCGGCGCGCTGGCGCGCACCGCCATGTTCCTCAACCTCGCCGACGAGCCGAGCTCGCAGCGGCTGCTGACGCCGCGCTACGCGCTGACCGCCGCCGAGTACCTCGCGTTCACCGAGGGCCGGCACGTGCTGGTGGTCATGACCGACATGACGAACTACTGCGAGGCGCTGCGGGAGGTGTCGGCGAGCCACGGCGAGGTGCCGAGCCGCAAGGGCTACCCGGGCTACATGTACTCCGACCTCGCCTCGATCTACGAGCGCGCCGGCTGCATCCGCGGTCGCGCCGGCACGCTGACGCAGCTGCCGGTGCTGACGATGCCGGCCGACGACATCGGCCATCCGATCCCCGACCTGACCGGCTACATCACCGAGGGCCAGATCGTGCTCGACCGCGAGCTCGACCGGCGCGGCATCTACCCGCCGGTCAAGGTGCTGCCGAGCCTGTCGCGACTGATGTCGTCCGGCACCGGCCGCGGCTACACCGATCCCGACCATCCGGCGCTCGCGAACCAGCTGTTCGCCGCCTATGCGCGCGCGGTGCGGATGCGGGTGCTGTCCTCCGTGATGGGCGTGGAGGGGCTCGGCGCGGCCGAGCAGCGCTTCCTCGCGTTCGGCGACCGCTTCGAGCGCGAGGTCGTCGCGCAGGGCGGGCACCGGACGCTCGAGGAGAGCATGGCCGCCGGCTGGCAGGCGCTCGGCGATCTGCCGCCGGAGGAACTGACGCGGCTCACGCCGACGCAGCTCGACGCCCACGTCCGCGGAGCGGCCGATGCCGGACCGTGACCTCGCGCCGACGCGGATCGCGCTGCTCGAGCTCGGCGAGGAGCGCGCCACCGCGCGCGAGGGCTACGCGCTGCTCGACGAGAAGCGGATGATGCTCGCGGCGCGGATCCTCGCGCTGCTCGGGCGGCACGCCGGGGAACTCGGCCGCTGGCGGTCGGCGCTCGCGGCCGCCGACGGGGCGCTGCGCGCCGCCTACGACCGCCACGGCGTCCGCGACCTCGAGCTCGAGCCGCGGGGCGAGGCGGGTACGCTGCCGGCGCCCGGCGAGGAACGGCTGCTC
>JBBINS010000248.1:0-2833 GCA_037443765.1 Gammaproteobacteria bacterium
GGCCCGGTGGTCGCGGCGGCGGTGATCCTGCCCGAGGCGCGCGTGATCCGCGGCCTCGACGACTCGAAGCGGCTCGGCCCGGACGAGCGCGAACGGCTCGCGCCCCGGATCCGCGCCCGGGCGCTCGCCTGGGGCCTCGGCTGGGCGGACGCGGCCGAGATCGACGCCCTCAACATCCTCGAGGCGACGCTGCTCGCGATGCGCCGGGCGCTGCTCGCGCTCCCGATCCGGCCGCGACTGGTGCAGGTCGACGGCAATCGCGCGCCCGCGATCGCCGATCTCGGCTGCGCGGCCCCCGCCGAGACGCTCGTCGGCGGCGACGGCCGGGAGGCCGCGATCGCCGCCGCCTCGATCCTGGCCAAGACCTGGCGCGACGGCTTCATGGTCGCCGCCGACGGCCGGCACCCCGGCTACGGGTTTGCGGTCCACAAGGGCTACGGCACGCCCGAGCACCTCGCGGCGCTCGCCGGCCTAGGTCCTTGCCCCCTGCATCGGCGCTCCTTCGAGCCGGTAAGATCCGCACTGGCCCGACCGGGCGACCCCGAGTGACGCTGCCCGCCGTGAGTTCCTTCGTCCACCTGCGCCTGCACACCGAGTACTCGCTCGTCGACGGCGTCGTGCGCATCGACGAGCTCGCCGCCGCCGCCGCCGCGGCCGGCATGCCGGCGGTCACGGTCACGGACCAGAGCAACCTGTTCGCGATGGTCAAGTTCTACCGCGCGGTGCAGGCGGCGGGCGTCAAGCCGATCGTCGGCGTCGACGTGTGGCTGCGCGACGCCGCCGAGCGCGCGGAGCCTGCGCGGCTCACGCTGCTCTGCATGAACCAGGCGGGCTACAAGAATCTGACCCGGCTCGTGTCGCGGTCCTACCTCGAGGGGCAGCGCAAGGGCGTGCCGATGCTCGAGCGCGCCTGGCTCGAGCCCGGCACCGTCGACGGGCTGATCGCGCTCTCCGGCGGCGCCGAGGGCGACGTCGGCCGCCACCTCGGCAACGGTCGCATCGCCGAGGCGCACCGCGCGGCGCGCGCCTGGCGCGAGCTCTTTGGCGACCGCTACTACCTCGAGGTGCAGCGGCTCGGGCGCCCCGACGACGAATCGCTGGTCGAGGGCGTCCTTGCGCTCGTGCGCGAGCTCGGGCTGCCGGCGGTCGCGACCAACGACGTCCGCTTCCTCAGGGCCGGCGACTTCGAGGCGCACGAGGCGCGGGTCTGCATCCACGACGGCACGCTGCTCGCCGCGCCCGACCGGCCGCGCCGCTACACCGAGCAGCAGTACCTGAAGAGCCCGGCGGAGATGGCGGCGCTGTTCGCCGACCTGCCCGGCGTCGTCGAGCAGAGCGTCGAGATTGCCAAGCGCTGCTCGCTCGAGCTCAGGCTCGGCAAGTCGTTCCTGCCCGAGTACCCGGTGCCGGCCGGCACGACGACCGCCGCGTTCCTGCGCAGCGAGTCGGAGCGCGGCCTCGCCGAGCGGCTCGCGGCGCGCGGCAGCGGCGTCCCGGAGCTCCGGCCCGTCGACCCGGCCGAGTACCCGGCGCGGCTCGCGCGCGAGCTCGACGTGATCTGCCGGATGGGCTTCGAGGGCTACTTCCTGATCGTCGCGGACTTCATCCGCTGGGCGCGCGCCAACGGCGTGCCGGTCGGCCCGGGCCGCGGCTCGGGCGCGGGCTCCCTGGTCGCCTGGGTGCTCGGCATCACGGACCTCGACCCCCTGCAGCACGACCTGCTGTTCGAGCGCTTCCTGAATCCCGAGCGCGTCTCGATGCCGGACTTCGACGTCGACTTCTGCACCGAGGGCCGCGACCGGGTCATCGACTACGTCGCGCAGAAGTACGGCCGCGACCGCGTCTCGCAGATCATCACCTACGGCACGATGGCGGCGCGGGCGGTCGTGCGCGACGTCGGCCGGGTGCTCGGCCAGAGCTACGGCTGGTGCGACCGGATCGCGAAGCTGATCCCGTTCGAGCTCGAGATGACGCTCGACAAGGCGCTCGAGCAGGCCGACGAGCTCAGGAAGCTCTACGAGGCCGACGGCGAGGTCCGCGAGATGATCGACCTCGCGCGCTCGCTCGAGGGCCTGACGCGCAACGCCGGCATGCACGCCGGCGGCGTCGTGATCGCGCCCTCGGTGCTCACCGACTTCGCCCCGCTGTTCGTCGAAGAGGGCTCGACCTCGGTCGTGACCCAGTTCGACAAGGACGACGTCGAGGCGGCGGGGCTCGTCAAGTTCGACTTCCTCGGCCTTCGCACGCTGACCGTGATCGCGCTCGCCGAGCAGATCGTCAACGCCGAGCGCGCGCGCGGCGGCGAGCCGCCGCTCGACATGGCGCGCCTGCCGCTCGACGACGCGCGCACGTTCGCGCTGCTGAAGTCGGGGCGCACGACCGGCATCTTCCAGCTCGAATCGCGCGGCATGAAGGACCTGATCCGGCGCCTGCAGCCGGACCGCTTCGAGGACATCGTCGCGCTGGTGGCGCTGTTCCGCCCGGGGCCGCTCGAGTCGGGGATGGTCGGCGACTTCATCGACCGCAAGCACGCGCCGCGCGGCCAGCGCATCGACTACCTGCATCCGGCGCTCGAGCCGGTGCTGAAGCCGACCTACGGCGTGATCCTGTACCAGGAACAGGTGATGCAGATCGCGCAGGTGCTCGCCGGCTACACGCTCGGCGGCGCGGACCTGCTGCGCCGGGCGATGGGCAAGAAGAAGGCCGAGGAGATGGCGGAGCAGCGCTCGGTGTTCGTCACCGGCGCCACCGAGCGCGGCGTGCCGGAGCGGCAGGCGACGCACATCTTCGACCTGATGGAGAAGTTCGCCGGCTACGGCTTCAACAAGTCGCA
>JBBINS010000249.1:0-2821 GCA_037443765.1 Gammaproteobacteria bacterium
TTGTCGGCCCCAACGGGTGCGGCAAGAGCAACGTCGCCGACGCCATCGTCTGGGTATTGGGCGAACAGAGTGCGAAGAGCCTGCGCGGCGACCAGATGCAGGACGTGATCTTCAACGGCAGCGAGGCGCGCAAGGCGACGGCGGCCGCCGAAGTCCGGCTGATGCTGTCGGGCGTGACCTCGGCCGGCGAGAAGGCGCGACTCCCGCTCGAGGACGGCGAGGACGCCGAGCCGATCCTCGCGCGCGACGTCGAGGTGACGCGGCGGCTCTACCGATCGGGCGAGAGCGAATACCTCATCAACGGCGAGCTGGTGCGGCTGCGCGACGTCCATGAACTGATGATGGACACCGGCCTCGGCGCCAAGGCCTACGCGATCATCGAGCAGGGGAAGATCGGGCAGATCCTCAGCACGCGCCCCACCGATCGGCGGCAGCTCATCGAAGAAGCGGCCGGCGTCACCAAGTACAAGGCCCGCCGGCGCGCCGCCGAGCTGAAGCTCGAAGCCTCGCAGCAGAACCTCACGCGCATCGACGACATCATCTTCGAGGTCGAGAAACAAAGGGCCGCGCTCAAGCGGCAGGCGGCCAGGGCGCGCCGCTACAAGCGGCTGCGCGAGGAGCTGCGGCGCTGGGAGAAGGTGCTCTTCGCTGAGCGGTACCGCGTGCTGGCCGGCCAGATCGAGGCCGGGCGCGCGCGCCTCGCCGAACGCCACGAGGCGGCGGCGGTCGCCGCGGCCCGGTTGTCGACGGCCGAAGACCAGCTCGCCCGAACGCGCCTCGAACTGGCGCAGGCCGAGGCCCACGCGGGCCGCGTTCGCGAGGACGCGCACGCGCGGGAGATGGAGATCGATCGGCGCCAGAACGCCGTGAGCTTCAACGAGCAGCAGCTCGTCGGCCTCGGCGCCCGCAGCCACGAGATCGCCGACGAGCTCGCGGCGATCGAAGCCCGGCGCGGGCCGGCGCACCAGGCGCTGGCCGAGCGGCGCGACGCCGCCGGGCAGGCGCGCCAGGCGCGGGAGGAGGCGGCCGTCGTCCTGTCGTCGGAGAGCGCGGCGTACGACGCCGCCTACGGCGCCCTCCAGTCGCTCGAAACCGAGGTCGAGGAGAAGCGCCAGGCGGTCTACCTCGCGCTCACCGCCATCAGCTCGCTCCGCCACGCCATCGAGAACGCCGAGGCGGCGCGGCAGAGGGTCGAGGATGAACTGGCGCGGCTCGACGCGGAGCGCTCGGACGTCGAGGTCGAGGACCGCCGGCTGCAGGCCGAATTCGACGATGGGCGACGCCAGGTGGCCGACGCCGAGTCCACGCTCGATCGCGTCCGCGCGACGGGTGAGGTGAAGCAGGCCGAGCTGGCCGAGGCGCGCGAGGAACAGGAACTCGGGCGCCAGGCGACCAGGGCGCGCGAGCAGGAGTTGGCCAGCGTCGAGGCCCGCCTCCAGTCGCTCGAGGAACTCGAGGCGGCCCGCGCGCAGTACGGCGACGCGGCCCGCTTCCTGCTCGCGGGCGGCGAGAACCCGCTCCGGCACTTCGGGTCGCTGGCCGATCACCTCGAGGTCGAGCGGGGCTACGAGCGGGCGGTCGAGGCCTGCCTCGGCGACCTGCTGCAGCACGTGCTCGTGCCGAGCCACGAGGAGGCGTCGAGCGGCCTGGCGATGATCCGCGAGCACAACGCCGGCCGGTGCGGCTTCCTCGTCGTCGGCGGGGAAGCGCCGGCCTCCGCCACGCAGCCTGCGCCGCCGGTCGAGGGGCTCGTGCCGATGGCCTCGGTCGTGCGCGCCACGGGCGACCACGCGCGGTTCGTCGAACAGGCGGTCGGGCACGCGTGGCTCGCCCGGTCGTTCGCCCAGGCCGTGCCGGCCTCGCTCGCGACCGACCTGCCCGTGGTCACGCCGGAAGGCGACGTGCTGAGGGGCGCGCGGCTCGTCTACGGCGGCGTGCGCGAGCAGTCGCGCGGCATCCTCTCGGCCAGGCGCGAGGTCCAGGAACTGCGCGATCGGACGGTCGAGATCCGCGAGGCGCTGACCCGCCTGGCCGAGCAGACGACCGTCGGCGCGGCCGCCGTCGACCGGCTGTCGCAGGAAATCGCCGATCTCGCGGCCGACGCGCACGAGCGCGAGAAGGTGATCGTCGGCCTCGAGGGGCTGGTGGCGAGAGCCACCGAGCATCGCGAGCGCCTGGCGCTGAGGTCGGACGTGCTCGCGACCGAGTGCGCGCGGGCGCAGGAGGAGCGGCGGACGCTCGAGGCGCGCGAGACCGAGGCGCACGCGGCGGTGGCGCGCCAGGAAGACGTGCGGCGCGCCGCGGACGAGCGGCTGTCGGTTTCGCAGCGGCAGCTGCTCGACGCCCGCGAGGCCGCCGAGGTCATCAGCCGCCGCGCCGCCGACGCCAGGGCCGCGCACGCCGGCCTCGTGGAACGGGCCACGGCGCTGGCCGCCGAGGTGGCCCGCCAGCAGGAAGCCATCGACGAGCTGGAGTCGCGCTTCGCGGCCCGCCGGGAAGAGGCACGCCAGAACGAGCAGCGGCAGGTGGAGCTGCGCCAGGCCATCGAGGACGGCAAGCGCCAGCTCGACGTGGACCTGCAGGAACTCGAGACGCTGCGGGGTGAGGTTCGCACCGCCGACGAGCTGCTGTCCGTGCTCCACGTCCGGAGCGGCGAGGAGGAGTCGGGCATCCGCGAGTGCCGGCGAGCGCTCGACAGTGTGCGCGCCGAGGTCTCCGAACTCGACCTCGCGCGCGTGACGGCCGAATCCGACCTCGCCCACCTCGCCTCGACGTGCGTCGAAGCCGTGCAGGCCACGCTCGAGCAGGTGCTCGCGGAGGT
>JBBINS010000250.1:0-2805 GCA_037443765.1 Gammaproteobacteria bacterium
GCCGCGCCGCCGAGTGGCGTGGCGCCCGCCCCGAGCCGCTCGAGTTCACCGGCACGCTGGTCGCCGCGCCGCCACCGGCGGCGCCGGTCGCCGCCGAGCCGCTCGGCGCGCTCGGGCGCTACACCGTGCAGCACGGCCGCGCGGTCGCCGAGGCGCTCGAGTTCCTCGGCCGGATCTACTACGTGTTCCGCGGCGCGTTCGCCCGGCCGCGCCGCTTCCGGTTCCAGTCGATCGTCCGCCACGTCTACGAGACCGGCATCCAGGCGATCCCGATCGTCGCGCTGATCGCGTTCCTGATCAGCGTCATCGTCGCCTACATCGGCGCGCAGGAGCTCCGGCAGTTCGGCGGCGAGGTCTACGTCGTCGACCTCGTGACGCTGTCGGTGCTGCGCGAGCTCGGCGTGCTGCTGACCGCGATCATCGTCGCCGGCCGCTCGGGCAGCGCCTTCGCGGCCGAGATCGGCGTGATGCGGCTCAACGAGGAGGTCGACGCGCTGCGCGCGATCGGCCTGAACGTCGTCGAGGTGCTGGTGCTGCCGCGGGTGGTCGCGCTGATGATCGCGCTGCCGCTCCTGACCGTGATCGCCGACGCGATGGGCCTCGCCGGCGGCGCGGTGCTGTCGTGGCTCGTGCTCGACATCCCGTTCACGCGCTTCCTGGTGCGCATGCAGGAGGCGATCGCGCCGACGACGTTCTGGGCGGGCCTGCTGAAGGCGCCGGTGTTCGGCTTCGTGATCGCGCTGATCGGCACCTTCCGCGGCATCCAGGTGCGCGCGTCGTCGCGCGAGCTCGGCCGGCTGACCACGGTCGCGGTGGTCGAGTCGATCTTCATGGTGTTGTTCGTCGACGCGGTGTTCGCGGTCGTCTACTGGGAGATCGACTTCTGATGGCCGCCGCCGATGACACCGTCGTCGCGGTGCGCGGCGTCGTCAACCGCTTCGGCGACCAGGTCGTGCACGACGGCCTCGACATGACGGTGCGGCGCGGCGAGATCTTCGGGATCGTCGGCGGCTCCGGCTCCGGCAAGTCGGTGCTGCTGCGGACGATCCTCGGCCTGCAGCGGCCGCAGGCCGGCGCGGTCGAGATCGACGGCCGCGACCTGACGCGGCTCTGGGGCGCGGAGCTGCGGGCCGTCAAGCGCGGCTACGGCGTGACGTTCCAGAGCGGCGCGCTGTTCAGCTCGCTGACCGTCGCCGAGAACGTCGAGCTGCCGATCCGCGAGGCGCTCGCGCTGCCGGCCGAGGATCAGGCCGGCCTCGCGGCGCTCAAGATCCGCCTCGTCGGCCTGCCGGCCGACGCCGGGCCGAAGTACCCGGCGCAGCTCTCCGGCGGCATGGTCAAGCGCGCGGCGCTCGCGCGGGCGCTGGCGCTCGACCCGCGCCTGCTGTTCCTCGACGAGCCGACCTCGGGGCTCGACCCGATCGCGGCCGCGGCGTTCGACGAACTCTTGCTCTATCTGCAGCGCGCGCTCAGCCTGACGGTCGTGATGATCACGCACGACCTCGACTCGATCTACCGCACCTGCAACCGCGTCGGCGTCATCGTCGACCGGGGCATGATCAGCGACACGCTGGACGGCATCGCGCGCAACGCGCACCCCTGGATCCAGGAGTATTTCCACAGCGCGCGCGGGCGCGCCGCACGGAGGCAGTGATGGATCGCGATGCAAACTACGTGGCCGTCGGGGCGTTCGTCGTCGTGGTGCTCGCGATGGCGACCGTGTTCGTCCTCTGGTACACCAATACCCACGAGCGGCGCGAGTACCAGCGCTACGAGGTGTACTTCTCCGGCAGCGTCAGCGGCCTCAACGAGGGCAGCACGGTGCGCTACCTCGGCGTGAACGTCGGCAAGGTCGCGCGGATCCGGCTCGACCCGCGCGCCGCGGACCGCGTGCTGGCGCTGATCGACGTCGAGAAGGCGACGCCGGTTGGCCCCGACACGCTGGCGCGGCTGTCGATGCAGGGCGTGACGGGGCTGCTGTTCATCGACCTGTCGCAGGCGCCGCACGCCACCGTCGCCGCGGCGCCCGAGGTGCCGAGCCAGGAGGGCCTGCCGGTGATCCGCTCGGTGCCCTCCGACTTCGACCTGTTCGTCTCGGGCCTGCCCGAGCTCGTCACCGACGCGACGCGCGTGACGCGGCGCCTCAACACGCTGCTCGACGACGACAACCTCGCCGCCGTGCGCGCCGCGATGGCGAACCTGCGCGCGGCGACCGAGCCGCTGCCGGGGATGACCCGCGACGCCGCAAGGCTGGTCGCGGAGCTGCGCGCTGCGATCGCCGAGGCGCACGAGGTCGCGGCGAGCGCGCGCCGGCTGGTCAACGGCGCCGAGCCCGAGGTCGGCGGCGCGCTCGCGCGCCTCAAGGAGGCCTCCGACAACCTCGCCGGCATCAGCCGCCGGCTCGACGCGCTGCTCGCCCGCCACGAGGCCGACCTCGACCGCTTCGCCGGCCGCGGGCTCGACGACATCGGCCAGCTGGTGCGCGAGGGCCGCGACGCGGCCGTCGAGGTCCGCGAGCTCGCGGCCAGGCTCCGTGAGGAGCCGTCGCGCCTGCTGTACGAGGCGCCCAAGGCGGGCGTGGAGATACCGCGATGAAGCACCGGATCCCGAGGGCCGCGCCCGTCCTGCTGGCCGCCGCCGCCGCCGGTTGCAGCGGCCTGTTCCAGACCCACGAGTCGCCGGCCACCGTCTACACGCTGCGCGCCGCCGCGCCCGTGGCCGCGCCGGCCGCGATCGCGGCGACGCTGGTCGTCGCCCGGCCGGTGGCGCGCGCCGGCCTCGATTCGCAGCGCATCGCCGTGCGCC
>JBBINS010000251.1:0-2790 GCA_037443765.1 Gammaproteobacteria bacterium
CCGGCGGCGCCCGCGCCGCCGTCCCGCGACTACCGGCTCGGGCCCGCGGGACTGTCGCTGGTCAACCAGGCGCACGCCCAGGTGGCGCGCGGCGAACTGCCCGGCGCCTCCACGACGCTCGACCGGGCGCTCAGGATCGAGCCGCAGAACCCGCTGCTGTGGATCGAGGTGGCCCGCCTGCGGCTCGCCGAGACCGACCCCCACCAGGCGGAGGCCTGCGCCCGCAAGGCGCTGGCGCTGTCGTCGGGCGACCCGAACGCGCGCGCCCAGGCGGGCCGCGTGCTGGCCGACGCGCTCAGGGCGCAGCGGCGCAACCAGGAGGCACGCGAGCTCGAAGCGGCGCCGTGGATGCGCTGAGCCGGATGGCCCGCGCCGCTCAGGCGGCGACCGAGGTTTCCTCGGCGATCAGCGTCTCGAGGTACTCGAGGTCCGGCACGAGCGGCGTCTCGTTCACCATCCGCAGCCCGCACAGCACGGGGCTGCGGTCCGGGAACGAGCGTGTCGGATCCGGCTTCACGACGTCGGGGTTGAGGCGCACGAGCTGCGGAAAGCCCTGCGTCAGGATGCCGAAGGCCCCGGCCGCGAGCCGCGTGCCGAGGCAGTGCACGACGACGATGCGGGTGCGGCCGCTCGTCTCGGGAATCGCACGCCCGAGCGCGCCCTCGAACGAGACGACCGGCACCGTGCGGCCGCTCCACGCGACCGTGCCGACGTACCAGGACGGCGCGCCGGCCATCGGCGTCGGCTCCTGCCAGGCGACGACCTCGGCCACGCAGCTGCGCGGCACGACCAGGCGCTCGTCGGCGAGCGGCACCAGCAGGCCGTAGAACTCCTCGGCGACCGCCTCCGTCATACGGCCTCCCGCCGGTTGGCGACCAGCGGCTCGATCGCGTCGAGCAGCTGGTTCTCCTGGTAGGGCTTGCCGAGGTAGTCGTTGACGCCGAGCTCGATGGCGCGGGCGCGATGCTTCTCACCGACGCGCGAGGTGATCATCACGATGGGCACGTCCCTGAGGCGCTCGTCGCCGCGCACGTGCGCGGCGACCTCGTAGCCGTCCATGCGCGGCATCTCGATGTCCAGCAGGATCACGTCCGGCAGGTGGTCCTCGAGGATCGACAGCGCGTCGACGCCGTCCTTGGCGGTCATGACGCGCATGCCGTTGCGCTCGAGCAGCCGCTGCGTGACGCGCCGCACGGTGATCGAGTCGTCGACGACCAGCGCGAAGGTGCGCCGGTCGCTGCGATCGCGGGCCGCCTCGGCGGCCGGGCGCGCGCGCCAGTCGGCGCGCACCAGCGTGCCCATGTCCAGGATGATCACGATCCGGCCGTCGCCGAGGATCGTCGCGCCGGCGATGCCGCGGATCCCGGAGATCTGGGGCCCCACGCTCTTGACGACGATCTCGCGGCTGCCGACCAGCTCGTCGGTGACAAGCGCGGTCGAGCTGTCGCCGGCGCGGATCAGCACGACGGGGACCGGCACGTCGTTCTCCGGCAGCTGCGCCGGCGGCGCGCCGACGAAGCTGCCGAGGTGCTGGAAGCGGTAGCGCTGGCCGCCGTACTCGAGGTTCGGCCCGCCCTCGGCGAGGTGGCGCTGCACGTCGCTCTTCGGCAGGCGCACGACGCTCTCGACCGTCGGCAGCGGCAGCGCGTAGAACTCGTCGCCGGTGCGGACGATCAGCGCCTGCGACACCGCCAGCGTGAACGGCAGGCGGATCGTGAACTTGCTGCCCTGGCCCGGGGTCGTGTCCATCTGCAGCGCGCCGCCGAGGCGCTTGATCTCGGTGGCGACGACGTCCATGCCGACGCCGCGGCCGGCCGCCTGGGTGACGCTGCTCGCGGTCGAGAAGCCGGGCTCGAGGATCAGCTGCATCGCCTCCTGGTCGGAGAGCGTCTGCTTCGGTTCGATCAGGCCGAGCGACAGCGCCTTCTCGCGGATCGCGCGCAGGTTCATGCCGCTGCCGTCGTCCTGCACGACGATGACGACCTCCGCGCCCTCGCGCTTCAGCGAAACCTCTATGCGGCCCTGCTCGGGCTTGCCGCGCTGGACGCGCTCGAGCGGCGGCTCGATGCCGTGCACGACCGCGTTGCGGAGCATGTGCTCGAACGGCGGCAGCATGCGGTCGAGCACCTGGCGGTCGAGTTCGCCGGTCGCGCCGGAGACGACGAGGTCGACCTTCTTGCCGGTGTCGGCCGCGACCTGGCGCACGGTGCGCGTCAGCCGGGGCACGTGGCGCTGGAACGGCACCATGCGCGTGCGCATCAGGCCGTTCTGCAGGTCGGTGACGATGCGCGCCTGCTGCATCAGCAGGTTCTGCGCCTCGCGCGTCTGGCTCTCGAGCAGGCCCTGCAGGCTCGCGACGTCGCTCGTCGACTCGAGGAGCGCGCGCGAGTACTGCTGCAGCGAGGAGTACTGGTCCATCTCGAGCGGATCGAAGTCGTCGCGGCGCCGGTCGTCCTCGTGGCGGTGGAGGATCTGCGCCTCGGTCTCGATCTCGAGCTTGCGCAGCTGCTCGCGCAGCCGTTGCACGACCCGCGCGAGCTCGGCCAGGTTGAACTCGACCGACGACAGCTGCTGCTCGAGGCGGGCGCGGTGGATGCTGACCTCGCCGGCGCTGTTCAGCAGGCTGTCGAGCAGATCCGCGTCGACGCGCGCGAGCTCCTGCCGGTCCTCGCGGCCCTGCGGCTCGCGGCCGGGCGGCAGCACGAACGAGCGCGACTGCTCGAGCGGATGCTGCGAGGCGGGCTCGGCGTCCGCGTCGGGCGCCGGCGCCTCGGCCGGCGGGGCGGCGGG
>JBBINS010000252.1:0-2780 GCA_037443765.1 Gammaproteobacteria bacterium
GCGCCGTGCACCGACACGCAGGCGGCCTCGCCGACCGCCATCAGGCCGGGCACGAGGCTCTCGGGGTCGGCTCCGCGGCGCGTGACGACCTCGCCATGGACGTTGGTCGGGATGCCGCCCATGTTGTAGTGCACGGTCGGCAGCACCGGGATCGGCTCCTTGTTGACGTCGATGCCGGCGAAGATCCGCGCGGTCTCGGCGATGCCCGGCAGCCGCTCCTTGATGACCTCGGCGCCGAGGTGCTCGAGGTGCAGGTGGATGTGGTCCTGGTGCGGGCCGACGCCGCGGCCCTCGCGGATCTCGATCGTCATCGAGCGCGACACGACGTCGCGGCTCGCGAGGTCCTTGGCGTTCGGCGCGTAGCGCTCCATGAAGCGCTCGCCCTTGGCGTTCGTCAGGTACCCGCCCTCGCCGCGCGAGCCCTCGGTGATCAGGCAGCCGGCGCCGTAGATGCCGGTCGGGTGGAACTGCACGAACTCCATGTCCTGCAGCGGCAGGCCCGCGCGCGCGACCATGCCGCCGCCGTCGCCGGTGCAGGTGTGCGCCGAGGTGCACGAGAAGTAGGCGCGGCCGTAGCCGCCGGTCGCGAGCACGACGGCGTGCGCGCGGAAGCGGTGCAGCCGGCCGGTCGCGAGGTCGAGCGCCACGACGCCGCGGCAGGCGCCGTCCTCCATGATCAGGTCGAGCGCGAAGTACTCGACGTAGAACGTCGCCTCGTGCTTCAGCGCCTGCTGGTAGAGCGTGTGCAGCATCGCGTGGCCGGTACGGTCGGCCGCGGCGCAGGTGCGCTGCGCGATGCCCTTGCCGTAGTGCGTGGTCATGCCGCCGAACGGCCGCTGGTAGATGCGCCCGTCCTCGGTGCGCGAGAACGGCACGCCGTAGTGCTCGAGCTCGATGACCGCGCTCGGCGCCTCCTTGCACATGTACTCGATCGCGTCCTGGTCGCCGAGCCAGTCCGAGCCCTTGATGGTGTCGTAGAAGTGGAAGCGCCAGTCGTCCTCGCCCATGTTGCCGAGCGCCGCCGAGATGCCGCCCTGCGCCGCCACCGTGTGGCTGCGGGTCGGGAACACCTTGGTCAGCGCCGCGACCTTGAGGCCGGACTCGGCGAGGCCGAAGATCGAGCGCAGCCCCGCACCGCCGGCGCCGACCACGACGACGTCGTAGGTGTGGTCGATGAAGTCGTACTCACTCATGCCCAGCCCCCGAGCGCCACCTTCAGAACCGCGAACAGCGCGCCCGCGCCGACCACGACGTACAGGAACTGCGCGACGAGCAGCGCCGCGACCTTGCTCGTCGTCGTGTGCACGTAGTCCTCGATGATCACCGTCACGCCGAGCCACGCGTGGTGGGCCGCGGCGACCACGAGCAGCGCCATCAGCAGGCCGTGCAGCGGTTGCGCGAGCCAGCCGTGCACCGTGCCGTAGGCCCGGTCCGGCAGCGTCACGAGCGAGGCCACGAGCCACGCGCCGAGCGGCACGAGCGCGATCGCCGACAGGCGCTGCGCGCGCCAGTGGTGCGCGCCACCGCCGGCGGCGCCGAGGCCGAGCACGCGGCCGAGCGGGGTCTTGAGGCTCATGGCCGCCCCCCGAAGTGGAGCGTCGCGAGCAGCGTCGCGGCGGTCAGGGCGAGCGTCGCGATCACGACCACCGCCCCCGAGCGGCGCGCGGCGGCCTTCTCGAAGCCGTTGCCCGCGTCCCAGTTGAGGTGCCTGAGGCCATTGCAGAAGTGGTACCAGAACGCGAGCACGAAGCCGGCGAGCACCAGGATCCCGACCGGCGAGCCGCACAGCTCGCGCGCGCGGTTGTAGGCCGCCGGGCCCGACGCGAGCGCGAGCAGCCAGCCGGCGAGCAGCACGACGCCAAGCGCGAGCGCGATGCCGGTTGCGCGGTGCGTGACCGACAGCACCATCGTGTACATCGGGCGGTACACCTGCAGGTGCGGCGACAGGGGCCTCGGACGCGTTGCCATGGTGGTCGGTTCCTCGGCCGAGGCGCACCCCTCAGGGAGCCTCGGCCTGCGCGGGCTCTAGGGTGTCAGAAGTCGATGCAGCGACCGGACTTTTCCCAGTCGCCGAAGCGCGTCGGCTCCGGGCCTTCGCGACCGCCGATCTCGCGCGGCGCCGGGGTCTCGGCCGCCGACGGCGCGACGCCGTCCGCGCGGGGAGTTGCCTCGGCAGGCAGATCCTCGGCGACGGGCTTCGGGCGCAACGGCATAACGCGAGATACTGCCACAATACGGCAGTGCAGCACCACCCCAAGCCCTTGTTTCTCTGGCCCTTGTTTGCGCGTCGCGCGGCGCCCGCCGCGGCGCAGGCGTGCGGCTTTTTGGCGTGTTTTCAAGGCCCGGCCGGTGGCGAGGCGAGGCGCTGCGAACGTTGACCCCCGCGCGGGCGCAGGTTTAACTCCCGCCGAAGCGGTCGCCCCCGCGCGCCGCCGACCCTCCCGCACCCGAGAGCATCCAGCCGCCGATGTCGCCCGACCCCGCCGCCCTCACCGCTTCGCCCGCCCCCGCGCCCGCCGGGCGCTACGGCGTCCTCACGGTGCGCGGCCGCGACGCCGCCCCGTTCCTGCAGGGCCAGCTGACCCGCGACGTCGTCGCGCTCGGCGAGGGCGCGCCCGGCCTCGCGGCGCTGCTGACCCCGCAGGGGCGCGTGCTCGCAACCCCGTGGCTCGCGCGCGCGCCGGACGGCTACGACCTCGTGATGCCGGCGCCGCTCCTCGGGCCGCTTCGCGCGCGGCTGACGCGCTTCGTGCTGCGCTCGAAGGTGACGCTCGCCGAGG
>JBBINS010000253.1:0-2703 GCA_037443765.1 Gammaproteobacteria bacterium
CTACCGGTTCGAGCGCTACCGCCGCGCAGCCGGCGCGCCGCCGCCAGCGCTCGTCGGACCGCCCGGCGCCGACCTCGAGCACGTGCGCCGGGTCACCGAGGCCGATGCGCTCGCCCGCGACCTCATCAACACGCCGGCCGCGGACCTCGGTCCGGCGGAGCTCGCCCAGGCCATCGAGCGGGTCGCGCGCCGCTACGGCGCCGAGTACCGGGAGGTGGTCGGCGAGGCGCTGCTGCGCGAGCGCTTCCCGGCGATCCACGCGGTCGGGCGCGCGGCGGCCCGCGCGCCGCGGCTGGTCGAGCTTCGGCACGGCCACGCCGGTCCCCGCGTGACGATCGTCGGCAAGGGGGTCTGCTTCGACACCGGCGGTCTCGACCTCAAGCCCTCGGCCGGCATGGCGCTCATGAAGAAGGACATGGGCGGGGCCGCCTGCGCGCTCGCGGTCGCGCAGCTCGTGCTCGATGCGCGGCTGCCGGTGCGCCTCCGGCTGATCGTGCCGGCGGTCGAGAACAGCGTCGCCGGCGACGCCTATCGGCCGGGCGACGTGCTCGCGACGCGCGCCGGCCAGACCGTCGAGGTCACCAACACCGACGCCGAGGGCCGCCTCGTGCTCGCCGACGCCCTGACGCTCGCCGGGGAGGAACCGCCCGACCTGCTGGTCGATCTCGCGACCCTGACCGGCGCCGCCCGGGTGGCGCTCGGCCCGGAGCTGCCGGCGCTCTATGCGAGCGACGAGGCGCTCGCCGCCGAGCTCGCCGCCCACGGCCGCGCCGCCGGCGACCCCGTCTGGCCGATGCCGCTCTGGGCGCCGTACGAGGACGAACTCGCCTCGAAGGTGGCGGACGTCGCCAACGCCTCGGCGTCGGGCTTCGCGGGCTCGGTCGTGGCCGCGCTCTTCCTGCGGCGCTTCGTCGCCGAGGCGACGCCGTGGCTGCACCTCGACCTCTATGGCTGGAACGGCAAGGAGCGGCCGGGCCGGCCGCTCGGCGGCGAGGCGCAGACGGTGCGCGCCCTCTACCGGCTGCTCGCGGCGCGCTACGGTATCCCGGGCCGGTGAGCCACCTCGCGCCGCGGCACCTCGGCTTCCTGCTGCTGATCAACCTGATCTGGGGGTTCAACCTGATCGCCAGCAAGGTCGGGGTGCAGCACTTCCCGCCGGTGTTCTTCACGGCGCTGCGGTTCTCGCTGCTTGCGGCGTGCCTCGTGCCGTTCCTGCGCTGGCACCCGGGCCGGATGCTGTCGCTGTTCGTCGCCGCGGCGCTCTCGGGCGGGCTGCAGTTCGCCCTGCTCTTCACCGGCATCCGGCTGACGCCGAACGTCGGCTCGGTCGCGATCGCCACCCAGCTCGGCGTGCCGTTCACGACGCTGATGTCGGTGCTGTTCCTCGGCGAGGTGATCCACTGGCGTCGACGGCTGGGTATCGCGCTCGCCTTCGCCGGTGTCGCCGTGATCGCGGTGCAGGCGGACGTCTTCACCTACCGCGCCGGGCTCGCGCTCGTCGCGGCGTCGGCCTTCGCAGGCTCGCTCGGCCTGGTCGCGGTCAAACGGCTCGGCGAGACCTTCCGGCCGCTCGAGCTGCAGGCCTGGTTCGCGGTGTCGGGAATTCCGGTCCTGTGGCTGCTCACGCTGTGGCTCGAGGCCGGGCAGGGCGCCGCGCTGCGCAGTGCCGGGGCGCTCGACTGGGCTGCGCTCGCGTTCACGGTGTTCGGGTCGAGCCTCGTCGCGCATACCGGCTACTACTGGCTGATCAGCCGCTATCCGGTGTCGTCGGTGTCGCCGCTGACGACGCTGTCGCCGGTGTTCTCGGTCGTCCTCGGGGTCGCGCTGCTCGGCGACGTCGTCACGGCGCGGATCCTCGCCGGCGGCGCGCTCACGCTCGTCGGCGTCACGATCATCGCGCGACGCGACCCGACCGGCGTCGACACCGGCTCCTGAGCGGCGAGCCCGGGTGGCGCCGCCGGCCCCGCGCGTTCCACAATAGCCGCGCGGGCACGCTGCCCCGCGACGCCCGACCACCGCCATGACCCGCAAACAGACCCCCAACGACCCGCGCGCCCACTCCCGTCTGGTGTTCGACGGCGTCAAGCAGTCGCCGAGCCGCGCGATGCTGCGCGCCGTCGGCTACGTCGACGCCGACTTCGAGAAGCCCTCGATCGGCATCGCGAGCACCTGGTCGAACATCACGCCGTGCAACGTCCACCTCGACGGCCTCGCGGCCGCGGCCGCGGCCGCGGCCGACGGCGCGGGCGGCAAGAGCCGGATCTTCAACACCATCACCGTGTCCGACGGCATCTCTATGGGCACGCCGGGCATGCGCTACTCGCTGGTGTCGCGCGAGGTGATCGCCGACTCGATCGAGACGGTCGCCGGCGCGCAGGGCTTCGACGGCCTGGTCGCGATCGGCGGCTGCGACAAGAACATGCCCGGCTGCCTGATGGCCATCGCGCGGCTCAACCGGCCGGCGGTGTTCGTCTACGGCGGCACGATCCGCCCGGGCGCCAAGCACCGCGACATCGTGGCGGTGTTCGAGGCGGTCGGCGGCCACGCCGGCGGCCGGGTCTCCGACGCCGAGCTGCACGAGGTCGAGTGCACCTCGATCCCGGGCGCCGGCAGCTGCGGCGGCATGTACACCGCCAACACCATGGCCTCGGCGATCGAGGCGCTCGGCATGAGCCTGCCGAACAGCTCGGCCCAGGAGGCGGT
>JBBINS010000254.1:0-2623 GCA_037443765.1 Gammaproteobacteria bacterium
ACTCGGGGGCGGCGCGGCCGGCGAGCGCGGCGCGCACCGAGCGCCGGCCGTCGACGGCCTGGCAGGCGCTCGCGTAGAGCTCGAGCAGCACGCCGCGGCGCGAGTCCGCGCTCAACGCTCCACGGTCGTGCATGCGGTGGCGGCCCGGCTCAGACGGCGCGCACGGCCCGCGGCTTCGAGCGCGGACCGCTGTCGCCGTCGGCGGCGCCGTCAGCCACGGCCCGGCGCCGCGCCTTCGCGTCGTCGGAGCGCTCGCGCTCGATCCGGCCGAGGTATTCGGGCGTCACGTCGCCGGTGACGTACTCGCCGGAGAAGCAGGAGGTGTCGAAGGCCTCGACCTTGGCCTTGTCGTGGCGCACCGCCGTGACGAGGTCCTCGAGGTCCTGGTAGATCAGCCAGTCGGCGCCGATCACGTTCGCGACCTCCTCGTCCGTGCGGCCGGCGGCCACGAGCTCGTAGGCGGCCGGCATGTCGATGCCGTAGACGTTCGGGTAGCGCACCGGCGGCGCCGCGGAGGCGAAGTACACCTTGCGCGCGCCGGCCTCGCGGGCGAGGTCGATGATCTGCGCCGAAGTCGTGCCGCGCACGATCGAGTCGTCGACCAGCAGCACGTTGCGGCCGCGGAACTCGAGCGGGATCGCGTTCAGCTTCGAGCGCACCGACTTCTGGCGCTCCTCCTGCCCGGGCATGATGAAGGTGCGGCCGATGTAGCGGTTCTTGACGAAGCCCTCGCGGTACTCGAGGCCGAGGTCGAGGGCGAGCTGCATCGCGCTCGTGCGGCTCGTGTCGGGGATCGGGATCACGACGTCGATGTCGTGGTCCGGCCGCAGCCGCTTGATCTTCTCGGCGAGCTTCTCGCCCATGCGCATCCGCGCCTTATGGACCGAGATGTTGTCGATGATCGAGTCGGGCCGCGCGAAGTAGACGTACTCGAACACGCACGGCGTGTGGCGCTCGGTCGGCGCGCACTTGGCGCTGTGGAAGCCGCCGGCGAGGTCGATGTAGACCGCCTCGCCCGGCTCGACGTCCCGCACCAGCTCGAAGCCCACGAGGTCGAGCGCGACCGACTCCGACGCCAGCATCCACTCGGTGCCGCGCGAGGTGATCCGCCGGCCGAGCACGAGCGGGCGGATGCCGTGCGGGTCGCGAAAGCCCACGACGCCGTGGCCGATCACGAGCGCGACGACCGCGTAGCCGCCGCGCACGCGGCGGAACACGTTGGTCAGCGCCTTGAACAGGTCCTCGGGCGCGAGGTGCGCGGCCCCCTGGCGCTGCAGCTCGCTCGCCAGGATGTTGAGCAGCGCTTCGGAGTCGGAGCTCGTGTTGAGGTGGCGGCGCTCGTCGCGCCACAGCGCCTCGGCGAGCTCCGGCGCGTTCGTCAGGTTGCCGTTGTGGGCGAGCCCGATGCCGTAGGGTGCGTTGACGTAGAACGGCTGGGCCTCCGCGGCCGCGTCGCAGCCGGCGGTCGGGTAGCGGACGTGGCCGATGCCGATCGAGCCCTTCAGCGCCAGCATGTGGCGCTGCTGGAACACGTCGCGCACGAGGCCGGAGTCCTTGCGCAGGCACATCTCGTCGCCGTCGCAGGTCATGATCCCGGCCGCGTCCTGCCCGCGGTGCTGCAGCACCGTCAGCGCGTCGTAGATGCGCTGGTTGACCGGCGACTGCCCGACGATGCCGACGATGCCGCACATGGCGCTACCCCTGCCCTGCGCCGCGCTCGGCGTTGCGCGCATCGAGCGCGTGGCGCGCGAAGTGGCGCGTCTCGCCGGCGAAGCCCTCGAGCCAGCCGGCGATGTCCGCCGCGTACGGCGCGAGCTTGGAATGCTTCCACCACGGCTCGTGCTCGAGCTGCAGCGTCTGGCCGAGCAGCGCGCCGAAGCCGACCAGCACCACGCCGCGGGTCAGGCCGAACAGCACGCCGAACAGCCGGTCGAGAATGCTGAGGCCGGACGCCGTGCGCGTCAGCCACGACAGCAGCGCACCGACCAACGAGCCCGCCAGCAGCACGAGCACGAGCACGATGCCGCGCGCGAGCCAGGCCTTCTGCTCCGGGGTCTCGAGGACGCCGCCGAGATAGGGGTGCAGGAAGCCGGAGAAGCGCCACGCGATCCAGATCGCCACCAGCCACGTGATCAGCGCGACCGCCTCGCGCACGAAACCGCGCACGGCGCCGATGATGACGGATACGCCAATGACGGCGACGATGATGAAGTCCGCGCCCTGCATCCAGCCCGCCGGCTTGAGCGACTGCCGCGGCAGTCAGAGCGTGTGATTTTAGCTGAAACCCACCCCGACCACATGTGCCGAGCACGTCACGTTCGCCGCTTGCAAACCGCGACGCGCCCCCCCATTTCTCAGGGTTGAGGCGCGACCGAGCCGCGATGGCCCTCGTGCGCGAGCCGCGCGGCGATCGTCTCGGCGCGCGCGCGGTCCTGCTCGGGGCCGACTCGCACCCGGTACAGCACGCGGCCGCTGCCGCGAAACTCCGACACGAACGCCCGGTAGCCCTTGGCGCGCAGCGCCCGCGCGAGACCCTCGGCGTTGTCCTTGCTGGCGAAGCTGCCGAGCTGCACCACCCAGCCCTCGGCCCCGGCGGCCGGCGCCGCCGGCCGCGGCGGCGCCG
>JBBINS010000255.1:0-2602 GCA_037443765.1 Gammaproteobacteria bacterium
CCCGGGACGAACGGCCCCGCGGGGCCGCGGAGGAGTAGCGATGCGACAGGGGCCAGCTTCGACGTCATCCTTCGGCAGCGCCTCGCGGCGCCGCCTGCTGCCGTGCGCGGCCGCAGCCGCATTCGCGCTCGGCGCGCTGGCCGCCTGCACGGAGGGCGAGCCGCCGGCGCCGCCGGCGCGCATCCCCGAGCCCTTCCACCTCAATCCCTACGAGAAGTCCTTCGGCTACTCGCAGGCCGTCAAGATCGGCCGCACCGTCTACATCTCGGCGACCCTCGCGGTCGACGGCGAGGGCAAGCTGATCGGCCCGGGCGACATGGCGGCGCAGCTCGACGCCGTCTACGCGAACCTCGCGGCGACGTTGAAGGCCGAGGGCGGCAGCTTCGCGCAGGTCGTCATGGAGCGGATCTACACGACCGACATGGACGCGCTCCTCAAGGTCGCGGACCGGCGCCTGCCGTTCTACCCCGAGGGCCAGCGGCCGGCGACCACCTGGGTCGAGGTCCGCAAGCTCGTCGACCCGGGCTTCCTGGTCGCGGTCGAGGCCGTCGCCGAGCTCCCCTGAGAGCCGGCCCGCGGCTTCCATTACAATGGCCGCCCTTTGCGTCGGAACAGCCGCGTGCCAGCCCCCCGAATCGACCGCCGCTACGAGCGCCTCCTCGCCGGACTGATCAACTCCGGCGAGCGCGGCGTGCTGCTCGGCGGCCTCAAGGGCGTCGAGAAGGAGTCGCTGCGCGTCACCCCGGACGGCCGGATCTCGCAGCGGCCGCACCCGCGCGCGCTCGGCTCGGCGCTCACGCACGAGCACGTGACGACCGACTATTCCGAGGCGCTGATCGAGCTCGTCACGCCGACCTTCACGACCAGCTGGGAACTGCTGCAGTACCTGACCGACCTCCACCAGTTCGTCTACCGGCACCTCGAGGACGAGCTGCTGTGGTGCACCAGCATGCCGTGCCGCCTCGACGGCGACGCGAGCATCCCGATCGCGCAGTTCGGCACCTCGAACGTCGGCCGCATGAAGACCGTCTACCGCGTCGGCCTCGGCCTCAGGTACGGGCGCATCATGCAGGCGATCTCGGGCGTGCACTTCAACTACTCGTTCCCGGCCACGTTCTGGGCCGTGCTCGGCGACGTGCTCGGCCGCCGCGACGCCGGCCAGGACTTCGTCTCGGAGACCTACTTCGCGCTCTTGCGGAACTACCGGCGCCACGGCTGGATCGTGCACTACCTGTTCGGCGTCTCGCCGGCGGTGTGCAAGTCGTTCGTCGCCGGTCGCACCGACCACGGCCTCGCGGACTTCGGCCGCGGGACGCTGTACGGCGAGTACGCGACCTCGCTGCGGATGAGCGACCTCGGCTACCGCAACAAGAGCCAGGCGGACGTCGCGATCTCGGTGAACTCGCTCGACGACTACGTGCGCGACCTCACGGCCGCGATCTCGACGCCGAGCCCCGAGTACCAGCGCCTCGGCGTCGAGGTCGACGGCGAGTGGCGGCAGCTGAACGCCAACCGGCTGCAGATCGAGAACGAGTACTACGCGTTCATCCGCCCGAAGCGCGTGGCACGCTCCGGCGAGCGGCCGACCAAGGCGCTGAAGCGCGCCGGCGTCGAGTACGTCGAGATGCGCTCGCTCGACGTCAGCGCGCTCGACCCGGTCGGGGTCAACCAGAACAAGCTGCGCTTCCTCGAGGCCTTCGCCGCGTTCTGCGCGGTCGCGCCGAGCGCGCCGATCGACTCCGGCGCCCAGACCGAGTTCGACCGCAACCACGTGACGGTCGCACGCCGCGGCCGCGAGCCCGGGCTGCAGCTGCGCTTCGACGGCCGCGAGGTCGAGATGCGCAGCTGGGCGGCCGAGATCCTGGACGCGATGCAGGGCACCGCCGAGCTCCTCGATCACGGCGATCCCAAGAAGCCGTACTCCGCCGCGCTCGCCGTGCAGTCGCAGAAGCTGCGCGAGGTCGATGCGACGCCCTCGGCGCGGCTCCTCAAGGAGATGCGCGACACCGGCGAGTCGTTCTTCGACATCGCGCTCAGGATGTCCAACACCTACAAGTCCTACTTCACCGAGCTCCATCCGCTCAACGAGGAGCGCACCGCCGAGTTCGCGGCCGAGGCCGAGAGCTCGCTCGAGGCGCAGGCGCGGCTCGAGGCGGCGAGGCAGGAGCCGTTCGCGGACTACCTCGCCAAGTACCTCGCCGACTGAGCGGCGCCGCGGGTGTCCGGCACTGTCCGCGCCCTGTCCGCGGACACCCGCTCGCACGGCCCCCGCCGCACCCCGCCGAGAGAAATCAGGCGCTTAGCGCGTTCCGCGGCTTGGCACGGGGCTTGCTGATGGAGGACGGGTCCCCGAGAGCTGTCCGCAACGCCCCATGAGCCCGTCGTCCGACCTGTTGTCGACCAGCGCCGCCGCCGCGCCCGCGCCGGCCCGCGACCGCGGCGCCCTGCCACCGGTGCGCGCGTGATCCCCGCGCCTCGCGACTCGCCGCAGCTCCAGGCGATCCGCGGCACGGCCTCGACCGACCGCCCGGTCGACCCCGCGCCCGCGCGCCGGCGGCGCCAGTGGCGCATCGCCGTCGCGGCCCTCGCGGCCGTCGTGCTC
>JBBINS010000256.1:0-2526 GCA_037443765.1 Gammaproteobacteria bacterium
CGCCGCGAGGCCGAGCAGCGCCAGCGGCTCGCGCCCCTCAAGGCCGCCGTCGAGCGCCACGAGCGGGCCCTCGAGGCGCTCGGCCGCGAGGCCGCGGAGATCGAGGCGCGGCTCGGGACGCCCGAGCTGCACCTGCCCGCCGCGCGGACTGAGCTCGTCGCAATCCTCGAGCGCCAGGGCGCGCTCAGGCGCCGCGTGGCGGAGACCGAGGAGGCGTGGCTGGCCGCGTCTGAGGCGCTCGAGACGGCGCGCGAGGCGGGCTGAAGCGGGGCTCGCGCGCCTCGCCCGCGAAGCGGGTCCTGGCCTCGCGGTAGCGCGGCAGGGTCGCCGCGGCCACCTGACCCATCGTGATCCGTGGGCAGTTCATCGCAGCACCTCCAGCGCTGCCGGCGGGCGCCGCCGGGACCGGGTCCGCGACGACACGCCCGGACACCGGACGACGCCCGGCGGCGGACGCCGCCGCTTCGCGCCGGCGTCGTCCTCGGGGACGTGTATAGTATCTGTACACCGCATCTCAGGCAATTTTCCCGATATTGCCTGTGCATGTACTGTACAGGTCCTCCCGATCAGCCGAGGCACACCGATGTTCACGATCAAGGCCGTCTCGCAGGCCACCGGAGTCAGCATCGAGACGCTCCGGGCCTGGGAACGCCGCTACCGGGTCGTCGAGCCCAAGCGCGACCCGAACGGCCGCCGTTCCTACGAGCCGGGCGACGTGATCCGCCTGCGCAAGCTGCGCGAGGCCACCGAGCGCGGCCACCCGATCTCGAAGCTCGCGCGGGTCAGCGACGAGGAACTCAGCGGCCTGCTCGTCAACGCCGCGCGCGGCGCAGCGAGCGACGGCGCCTCGCGCGGCTTCGCCGAGCAGATGCTCGCGGCCGCGCAGCACTACCGGCCCGACGACTGCGACCAGGCGCTGTCGATGGCGCTCGCGCTGCTGCCGCTGCCGCAGGTCGTCGACGAGGTGCTGGTGCCGGCGCTGCTCGCGGTCGGCGAGCGCTGGCACTCGGGCGAGTTCACGGTCGCGCAGGAGCGGATCGTCTCCAACGCGGCGCGCAAGCAGGTCAGCCTCGTGCTCGACACCTACAACCGCATCGCGAGCGGCCCGCCGATCGTGTTCGCGACGCTGACGGAAGAGCGCCACGAGCTCGGGATCCTGATGTGCGCGCTGCTCGCGGCGGCGCGCGGCGTGCGCTGCCAGTACCTCGGCGCCGACGTGCCGCCGGCGGACGTCGCGGTGTTCGCCGACCGAGTCGGTGCCGCCGCCGTAGTGCTGTCGTTCGTGCGCCGCGAGTCGAGCGCCGCCGCGGAGACGCTGCTCGCCGAGTTCCTGAAGCGCCTGCCGCGCTCGATCGCGGTGTGGATCGGCGGCCAGGGCGCGACGGCGTTCACGCTCGCGGGCCTCGGCGAGCGCGTCGCAGTGCTCGGCGACTACCGCGCGCTCGAGCGCGAGCTCGACGCGCTGACCGCCGCCGGCCGCTGACACTCCGTATTGCACGCCGCGCGACGCGCCCTATGCTGCGGTCATGAGCCGCGCGCAGATCTGCGAACGCCCCGGCGAGCCCCTCCGGCTCGTCGAGCGCCCGGTGCCCGAGCCCGGGCCCGGGCGGGTGCTGCTGCGGGTCTCGGCCTGCGGCGTGTGCCGCACCGACCTGCACGTCGTCGACGGCGAACTCGCCCACCCGGGCCACGCGCTCGTGCCGGGCCACGAGATCGTCGGCACCGTGCTCGCCGCCGGCGCGGGCGCGGACGTCGCGCCCGGCACCCGGCTCGGCGTGCCCTGGCTCGGCTGGACCTGCGGCGTCTGCGAGTGGTGCGAAAGCGGACGCGAGAACCTGTGCCCGCGCGCGCGCTTCACCGGCTGGCAGCTCGACGGCGGCTACGCCGAGCACGTGCTCGCGGACCACCGCTACTGCTTCGAGCTGCCGGAGGGCCTCGACGACGTGCACGCGGCGCCCCTGCTCTGCGCCGGACTCATCGGCTGGCGCGCGCTCAAGGCCGCCGGTGCCGGCCGGACGCTCGGCCTCTACGGCTTCGGCGCCGCCGCGCACCTCGTCGCGCAGGTCGCGATCTGGCAGGGCCGGCGCGTCCTCGCCTTCACTCGCCCCGGCGACGCGGCGGCCCGCGAGTTCGCGCTCGGCCTCGGCGTGGCGTGGGCGGGCGACAGCGACGCGCCGTCGCCGGAGCCCCTCGACGCGGCGCTCCTGTTCGCGCCGGTGGGGGCGCTCGTGCCCCGCGCGCTGACCGCCGTCAAACCCGGTGGCACGGTCGTCTGCGCCGGCATCCACATGAGCGACATCCCGTCGTTCCGGTACGCGTCGCTGTGGGGCGAGCGCATCGTGCGCTCGGTCGCGAACCTGACCCGCCGCGACGCGGTCGAGTTCCTCGCGCTCGCGCCGCGCGTCGGCCTCGCGATCAATGCCGAGGCGCTGCCGCTCGCCGCCGCGAACGCGGCGCTCGCGCGGCTGCGCGGCGGCCAGGTCGCCGGCGCGCTCGTGCTGGTGCCGTAGCCGCTCAGCGCGGCGG
>JBBINS010000257.1:0-2525 GCA_037443765.1 Gammaproteobacteria bacterium
CTCGCGGCGAGTGCGCCGAGGTCGCGGCGCTCGAGACCGGCGCGTTCGGCGAGGTCCTGGACGGAGTCGAAGCGCCGCGCGCGCCGCGCCGCGACGAGCCGCTCGGCGCCCGCGGCCGAGAGCCCGCGCACCTGCCGCAGGCCGAGCCGGAGCGCCGGCGGCTCGCCCTCGAGCGCCGCCTCGAGCGCGCTCACGTTGACGTCGACGCCGAGCACCGTCACGTCGTGGTCGCGCGCGTCGCGCACGAGCTGCGCCGGCGCGTAGAAGCCCATCGGCTGGCTGTTGAGGAGCGCGGCGCTGAACGCCGCCGGCTCGTGGCACTTGAGCCAGGCCGAGACGTAGACGAGCAGCGCGAAGCTCGCCGAGTGCGAGTTGTGGACGACGAGGTGGTTGGCGAGGAAGTTGTGCTCGCCCTCGACCGTCAGGTCGTAGGTCGGCTCGGGCCCGCGCGCCTCGATCGCGGTGACCTCGTCCCAGCCGACCGTCGTGCCGCCGAGGCTCGCCGCGCTCCCGCCGGTCGCGAGCGGTGCCGCCGCGACGCGGTCGCCGCGGGACAGTGCGCCGAGTGCGCGCCAGCCGTCGATCGTCAGGAACGGATGCTCGGCGGTCGCGACGATCTCGTGGCCGAGCGCCGTCCGCAGGCGGAACACGGGCTTGACCCCGCTCGCCCTGACCGCGAGCACCGCGCGCTTCTGCAACCGCAGGTCCGCATCGCAGGAGAGCGTCGAGCGAAGCGCCGCCCGGCCTGCGACGACCTCGTCGATCGTGACCCAGGTGCCGTGGTCGGCATCCACGACCCGGGTCGCGCCGACGACGCACTCCGGGAAGCCGTATTCGCCGAAGCCGAGGATCTGGTTGAAGATCGCGCGCGCGAACGACTCCTCGTAGCCGCGCGCGCGCATGCCCTCGATGAGCCGCGCCTCGAAGGGCCCGAGGCCGCCGCGCCGCTTCCACGCGGCCATCGCGCGCCGGAGCCGGTCGGCCTCGCCCGGCGAGAACCCGGCGGCGACCACCGCGAGCTGCATGACCTGCTCCTGGAAGATCGGCACGCCGAGCGTGCGCTCGAGCACGCCCTGCACTTCCGCGCTCGGGTAGCTGACGGGCTCCTCGCCGTTCCGGCGCCTGAGGTACGGGTGCACCATGTCGCCCTGGATCGGCCCCGGGCGGATGATCGCGACCTCGATCACGAGGTCGTAGTAGTTCTGGGGCCGCAGGCGCGGCAGCATCGCCATCTGCGCCCGCGACTCGATCTGGAACACGCCGATCGTGTCGGCGCGCGAGATCATCGCGTAGGTCGCCGGGTCCTCCGCCGGCACGTCGGCCATCGCGAACGGCCGCCCGCGCCGCGCCGCGACGAACTCGAGCGCACGGCGGATCGCGGTCAGCATCCCGAGGCCCAGCACGTCGACCTTGAGCAGCCCGAGGTCGTCGAGGTCGTCCTTGTCCCACTCGATCACGGTCCGGTCCGCCATCGCCGCGTTCTCGACCGGCACCAGCTCGGCGAGCGAGTGGCGCGCGATCACGAAGCCGCCGACGTGCTGCGACAGGTGCCGCGGGAAGCCGACCAGCTCGCGCGCGAGGTCGAGCGCGAGCCTGAGCGTCGGGTTGCGGGGGTCGAGGCCCGCCTCGCGGACGCGGCCGTCCTCGATCTCGTTGCCGTCCCACCACTGCATGCTGCGCGACAGCCGCTCGCAGGTGAGCGCGTCGAGGCCGAGCGCCTTGCCGACGTCCCGCAGCGCGCTGCGCGGCCGGTAGCTGATCACGGTCGCCGCGAGCGCGGCGCGGTGCCGGCCGTACTTCGCGTACAGGTACTGGATCACCTCCTCGCGCCGCTCGTGCTCGAAGTCGACGTCGATGTCCGGCGGCTCGTTGCGCTCCTTGGACACGAAGCGCTCGAACAGCAGCGACATCCGCGACGGGTCCACCTCGGTGATGCCGAGGCAGTAGCAGACCGCGGAGTTGGCGGCCGAGCCGCGGCCCTGGCAGAGGATGCCGCGGCGGCGCGCGAACGCGACCAGGTCCTCGACCGTGAGGAAGAACGGCTCGTAGCCGAGGTCGGCGATCAGCGCGAGCTCGCGCGCGACGAGCGCGCGCACGGCCGCCGCCGCGCCGTCCGGGAAGCGCCGCGCGAGGCCGGCCTCGGCGAGCTGCCTCAGCCACGTGGTCGGCGTGTGGCCGGCCGGGACGAGCTCCTCGGGGTACTCGTAGCGGAGCGAATCGAGCGAGAACGTGGCGCGCTCGGCAATCGCGACCGTCTCGGCCAGCAGCGCCGCCGGGTAGCGTCGCGCGAGCTCGGCGCGCGCCTTGAGGTGCCGCTCGCCGTTCGGGTAGAGCGCGAGGCCCGCGCTCTCGACGGTGAGGCCGAGCCGGACCGCGGTCAGCACGTCCTGCAGCCGCCGGCGCTCGTGCCGGTGCAGGTGCACGTCGCCGCTCGCGACCCGGGCGAGGCCGAGCTCGCGGCCGAGCGACTCGAGCGAGGCGAGCCGCTCGCGGTCGCGGCCCGAGGCCAGCAGCTCGACGCCGAG
>JBBINS010000258.1:0-2431 GCA_037443765.1 Gammaproteobacteria bacterium
GGCCGTGGTCGCAGCGAGCGCGCCGGAGGCCGAGGCGGGCCTGCCGAAGGCCGGGCGGCTCGCGCTGCTCGGCGCGGCGCTGCTCGGCGCCGCGGCGATCGCCTGGTGGGCGCTCAGCGGCTGAGCGGCGCCGGCAGCAGCTCGGCGATCGAGTCGACGCCGACGAAGCCGGCGGTATCTCGCGCCGGGCGCCCGGAATCGGGATGGCGAATGGCGCGCAGCCACGCGATGCCGTGGTCGCGCGCCGCGCGGAGCACCGGCAGGCTGTCGTCGACGAACACGGTGCGCGCCGGATCGAAGGGCTCGGCAGCGGCGAATCGCGGCCAGAACGCGGGGTCCTCCTTCGGCACGCCGAACGGATGCGTCGAGTAGACCCGGTCGAGGTGGCCGACGAGGTCGACGTGCTCGTCCTTGATCGCGAGCGTCTCGGGATGGGCGTTGGTGAGCAGCAGGCGCCGCTTGCCGAGCTCGCGCAGCCGGACGAGGAACGCCTCCGCGCCGGGGATCCACGCGACCTGCTCGCGCACGCCGCGCTTGATCGCGCGGATGTCGAGCCCGAGTTCGCGGCTCCAGTAGTCGATGCAGTACCAGTCGAGCCGGCCGCGGGCGGCAGCGAAGCGCGGCATCAGCGCCTCGAGCGCCGCGGCGGGACTGAGGCCGTAGGTCGTCGCGTAGACCTCGGGAACGTGCTCCTGCCAGAACCAGTTGTCGAATCGCAGGTCGAGCAAGGTGCCGTCCATGTCGAGCAGCACGGTGTCGATCTGGTCCCAGGGCAGTGGCGCGGCCGGCGTTTTCACCCCTCTATGATATAACGCGCTGCCCGCCGGGATCCCCGATGCAACCCGCTCCCCACCTGCTGCTGACCGACGTCGTGGCGCTCGCGCGCGAGGCCGGCGAGGCGATCCTCGAGGTCTATGCCGGCGAGTTCGACGTCACGCGCAAGGGCGACGACTCGCCGCTGACGATCGCGGACCTGCGCGCGCATCGGATCATCACGGCCGGCCTCGGGCGGCTGACGCCAGAGGTGCCGGTGATCTCGGAGGAGGCGCCGGCGCCGCCGCTCGCGGAACGCAGCCGCTGGGAGTGGCTGTGGCTGGTCGACCCGCTCGACGGCACCCGCGAGTTCGTCGAGCGCAGCGGCGAGTTCACGGTCAACATCGCGCTGATCCACCGGCACGCGCCGGTCCTCGGCGTGCTGCACCTGCCGCTCGCCGGCGTCGACTACTACGCGGCCGCCGGCAGTGGCGCCTTCCGCCAGGGCCGCGACGGCCTCCCCGAGCGCATCGCGGCGCGGGCCCGGATCGCCGGCCCGCCCCGCGTCGTCGCGAGCCGCTCGCACCGCGGCAGCCGCCTCGACGGCTTCTTCGCCCGCGTCGGCGCCCACGAGTTCCGGCCGCTCGGCAGCGCGGCGAAGTTCGGCCTGATCGCCGACGGCAGCGCCGACGTCTATCCGCGGGTCGGCCCGACGTCCGAGTGGGACACCGCGGCCGGCCAGGCGATCGCCGAGGTCGCCGGCGCCCGGGTCGTCGGCCGCGACGGCGAGCCGTTGCGGTACAACGCCCGCGAGAGCCTCATCAACCCGGACTTCGTGTGCTACGCGGACCCGTCCCGGCCGTGGCACAGCTACCTGTGAGCCGCGCATGACCGAGCTCGCCGCCTTCGCCCTTGCCGGCGCCGTGCTGGTGTTCGTGTGGCGCGCGAGCGTCGAGGCCCGCGCGATCGCCTTCGACGCGGCGCGCGAGGCCTGCGAGCGAGCGGGCCTGCAGCTGCTCGACGGCACGGTCGTATTCAAGGCCTGGCGCGCGGGCCGCGCCGTTGGCGCGGGATTCCACGTGTACCGCACCTACCTCTTCGACTACAGCGAGGACGGCGCCAGCCGCCGCCAGGGATTCGTCGTGCTGCGCGGTCGAGAGATCGAGGTCGTCGGACTCGGGCCGACGCTCGTCGCCGAGCGTCTCGCGTGAGCCGCGGCGTCGACCTGCACCTGCACTCGACGTGCTCGGACGGCGTACTGGCGCCGGCCGCGCTCGTCGAGCTGCTGGCGGCCTCGGCCGTCGACGTCTTCGCGCTCACCGACCACGACACGGTCGCGGGCCAGGCGGAGGCCGCCGCCGCCGCGCGCCGCCACGGGCTCACCTGCCTGACCGGGATCGAGCTCTCCGCGCGCTGGCTCGGTCGGACCGTGCACGTCGTTGGTCTCGCCATCGATCCGGCGGCGCCCGGCGTGCGGACGGCGATCGAGCTGCGCCGGGACCTGCGCCAGGCCCGCGCGCGCTCGATCGCCCTGCGCCTCGACCGCGCCGGCGCGCCGGGCAGCGAGGCCCTCGCCCGCCTCGCCGCGCACGAGGCGCCGACGCGGACGCACTTCGCGCGCGCGCTCGTCGAACTCGGCGCCGCCCCCGACGTGCCCGGCGCCTTCGATCGCTGGCTC
>JBBINS010000259.1:0-2405 GCA_037443765.1 Gammaproteobacteria bacterium
CGGCCGGATCGAGCGCGGCGACCTCGACGCCGTGCTCGGCGGCGGCGCACCCGCCGCCGCCGAGCAGGCCGCTCCCGCGGCGCGCGGCCGCGCGCCCCGCAGCGGCGTCGAGGAGGTCAAGATCATCGGCGTGCGGCGCGTGATCGCCGAGCGCATGAGCGCGGCCAAGCGCAACATCCCGCACTTCTCGTACGTCGAGGAGATCGACGTCACCGAGCTCGAGTCGCTGCGCAGCCACCTCAATTCGCGCCTGCCGAAGGGCGCCGCCGGCTACACCTACCTGCCGTTCCTGGTCGCCGCGCTGACCCGCGCGCTCGAGTCCTTCCCCCAGTGCAACGCGCACTACGACGCCGAGCGCAACGTCGTGCGGCGCCACGCCGCGGTGCACGTCGGCGTCGCGACCCAGACGCCGGACGGCCTCAAGGTGCCGGTCGTGCGCCACGCCGAGAGCCTCGGCCTCGGCGCCATCGCCGCCGAGATCCGCCGCGTCTCCGAGGCCGCGCGCACCGGCAAGGCGACCCGCGCCGAGCTCGGCGGCTCGACGATCACGGTCACGAGTCTTGGTAAACTGGGCGGCATCGTCTCGACGCCGGTGATCAACGCCCCCGAGGTCGCGATCATCGGCGTCAACAAGGCAGTCGAACGGCCGGTCGTGGTCGCAGGCGCCATCGCGGTGCGCCGGATCATGAACCTGTCCTCGTCGTTCGATCACCGCTTCGTGGACGGCTTCGACGCCGCGGCGATGATCCAGGCGCTCAAGGAGCGCCTGGAGCATCCCGCGACCATCTTCATCGACGGCTGAACGCCGCCGCAGGACACGCACATGACCAGCACCACTCCGCAGAACGCACCATTCGGCAGCATCCTCACCGACGTGATGGCGGTCGCCAACTACAAGGACGGCCACTGGGGCGCGCACTCGCTGCGCGCCGTAGGGCCGATCGAGATCCACCCGGCGGCGCACGCGCTGCACTACGGCAGCGAGTGCTTCGAGGGCTTCAAGGCCTACAAGTGGGCCGACGGCAGCGTCCACGTGTTCCGCATGGACCGCCACATCGAGCGCCTCCGGCAGAGCGCGCGCAGCCTCGTGCTGCCGGAGCCCGATGCCGCGCAGGTCGCCGAGATGGTGACCACGGTCATCGACCGCTGCCGCGCGGCCGTGCCGGACGCGCCGGGCGCGCTGTACCTGCGGCCGCTGCTGTTCGGCACGATGCCGAACATCGGCGCCGCCGCGACGCCGAGCAACGAGGCGTGCCTGATCGTGCTGGCGAGCCCGGTGTGGGACTACTTCGCGGGCGGCGCGAAGCCGCTGCGGATCTACGTCGAGGAGCAGGCGACGCGCTGCGCATCGCACCTCGGCGTCGTCAAGACCGGCGGCAACTACGCCGCGGCGCTCGGCCCGACGCTCGCCGCGCGGCGCGCGCACCAGGTCGACCAGGTGCTCTTCTGCCCGCAGGGCGAGGTGCAGGAGACCGGCGCCGCCAACTTCCTGCTGATCAAGCCGGGCCGGATCCTGACGCGCGGGCTCGACTCGACGTTCCTGCACGGCGTGACCCGCGACTCGCTGCTGCGGATGGCGGCGGACCTCGGCTACAAGGTCGAGGAGCGCGTGTTCACGATCGCCGAGATGCTCGACTGGGTCCGGGACGGCGAGGCGGCGCTGTCGGGCACGGCGGCGGTCCTGTCGGGCGTCGGCACGCTGGTGCGGCAGGGCGGGGCGCTGATCCCGGTCGGCGGCGGCGACGTCGGGCCCGAGACCAAGAAGCTGCGTGCCGCGCTGGTCGCGATCCAGCAGGGCATGGCGCCGGACCGCTACGGCTGGCTGCGCCGCATCTGAAAGGCCGGCGCCCAGGGGGCGATCGGAGTAAACTCGACGCGCCCGGCCCTCGCCGGGCGTCTTTTTTTTGGAGTCTCCGGATGTCGTTCGCCGATCTCAAACTGCACCCGACGCTCCTGTCGGCGATCAAGGAACTCGGTTTCACGCGCCCGACGCCGATCCAGCTCGACGCGATCCCGCCGGGGCTCGCCGGCCGCGACGTGCTGGCGTGCGCCGCGACCGGCAGCGGCAAGACCGCGGCCTTCGCGCTGCCGATCCTCGAGCGGCTCATGAACAAGCCGCGCGGCAAGACCCGCGCGCTCGTGCTCGCGCCGACGCGCGAGCTCGCGGCGCAGATCCTCGGGGACTTCCAGGACCTCGCGGTGCACACGCCCGTCACGGGCGCGGCGATCTTCGGCGGCGTCGGCATGGGCCCGCAGGAGCACGCGCTGAGGAGCGGCGTCGACGTCATCGTCGCCTGCCCCGGGCGGCTGCTCGACCACCTGAAGGCGTCGTACGCGAAGTTCGACGCGCTCGAGGTGCTGGTGCTCGACGAGGCCGACCGGATGCTCGACATGGGCTTCCTGCC
>JBBINS010000260.1:0-2286 GCA_037443765.1 Gammaproteobacteria bacterium
CGAGCGCGTGCGCCGCGCGACGGCGGTGCGGGCGGTCGCGATCGAGCTCATGTCCGGCTCGCACGCCCGCGCCGCGTGCCGGGCGGGCGGCGGGCGCGAGTTCATCGCGCTCGCCGAGGCCCCCTACCTCGTCCTGGTCGAAGCCTCGGCGCCGGCGGCGGCGGCTGCCGAGGCGGGTCTCGTCGAAGTGCTCGCGGCGGCGGCCGAGCAGGGCCTGCTCCTCGACGCGACGCTCGCGCAGAACGAGGCGCAGCGCCGGGCCATGTGGCGGATCCGCGAGGAGTGGGCGATCGACCGGGAGCGGCCCGGCGGCCTCTGGTACGACGTATCGGTGCCGCTCGTCGCGCTGCCCGGCTACCTCGACGGCTGCACTGCCCGTCTGCGCGCGCACGACGCGGCGCTCGAGCTCGTGGTCATCGGCCACCTCGCCGACGGCAACGTGCACGTGACCGTCAACGCCGACCACCCGATCAGCGAGCGCTACGAGGAGATCGCGCCGCTCGTGACCGACGCGCTGCCGGCGATCGGCGGCTCGTTCTCCGCCGAGCACGGCATCGGCCTCGAGAAGCGCGCGACGCTGGCCCGCCTCGGGGATCCCGTGCGGATCGAGCTCATGCGGCGGGTCAAGGCGCTGCTCGACCCGCGCGGCATCCTCAATCCCGGCAAGGTGGTACCCGGCGCCCGCGGCGCCGGCTGAGCGTCGTCGCGGCGGGCCGGCAACGGATGCCTCAGTGCGGGATCCCGGCGTCCGGGGTCACGGTCGGTGCCGGCGCGACATCCGCCCCCGGCCAGCGGATCGGCTGGATCCGCGGCAGCACGACCACCCAGCCGAAGAAGCCGACCAGGTTGATGACGCCGGCGATCGCGAACGCGGTGCCGTACGAGCCTCCCTCGGCGTCGATGAGCACGCCGGCGAAGAACGGCGCGATGACGCCGGGCAGGTTGCCGACCATGTTCTGCACGCCGACCCAGCGTGCGGTCGCCGAGGGGCCCGCGAGGATCTGCGGGATGCCGAAGTACCCTGGCGACGAGAAGCCGAGGAACAGCTCGTAGACGAACAGGCTCGCGATGCAACCCTCGATCGGCAGCACCGCCATGCCGGCCATGCAGCCGATGCCGAGGAGGTGGGCGAGCCCCATCGGCAGCTTGTAGGCGAGCGTCGGCGAACGGCCGGCGCGCACCCACGCGTCAATCGCCCAGCCGGCGAACAGCGCCGCCGCCGCGTTGACGAGGTAGGCGAACGAGACGACCGCCGACATGCTCTCCATCGAGAACCCGCGCCCCTTCACGAGGTAGGTCGGCAGCCAGCCCAGGATGAAGTACCAGTTGTAGTTGCCGGCGAAGTGCCCGATCGCGGCACCCCAGAGGCCCCGCTGGCGCAGGATGTCCCAGGTCGTCGGCGCGTCGGCCCCGCCTTGCTGCGCCTTCGCGGTCGGTTCGGCGACCCGCACGCGCGACCACGGCACGAGCCACAGCAGCGACACCGCGCCGAACAGGATGAAGACCGGCCGCCAGCCCACCCTGGCCATCAGGATGCCGCCGAGCAGCGTCCCGACCGCCGGGCCGACCAGGTAGCCGAAACCGATGACGCCGTTCGCGAGGCCGATGTGCTCGCGGTCCACGGCGGTCGAGATCAGCTTCGAGGTGCTCGGAAACGCGGCCGTCTCGCCGAGGCCGAGCAGCAGCCGCAGGGCCACCATCATCGCGAAGCCGCTGGCGAATCCGGTCAGCAGCGTCGCGATCGACCAGATCGCGGCGCCGAGGCCGAGCGTGAACTTGGCGCCGTGGCGGTCGGCGAGCCAGCCGCCGGGCACCATCGCGAGTGCGTAGGTGAGGTAGAACGACGACAGCAGCGCGCCAAACTGCGTCGCCGACAGGTGCAACTCGTCCTTGATGAGCGGGCCGGCGGTCGCGAGGTTGCCGCGATCGACGTAGTTGATGAACAACGACGCCGCCATCAGCAGCACGAGGCGCGTGGGCGAAGTCAGCGCACGCGGCGCCGGATGCTCAGGCAAGCGGTTCTCCCCCCAACCCGCCCCGGATGCTACGTGACCGGGCGCGGCGGCGCCACGCCGGCGCCGGCCGGCCCCGCGTCGGTTAGCCGCCGAGCGGCCGCAGCATGCTGCGCGAGATGATGTGGCGCTGGATCTCGCTGGTGCCTTCCCAGATGCGCTCGATGCGCGCGTCGCGCCAGATGCGCTCGAGCGGCAGGTCCGCCATCAGGCCCATGCCGCCGTGGATCTGCAGCGCCTCGTCGGCGACCATCGCGAGCATCTCGGTGGCCTT
>JBBINS010000261.1:0-2253 GCA_037443765.1 Gammaproteobacteria bacterium
CCCGCGCCGATCGCGAGCGCGACCTGCTCGCGCGCGGAGGCGAACCACGGCGCGCGCCCGCCGAGCCGGAAGCTCGTGAGTTCCAGCGGGTCCATTCAGCGCTCCCGCGCGGCGTCGACCGCGCGCGCGACGTCGGCGGCCACGGCATCCGGCGCGCGGCCCGCGTCGACGACCACGATGCGCCCCGGGGCTGCCGCCGCCAGTGCGAGGTAGCGCGCCCGCACGCGCTCGAAGAAGGCGACCGCCTCCGCCTCGATGCGGTCGGCGCGGCCGTGCCGGGCGCGCGCCCGCTCGAGCGCGGTCGCCACCGGCGCATCGAGCAGGATCGTGAGGTCGGGCGCGAGACCGCGCTGGGCGAGCCGCGCCAGCGCCTCGATGTCGGCGTCGGCGACGCCGCGGCCGCCGCCCTGGTAGGCGTAGGTCGCGTCCGTGTAGCGGTCGCACAGCACCCACGCCCCGCGCGCGAGCGCCGGGCGCACCCGGTTCTCGGTGTGGACCGCGCGCGCGGCGAACATGAGCAACAGCTCGGCCGCGACCGGCACCGGCTCGTCGGTGGCATGCAGCACGAGCTCGCGGATGCGCTCCGCGAGCGGCGTGCCGCCCGGCTCGCGCGTCGCGACGACCTCGCGGCCGGCCGCCTCGAGCGCGGACCTGAGGCGCTCGAGCTGCGTCGACTTGCCGACGCCCTCGATGCCCTCGAAGGTGATGAATCGTCCCTGCCTCATCGCCGCCCGCCTCCGCCGCCCCGCAGCCGCTCGAGATAGCGAGCGACCGCCGCATTGTGCGCCTCGAGCGTCCTCGAGAACTCGTGCCGCCCGTCGCCGCGGCCGGTGGCGACGAAATAGAGGTCGTCGCTGTCGGCGGGCTGGACCGCGGCGTCCAGGGCCGCGCCGCTCGGCAGCGCGATCGGCGTCGGCGGCAGCCCGTCGCGCGTGTAGGTGTTGTAGGGCGTGTCGGTCGTCAGGTCGCGCCGGTGGATGCTGCCGTCGTAGGCGTCGCCGAGCCCGTAGATCACCGTCGGATCGGTCTGCAGCCGCATGCCGCGCCGGAGCCGGTTGACGAACACCGCCGCGATGTGCGGCCGCTCCTCCGGTGCCCCGGTCTCCTTCTCGATGATCGACGCGAGGATCAGCGCCTCGTACGGCGTCGCGAGCGGCAGGTCGGCGCGCCGGTGCAGCCACGCGGTCGCGAGCCGCTCCTCGAGCCGCGCGTGCGCGCGCTTCAGGATCTCGACGTCGCTCGCGCCCTTCGCGACGAGGTACGTGTCCGGGAAGAACTCGCCCTCGGGCGCGACACCCGGCGCCCCGACCCGCTCCATGAGTGCGGCGCCCGCGCTATCGGGCACAGTGCGCTTCAGCAGCGGGTTCGCGTGCAGCGACTCGAGCGCGGTCGAAATCGTCCAGCCCTCGACCAGCGTGACCGGGTGCAGCAGCACGCGGCCCTCGACCAGCTGGTCGAGCAGCGCCTGCGGGCTCGTGCCCGGCGCGATCGCGTACTCGCCGGCCTGCACGCGGGCCGCCTTGCCGTCGCGCCGCGCGAGCCACGTGAAGAGCCGCGGCTGGTCGAACAGACCGCGCGCGGCGAGGCCCTCCGCGACCCGGCCGAGCGGCTCGCCCGGCGCGATCTCGAAGACCACGGTCGTCGTCACGCCGGCGAGCGGCCGCTGCTGCCAGCGGCCGACGTAGGCGTAGAGGGCCTCGGCCGCGGCGAGCGCGACGACGACGAGGATCAGCAGCGTGACCAGCAGGCGGCGCACGCTCAGAACCCCTCGACCCAGGCCTGCGCCTGGCGCGCGTACGGTCCGGGCGCGAGCGTGCGCGCCTCGAGCGCCGCGACCGGCCAGACGCCGATCAGGGCGTTCGTGACGAACAGCTCGCTCGCGCCGGCGAGTTCCGCGGGCCGGAGGTCGCGCACCTCGACCGCCACCCCCGCGGCGCGCCATGCCTCGAGCAGCGCCGCGCGCATCACGCCGGCGACGCCCGCGCGCTCGAGCGACGGCGTCACGAGGCGGTTGTCGATGACGGCGTACACGTTGGTCATCGTGCCGCAGACCAGCCGGCCGTGCACGTCCGCCATCAGCCCCTCCGCCGCCGCCGGGCCGGCCGCGAGCTCGCGCCGCGCGAGCACCTGCTCGAGGCGGTTGAGGTGCTTCAGGCCCGCGAGCAGCGGCTGCTCGGCGAGCCGCGTCGCGAGGTGGCGCACGGCGACACCGTCGCGGGCGTAGCTCGCCGGGCGCTGCCGGGCGGGGGCGGC
>JBBINS010000262.1:0-2242 GCA_037443765.1 Gammaproteobacteria bacterium
GCGGCAGAGGCGCGGGCCTCGCAGGGTGAGCCGCCTGCGGCGCCGCCCGCAGGCGAGGCCGCCGCCGCCCGCCCCGAGGCGCGATCTGCCGCGGGAGGCGAGGGAGAGGTGGAGCACGGCGAGTCGATCTGGGCCGTGATCGGGCGGCTGGTGAACTTCGTGCTCCTGGCCGGCGGATTGGTCTACTTCCTGCGCTCGCCGCTGATGGCCTATCTCGACCAGCGCCGGGTGCAGGTGCGGAGCGACCTGACCCGGGCGGCCGAGCTGAAGGCCGAGGCCGGCGCGCAGGTGGTGGAGATCGAGGCGAAGCTGCGGGCGCTGCCCGGCGAGATCGAGGCGCTCGAGAAGCGGGGCGCGCAGGAGATTGCCGCCGAGGCGGCGCGCATCCGCGCCCAGGCCGAGGCCGAGCGCCGGCGCCTGCTCGACCAGGCCAAGCGCGCCATCGACGGCGAGCTGCACGTCGCCGAGCGGGAGCTGAAGGCGCGCGCCGGCGAGCTGGCCGTCGCGGTCGCTACCGAGCGCGTCAAGCGGACGATCACCGACGCCGACCAGGCGAGGCTGGTGGATCGGTACGTGGCGCAGGTGAAGCAGTGAACCGGCTGACGACCGACGGCCGACGACTGACGGCGGCCCGCGGCTTCGGACCCTCGGCCGGCAGTCGTCAGCCGTCAGCCGAGAGCGAACGACGATGAGCATTCGCAGTTCCGCCGCACGTTACGCGAAGGCGCTGCTCGAGGTGATCCGCCAGGAGGGAGACCCGCAGGCGGTCGAGCGCGATCTCGCGGCGTTCGTCTCGCTCGTCACCGGCCACGAGCGGCTGGCGCGCGTGTTCGCCAACCCGTCGATCCCGGTCCAGCGCAAGGTGGCGCTGGCCGAGGCGCTGGCCGACCGGGCCGGCCTCGCCGGGATCGTGCGGAAGCTGGTCGTGCTGCTCGCCGGGCGCGATCGGCTCGTGCTGCTGCCCGACCTGCTCGAGGAGTACCGGAGCCGGCTGCTCGACGCGATGAACGTCGTGCGGGCCGAGGTCGCCAGCGCCGTGCCGCTTCCGGCGGGCGCGGCCGAGGCGATCGGGCGCGCGATCGGGCAGCGGACCGGGCGGGAGGTCGCGATGACCGCGCGCGTCGACCCGGCGCTCATCGGCGGGATCGTGACGCGCGTCGGCAGCGTGGTGTACGACGGCAGCGTGAAGCGGCAGCTCGAGAAGATCAAGGACGCGTTGACCAGCACGACCTAGACTGCATATGGACATCAAAGCCGAAGAAATCTCCCAGATCATCCGCGACCAGATCGGCAGCTACGCCGTCGAGGTGGACGTCGCCGAGGTGGGCGCGGTCATCTCGGTCGGCGACGGCATCGCGCGCGTCCACGGCATCGAGCGGACGATGGCCGGCGAGATGATCGAGTTCCCGCACGGCGTGTTCGGCATCGCGCTGAACCTCGAGGAGGACAGCGTCGGCACGGTGCTCCTCGGCGAGTACCGCAACATCAAGGAGGGCGACCCGGTCAAGCGCACGGGCCGGATCATCTCGGTGCCGGTGGGCGAGGAGCTGCTCGGGCGCGTGGTCAACGCGCTCGGCCAGCCGATCGACGGCAAGGGGCCGATCGCGACCAGGCGTTACGCCCCGATCGAGCGCCTCGCGCCGGGCGTCGTCGACCGGCAGGGGGTGCGCGAGCCGGTGCAGACCGGCCTGAAGGCGATCGACTCGATGATCCCGATCGGCCGCGGCCAGCGCGAGCTCGTCATCGGCGACCGCCAGACGGGGAAGACGGCGATCGCGATCGACACGATCATCAACCAGAAGGGGCAGGACGTCGTCTGCATCTACAACGCGATCGGGCAGAAGACCTCGACGATCGCGCACGTGGTCAAGACGCTCGAGGAAGCGGGCGCGATGGAGTACTCGATCGTGGTGGCCGCCGCCGCGGCCGACCCGGCGCCGATGCTCTACATCGCGCCGTACGCCGCCTGCGCGATGGGCGAGTTCTTCCGCGACAGCGGCCGCCACGCGCTCTGCGTCTACGACGACCTCTCGAAGCACGCGCAGGCCTACCGCGAGATCTCGCTGCTGCTGCGGCGCCCGCCGGGCCGCGAGGCGTACCCCGGCGACGTCTTCTACCTGCACTCCCGGCTGCTCGAGCGCGCGGCGAAGCTCAAGAAGGAGCTGGGCGGCGGGTCGCTGACCGCGCTGCCGATCATCGAGACGCAGGCGGGCGACCTGTCGGCCTACATTCCGACCAACGT
>JBBINS010000263.1:0-2215 GCA_037443765.1 Gammaproteobacteria bacterium
CCGCACGAGGCGCGGCAGCACCTCGCCCGCCAGCTGCGGGCTCTGCACCGGCACGCGCTTCAAGAGCTTGATCGCGTGCTCGGGGTCGGCGAGGTCGAGCGCGACGTCGGCGCGCAGCAGCGCCGCGCGCGGGAAGCGCCGGAACTCGCCGCGCGCGGTCCGCAGGTACTCGCGCGCCTTGGCCGGGTCGCCGGCGGCGCGCGCGACCTCGGCGAGCTCGCAGTAGTAGTGGGCGATCGCCGAGGGCTGGTCGGGCTTGCCGATGCGCGCGAGGTCCTTGTGGACCGCGATCGCGCGCTCCCAGTCGCGCTCGATCTCGTAGACGCCGACGAGGTCCTTGAGCGCCGCGATCCGGTAGGTGCCGCCGGCCGACAGCTCGAGCAGCAGCTTCTCGGCCCGGTCGTAGAGGCCGGCGCGCTGGTAGTCCTGGGCGAGCGCGTAGGTCGCCTGCTCGCGAAACGCCGGATCGAGCTGGTCGCGCGCGATCAGGTTCTGGTGGACGCGGATCGCGCGGTCCACCTCGCCGCGGCGCCGGAACAGCGCGCCGAGCGCGAACTGCGTCTCGACGGTGTCCTGGTCGACGGCGACGGCGCGCAGGAACGCCTCGACCGCGCGGTCGGGCTGCTCGTTGACGAGGTAGTTGAGGCCGGCGAGGTAGTCGCGCGACGGCGGCCGCGGCGCGGGCTCCGCCGACAGGCGCCAGCGGCGGGTCGCGTACCAGCCGACGATCGCGCCGCCCGCGATCAGCGCGGCCTCGATCCAGCTAGCGCGCATGCGCGGGCGCCACGGCGCGAAGCGTGCGGATCTCGCCCTCGGCGAGCCGGAGCGCGCGGGCGAGCTCGCGCCGCTCGCGGGCGAGCCGGAGCACCCAGAGGAGCGCGCCCGCGACCCCGGTCGCGAAGCCCGCGAGGAACGCGACCACGAGCGCCTGGCCCACGGTCGCGGGCAGCACGACGAGGAACAGGTCGACCCGGGTGGCGGCGCCGTTCAGGCGCACGAAGCCCGCGCAGAAGAGCGCGAGCAGCACGAGGAAGAAGGCAATCGTGAGGCGGCGGAGCATGGCGCACCGATCGGGAGACCGCGCCGCAATCTAGCACGCAGCGCCGTCGCGGCGCCGCTACTCGCGGATCGGGAAGTGCTGGCCGTCGTTGACGCGCTCGCGCAGGTCCTTGCCGGGCTTGAAGTGCGGCACGTGCTTGCCCGAGAGCGCCACCGCCTCCCCGGTCTTCGGGTTGCGGCCCTGGCGCGGCGGCCGGAAGTGCAGCGCGAAGCTGCCGAAGCCGCGGATCTCGATGCGCTCGCCGGTCGCGAGCGCGTCGCTCATGATCTCGAGGATCTGCTTGACCGCGAGCTCCACGTCCTTCGCCGGCAGGTGCTTCTGCTTCGCGGTGATGATCTCGATCAGTTCGGACTTGGTCATGCAGGCGTCCGGGGTCTAGTCGTCGGGCCGGGGAAACCGGGCGGCGGGCCGTCGCGGCCCGCCGCCCGCTCTGCTTCTAGTTGTCGCGCTCCGAGAGCTGCTCCTTCAGGAGGTCGCCGAGGCTGGTCCCGGTCGGCGCGTCGGTGCGATACGCCTGCATCGCCTCCTGCTCCTCGTGGATGTCCTTGGCCTTGATCGAGAGCGCAATCGCGCGCGACTTGCGGTCGACGCCGGTGAACTTCGCCTCGACCTCGTCGCCCGCCTTGAGCACGGTGCGCGCGTCCTCGACGCGGTCGCGCGCGAGCTCGGAGGCCCTGAGGTAGCCCTCGATGCCGCCGCCGAGGTCGATGATGGCGCCCTTGGCGTCCACCTCGCGGACCGAGCCCTTGACGATGCTGCCCTTCGGGTTCTGGGCGATGAACGCCGAGAACGGGTCCTTCGCCATCTGCTTGACGCCGAGCGAGATGCGCTCGCGCTCCGGGTCGATCGACAGCACCACCGCCTCGACCGTCTGGCCCTTCTGGTAGTTGCGCACGGCTTCCTCGCCGGGCACGTCCCAGGAGATGTCCGAGAGATGCACGAGGCCGTCGATGCCGCCGGAGAGGCCGATGAAGATGCCGAAGTCGGTGATCGACTTGATCTGGCCCGAGACGCGGTCGTCGCGGTTGTAGTTCTCCGAGAACTCCTTCCACGGATTCGGCTTGCACTGCTTGAGGCCGAGGCTGATGCGGCGGCGCTCCTCGTCGATGTCGAGCACCATGACCTCGACTTCCTGGCCGACGTGCACGACTTTGG
>JBBINS010000264.1:0-2146 GCA_037443765.1 Gammaproteobacteria bacterium
GCCTCGTGCAGCGCCTCCGACAGCGTCGGGTGCGCGTGGATCGTGCGCTGCAGGTCCTCGGTGCTCGCCGAGTACTCCATCGCGAGCACGGCCTCGGCGATCAGCTCGCCGGCCATCGGGCCGATGATGTGCACACCGAGGATCTCGTCGTCGTCCGCGCCGGCGACGATCTTGGCGAAGCCCGCGGTCGCCTCCATCGCGCGGGCGCGGCCGCTGGCGAGGAACGGGAACACGCCGGTCTTGTACGGGCGGCCCGAGGCCTTGACCTGCTCCTCGGTCTGGCCGACCCACGCGATCTCGGGCGCGGTGTAGATCACCGACGGGATCGTGCGGTAGTTGACCTCGCCGTAGCGGCCGGCGATCAGGTCGGCGACCATGACGCCCTCCTCCTTGCCCTTGTGCGCGAGCATCGGCCCGCGCACGCAGTCGCCGACCGCGTAGACGCCCTCGGCGCCGGTGCGGCACTCGTCGTCGACGCGGACGAAGCCGCGCTCGTCGAGCTGCACGCCGGTGCCCTCGGCGAGCAGTCCCTCGGTGTGCGGCCGCCGACCGATCGCGACCACGACGCGGTCGACCTCGAGCGTGTGGCTGCCGGCCGGGTCCGCGTAGGCAAGGCTCGCGACGCCGTTCGCGACCGTGGCGCCCGTGACCTTGGCGCCGAGCCGGATGTCGAGGCCCTGCTTCCTGAAGTGCTTGAGCGCCTCCTTGGCGACCGCGCCGTCGGCCATCGGCAGGAACGACTCGAGCGCCTCGAGCACGGCGACCTCGCTGCCGAGCCGCCGCCAGACGCTGCCGAGCTCGAGGCCGATGACGCCGGCACCGATGACGCCGAGCCGCTTCGGTACCGCCGGCAGGTCGAGGGCGCCCCAGCTGTCGAGCACGACGGTGCCGTCGAACGGCACGGACCGCAGCGGCATCGGGTCCGAGCCCGACGCGAGTACGACGTGCTTGGCCTCGAGCACCGAGACCGTGCCGTCGCCCGCGGTGTACTCGACCTTGCGGCCGGGGAGCAGCCGGCCGTGGCCCGCGAGGCCCGTGACCTTGGCCGACTTGAACAGCGCGAGGATGCCCTGCGTCGAGGCCTTGACGATGCCGGCCTTGCGCTTCTGCATCTGTGCGACGTCCATCGTCGCGTCGCCGATCCGGATGCCGTGAGCCGCGAACTCCTCGCGCGCCCGGTGCAGGAGCTCGGAGGACTCGAGCAGCGCCTTCGACGGGATGCAGCCCGCGTTCAGGCACGTGCCGCCGAAGGCGTAGCTGCCGTCGCGGTTCTTCCACTCGTCGATGCAGGCGACCTTGAGGCCGTTCTGCCCCGCGCGGATCGCGGCCGGATAGCCCGCCGGGCCGCCGCCAATGACGATGACGTCGTAGCTGTCGCTCATGATTTCGTTCCCGTGCGGGTCAGACCTGCAGCAGCAGGCGCGTCGGATCCTCGAGGCAGTCCTTGATCGTGACGAGGAACTGCACGGCCTCGCGGCCGTCGATGATGCGGTGGTCGTAGGTCAGCGCGAGGTACATCATCGGCCGGACGACGACCTGGCCGTCGACGACGACCGGGCGCTCCTGCACCTTGTGCATGCCGAGGATCGCGCTCTGCGGCGAGTTGACGATCGGCGTCGACAGCAGCGAGCCGAACACGCCGCCGTTGGTGATGGAGAACGTGCCGCCGGTGAGCTCCTCGAGCGTGATGGTGCCGTCGCGCGCCTTGGCCGCGTAGGCGCCGATGGCGCGCTCGACGTCGGCGGCGCTCATCAGGTCCGCGTCGCGCAGCACCGGCACGATCAGGCCGCGATCGGTCGAGACCGCGACGCCGACGTCGTAATAGTCGTGGTAGACGATGTCGGTGCCGTCGACGTAGGCGTTCACGCTCGGGAACCGGCGCAGCGCCTCGACCGCGGCCTTGACGAAGAACGACATGAAGCCGAGCCGCACGCCGTGCGCCTTCTCGAAGCGGTCCTTGTAGCGGGCGCGCGCCTCGTTGAGCGCCTTCATGTCCACCTCGTTGAAGGTGGTCAGCAGTGCCTGGGTCGCCTGGGCCTCGACCAGCCGCGCGGCGATCCGGGCACGCAGCCGCGTCATGGCGACGCGCTGCTCGGTGCGGCCGGTGCGCAGCGCCGCCGGGCTCGCGGCCGGCGCCGCGCGCGGG
>JBBINS010000265.1:0-2110 GCA_037443765.1 Gammaproteobacteria bacterium
AATCCCGTTCCAGCATCGAGCTGGAGCTAACGGGATACCCCTGATGAATATACAGGCCGGCCCGCGCCGTCAACTCCCCGCGAACCGGTCGAGCCGCCGCAGCTCCGGAAACCAGCGCGTCCAGAGGAACGCGACGACGAGGGTCGCCGCGCCGCCGACCACGACGGCCGGGATCACGCCCCACCAGGCTGCCGTCAGGCCCGATTCGAACTCGCCGAGCTCGTTCGACGCGCCGATGAACATCCAGCTGACGGCGCCGACGCGGCCGCGCATCGCGTCGGGCGTCTCGAGCTGCACGAGCAGGTGGCGGACGAAGATGCTGATCATGTCGGCGGCGCCGAGCACGGCGAGCGCGACGAGCGACACCGCGAAGCGGTGCGACAGCCCGAACACGATCGTCGCGACCCCGAACACGGCGACGCCGGCGAACATCGCGCGGCCGGCGTGGCGGCTGATCGGCCGCGCGGTGAGCGCGGCCGCCATGGCCGCCGCGCCGATGCCGGGCGCGGCGCGCAACCAGCCGAGCCCCTCGACGCCGACGTGCAGCACGTCGGTCGCATAGGCGGGCAGCAGCGCGGTCGCGCCGCCGAACAGCACCGCGAAGAGGTCGAGCGAGATCGCGCCGAGCAGGCTGTGACGGCGCCACACGAAGCGCAGGCCCTCAACGAGCGTGTGCCAGGTGGCGGACTCCTTCGGCGGCTCCTGCGGCGGCGCCGCGATCGCGGCCGTCGCGACGACCGAGCCCGCGAGCAGTGCCGCGACCGCGCCGTAGACCGCGCCGGGCCCGGCGTAGGCATACAGCGCGCCGCCGACCGCGGGGCCCGCGATCGTCGCGACCTGGAAGAGTCCGGAGTTGATGCCGACGGCGTTGCCGAACAGCGGCAGCGGCACGAGGTTCGGCATCAAGGCCTGGCTCGCCGGCGCCATCGCCGCGCGTGCGGCGCCGAAGACGACCATCACCGCGAACACGGGCCACGCGGTCTTGAGGCCCGCGTGCGTGAGCGCGGCGAGCGCGACCGAGCAGCCGAGCAGCAGCACGAAGCAGCCGACCACGATCCGCTTGCGACTGAGGCGGTCGGCCGCGTGCCCGGCGATCAGCACGAACAGCAGGAACGGCACGACCTGCGACAGGCCGATCAGCCCGAGGTCGAACGGATCGTGGGTCAGCCCGTAGACCTGCACGCCGACGGCGACCGTCTGCATCTGCACGGCGAGCGAGCCTGCGAAGCGGCCGGCGAGGAAGCGGGCGAACGGCGCGTGCACGAGGACGGCGCGGAGCGGGGCGGGGCCCGGCGGTGGCGCGGTGGCGGTCAAGGATCGTCCGCGGTGGTCATGGGGTCGGCGAGTATAGCGACCGGGCGCCGGCGCTCGCCGGCGCGCGCTCAAGTCCGCCCCGGCGGTGCCGATGGCCCCGGGGTCCGGATCGCCGATCGCGTCCCCCTAGCGCGATGACGGAACCCGCTGCAGGGCGGACCGACCCGATCGGCCCGCCGTCTTTTTTCTTGCGGCGGCGCGGCGTGGGGTCATTTCGCGATCACGCTGGCGACACGCCAGCCGTCGGACGTGCGCACCGTCGTGTAGAGCGACTCGACCTCGCGGACCGGGCCGCCGTCGGCGCGCCGCTCGCTGACGAGCGCATGCACGAGGGCGACGGTCTCGCTGACCGGATCGACCCGCAGCATCAGGATCCGGCCGCCGGCGATCCCGCGCTCGAGCCGCGCCCGCAGGAGCCGGCCCTGGAACGCGCCGAGCGCCGCCTCGTCGTCACACGCGAACCATCGCGCGTCGATCCAGAAGCAGGCCGGGTACACCCACTGCGCCGTAAACGCCGCGGCATCGCCGGCGAAGAGCGCCTCGACGCAGCTGCGGATGCACTGCATCGGTCCCTCGGTCGGGTTGTCGGTCACCGCATCCTCCCCGGCGTCCTCCGCGCCGTGCCGCCCGGCGCCTGCCGGCCGCCGGTCACGGGGTGCCGAGCGCTCGTCCTCGCCGATCGCCAGCACGCGCTCGCCGCTGTCTCGACCCCGGCCGCGGATCCGCTGCGCGCCGGTCGCCGGCCACGGCGGCAGGTCCGGCCGATAGATCGGCGCGCTCACCGCCGCCACGCCGC
>JBBINS010000266.1:0-2083 GCA_037443765.1 Gammaproteobacteria bacterium
GCTTCGGCCGCAGCTCGAAGGCGAGCCAGGCGGCGAGGGCGAGCGCGGCGAGCGCGAAGCCCGCGGCGAGCGCGATCGCGAGGCCCTGCCAGCTGCGCCGGCCGAGGCCGAGCCTGTCGAGCAGGCGCTGCTGGCGGTCGGCGTCGAAATTGACGACCGCGTCGGTCCACGCGGTGCGCGCCGCGTCCCACATCGCGCGCGCGCGGCCGAGCCACGCGATCTCCCCGAACAGCCGCTCGCCGACGCCGGTCGCGAGCCCCGGCGGCAGGCCGCCGCGGCGGATGCGCTCCGGGGCGACCGCGGCCGTCGGGTCGACGCGCACCCAGCCCGATCCGGCGAGCCAGACCTCGTTCCACGCGTGCGCGCTCGATTGCCGGACCAGCAGGTAGCCGCCGTAGGCGTTGAGCTCGCCGCCCTGGTAGCCGGCGACGACCCGCGCCGGGATGCCGGCGGCGCGCATCAGCACGGCGAAGGCGGAGGCGTAGTGTTCGCAGAAGCCCTGCCGCGTCCCGAACAGGAACTCGTCGACCGGCTCGGCGCCGAGCGCCGGCGGCTCGAGCGTGTACTCGAAGGCCTCGCGCCGGAAACGCTCGAGCACGCGGCCGATGAACTCGCGCTCGTCGCGGCTCTGGGCGCGCAGCTCGACGGCGAGCGCGCGCGCCCGCGGCGCGCGGCCCGCCGGCAGCTGCAGGTCGCGCCGCAGCAGGTCCGGTGGCAGCGCCGCCGGCATCACGGCGGCCTCGACCGCGGAGCGCAGCGCGTAGCTGAACGGCGCCGTGACGGGCAGGCGCTCGGCGAGCCGCGGGTCGACGCGGACCAGAGTCGTCGCGCGGCTGCGCGCGACCTGGTCCGCCGGCCAGTCGACGACGGTGTCGAGGCCGGCGAGCCACTCGCGGCCGGTCGGCTCGAGCACGATCCGGTAGTCGTAGCGCGCGCCGCCCGGCGCGATCTCGGGCGCCGCGAGGTCGGCGCTGGTCGCGTCGCGCTTCCACCGGCGGCCGTCGAAGTCCTCGAGCACCAGCATGCGCCAGTAGCGCTGCTCGGCGGGCGGCGGCGGCCCGCCGAACCAGGCGCGGAAGGCGGGGTCGTCCGAGAGCCCGAGCTCGGCGACGTCGCCGGGGCTCATCTCGTCGGACATGCCGGTCGTGTGCCGGGGCGCGCCCGTGGGCAGGGCCCAGAGCCGACCCTCGAGCCGCGGCATGAAGAGGAACAGCACGACCGCGAGCGGCAGCCCGAGCGCGAGCAGCCGCGCCGCGAGCCGGAACGGACGCACCGCCGTGTTGGCCTCGACCGGCCGGTGCACGCGCGCGAGCGCGGCGGTCAGCAGCCAGGCCGCGGCGAGCACGTAGCCGAGGCGCGCGAACGACTGCTCGTACAGCAGCGTCGCGAGGCACAGCAGGTAGCCGACGAACACCAGCACCGCATGGTCGCGCGGCGCGCGCGTCTCGAGCAGCTTGAGGCAGGCCATCACCGACAGCAGCGCCGTGCCCGCGTCGAGGCCGTTGAGGGTCCGGTAGCCGGCGAACACCGCGACCGTCGCGGCGAGTGCCGCGGCGACGCGCACGCTGCGCGGCGGCAGCGCCCAGCCGCGTTGCTCGGCGAGGAGCCGCCAGAGCGCCACGCCGGCGAATGCCGCGGTCACCCAGAACGGCAGGTGGCCGACGTGCGGCGCGAGCGAGAGCGCGAGCGCGCCGGAGGTGACCATCATCCGCTCGAGGCCGGGCGAGCGCTTCAAGGCGTGTCGCCCGGCAGCGCGAACGTCGCGAGCCTCGCCAGGCACCGGTTGCGGTGCGCGAGCCCCGCGCCGGGGCCGGTCTCGCCGTCCGGCAGCCGGACGCCGTAGCGGTCGCCGAGTTCCTCGGCGTCGACGACCCAGCGCGCGAGCCGCGCGAGGCGTGCCTCGAGGTCGCGGCCGCGCGCGGCGGCGAGGTCGAACAGGACCGGTGCGCGCGCCGCGCCGACGTACTCCTTGACGACCAGTGCTCCGCCGCGCGCCCACGCCTTCCACGCGATGCGGCGCGGCGGGTCGCCGACGCGGAACGACCGCAGGCCCGCGAAATCCTCCTCGCCGCTCGCGCGCCCG
>JBBINS010000267.1:0-2069 GCA_037443765.1 Gammaproteobacteria bacterium
TTCTTCCTGATGTCCGGGCTTATCGCGTGGGTAGCCGGCCGCGCCCAGCGGGCGCCGGACTGAGTCACCGCGGCGGCGCGCGGCGCCCGTAACCCCGTCGGCGCGCGGGTCGCCAAATTCAACCCGGTCGCGATCGCGATCGCGATCGCGGTCGCGGTCGTCGACGGCGCGCCGGTCGGCAGCCACGCGGACCTCCGCGTCGGGGTCCTGAAGGGCGCGACCGGTGCGGCCGCGCGACGTCGCTGGCCGGGTGGGCGTGCGGCCGCGCAGATTCGACGCGCCGCCCCGGCAGACCGCGGCGCTCGGCCGCTCCGGCTCGATCCCGTACCCCGCGACCGGCTCCTGACGGCGACCGGCGAGGACGGTGCGCGCTGAACGGCTGACGCCCGGGCGACCGGAACTCACGGACGCCATCAGCAATAAGTAATGTTGCTATGCAGCATCGATGCTGCGACGCAGCATTGACCCGGGCTTCACCCGTCTTCATAGTCGGGCGTCACTTTCGAGACGCCCGCGGCACGGGCGCGAGGACCGGGGATGGACAACGATACCGCGGCCGCCCCGGGCGGCCTGCCGACGAGCGCCGAGGCGCTCGCGAACGGGGGCCACGACCCCGCCGGCCTCTATCACCCGGCGCACGAGCGCGACAGCTGCGGCTTCGGGCTGATCGCCAACCTCGACGACCAGCCCAGCCACTGGCTGGTCCGGACCGCGATCGGCTCGCTCAACCGGCTGACCCACCGCGGCGCCGTCGCGGCCGACGGCAAGACCGGCGACGGCTGCGGGCTGCTGCTCAAGAAGCCGGAGCGCTTCCTGCGCGCGGTCGCGGCCGAGGCCGGCCTCACGCTGGGGCTGCGGTTCGCGACCGGCATCGCGTTCCTGTCGACCTACGACGACGCCGCGCAGCGCGCCAAGGCGACGCTCGAGGCGCAGATCCGCCGCGAGGGGCTCGTGGTCGCGGGCTGGCGCAAGGTGCCGACCCACCCGGACGCCTGCGGCGCCGAGGCCCTGCGGACGCTGCCGCGCATCGAGCAGGTGTTCGTCACCTGCCTCGACGACATCGACGAGGCGAGCTTCAACCGGCGGCTGTTCCTCGCGCGGCGGCGCACCGAGAAGGCGCTTGAGCACAAGGACCCCGTCTACTACATGCCGTCGCTGTCGGCGAGCACGCTCGTCTACAAGGGCATGGTGATGCCCCAGCACCTGACCGAGTTCTACCCGGACCTCGCCGACGCGCGACTCGAGAGCTCGGTCGCCGTGTTCCACCAGCGCTTCTCGACCAACACGCTGCCGCAGTGGCGGCTCGCGCACCCGTACCGCTTCCTCGCGCACAACGGCGAAATCAACACGATCTCGGGCAACCGCCAGTGGGCGGTCGCGCGCGGGCCGCTGTTCCGCTCGCCGTTCCTGCCGGACCTCTCGGACATCCAGCCACTCGTGTCGCTGACCGGCTCCGACTCGCAGACGCTCGACAACATGCTCGAGGTGCTGCTGATGGGCGGCCTCGACGTGCTGCACGCGATGCGGATCCTGATCCCGCCGGCCTGGCAGACCGTCGACACGATCGATCCGGACCTGCGCGCCTTCTACGAGTTCTACGCGCCCCACATGGAGCCTTGGGACGGCCCGGCCGGCATCGTGCTGACCGACGGGCGGTACGCCGCGTGCACCCTCGACCGCAACGGCCTCAGGCCCGCCCGCTGGGTCATCACGCGCGACCGGCACCTGACCGTCGCCTCGGAGATCGGCGTCTGGGACTACCACGCCGAGGACGTGGTCCGGAAGGGCAAGCTCGGCCCCGGCGAGATCCTCGCGCTCGACCTGCAGACCGGCGAGCTCCTCGACTCGAAGCGCGTCGACCAGGTGCTGAAGGCGCGCCACCCCTACAAGGCGTGGCTCAAGAAGGGCGTCCGCTACCTCGAGAGCGACCTCATCGACGCGCGGCTCGCGGCGGAGCCGATGGATCGCGACACGCTCGACCTCTACCAGAAGATGTTCAACGTCACCGCCGAGGAGCGCGACGAGATCATCCGCGTGCTCGCCGAGGACGAGAGCGAGGCGGTGGGCTC
>JBBINS010000268.1:0-2031 GCA_037443765.1 Gammaproteobacteria bacterium
TCGACTACCGCATGAAGTTCCACAAGGACGTCGTCATCGACCTCGTCTGCTACCGCCGCCACGGCCACAACGAGGCCGACGAGCCGGCGGCGACGCAGCCGGTGATGTACCAGACGATCCGCAAGCACCCGACGACGCGGCAGCTCTACGCCGAGCGGCTCGCCGCCGAAGGCGTGCTCGCGGCCGGCGACGCGGAGCGCATGGTCGAGGCGTACCGCACCGGCCTCGACGAGGGCAAGCCGCAGGCGCGCGCCGCGCTCGGCCTGATCGGCAACAAGTACACCGTCGACTGGTCGACGCACCTCGCGGCCGACCCGGCCGAGGAGTTCGTCACCGGCGTCGAGCTCGGGCGCCTCAAGGAACTCGGCACGCGGCTCGTGCAGTTCCCGGCGGACTTCACGCTGCACCCGCGCGTCGCGCGGATCTACGAGGACCGCGCGAGGATGCTCGCCGGCGAGGCGCCGCTCGACTGGGGCGCGGCCGAGACGCTCGCCTACGCGACCCTGGTCGACCAGGGCTACGGCGTGCGCCTGACCGGCCAGGACGTCGGCCGCGGCACGTTCTTCCACCGCCACGCGGTGCTGCACGACCAGGGGACCGACCGCATCTATACGCCGCTCGAGCACATCGCCCGCGCGACGCGCTTTCGCGCCACCGACTCGGTGCTGTCGGAGGAGGCGGTGCTCGGCTTCGAGTACGGCTTCGCGACCACCTCGCCCGAGGTGCTGGTGATCTGGGAGGGCCAGTTCGGCGACTTCGTCAACGGCGCCCAGGTGATCATCGACCAGTTCATCAGCTCCGGGGAGGCGAAGTGGGGCCGGCTGTCCGGCATCACGCTGCTGCTGCCGCACGGCTACGAGGGCCAGGGCCCGGAGCATTCCTCGGCGCGCCTCGAGCGCTTCCTGCAGCTGTGCGCCGAGTGGAACATGCAGGTCTGCGTGCCCTCCACGCCGGCGCAGATGTTCCACATGGTGCGCCGGCAGATGGTGCGGCCGCTGCGCAAGCCGCTGATCGTCATGACGCCGAAGAGCCTGCTCCGGCACAAGCTCGCGGTCTCGGCGCTCGAGGAGCTCGCGAACGGCGGCTTCCGGACGCTGATCGACGAGGTCGATCCGCTCGACCCTGCGGCCGTGCGCCGCGTCGTGTTCTGCAGCGGCAAGGTCTACTACGAGCTCCTGGACCGGCGGCGCAAGGACGGCATCAAGGACGTCGCGATCGTGCGCCTCGAGCAGCTCTATCCGTTCCCCGGCTACGAGTACGAGGCGACGCTCGCGCGCTACCCGAACGCGCACGAGATCGTCTGGTGCCAGGAGGAGCCGCAGAACCAGGGCGCCTGGTACCAGATCCGCCACCGGCTGCAGGAGCCGCTGTCGACCGTCGACCTGCTGCTCTACGCCGGCCGCGCCGGCGCAGCGGCGCCCGCCGCCGGCATCCACAGCCTGCACGACCAGCAGCAGGAAACGCTGGTCAGGGCGGCGCTGCACGCCAGCGCCACCGAGGACACCGGCCGCGACACGACGCGGCTGCTCTCGCCGCGCAGCGCGCCGGCCGAACGAATCAAGACGATCAGGAAGACCTCATGACGATCGAAGTGCGGGTCCCGCAGCTGCCCGAGTCGGTGGCCGACGCGACGCTCGTCGCCTGGCACAAGCAGCCTGGCGACGCCGTCGGGCGCGACGAGAACCTCGCCGACCTCGAGACCGACAAGGTCGTGCTCGAGGTGCCGGCGCCGGTCGCGGGCGTGCTCCGCGAGCTCAAGGTCGCGGCCGGGGCGACCGTGACGTCCGGAACGCTGCTCGCGGTCATCGAGGCGGGTGCCGCCGCGACCGCCAAGGCGACCGAGGCGCCGGCGCCGTCCGCCGGCGCCGCGAAGGGCGAGGGCGCGAAGCTCGGCCCGGCCGCGCGCCGGATCGTCGAGGAGAAGCAGGTGGACCCGGCGACCATCGCGGGCTCCGGACGCGAGGGCCGCGTCACGAAGCAGGACGTCGTGCGCGCGCTCGACGCCAAGCCCGCGGCGGCGGCGCCGGCGGC